>NZ_CP119862.1:2457725-3072156 GCF_029338175.1 Citrobacter enshiensis
GCGTACTCCATGCCTTCACGCCCGGTCCAGACGTTTTTACAGGTCACCGAGCACGTATGGCAGCCGATGCACTTATCAAGATTAAGGACCATGCCAACCTGCGAACGTATTTTCATTTTTTCGCCTCCTGTACCTGATCCCGACCTTCATCATCCAGCCAGTTAACATGTTTCATTTTGCGGATCATGATGAATTCATCGCGGTTCGAACCCACCGTGCCGTAGTAGTTAAAGCTGTACGCCAGTTGGGCATAGCCGCCAATCATGTGCGTCGGTTTCGGGCACACGCGCGTCACCGAGTTGTGGATGCCACCGCGCATGCCGGTAACTTCCGAGCCTGGAATATTCATGATGCGTTCCTGGGCGTGGTACATCATGGTCATCCCCGGCGGAACACGCTGGCTGACCACCGCGCGGGCGGTGAGAGCGCCGTTGGCGTTAAAGGCCTCAATCCAGTCGTTGTCTTCAATGCCCAACTCTTTGGCGTCGGTCTCGCTGAGCCAGACAATCGGCCCGCCGCGCGACAGCGTCAGCATCAGCAGGTTTTCGCTGTAGGTGGAGTGAATGCCCCATTTCTGGTGCGGCGTCAGGAAATTGAGCGCCTTTTCGGGGAAGCCGTTAGGGGGGATTTCCCGCATCGCGCTGACGCTGCGGGTGTCAATAGGCGGTCGGTACGCCACCAGACTTTCGCCAAACGCGCGCATCCAGGCGTGATCCTGGTACAGCTGTTGGCGACCCGAGAGCGTGCGCCACGGGATCAACTCATGGACGTTGGTGTAACCGGCGTTGTAGGAGACATGTTCGCTTTCCAGACCGGACCAGGTCGGGCTGGAAATAATCTTACGCGGCTGCGCCTGGATATCACGAAAGCGGATTTTCTCGTCTTCTTTGTTGAGCGCCAGATGGGTGTGTTCGCGACCGGTAATGGCACCTAACGCTTCCCAGGCTTTCACCGCCACCTGGCCGTTGGTTTCCGGCGCCAGCGCCAGGATCACTTCAGAAGCATCGATGGCGGTGTCGATCAACGGGCGACCTTTCGCCGGGCCGTCCAGCTTGGTGTAGTTGAGCTTGCCGAGGAAATCGACCTCCGTCTGCGTGTTCCACGAGATGCCTTTACCGCCGTTACCCAGTTGGTCCATCAACGGTCCGAGCGAGGTAAAACGCTCGTAAGTAGCCGGATAGTCACGCTCGAGCACCGCAATATTGGGCGCGGTTTTTCCGGGAATGAGGTCACATTCGCCTTTGCGCCAGTCCTGAATATCAAAGGGTTGTGACAGTTCTGCCGGAGAGTCATGTTGCAGCGGTTGCAGTACGACATCCGTTTCTTTGCCAAGATGACCGACGCACACCTCTGAGAAGGCTTTTGCGATACCCTTGTAGATCTCCCAGTCGCTTTTCGATTCCCAGGCCGGGTCCACGGCGGCCGATAACGGATGAATAAACGGATGCATATCCGAGGTGTTCATGTCGTCTTTTTCATACCAGGTGGCGGTCGGCAGCACGATGTCGGAAAACAGGCAGGTGCTGGACATCCGAAAATCGAGCGTCACCAGCAGGTCAAGTTTGCCTTCAATCGCGGCTGACTGCCATTCAACCTCTTCAGGCTTGATCCCTTCGTTCGACCCTAACGCCTCGCCCTGAATACCGCTCTCGGTACCCAGCAGGTATTTGAGCATGTACTCGTGGCCTTTACCGGAGGAGCCCAGCAGATTTGAACGCCAGACGAAGAGATTGCGGGGATGATTTTTCCCGTTGTCCGGCTGCTCACAGGCGAAACGAATCTCACCGGATTTGAGCGCCGCAACGGTGTACTCCGCCGGCGATAATCCGGCCTGGTCCGCGTTGGCTTTCAGGGTTAACGGGTTGAGATTGAGCTGAGGCGCCGAAGGCAGCCAGCCCATGCGTTCCGCCCGGACGTTGAAATCAATCAGATGCCCGGTAAATTTCGTGGCGTCCGCCAGCGGCGAGAGCAACTCCTGCGCCGTCAGTTTTTCATAGCGCCACTGACTGGAGTGGTTGTAGAAAAACGAGGTGCTGTTCATCTGGCGCGGCGGCCGGTTCCAGTCCAGCGCGAACGCCAGCGGGAGCCAGCCGGTTTGCGGACGCAGTTTCTCCTGCCCGACATAGTGCGCCCAGCCGCCGCCGCTTTGCCCAACACACCCGCAGAAGACCAGGATGTTGATCATCCCCCGGTAGTTCATGTCCATGTGATACCAGTGGTTCACACCGGCACCGAGGATAATCATCGACCGTCCGTGGGTTTTGTGGGCGGTATCGGCAAACTCACGGGCGATCTGTTCGATATGACGGCGTGGCACGCCGGTGATGTGTTCGCCCCACGCAGGCGTATAGGCTTTGAGCTCGGCGTACTCTTTGGCGGCGCAGTCATCATCAAGACCCCGATCCAGCCCGTAATTGGCCAGCACCAGATCGTAGACGCTGACTACCGGACGCACGCTGCCGTCAGCCAGCGTCAGGCGTTTCATCGGGAGCTGGCGAATGAGCACAGGTTCCTGCTTCACACTGCGAAAATGGGGGTTCTCGTTACCGCCGAAATAGGGGAACGCCACGCCCGCGACATCATCATGTTGACCCAGCAACGATAGCGACAGTTCCGTTTCGTTTCCTGCCGCCAGCGCTTCAAGGTTCCATTTGCCTTTCTCACCCCAGCGAAAGCCAATCGAACCGTTCGGTGCCACCAGTTCTCCCGCGCTATTAATGGCGACCGTTTTCCATTCTGGATTATTGCTCTCGCCCAGACCGTCCACCAGATCGGAGGCGCGCATCATACGTCCGGGAACGTAACTGCCATCGTCACGCGCATCCAGCAGCACCAGCATCGGCATATCAGTGTAGCGACGACAATAGTTGATAAAGTAGTCGCTTGGGTTATCGAGGTGGAACTCCTTCAGGATCACATGGCCCATCGCCATGGCCAGCGCGCTGTCGGTGCCTTGCTTCGGCGACAGCCACTGGTCGCACAGTTTGGCGACTTCTGAATAATCGGGCGTGATGGCGATGGTTTTGGTGCCTTTGTAACGCACTTCGGTAAAGAAGTGGGCATCCGGGGTACGCGTCTGCGGCACGTTAGAACCCCAGGCGATAATGTAGCTGGAGTTGTACCAGTCGGCCGATTCCGGGACGTCCGTTTGCTCGCCCCAGGTCATCGGCGATGCAGGGGGTAAATCACAGTACCAGTCGTAAAAACTCAGACAGGTGCCGCCGAGCAGCGACAGGTAGCGGGTGCCTGCGGCGTAGGAGACCATCGACATGGCCGGGATCGGCGAGAAACCGACGACGCGATCGGGACCGTAGGTTTTGACCGTCCAGACGTTGGCGGCGGCGATCAACTGATTGAGTTCTTTCCAGTTTGAGCGAATAAATCCGCCGCGTCCGCGCACCTGTTTGTAGCTCTGACACTTTTGCGGATCGTTCATGATCGATTCCCAGGCCAGAACCGGGTCGGGCTGGCGGGAGAGGGCGTCGCGCCAGAGTTCGATCAGCCGTTTGCGCACCAGCGGATATTTGAGTCGGTTAGCGCTGTATAAATACCAGGAGTAGCTGGCGCCGCGTGGGCAGCCGCGCGGTTCGTGATTGGGAAGATCCGGGCGAGTGCGCGGATAATCGGTTTGTTGTGTTTCCCAGGTCACCAGGCCATTTTTGACGTAGATTTTCCAGCTGCACGAGCCGGTACAGTTAACTCCGTGAGTCGAACGCACGATTTTGTCGAACTGCCAGCGTTGGCGATAGCTGTCCTCCCAGTCCCGGTTGCTATGCATAACCTGACCGTGTCCCTCAGCAAAGGTGTCACCTTTTTGCTTAAAGTAACGGAAGCGATCCAGCAATTTGCTCATGACATGTCTCCTGCTCCGATAAGGTGTCAGGCATGTAGACCGGATCAGGCCTTGTGCCGCCATCCGGTTTTATTTCAACGCCTGATGGCGACGCTAACGCGTCTTATCAGGCCTACATGAATATGTTTGTTATTTTTTTTGTGATTTGCGGCCATAGACCAGCCAGGTCACCAGCACGCAGACGATGTAAAACACTAAGAATATTTTCATTGCACCAACCGGAGAGCCGGTCAGCGCCAGGGATGAGCCAAACGCTTTCGGGATGAAGAAACCGCCCACCGCGCCGATAGCGGAGATAAACCCAAGCGCGGCGGCGGTATCCGTCACCGCTTCACGCTGGGCCTGTTCTTCCGAACCGCCGCGCAGTTTCACCCGGTAAATCGTGATTTTGCGAAAGATCACCGCAATCATCTGGAAGGTCGAGCCGCTTCCCAGTCCTGCCGTCAGGAAAAGTCCCATGAACACCAGATAAAACGCGATAAAACTCCCGGAACCCGAACCCGGTAAGGTGAGAAACAGCAGGGCGCTAAACAAGGCCATAAAGATGAAGTTAATCAGCGTCACGCGCACGCCGCCGAACTTATCGGAAATAAAGCCTCCGGCAGAGCGCGCAAGCGCGCCGATAAACGGTCCGAAAAAGGCCAGTTTCAGTATGTTCACATCGGGAAATTGTGTTTTCGCCAGCATGGCGAACCCGGCGGAAAAGCCGATAAACGATCCAAACGTGGCGAGGTACAGCAGGCTTAACAACCAGAGATGAAAACGTTTGAGCACCGGCAGTTGCGCAGCGATAGAGGATTTTGAGCTGGAAATGTCATTCATCCCCAGCCCGGCCGCGAAGGTGGCGGCAATCAGTAGCGGAACCCAAATCCAGGTGGCATTCGCCAGCGACAACAACGACCCGTCGGCCTGTGGGACGCCTTGCACGCCGAGGAATGTGAAGATGGGCAGAAAAATCACCAGCGGCGCGACCATCTGCATCACGCTGACGCCTAAGTTGCCTAAGCCGCCGTTAATCCCCAGGGCGCTGCCTTGCTTCGATTTGGGGAAGAAAAAACTGATATTGCCCATACTCGACGCAAAGTTGGCGCCAGCAAAACCGCACAACAGCGCGATAATAATAAATACCCCATAGGGAGTAGCGGTGTTTTGCACCGCAAAACCGAGCCACAGACAAGGAATAATCAGAATGACGGTGCTAAAAATCGTCCAGCGACGTCCGCCAAATATGGGCACCATAAAGGAGTAGGGCACGCGTAATATGGCGCCGGAAAGCGATGGTAATGCGGTTAATAAAAAGAGTTGATCGGTGGTGAAATTAAAGCCCACTTTATTCAAATTAACGGCGACGGCGCTGAACAACATCCAGACACAGAAGGCGAGCAACAAGCAAGAGACTGATATCCAGAGATTTTTTCGGGCGATGTGCTTACCTTTATTTTCCCAGTAAGCGGGGTTTTCAGGCTTCCAGTCACTTAAAAGATAACGGTTTTTTTTCTCATTTTGTGGTGCCATATTACCCTCACATGCCCGCGTCGTTCATGAAAAAGAAATAATAAGAGGCTGAGCCGCATGGCTCTTTTTAGAAATTATTGGGGTTTTTGAGAATATTGTTTGAAAAGGATAGATAAGAAAGCGGAACCCCGTGAAGTGAAGGGGGAATAACAGGTTGCTTAAGTGTTACTAAATGTAAACGATAAAGATGTATTGTTAATTCATATTTGACGTCAGATGAACAGTTCCTGTGAAATCATGTGATCCAGATGCCGCTCAAAGGCGGGATCCGCCATTTCAGTCATGCCAAGCGCGTACATACCGTCCAGACCACAAACCAGCGCAATTAAACGCCAGGCAATGTCCTCCGCCGTGCCGTCGGTAAAGGTGAACTCACCGGCCTCACGACCTTGCTCGATCAGTCGCGCGGTATCTTCGTGCCACATTTTCATCGTCAGCAGATACGCATTTTTGATTTCAGGGTCTTTGTCCGCAAGGATTTGCGCTTCTCGCCAGAGTTTGATGTAGGGTTCAAAACCGCCGTCGTGGCTGCCCAGCATGGCATGAAGACGCATGCGCCAGGTGGCGTTCTCCGGTGCGATGTTGGTATCCAGTAGGGTACGAATCAGACGGATAAAGGCCTGCGACTTCAGTTCGCCTGCATTGCTAAAATGGTGGTGAAGTTGCCCGGTCGCCACGCTGGCTTCTGTCGCAATACGTCTTACCGTCATTGCGTTAAAGCCTTCCTGTAACGCAACGCGCATGGCTGCCTGCAGAATCACTTCGCGACGTTCATCCCGATTTAAATAGCTCATATGCCCTTCACTCTGGTTACCGTGTCGGCAGTGTAACAAAAAGCTGGACATGCGTTCAACTTTCCGTAGGATCGCCAGACTTGGACGTGTGTCCAGGTTTGTTTTTAGCGGGAGTTTTATGTTTCGTCAGTGGTTAACGTTAGTGATTATTGTGCTGGTCTACATCCCTGTTGCGATTGACGCAACGGTGCTGCATGTTGCCGCCCCCACGCTGAGTATGACGCTGGGCGCCAGTGGCAACGAGCTGCTGTGGATCATTGATATTTATTCTCTGGTGATGGCCGGGATGGTCTTACCGATGGGCGCGCTGGGCGACCGCATTGGTTTTAAACGTCTGCTGTTGTTGGGCGGGACCCTGTTTGGTCTGGCCTCGCTGGCTGCCGCGTTTGCCCATAACGCCAGTCTGCTGATTGCAACGCGGGCGCTGCTGGCGATCGGTGCTGCAATGATTGTGCCTGCGACGCTGGCGGGGATCCGCGCCACCTTTTCTGAAGCGCGTCATCGCAATATGGCGCTTGGCGTATGGGCCGCCGTAGGATCGGGGGGCGCGGCGTTCGGTCCGCTGGTCGGCGGTATGTTGCTGGAGCATTTCTACTGGGGCTCGGTATTTCTGATCAACGTCCCGATTGTCATACTGGTGATGGGATTGACGGCGCGCTTTGTTCCGCCACAGGCAGGCCGTCGCGAGCAGTCGCTCAACCTGGCGCACGCGATCATGTTGATCATCGCCATTTTGCTGTTGGTCTATAGCGCAAAGACGGCGCTGAAAGGGCATCTCGCGGTCGGCGTGATTGCGTTGACGTTACTGGTGGGGGCGCTGTTACTGGCCGCGTTTGTGCGCATCCAACTGGCGGCTTCGCGCCCGATGATCGACATGCGTCTTTTTACCCACCGTATCATCCTGAGCGGCGTGGTGATGGCGATGACCGCGATGATCACGTTGGTGGGATTTGAACTGCTGATGGCGCAGGAGCTACAGTTTGTTCACGGTCTGACACCGTATCAGGCAGGACTGTTTATGCTGCCCGTGATGGTGGCCAGCGGATTCAGCGGTCCGATTGCCGGCATGCTGGTGTCACGGCTGGGTTTGCGTTGGGTGGCGACCGGCGGGATGGCGCTCAGCGCGTTGAGTTTCTACGGTCTGGCGCTGACTGACTTCAGTAGCCAACAGTGGCAGGCCTGGGGGCTGATGGCGTTGCTGGGATTCAGCGCTGCCAGCGCGCTTCTGGCGTCAACAGCTGCCATTATGGCGGCGGCACCGGCAGAAAAAGCCGCCGCGGCGGGCGCAATCGAAACGATGGCCTATGAGCTGGGCGCAGGGCTAGGTATTGCCATCTTCGGTTTACTGCTGAGCCGGAGTTTCTCGGCGTCTGTCATGCTGCCGACCGGGTTAAGCGAACAGGACATTGAACGCGCGTCGTCATCAATGGGCGAGGCGGTACAACTTGCCCATACGCTTTCACCAACGCTTGGCGACGCGGTTCTTGGGGCGGCCAGACAGGCGTTCACCTGGTCGCACAGTGTGGCGTTAAGCAGCGCCGGAAGTTTGTTGATCCTGCTGGCGGTCGGGATGTGGTTCAGTCTGTCAAAGATAAAACAGCATTAATTTAGTGGGCTAACTGGCAAGGGTAATCCATCTCCTCAACTTCCTTGCCGCTCAGGCGAGCGTATTGCCCCGTGAGACGCCAGAAAGCGGGTTGCGTTTCAGTGTAGATTTCGGCAGCCAGGATCAGGCGACGGCGATCGACCTCGTTAAGCTCCAGCAATGTCCACGGAATAAAGTAGCGCTCACTGTCGGTCAACATAAACCACAGTGGGCATCCGCAGCCGGAACAGAAAAAACGTTCTCCACGTGTTGAAGAGGGAAAGTGCGAAGGTTCTGATGACTCTGGCGACATCAGCGGTTGACCGCTGGCTTCCAGATACATGGCAATACCACCTGACCATTTCTGGCACAACGTGCAGTGGCAGGCATAGACATCAAGCATTTCGACGTTAACGGTAAAATGGCTCTGTCCGCAAAGACAACGACCTGTGAACGTCTGCACGGCATACTCCTTATGACCGAGTCTGGATCAAGAGAAAAAGCCAGCCCATCATGGGCTGGCTTTGATTTCAGGCTACAACAAAATTAGAACTGGTAGGTCAGGCCTACAGCCACGATGTCGTCGGTGCTTACGCCAGCATGCTTGGTGAAGTTGTTGTCATCCAGCAGGTTGATTTTGTAATCAACGAAGGTAGACATGTTTTTGTTGAAGTAGTAGGTCGCGCCCACGTCAACGTATTCAACCAGATCCTGATCGCCCCAGGCACCCAGATCCTTACCTTTGGATTTCAGGTAAGCCACGGACGGACGCAGACCGAAGTCGAACTGATACTGAGCAACCACTTCAAAGTTCTGTGCTTTGTTCGCGATATAGTCATCGCCAAACACAGTCATGTTGCGGGTTTCAGAGTAGGTAGTTGCCAGGTAGATGTTGTTCGCATCGTATTTCAGGCCAGCAGCCCATACTTCCGCGGTGTCGCCGTCGGCGTTCAGAGTGTCGGTACGGCCATAGGCGACCTGACCATCAGTACGGTCAGATTTTGCATAGGTAGCACCGATGCCGAAGCCTTCGTACTCATAGGTAGTAGACAGACCAAAACCGTCGCCGTTAGATTCGACTGCATCACGGCCTTTTGGATTTGTAGCGCTTGCGCTATCGTTTTTGCCCTGGTACTGAGCAGCAAAGTTCAGGCCGTCAACCAGACCGAAGAAATCGTTGTTACGGTAAGTTGCAACGCCAGTAGTACGGCTGGTCATGAACACGTCAGTCTGGGTCCAGGTATCACCACCGAACTCAGGCAGAACGTCGGTCCATGCGCCGATGTCGTACGCTACGCCGTAGTTACGGCCGTAGTCTAAAGAACCGTATTCAGCGAATTTCAGACCAGCGAATGCCAGACGGGTTTTGTCGCTGTTTGAAGCATTGGTGGATTCGGTACGGTTACCTTTAAATTCATATTCCCACTGGCCAAAACCAACCAGTTGGTCATTGATCTGCGTTTCGCCTTTAAAGCCGGTACGCACGTAAGTTTTGTCGCCATCTTTGCTGGTGTCATCAGAGAAATAATGCTGAGCGTGTACTTTACCGTACAGATCCAGTTTGTTGCCGTCTTTGTTATAAATCTCTGCTGCGTTTACTGCACCTGCTGCCAACAGGGTAGTCACTGCCACTGCAACTAATTTAAGTTTCATGCTCAATAATCCTTATAATTTTCTTAGTGTGTTTCCTAAACCATTTCTAAACGAACCCGCCTAGTCAATGGCAGACCATTTTTAAATTACGCGGTGGTATAAGTTCAATAATAAGTTTCATAATATTACTAAATATTTACAGTTATGTGATCCAGATCTACATAATAGAGCTGAAAAAATTAGTTGAAATTAGGAACTTACTGAATAGATATATTTACGAGAGGGACTATATCTGTATTTATTGTTTGATATTCGTTAGTTGCCAGAGCTGACTATATGCATGAATACAGTTTCGCTTGAGCATAAAATGCTTAATGTTAGCAAAAAATAATCATCTCGATAACATATTTAACACAAAAGAAAATGAGTGCATACAATTTGTTCATGTGACGCCAAAATGAACAGCAGGCATGGTATTAACGGTATGGCAATAAAACGGTAAAAAGGCAAATAAGAATTTTCTAAGCGCAGGTCATGCTCGCAATAATTGCCAGAAATGAATTTGTAACAAGGAATAGGCTATCGGGTCGTTTTTCATCCAGTGGATGATATTAAGACCCGATGACTGGCGTCAGGCACGGCGTGTTGCCAGCCAGCAGAGCAGTGAACCGACGCACACCATAATAGCGCCTTGCCAGAACGAAAATGAAAGCGGGGCGCTTAAAAGAACCGCAGCCAGCGCAGACGACATTACGGGGGTGAAATAAGAACCCACGGCCATGATGGTGACATTTCCGTGCAAAATTCCAACATTCCATGCCGCGTAGGCAAACCCTAACGTTAATGCCGCCGAAAATAGCTTGATAGTGACGGGAAGAGTGAAATGCATTTCAGGTTGAGGTGTCAATAAATAGTGAACCCATAAACTTGCGGCAGTGAGCAAAACAAAGACCGTGATTCCGTTAAATCCCCGGGCATATTTATTGGTGACCGTACAATACGTCGCCCAAATAAACGCCCCCAGAAAGGCGAGAAAATAGCTTAATGGGCTGGTGGCGACATTGCTTATTATTTCACCAGGATTGAGTCCATTTTCACCGCCTAATACCCAACAGACACCGGTCAACGCCACAATTAATCCAGGAATGACCAACCAGGTTGTTTTTTGTCCATTAAATAAAATGGCGAAAAGAATCGTCAGGCTGGGCCATAAATAGTTGACCATGCCGACCTCAATGGCCTGATGCCGCGTCACCGCATAACCCAGCGACAGTGCCAGGCATATTTCGTAAGTAACGAAAAGGAAACTGCCAGCGATTAAATAACGAACAGGGAAGTGACGAATATTAGGAAAACCGACAGTAAAAATAAGCAACAGTCCGCTTAATGAATAGATCATTGCCGCGCCGCCCACCGGCCCAAGTCCTTCACTCACGCCACGAATCAACCCCACCATGGTACTCCAGAGCACGATGGCAATCAGTCCAATTAGCGTTGCTTTTTTTCTCGTCATTCTGTTCGTCTGTCCTCGTTCCTATTCATTAAAGAAGCTGAAATTTATAGCACTTTTAAACTGTCGGGCGTTAATAAATCGTCCAGCCCAATACTTCTTTGTGGGTATAAATGTTCGGCAAACGGCACTATTTAGTAGCGGAACCGATTCGTTATTGATTTGACGCAAAAAAGATATGGTCATAGCTGTTAGTTTCGTCGCGAAGTTACATCCCTGTAAAAAAGAGGAAAGCAATGGACGTCAGCCGCAGACAATTTTTTAAAATCTGCGCGGGCGGTATGGCAGGAACAACAGTCGCAGCGCTTGGTTTTGCACCTAAGTCTGCACTGGCTCAGGCGCGTAATTACAAACTGCTGCGCGCCAAAGAGATCCGAAACTCCTGCACATACTGTTCCGTGGGATGCGGGCTATTAATGTATAGCCTCGGAGATGGAGCCAAAAACGCGAAGGAAGCGATTTACCATATTGAAGGGGACCCGGACCATCCGGTAAGCCGTGGGGCATTATGTCCTAAAGGCGCGGGTCTGCTGGACTATGTTCACAGTGAAAACCGCCTGCGTTATCCACAATATCGCGCGGCGGGTTCAGACAAATGGCAGCGTATCAGTTGGGATGAGGCGTTCTCCCGTATCGCAAAACTGATGAAAGCTGACCGTGACGCCAACTTTATTGAAAAGAACGAGCAGGGCGTCACCGTCAACCGCTGGTTGTCTACCGGGATGCTTTGCGCCTCTGCGGCAAGTAATGAAACCGGTATGCTGACGCAAAAATTTGTGCGCTCTCTCGGCATGCTGGCAGTCGACAACCAGGCACGCGTCTGACACGGACCAACGGTAGCAAGTCTTGCTCCAACATTTGGTCGCGGTGCGATGACCAACCACTGGGTTGATATCAAAAACGCCAACGTCGTGATGGTGATGGGCGGTAACGCCGCTGAAGCACATCCGGTGGGATTCCGCTGGGCGATGGAAGCGAAGAATAATAATGATGCGACATTAATTGTTGTCGATCCTCGCTTTACGCGTACAGCGTCGGTTGCAGATATCTATGCGCCGATCCGTTCCGGTACGGACATTACGTTCCTGTCTGGCGTTCTGCTGTACCTGATCGAAAATCAGAAAATCAACGCGGAGTACGTGAAGCATTACACCAACGCCAGCCTGCTGGTACGGGATGATTTTGCTTTCGACGACGGCCTGTTTAGCGGCTACGACGCGAAAAAACGTCAGTATGATAAGTCATCATGGAACTATCAGTTCGATGAAAACGGCTATGCAAAACGTGATGACACGCTGAGTCACCCGCGCTGCGTGTGGAACTTGCTCAAACAGCACGTTTCCCGTTATACGCCGGATGTGGTGGAAAACATCTGCGGTACGCCAAAAGCCGATTTCCTGAAAGTGTGTGAAGTGTTAGCCTCCACCAGCGCGGCCGACCGTACGACCACCTTCCTTTATGCATTGGGGTGGACGCAACACACCGTCGGGGCGCAGAACATTCGTACGATGGCGATGATCCAGTTGCTGCTCGGCAACATGGGCATGGCTGGCGGCGGCGTGAACGCCTTGCGCGGTCACTCCAACATTCAGGGCTTAACGGATTTAGGTCTTCTTTCTACCAGTCTGAGCGGTTATCTGACGCTGCCGTCAGAGAAACAGACCGATCTGCAAACCTATCTGCAGGCCAACACGCCGAAAGCGACGCTGGCCGACCAGGTGAACTACTGGGGCAACTATCCGAAGTTTTTCGTCAGCCTGATGAAATCGTTCTACGGCGACGCGGCGCAAAAAGAGAATGACTGGGGATTTGAGTGGCTGCCGAAATGGGATCAGTCCTACGACGTCATTAAATACTTCAACATGATGGATAGCGGTAAAGTGACCGGCTACATCTGTCAGGGCTTCAACCCGGTGGCGTCCTTCCCGGACAAAAACAAAGTGGTGCAATCCCTGAGTAAGTTGAAGTACATGGTCGTTATCGATCCGCTGGTGACAGAGACTTCAACGTTCTGGCAGAACCACGGCGAGTCAAACGATGTCGACCCGGCGTCGATTCAGACCGAAGTGTTCCGTCTGCCGTCCACCTGTTTTGCGGAAGAAGATGGCTCGATTGCCAACTCCGGTCGCTGGCTGCAGTGGCACTGGAAAGGCCAGGATGCGCCGGGCGAAGCCCGCAATGACGGCGAAATTCTGGCGGGTATTTACCATTGTCTGCGCGATCTCTACCGCAACGAAGGCGGTAAAGGCGTAGAGCCGCTGCTGAAAATGAGCTGGAACTACAAGCAGCCAGACCATCCGGAATCCGAAGAGGTCGCCAAAGAAAACAACGGCTATGCGCTGGCCGATCTCTATGACGCCAACGGTGTGCTGATCGCGAAGAAAGGTCAGCTACTGAGCAGTTTTGCTCAGCTGCGCGATGACGGTACCACGGCCTCCTCCTGCTGGATTTATACCGGTAGCTGGACGGAGCAGGGCAACCAGATGGCCAACCGTGACAACGCCGATCCGTCTGGCCTCGGTAACACGTTAGGTTGGGCCTGGGCGTGGCCGCTGAACCGCCGCGTGCTGTATAACCGCGCTTCCGCCGATCCACAGGGTAAACCGTGGGATCCGAAACGGATGCTGATCCAGTGGAACGGCGCGAAATGGACGGGTAACGATATTCCGGACTTCAATACTGCTCCACCGGGCAGCGCAACCGGGCCGTTTATCATGCAGCCGGAAGGGCTGGGACGTCTGTTCGCGATTGATAAAATGGCGGAAGGACCGTTCCCGGAACACTATGAGCCGGTTGAAACGCCGCTGGGAACCAACCCGCTGCATCCGAACGTCATTTCCAATCCGGCGGTGCGTTTGTATGAAGAAGATGCCTTGCGCCTGGGTAAAAAGGACGAGTTCCCGTATGTCGGTACCACCTACCGTCTGACGGAACATTTCCACACCTGGACCAAGCACGCATTGCTGAATGCCATCGCCCAGCCAGAGCAGTTTGTGGAAATCAGCGAAACACTGGCCGCCGCGAAGGGTATCGCCAACGGTGACTACGTGAAAGTCAGCAGCAAGCGCGGATTTATTCGTGCCGTTGCGGTGGTCACACGCCGTCTGCGCACCTTGCAGGTTAACGGTCAGCAGGTTGAAACGGTGGGTATCCCGATTCACTGGGGCTTTGAAGGGGTCGCGCGTAAAGGCTATATCGCCAACACTCTGACGCCGAACGTCGGTGATGCAAACTCGCAAACGCCGGAATACAAAGCGTTTTTAGTTAACATCGAGAAGGCGTAAGGGAGGCGAACATATGTCTTTGGAAACGCAGGACATCATCAAACGGTCCGCAACAAACGCCATCACGCCGCCTCCCCAGGCGCGTGATTACAAGGCTGAAGTCGCCAAACTGATCGACGTTTCCACCTGCATAGGCTGTAAAGCCTGCCAGGTGGCGTGTTCGGAGTGGAACGACATTCGCGATGAGGTTGGGCATTGTGTTGGGGTGTATGACAACCCTGCCGATCTGAGCGCGAAATCCTGGACGGTGATGCGCTTTAGCGAAACCGAGCAAAACGGCAAGCTGGAGTGGTTGATCCGTAAAGACGGCTGTATGCACTGTGAAGATCCGGGCTGTCTGAAGGCGTGCCCGTCTGCCGGGGCAATCATCCAGTACGCTAACGGGATTGTTGATTTTCAGTCTGAACACTGCATTGGCTGTGGCTACTGCATTGCCGGGTGTCCGTTTAATGTACCGCGCCTCAATAAAGAGGATAACCGCGTCTATAAATGTACACTCTGCGTCGATCGCGTCAGTGTCGGCCAGGAGCCTGCGTGCGTGAAAACGTGCCCGACGGGGGCGATTCATTTCGGCACCAAGCAAGAGATGCTGGAAATGGCCGAGCAGCGCGTGGAAAAACTCAAAGCGCGTGGGTACGAACATGCCGGTGTTTATAACCCACAGGGTGTGGGTGGGACACACGTGATGTATGTACTGCATCATGCTAACCAGCCAGAGTTGTATCACGGTTTGCCGAAGGACCCGAAAGTCGACACCTCAATCAACCTGTGGAAAGGGGCGTTGAAACCGTTGGCGGCAGCAGGGTTTATCGCCACCTTCGCCGGACTGATTTACCACTACATTGGTATTGGCCCGAACAAAGAAGTGGACGACGAAGAGGAGGATCATCATGAGTAAGTCAAAAATGATAGTGCGCACGAAATTTATCGACCGCGCCTGTCACTGGACGGTGGTGATCTGTTTCTTCCTGGTGGCGCTGTCGGGAATTTCGTTTTTCTTCCCAACGCTGCAATGGCTGACGCAAACCTTCGGTACGCCGCAGATGGGGCGCATTCTGCACCCGTTCTTCGGCATCGCGATCTTCGTCGCGCTGATGTTTATGTTCTTTCGTTTTGTACAACACAACATCCCGGATAAGAAAGACATTCCGTGGCTGAAGAATATTGTGGAAGTGCTGAAGGGCAATGAACACAAAGTGGCGGACGTGGGTAAGTATAACGCCGGGCAGAAAATGATGTTCTGGTCGATCATGAGCATGATTTTCGTTCTGCTGGTGACCGGCGTCATTATCTGGCGTCCGTACTTCGCGCAGTTCTTCCCGATGCAGGTGGTGCGTTACAGCCTGCTGATCCACGCGGCGGCGGGCATTATTCTGATGCACGCCATCCTCATCCATATGTACATGGCATTCTGGGTGAAAGGTTCGATCAAAGGCATGGTCGAAGGGAAGGTCAGCCGTCGCTGGGCGAAGAAACACCATCCGCGCTGGTATCGCGACGTCGAGAAAGCCGAAGCCAAAAAAGAGAGTGAAGAAGGGTTATAATCTCTTTTGACTCTATACAGTAAAAATGGCGCTGAAAAAGGCGCCATTTTTTTATCAAACACGGAGGTTATCATGCACACACGTCCTTCATCCAGGCTCATTGTTCTGAGTTCTGATAACCGGGTACTTCTGTTTCGTTTTGAGCATACAAATGATGCGCTGGCTGGACGGTCATATTGGGCAACACCTGGCGGTGGGCTGGAAAGTGCCGAATCATTTGAAGAGGCAGCATTAAGGGAATTATATGAAGAAACCGGAATCTTACGCGAATTTGCGGGACCGCAGATAGCCAAAAGAAGCTTCACGATGATGTTACCCAGTGGAGAAAGCGTTATTGCTGATGAGCGTTTCTTTTTGATTCGTGTTGAAGGTAAAGAGGCCGAATTTTCTGGCTGGAGCAACCATGAAAAGGCCGTTATCGGCGATCACCGCTGGTGGTCATTAAATGAGTTACGCCATACAGAGGATACGGTGTATCCACTGGATTTGGTGATTGATATCCTTTTGCAGCAAGAAATCCAGGCTCCGGGCCTTAACGATTGATTATTGCGCTGCCAGATGACGGAGCCTTGAAATATCAACGGTTTTTTCGGCTTCTGTCAGACTCCAGGCGGTTTGCAGATTCAGCCACATTTGCGGTGAGCTGCCGATCACCACGGAGAGCTTAATCGCCATTTCTGGGGTTAGCGCCGCTTTTCCGGTTAGCAACCGGCTTGCTGTAGAGGGAGCAATGTCCATTGCTCTGGCAAATTCGCGCAGACTGACGTTAAGTTCGTTCAGCGCTTCCTGAATAATGTCTCCCGGGCGGGGATGATTTGCCATTTTCATGCGTGATAGTCCTCGTAATCCAGTAGGTATGCATCGCCATTGACGAACTCAAAGGTTATTCGCCAGTTCCCCGAGACAGATATCGCCCAAACGCCATCACGATCGCCGCTCAACGGGTGCAGCCTGTAGCCAGGCATGTCGATATCGTTAATATGGCAGGCGGCATCAATAACAGCGAGACGGTGACGCAATCGTTTTACCTGCGTTGCCAGAACGCCTGACGTGCGCCCATGAAGAAACAAGTCACGCAATCCCTTGTGTCTGAAACTCATGATCATCCAAATCATTCTTGTTCCTTCAGGAGGAACGCTATCATTGTTGTTCCGTATGGCGCAACAACATTCGCTACGATGGTCGAAATTTTGTGGGGAACTCGTTTAAAGAGGAAGCAGGAGAGGATATTTGTGGAAAGCGCTTCGCAAAACAAACGGCGACGAGCAGTAAAGCCGTCGCCGTTTACCGATTAACGGCGGAAATCAATCACCATACGGCCACGAATCTGGCCTTGTTCCATCTCTTTAAAGATAGCGTTGATGTCGCCGATCGGACGCAGGGCCACTTTAGGCACCACTTTGCCTTCTGCGGCAAACTGGAACGCTTCGGTCAGATCCTGACGCGTTCCCACCAGCGAACCGACCACCTGAATACCGTCCAGCACCAGACGTGGAATATCCAGACTCATGGCTTCCGGTGGCAGACCAACGGCAACCACACGACCGCCAGCACGCACGGCATCAACCGCCGAGTTAAACGCCGCTTTCGCAACGGCAGTCACCACCGCTGCGTGTGCGCCGCCCGTTTTCTCCTGCACGATTTTCGCCGCATCGTCAGTGCGTGAATTGATGACCAGATCGGCGCCCATTTCTTTGGCGAGTTTCAGCTGTTCGTCGTTCACGTCGATGGCAATCACTTTGGCATTAAAGACGTTTTTCGCATACTGCAGTGCCAGGTTGCCCAGACCGCCGAGACCGTAGACCGCAATCCACTGACCGGGTTTAATCTTCGCGATTTTCACGGCTTTATAGGTGGTGACGCCCGCACAGGTGATGCTACTTGCTGCGGCGGATTCCAGACCATCCGGTACTTTCACCGCATAATCCGCCACCACAATGCACTCTTCAGCCATACCGCCATCAACGCTGTAACCTGCGTTTTTGACGCTCCGGCACAGCGTCTCGTTGCCGCTGTTACAGTATTCACAGTGACCACATCCTTCAAAAAACCATGCCACGCTTGCGCGGTCGCCTGGCTTAAGGGAGGTCACCCCTGGCCCAATAGCAGTGACAACGCCAATGCCTTCATGTCCCAGGATAACGCCGGTTTTGTCGCCAAAATCGCCGTTTTTAACATGGAGATCGGTATGACACACACCACAGCACTCCATTTTCAGAAGCGCTTCACCGTGTTGCAGCGAGCGTAGCGTTTTCTCAGTGATATCAACCTGATGATCTTTAGTGACAACAGCAGCCTTCATAGTCTTCTCCTTATCATGATGGTGAACTGCATAGCGAGTAAAGCGAGTGAGTCTTATTATCCTCTACCTCGTAAGGATTAATTTTTCTGATGATATATGCAAGTGTGAAGAACGATAATTTACGTGTTTTAGCCTGTTTTAACCGTTCACGGACCTGTCAAAGCATAATAAATACTAATATTAATAGCTTGACGAGACTGGCGAGAAAGGGCACCTGGCCGGTGCCCTGATGTCATGCTTATTCTAGCCGCAAAATCAGCGCGTCGATTTCCTGACGCCATTGCGCCTGCAAATGCGGCTTCTGGTGCTTTGGCTTACGCGCCAGGTCATTCGCTAATTGCTGTTCCAGCACAAGCAGCTTTTCCAGCAGGCTATCACTGTCATCCGGGAGGGGATGGGCCGACTCCTGAGCCGTGATAGTCGCCGTCGGCCACGCGACAGACGTTTCCCGAATACGCGTGTTGATCGCCTCGAGATCGTGCCATTCACTCAACACACCCCGCTCAATAAACCAGAAACGGTTACAGCTTTGGCTGATCAACTGTCGGTCATGACTCACCAGCAGCACGCCGCCGCTGAAGGTTTGCAGGGTTTGCGCCAGCGCCTCTTTCCCATCCATATCCAGATGGTTAGTCGGCTCGTCAAGCATCAACAGACTAAACCGCGCCAGCGATAATCCCACAAACAATAACCGTGAACGTTCGCCGCCGCTCAACGTTTTGACCTGCTGCTGATGACGGACCCAGGGAAAACCCGCGCCAATTAGCGCCATCTTGCGTACGTCGGGCTGCGGGGCAAACGGTTCAAGCGCATCAAACAGCGAATCATTATCTGCGAGCTGCTGCAGCGTTTGATCGTAATAGCCCAGTGAGACGCGAGGGTGCAGACGCACACTTTCATTGTCCTGTTGAGACTGAAACTGTTGCCAGAGAAGCCGAAGCAGCGATGATTTTCCGCAGCCGTTACGCCCGACAATGGCAACCCGGTCACCGCTTTTTAGCCGCGCCCCCGGAACAGAAAACAGCACTGGGGTTTCCGCCGCCGGTGACACGAACAGGTCGTTCATCTCCAGCAAACGGTCAGCGCGGACGCTATCACCCTGTAATGTTAGTGACCACTGACTTCCTGCCGTGACGTCTGTCTGCGCGGCTTTCAGACGGGAAACCTGTTTTTCCATCTGCTTCGCTTTGCGGGACAAATCTTCGTTGTCATAAACCCGTCCCCAGTTCGCCAGCCGTTTGGCGCTGGCGGTGACTCTGTCGATCTCTTTTTGCTCTGCTTTGCGGCGTAGCGCATCGCTGACATCCGTGTCCGCTAATGCCTGTCTTGCCGCGCTACAGGGCAGCGCGAACGCGTGCAGGCGACGATCGCGCAGGATCCAGGTGCCGTTGGTGACCGCATCCAACAGATTAGGGTCATGGGAGACCACAACGAAACTGCCTGACCAGCGTTGTAAGAACTGTTCCAGCCACAATAAGGTGGGGAGATCCAGATGGTTGCCAGGTTCGTCCAGTAACAGCAGGTCAGGATTACGCATCAACGCACGGGCCAGTAACAGACGCGTATGCTGTCCGCCACTCAGCACTTGCGCTGACAGTGAAAAATCCTCAGCAGCAAACCCCATTTCCGCGAGTAATGACTCCGCCTGCCATTGCTGGCTGAGGCGCTCGCGTTCCGGCAGTTGCGCCAACAGCGCTTCCCGCAGGGGCAACGAGAGAATGTCAGGCGGTAAATGTTGTTCAACACGGGCGAGATGACAGTGACTGGCCAGAGAAACAGTGCCTGAGGTCGGCGTTTCGCTGCCGTCGAGAATTTTTAGCAGTGTGCTTTTGCCACAGCCGTTGTCACCGATAAGACCTATACGATCGCCTTTTTTCAGCGCAAAGGTGAGATCACGGAATAACGGGCCAAACGCCGTATCAACGTGTAAAGATTGTGCGGTTAATAAAGTGCTCATTGTTGCTTACTCAAGAGTTACAGGCGTGAAAACGCCTCGTCAAACATCGCTGACGATAACCCGGTAAGCCCGAGAGAAGAGGAAAGAGAAGGTAGCTTCGCTCAAGCCGAAGTTATCGCAGCACGATACCGATAACGCTTGAGCACTGACGATCGCCTAATGTATGTGAAGCGATGAAACGTTCACAGTACAGCATAAGTATCCTCCTTTTATTTTCCGAATGTTAATGGGTGGTGAAAGTGTAAGCACAAAGGGGAAATTTCGCCACTGTAAACATCGGCGGGAGGAGAGCCTAATGTTGGTCAGTTAAAGAATCAGGGAGAACCTTTTACTCTGGTGAAGGGTGACGTTCACCTTATGTCCACTGCTTCTCTGCAATCACCCTACCTGTGAACGTGCAAGGGAGGCTCGCCGCCGCCTCCCTTGCAACCCTGGCTCCCGGCGGGAAAATCGTCGCTTCGCGATATATTCACCTTATTCCGTCTGCCTTTCGGGTCGGGGTCGAGCCTGCATCCCTGCAGGCCGTCCCCTCCGCCCGAGTCCCTGCGGGCGGCCCCGGTCAGCCGTCAACGTCTCATCGATTTTCAGCCGGACCGTGGTGTCGCTTCAGCATTCTGACTTTCAGTGATTTCCGTTTGGCTGTTTAAACAACAGCTCAGGTGGTCAGGTGTGGGGAGAGTCCGGCCGAAAATTGCCGACGTGTTTTCGTAAGGCCGGGGGAACCCGCAGGGATGCGGGTTCAGGGCGCGTTTTACAGGGACGTTACCTCGCGCCCGACCCGGTAGCCTGGAGGAATAAGCGGAGGGAGACCGCGAAGCGGCAATTTTCCTGCCGGGAGCCGGGATTGTTAAGGGTGCGGCGATAGCACCCTTAACCCGTTCACGGGGCATGAAATGCCAGAGAAGCGAAGAACATGAAGTGAACGGAACCGTTCGCAAAACCAGCAAATTGGGAGAATAGCCCGGCAAGCATTGCGCCGCCGGGCCATAGGGGGAGTTAGATGGACGTACGGCGGTAATCGCGATATTCCGCCTGCCAGAAGTTATCGTCGATAGCCTGTTGCAGCGCCTCGGCGGAGGTTTTCACCGCCACACCCTGTTGCTGGGCCATTTTACCGACGGCAAACGCAATGGCGCGCGACACGGCCTGGATATCTTTCAACTCCGGTAACACCAGCCCTTCACCGTTGAGCACCATCGGCGAATATTTCGCTAACGTTTCACTGGCCGACATCAGCATCTCGTCGGTAATACGTGACGCGCCTGCGGCGATCACGCCCAGACCGATACCCGGGAAGATATAGGCATTATTACACTGGGCGATAGGATAGGTTTTGTCTTTCCACACCACCGGAGCGAACGGACTGCCCGTCGCCACCAACGCGCAACCTTCCGTCCAGGCGATGATGTCCTGCGGTGTCGCTTCCACGCGAGAAGTCGGGTTAGACAACGGCATCACGATCGGACGCGGACAATGCTTGTGCATCTCGCGAATGATCTCTTCGGTAAACAGCCCCGTCTGGCCGGAAACGCCGATCAAAATATCCGGCTTCACATTTCTCACCACATCAAGCAGGGAGAGCACGTCGTTTTGCGTATCCCACTGGTGCAGATTTTCACGTTTTTGCACCAGTTTGGTCTGGAATGGCAGCAAGTTAGGCATCTGGTCGGTTAACAGACCAAAGCGATCCACCATAAATACGCGCTGGCGAGCAGCTTCTTCGCTCAGTCCTTCGCGCTGGATCTGCGCAACTATCTGCTCGGCAATGCCGCAGCCTGCGGAACCTGCGCCGAGGAAGACGATTTTTTGCTCGCTTAACTGGCTACCCGCAGCATGGCTGGCCGCAATGAGCGTGCCGACGGTGACTGCTGCAGTCCCCTGGATATCATCGTTAAAAGAGCAAATTTCATCACGATAGCGGTTGAGTAACGGCATCGCGTTTTTCTGGGCAAAATCTTCGAACTGCAACAGCACGTCCGGCCAGCGTTGCTTCACCGCCTGGATGAAGTCATCGACAAATTCATAGTACTCATCGTCGGTGATACGCGGATTACGCCAGCCCATGTAGAGCGGATCGTTCAGCAGTTGCTGGTTATTGGTGCCGACATCCAGCACCACCGGAAGGGTGTACGCCGGGCTTATCCCGCCACAGGCGGTGTACAGCGACAATTTACCGATGGGAATACCCATACCGCCAATCCCCTGGTCGCCCAGCCCCAGAATACGCTCACCGTCAGTGACCACGATCACTTTGATATTGTGGTTCGGGACGTTTTGCAGGATATCGTCCATGTTGTGGCGGTTCTGGTAGGAGATAAACACGCCGCGCGAACGACGATAGATCTCAGAAAAACGCTCACAGGCAGCACCAACCGTTGGGGTATAGATGACCGGCATCATCTCATCGAGATGGTTATGCACCAGTCGGTAGAACAGGGTTTCGTTGGTATCCTGAATGTTGCGCAGGTAAATGTGTTTGTCGATTTCAGCTTTGAATCCCTGATACTGGATCCAGGCGCGTTCGGCCTGTTCTTCAATCGTTTCGACGACTTCCGGTAGTAACCCCAGCAGGTTGAAGTTACGACGCTCTTCCGCACTGAATGCGCTGCCTTTGTTCAGGAGAGGAAATTCAAGCAGTACAGGGCCAGCGTAGGGGATGTAAAGGGAACGCGGTTTCTTGGTTTTGATGTCCATGTCACTCACTCTTTTTTGAATTACCGACCCTGGCATTGTCGTTTATCTTCATATGTTGCCTTGCCGCCAGGGAATCGGGCACAGATTATAAAGCATTGTGTATAGGTAGAGGGGTTTTATAAGCAAAAACACCATTGCGGTGGCAATGGTGTTTGTCGTCATATCAACACAGGCGGGGACTAGTTGCTGTCAGCGCGGCGTTTTCTTCCGGTTGGATTGTTGACCACGCTGGTTTTGTCGCCTTCGGTCACGGTTTTACGTTGGTTGGAGATTTTGTGGTCCTGTCCAAGAATATGACGGGCCTGACGGTTCGATTTCATTCTAACTCCTTAATCCTGTTAATGGTTTCAAGGATGAGTCCGCGCGATGTCGGACGAAATACAACCCCATAGAAAGCCGCTCTCAGCGAAAACGGCTTACTGGATGGTCGACCATTTTATCTGAAAGGTCAATGTTTAAGCGGTAATTCAGAACGTTCTCTTATCTATCCGGTTTGCGTACAGGCGTCCTATACTTGTTATCCCGACGACAATTAAGGAGAGTAGCAATGACGATCCATAAGAAAGGTCAGGCACACTGGGAAGGCGACATTAAACGCGGAAAAGGCACCGTTTCAACCGAAAGCGGCGTGCTGAACCAGCAGCCTTACGGGTTTAACACGCGCTTTGAAGGCGTCAAAGGCACCAACCCGGAAGAGCTGATTGGCGCCGCGCATGCGGCCTGTTTCTCGATGGCGCTTTCGTTGATGCTGGGAGAGGCCGGATTTACGCCAACCTCAATCGATACCACGGCAGATGTCTCACTGGATAAAGTGGATGCCGGTTTTGCGATCACCAAAATTGCGCTGAACAGCGTGGTGGTGGTGCCCGGTATTGATGCGTCGACCTTTGACGGGATTATCCAGAAAGCGAAAGCCGGGTGCCCGGTATCTCAGGTATTGAAGGCAGAAATTACCCTTGATTATCAGTTACAGTTAACACCGTAACTGACCCTGTTGCGCTTACCGGCCTGCGATCGCGCAGGCCGGTAAAGGTAACAAGATTTACTGCGCGACCCAGCCGCCATCCATATTCCACGCCACGCCGCGCACCTGAGCTGCCCCTTCGGAACATAAAAAGAGCGTCAGCTCGCCAAGCTGTTCTGGGGTGACAAACTCACGGGAAGGCTGTTTTTCCGCGAGCAGCGCATCGCGGGCGCTTTCCGGCGCTGCGCCGTCGGCAATCCGTTTGTCGATTTGCTGCTGTACCAGTGGCGTCAACACCCAGCCAGGGCAGAGGGCGTTACAGGTCACGCCGCTTTGCGCTGTTTCCAGCGCGGTGGTTTTGGTCAGTCCCACCACCCCGTGTTTTGCCGCCACATAGGCGGATTTCTCTTTCGAGGCGACCAGCCCATGTACCGAGGCAATATTGATGATGCGTCCCCAGTTACGCTCGCGCATCCCCGGCAGCGCCAGTCGCGTGGTGTGGAACACGGACGAGAGGTTAATCGCAATGATGGCGTTCCATTTTTCCACCGGAAAGGTCTCAACCGGGGAAACATGCTGGATCCCGGCATTGTTGATGAGAATATCCACGCCGCCAAACTCGCTTTGCGCGTAGCGCATCATGTCGACGATTTGTGTTTCATCACTGAGATCGGCGCCATGATAGCCCGGCGTGGTGCCGTATTGCGCCACGCGATCTTTTGCCGCCTCAATATCGCCAAAACCATTAAGAATAATGTTAGCGCCTGCTTTGGCGAGCACCTGCGCAATCCCCAATCCAATACCGCTGGTGGAACCGGTAACCAGAGCGGTTTTACCGTGTAAATTCATCATGATTCTCCTCAGACAATGCCGGTGGCGTAAAAGACGCCGATAACAAACAGAACGGCCAGACTTTTAATCACGGTGATGGCAAAAATCCCGCCGTAAGCCTGACGATGACTCAATCCGGTGATCGCCAGCAGCGTAATCACCGCCCCGTTGTGCGGCAGCGTGTCCATACCGCCACTGGCCATTGAGGCCACGCGGTGTAGCACTTCCAGCGGAATGTTCGCCGCGTTCGCCGCCGCAATAAAGGTGTCGGACATCGCCGCAAGGGCAATACTCATCCCACCCGATGCCGAGCCGGTGATCCCGGCAAGCGTGGTGACGCTAATGGCTTCGTTGAGTAGCGGATCAGGAATGGCCGCCAGCGCTTTCGACAACACCAGAAAACCTGGCAGGGCGGCGATAACAGCACCGAAACCGTATTCTGATGCCGTATTCATTGCCGCCAGAATGGCGCCGCCAACCGCGGTTTTACTGCCTTCCGCCATGCGGCCATGAATATTGCGATAACCGAACACCACCACCAGGATGATCCCGGAAATCAGCGCCGCCTCAACGGCCCAAATCGCGGTGATTTTGCCCACTTCGGTGGTAATCGGTTTGGCAAGGCCAGGAAGTTCCAGCTGATGCGTCGCACCGTACCACTTCGGGATCCAGCGGGTAAACAACAGGTTAAACACCCCCACCAGAATCAGTGGCGAAATCGCAATGATCGGGTTCGGCAGATTAATATTATCCGGCGTTTCCGGCTCATTGAGCAGATTGCTACCGTACCCTTCGTTTTTCGCCTGCGCTTTGCGACGCTGGCGTTCCAGATAAAAAAGCCCGACGCAGATGATAAACAGCGAGCCAATTAATCCGAGCCAGGGCGCCGCCCAGGCATTGGTACCAAAAAAGCTGGTCGGGATGATGTTCTGGATCTGCGGCGTTCCCGGCAGGGCATCCATGGTGAAGGAAAACGCCCCCAGCGCCACCGTTGCCGGGATCAGCCGTTTAGGAATATTGCTTTGTCTGAACAGTTCCGCCGCGAACGGATACACCGCAAACGCCACCACAAACAGCGACACCCCGCCGTAGGTCAGCAGCGCACAGACCAGCACAATCACCGGAATGGCATGCCGCCGCCCCAGGATATTGATTGCCGCGGCGACAATCGAGCGGGAAAAACCGGACAGTTCGATCAACTTGCCAAACACGGCGCCCAGTAAGAAGACGGGGAAGTAGAGTTTTACAAAGCCGACCATTTTCTCCATGAATAAACCGGTAAAGGTCGGGCCAACGGCGCTCGGATCCGTCAACAGAACAGCGCCTAATGCCGCGATGGGGGCAAACAGGATGACGCTGTATCCACGATAGGCTGCCAGCATTAGCAGGCCCAACGCGGCCAGGGCGATTAACACACTCATCAAGACTCCTCAATATCATTGTTATAGTGGGGTACAGAAAGAGAAGTTACGGCTTTAAGGCAAAGCGCAGTTGATGTTCCCGACGCTGTTGGATGTACTCCTTACGGGCGTCATCCCAGCGATAAAATCCCTGACCGCTGCGTAAACCCGTCTCACCACGCGCCACTTTTTCCGTGACCAGCGACAGCATGTCGCTGCCGGTTGCCAGTTCAGGCAGCAGATGCCGACAGATATCCTGCACCGTTGAAAGACCGGTCATGTCTGCGGCTTCGAGCGGTCCCACCATGGCGTAACGGCGACCTAACGACGCGCGCATCACCTGATCAACCACCTCGGCGCTGGCGATCCCGCTTTTCACGATATGCAGTGCTTCACGTAACAGGGCGAATTGCAGACGATTACCGACAAACCCAGGCGCGGCGCGATCGAGCACCACCGCTTCCAGCTGCATGTCAAGCAGGAGATGTTGTAGCCAGCCCGTCAGCTCAGGCCGGGTGGCGGTGCCGGGCACAATTTCGACCAACGGGATAAAGTGGGGTGGATGCCAGAAATGGGCAATCAGCAAGCGCTCAGGGTGCTTCAGCGGCGCGGCCAGCGCGTCCGGCGGCAGCCCGCTGGTATTACTGGCGATCACCGTGTCGGGACCAATGCACGCTTCCAGCTGTGCATACAGCGCATGTTTAAGCTCAAGGCGTTCAGGGATGGCTTCTACCAGAACCTGCGAGGAGGCGACATCCTGCAGCGTGGTGGTGCCTTTCAGTCGGCGAATCACCGCCGTTTTATTCTCGGGCGAAAACTGCCCGGTGGCGATCAGCTCATCAAGAATTGATCCTGCAACGGCGCTAATTTCGGCAATTCTGGCGCTATCGGTATCAAACAGCCAGACTTCATGCCCGTAACGGGCAAAGTGGGTGGCAATCCCGACGCCCATCAATCCCGCCCCGAGGACGGCGAAGTGGTTACTTTGCATGATGGGCTCCCGTTGGGCGTTCCACCGCCAGCGCCACGCCCTGGCCGCCGCCGACGCACAGCGTCGCCAGCCCTTTGGCAACATCACGGCGCGCCATTTCATGCAGCAGCGTCACCAGAATACGGCAGCCGGATGCGCCGATCGGGTGGCCCAGCGCAATGGCGCCGCCGTTGACGTTAACCTTGTCACTGTCCCATTGCAGCGAATCGCCGACCGCCAGCGCCTGGGCGGCAAAGGCTTCATTGGCTTCGATAAGATCAACGTCATTAAGCGTCCAGCCCGCACGGGACAAGCACTCGATACTGGCATTCACCGGACCGATACCCATGATTGACGGGTCAACGCCAGAAACCGCATAACCGGAGATGCGTGCGAGGACCGGCAGATTCAGTGCTTGCGCTTTACGGGCGCTCATCACCATCACTGCCGCCGCGCCGTCGTTGAGAGAAGAGGCATTTCCCGCCGTGACGGTGCCGGTTCCCGGGCGAAACGCCGGTTTGAGCTGTGCCAGTTTTTCGGCGGCGGTATCCGGTCTTGGTTGCTCATCGGTAGTGACCAGACGCGGCGGTTTTTTGCCCTGTGGAACGCTAACCGGAGTGATTTCCGCGACAAAGCGCTCTGATTCCATTGCAGCTGCCGCGTTTTTTTGCGAACGCAGGGCGAAAGCGTCCTGACGCTCCCGGCTAATGGCGAACTGTTCCGCCAGATTCTCTGCGGTAATGCCCATATGGTAATCGTTGAAGGCGTCCCACAGTCCGTCATGCAACACGCTGTCTTTCAGACTCGCGTGACCCAGGCGCAGTCCGGCGCGGGCGCCGTCGAGAAAGTAGGGGGCATTACTCATGCTTTCCTGTCCCCCGGCAATGACGATTTCCGCATCGCCGCAACGAATCGCTTGCGCGGCTTGCTGTACCGTTTTTAGCCCGGATCCGCAGAGCAGATTCACGGTCACGGCAGGCGTTGTGACGGGTAAACCGGCGTTTAACGCACTTTGCCTTGCGGGGTTTTGTCCGCTGCCGGTGGTGAGTACCTGACCAAAAATCACTTCATCAATCAGTTCAGGCGAGACGGCGGTTTTCTCCAGCAAGGCCTTAATGACCGCCGCGCCGAGTTCAACAGCGGAAAGGGGCGCCAGCGCGCCATGAAAACTGCCAATCGGTGTCCGCGTTGCCGCGACAATAACAACGTCCTGCATGATGTTCTCCTCAGGCAAAGTGCATTTCAGGAACCCGATCTGCAACGATCAGCTTGCCTGCGGTTTTCTCAATGATTTCTTCCACGCTGACGCCAGGGGCTCGTTCACGCAGAATGAACGCGCCATCGGCGATGTCGAGTAACGCCAGGTCGGTCAGAACACGTTTGATACATCCCACGCCGGTCAGCGGCAGGGTGCAGGCGGGCAGTAATTTGGATTCGCCGTTTTTGGAGGCGTGGGTCATGACGACGATGATGTTCTCGGCGCCGGCAACCAAATCCATTGCGCCGCCCATCCCTTTCACCATCTTGCCGGGGATCATCCACGAGGCGATGCTGCCGTTGACGTCGACCTCAAACGCGCCGAGCACCGTCAGATCGACGTGACCGCCACGGATCATGGCGAACGATTGCGCAGAATCGAAAATGGCTGCCCCTTTGCGGGCCGTTACGGTCTGCTTCCCGGCATTGATCATGTCGGCGTCGAGTTCCCTTTCGGTCGGAAATGCCCCCATGCCCAGCAAACCGTTTTCTGACTGCAGCATCACGTCCATTCCGTCGGGAATATAGTTCGCGACCAGCGTAGGAATGCCAATCCCCAGATTGACGTAGTAGCCGTCGCGCAGTTCGCGGGCGACACGCATCGCCATTTGTTCACGCGTTAACATGGTCAGACTCCTTGGGCTCGCAGGGTGCGTTGCTCGATACGTTTTTCGAAATGCCCCTGGATAATGCGGTTGACGAAAATACCGGGGGTATGGATGGCGGCGGGATCAAGCTCGCCGGGAGGGACAATCTCTTCAACTTCCACCACCGTGATTCGCCCGGCGGCGGCCATTAAGGGATTGAAGTTTTGCGCGGTATGGCGGTAAATCACGTTCCCGTACCAGTCGGCTTTCCAGCCTTTAACCAACGCGAAATCACCGGTGATCGCCCGTTCCATGATGTAAGGACGACCGTCAAATTCACGTACCTCTTTGCCTTCAGCGACGGGCGTACCGTAGCCGGTAGCGGTAAAGAAGGCGGGAATGCCCGCGCCGCCAGCACGCAATTGCTCTGCCAGTGTTCCCTGCGGTGTCAGTACAGCATCCAGCTCGCCGCTCAATACCTGTTTTTCGAACAGCGCATTTTCGCCGACATACGAGGCAACGACTTTGCGTACCTGGCGGTTGTCCAGCAGGATGCCAAGCCCAAAACCGTCCACGCCGCAGTTATTCGACACCACCGTTAACCCCTGAACACCCCGGCGGCGAACTTCCTCGATCAGGTTCTCCGGAATGCCGCATAAACCAAACCCGCCCGCCAGCAGCGTCATGTTGTCGGTCAGTCCTTCCAGTGCCTCTTTATAGGTGGCAACCCGTTTATCCAGTCCAGCCATACACTTGCCCCTCCTGTTAACCTTGCCGACATCATTAGGGGCGAAAAATGATTTGTTAATTTTAAATTTGTGACTCACTCATTTGGTTTTTTTATCAATTTAATGTTAATTAAACGTATTCAATAGGTTAAAGAGAAGAAAAATGAGAATGAGCATCAAACAGTTACGCGCGTTTTTAGCGGTAGCTCACACTCTTAATTTTGCTCATGCCAGTGACCGGCTGAATATGTCGCAACCCGCACTGAGTCTGGCCATTAAAGGGCTGGAAGAGGCGCTTGGCGGGGCGCTCCTGTTGCGAACGACCCGTAAAGTCACGCTAACCCAGGAAGGGGAAACGTTTCTGACGATGGCGCGACAGCTGCTCGCCGACTGGGAAAACACCGAAGAGGCGATGCGCCAGCGGTTTACCTTACAACGCGGAAAAGTCTCCGTTGCCGCCATGCCGTCCTTTGCCGCCAATGTGTTACCGCCGGTACTGAAAACCTTTCGCGATCACTATTCCGGGATCAATGTCACCGTCCACGATGTGATTAATGAACAGGTGATTGAGATGGTCAGTGAAGGGCGGGTGGAGATGGGCATTGCGTTTGAACCGGAGTTTTCCGGGCACCTCCATTTTACGCCGCTGGGGATGGATCGCTTTATCGCCATTGTTCCACCTGACAGTAAACTGGCCGCGCGTGAACGCATTTGCTGGCGAGAACTGCTGAGTCTGGATTTCATTGCATTACAGCGTCCCTCGGCGGTTCGCCTGATGCTGGAAGAGAAGCTGGCGCAAAGCGGTCGGCCGCTGGAAGTGGCGCTCGAAAGTCACCAACTGGTGACTATCGGGCGTCTGGTGGCGAACGGATTAGGCGGCAGCGCGGTACCGGCGTTATGCCGCACCCAAATGACTGAACTGGGCGCGACCTGTCTGGATCTCGACGGGCCGGTGATCGAGCGCCGGGTTGGGGTGCTGTGCGCGGCGCATCGAAAACTGTCAACGGCGGCCCAGGCGCTGATGGAAACCCTGAAAAAGGCCTACAACGCCTGACGCAAACCGGGCATCAACGATCCTCAAGCGCCCGCCAACAGCGCACGTCACGCCCCGACTCCTGCGGGAGTAACGCCTGCTTTTTCTCGCATCCCTGCGTCGCTAACGGGCAACGGTCGCGAAAAAAACAGCCCTGCGGCAGGGTTCGATTACCGGGAAGTTCGGTTTTACGCAATACGAGATCTTCCGCCAGCGGCACGCCTGTTTTCGGTACTGAATCAAGCAACAACCGCGTATAGGGATGCGCGGGCGTGGTTAATACTTGCCGGGCATCACCCAGTTCAACAATTTGCCCAAGATACATCACCGCGACGCGATCGCTCATGTGCCTGACCACCGAAACGTTATGTGAGATCAACACATAGGTCAGGTTTCTGCGGGCCTGGAGAGAAACAAGCAGATTGAGGATTTGCGCCTGTACGGAGATATCCAGCGCCGACGTGGGTTCATCCAGCACAATCACATCCGGCTCAGAGGAGAGCGCCCGCGCGATAGCAATACGCTGGCGTTGCCCGCCGGAAAACGCATGGGGAAGACGGTCGAGATACTCCGGACGAATTCCCACCAACAGCGCCAGCTCTTCCGCCAGCGCACGGCGTTCACGCTCGCTGTTATGCTTTTGGATCCAGACCGGTTCGGTAATGATCCGCCAGATCGGCAATCGGGGGTCGAGCGAGGAGAGCGGGTCCTGAAACACCATCTGCATCCCCTTGTTTGATCCACGCCCCCGGGAGCATTGCCCCTGACTGGGTTTCAGCATCCCCATCAACAGCTGCGCCAGCGTGCTTTTGCCGCAGCCGGACTCTCCGACAATGCCGAGGGTTTCTCCCTCGCGGATCTGCAAATCCAGTCCGTTCAGGGCGTGAACCCGTTCGGTGACGCGCCCCAGCCAGTTGCTGCGGGCCGGAAAATTGACGTGCACATCCTGTAGCGCCAGTAAAATATCAGACATGCGTTGTCTCCAGTTGCGGATACCAGCAGGCAGATTGCTGCGTCGTGTCGCCTGTGCGGCGCATCGGCGGGATAACATCACACTGCCGTCCGGCGGCGAAACAGCGCTCGCGGAAGGCGCATCCGGTAGGTAAATGGGTGAGATTCGGGACGGTGCCGGGGATCGCGGGCAGCGGTTGTCGAGGCTGGCCGTGTTCCGGGGCGCATTTCAACAAACCGATAGAGTAAGGATGCGTGGGATGGCGAATCACGTTTTCCGTCGGGCCGCTTTCGATAACGCTGCCGGCATACATGACATACAGCCTGTCACACAGCTGCGACACCACCGCCATATCATGGCTGATAAACAGCACGGCTGTCCCGCTGGCGCGCGCTTTATGTTTGAGTAAGCGCAACACCTGAAGTTGTACCGTAACATCCAGTGCGGTTGTGGGTTCATCGGCAATGATCAGATCCGGCTCGCAGGAGAAGGCCAGCGCGATCATCACACGCTGGCGCATACCGCCGGAAAGCTCAAACGGAAATCGCGACATCACCTGAGCGGCGTCCGGGATTTGCATCTCTTCCAGCAGAGCGATAGCTTTCTGCCGCGCATCGTAACGGCGCATTGGCTGGTGGTGGCGGATCACTTCCACCATCTGTTGCCCAATGCGTCGGGTCGGGTTCAGCGCGGTCATCGGCTCCTGGAAAATCATCGCCACCCGCGCACCACGCCACTGGCGCATCTGTTTTTCACTGGCGTTCAGAACATCTTCACCCAGTAATGAGACGCGTCCCTGATGAATGCGATAACTGCCTTCCGGCAGCAAACGCATCGCCAGCATCGCCGTCACCGACTTACCGGAGCCCGACTCGCCAACCACGCCAACAATTTCGCCACGCTGAATATGCAACGACACCCGGTTCAGGGCATGAACCTCGCTGTTGTAGCCCGGAAAACTCAAATGCAGACCTTCAATTTCCAGTACGGGTTGCGTCATGACTGTTTTCCTCCGGCTTTGGGGTCCAGCAGATCGCGAATACCGTCGCCAAACAGATTAAATCCCACGGCGGTGATGAGGATCGCCGCGCCGGGGAAGGCGCAATACCACCACTGGTCGAGAACATAATTACGGCCAATCGCCACCATCGCGCCCCATTCTGCGCTCGGCTGTTGTGCGCCGAGGCCAATAAAGCCCAGCGTCGCGGCCATCAGGATCGCGCTGCCGATATCCAGCGAGGCCTGAACAATCAGCGGCGGCAGCGAATTGCGCAAAATATGCCAGCTGATCAAATGCCAGCGTGATGCGCCATAGGTCCGTGCCGCCTGCACATAGGCGTACTGACGGACAACCAGCGTTTGTCCGCGCGCGAGGCGCACATAAAACGGGATACGGACAATAGCGATCGCCATCATGGCGTTAAACAGACTGGGGCCGAGAGCCGCCGCCAGCGCCATGGTGAGCACCAGCGAGGGAATCGACAACATAATGTCCATCATGCGCATGATGACGGCATCGGCACGCCCCCCCATCACGCCCGATAAACAGCCGAGCAGCGAACCAATGCCGCCCGCAATACCGACCACCACCAGACCGGCAACGATAGATTGCTTGCTGCCCACCAGGACGCGGCTGAACAGATCGCGTCCGACTTCATCGGTGCCAAACCAGTGGCTGGCAGAAGGCGGCAGCAGGCGGGCGGTTAAATCGATGGCGTTCGGGTTATAGGGCGTGACCCACGGCGAAAACACCATCAACAGCAGCATCAGAACAATAATGACGCCGCCAATCAGCGTCAGCGGACTGCCTTTGATAAGCCACCATAGCTTCGCCCAGTCGATGCGACGGCGGGTAGTTTGCGGTGGCGTCTGCGTTTCCTCGGTTAACATCATTCAGCACCTCCGCGACCAATACGGGGATCGATCCACAGGTAGAGTAAATCCACGAGCAGATTCACCAGCACGTAAGCAAAAGAGACCACCACGGCAAAGCCCATGACGGCGGGGAAGTCGAGCGCCTGAATTGAGGTCACGACCCATGCGCCCATCCCCGGCCAGGCAAACACCGTTTCGGTGAGTACCGCGCCATAGAGCAAATCGCCTAACGCCAGTCCCAGAACGGTAATGGACGGGATCAACGCGTTAGGCAGCGCATAACACAACACGATGTACCAGCCTGGCAGACCGCTGGCGCGCGCGGTACGAATATAATCCTCGCTCAGTTGTTCCAGCATCGCGGAGCGAATTTGACGCGCCACAATGCCCAGATGCACAAAAGCGAGGGTCAGTGCGGGTAAGATCAGGTGCTGTAGTGCATTGAAAAAGACCTCGCCATTGCCTTCCAGCAGGGCATCGATCAGATAAAAACCGGTGACGTGATTCGGCGGGTCCAGCCAGTCGTCGAGCCGTCCGCCGCCAGGCAGAATTTGTAGATGACCGTAAAACAGCACAATCACGCCAAGCCCCAGCCAGAACGCCGGGGTTGAAATACCGGTAATGGCCATCAGACGCACCAGATGATCCAGCCAACGGTTGCGCCATACGGCGGATAAAATGCCCAGAGGAATGCCGATAACCAACGCCAGCAGCAGCGAGCAAAACGCCAGTTCCAGCGTCGCGGGGAAGAAGACGCGCAGTTCGTCCATCACCGGGCGTCCGGTACGAATCGAGGTGCCCAGATCGCCATGAAAGAGATCGCTCACATAGCGAAAGAACTGGATATACAGCGGCTGGTTAAGCCCTAACTGCTGGCGAATATTCTCCACAATCTCGTCGCTGGCGCGATCGCCTGCCAGCAAGCGCGCAGGGTCGCCAGGAATCAGATGTGAAATAATAAAGGTAATCACGCAAACCCCAGCGACTACCAGGACGAGTCCCCAGCATCGCTGACGTAAAATGGACCAGAAAGTCATTGGCTTCCCCTTGCGGAGCCAGTACGGCTCCGCATCAACGTGGCTTATTTGCTCATGGTGGAAATATTGAATACCTGCTCCAGCATCGGGTTGAATACAAAGCCTTTGACCTCTTTGTTCATCGCCAACTGGTAGTTTTTCTGGAACAGATAAACGTAAGCGGCCTCGTCAATCACGATGGTTTGCGCCTGTTGGTAATCCTTCGTCCTCGCCATCTGGTCGGTGGTGGCCAGCGCGCTATGCAGCAGTTTGTCGACGTCGGCGTTTTCATAGAATGAGCGGTTGCCCGGCAATCCTTTCTTATCGGACTCAAACCAGTAGTTCATGAACATATAGGGGTCGGCGAAATCCGGGCTCCAGTTACCAATAGCGATGTCATAATCACCTTTGCCGACGCGGTCGCGCATGGTGGCATTCGCCAGTTTTTCCAGTTTCACAGTGATGCCAAGCTTACTGAGGCTGGCCTGGGTCGCGAGGGCGATCGGTTCCCAGTTCGGATCGTTATCCGAATAGAGGAAGCTGAGGGTCTTCGGTTTGGCGGCAACGTTCTCCCACGCGGCTTTGGCTTTTGCCTCGTCTGTACTGTATTGCATCGCATTGGCATCATAGCCCCACATGCCTTCCGGAATCGGCCCACGCATCTGCTTGCCGTTGCCGCTCAGAATGCCGTTCACCATGCCCGGATAGTCTGTTGACCAGGAGATAGCGCGGCGTAAATCAACCTGATTCAACGGCGCTTTACTGTTGTTGAGATAGAGATACGTCACCCGCAATGACGGATACTCGGCCACCGTCACGTTGCCTTCCTGTTTTAACGCGGTGAGCTGATCAACCGGTAAGGCATCCGCGATATCGATGTCCCCGCGCGACAGTTGCAGGCGACGGGAGGCGCTCTCGCCAATGATTTTCACCGATACGCGTTTAAACGCTGGTTTCGCGCCAGCGTAATGGGGGTTTGGCACCAGGATCAATTGCTGGCCTTTCTGCCAGCTTTTCAGCATAAAGGGTCCGGAACCCGCCGTGTTCTGCGCCAGAAAACCGCGCGCATCGTCCGCCGCATGCTCTTTCAACACCGCCGGGTTGATGATGGAGGCGCCATCGTTAGCCAGCGTATACAGGAACGGCGCAAAGGGCTGAGTCAGCGTAAATTTCACCGTATGATCGTCAAGCGCTTCCACTTTCAAATCTTTCGGGAAGGCTTCCGCTGGCCCCTGACCAATCTTCAACAGACGCTCAAACGAGAGCTTCACCGCCTCGGCGGTCACCGGTGTACCATCCGCAAATTTGGCCTCGTTATTGAGCGTGAAGGTCCACTCTTTTTGATCGTCAGAAGCTTTCCAGCCGCTCGCCAGATCGCCTTCCACCTCCGTAGAGCCTTTGCCGCCCTCCGTTTTGTACTGCACCAGGCGCTGATATGAGGGATAGGTCACCGTCCAGTCGTTGTTGTCGATGGTGACCGCCGGGTCGAGGGTTTGCGGATCGGCCGCTTTGCCGATCACCAGCATATCTTTGGGGACGGCGGCATAACCTGGCAACGCCATTGCCAGAGCTGCGGCGATCAATGCAAGGCGAAACAGCGAGGCTAATGTGATTGTTGTATTCATGACCTTGCTCCAGAATTAAAGTGTGTGTTGTGTTGTCGTGGGTGAAAAACAGGCAATGCAGTCGTCGAGTAAGGGGTATTTCGCGGCGGCGGGTAACTCGAAATGCCACCATTCGCTGCCGATCCCGACAAAACCGCCACCGAACATAATCGCGTTCAGCAGCAGGCGATTTCGCTGTGCCTGCGGCGGCACCGACGGGTGATACGCATGAGAACGGTCGTGCATTTCGTCAAAACCCGCGCCCATATCCAGCACCTGACCGTTTGCGTCCTTTAGCGTGACGTCGATAGCGGTGCCGCGGCTGTGATTCGACCCAATCGCCACATCAACCACATACTGCGGGTCAGGGCAGACCTCCCACAGAATAGATTGCGCTTGCTGAGGGCGATAAGCGTCGTACACCACCAGAGACAAGCCCGCCAGTTGCGCAATGCTGATGCTTTTTGCCAGCGCAGCAACGGCGTCTTTGTGTAACAGGCAACGCGCTTCCCGATAAATGGGCGCGCCGGTGAGGTTATCGGCCGTGGCGTATTTGAGATCGATATGCAGTGACGGGAAGATCGCCGCTACATCGCGCAGTACGGGGTTTTCTGACATAGCACAGTTCCTGTTTATTGTTCGAATTGACCAAATTCTTGTTGTAATTGACGGTTGGTGTGTAAGCGTTCGGCGAGGGTATCGCCCAACTGCTCAACCACGCTGGAGAGTAATAAGTTGAACAGACAGCTGACGGGCGCCAGGGAATCCCAGAAATGCCCGGTATCGGTTTTTACCTGTAATAAATCAATGGAATAGTCTCTTGCCCACGGACACCAGACATCGGTGACCAGCGCCAGCGGAATGTGCCGTTCACTGGCCACGCGACAGTAGTGCCGTGCGGTGGCGGAGTAAGCGCGGGTGTCGGTGATCACCACATAGGGCTGCGTAAACCCTGAATTCAGCGATTCAACCCAGCTCCCTGATAACCCTTCGGAATAACTCACTTTAGGGCGCAGATATTCCAGATGGCTAAAAAAAGCGTTAGCGATCCCGCGAGTCGACTGGATCCCCAGAATGTAGACGGCTTCTGCGTGAGCCAGTTGCTGTGCAATCCGTAAAAACGTTTCACTTTGCGCCAGTTGATAGACATGGCTAATGGCGTCAACTTCCAGCGATAACGACTGCTGCGCGCGGTCCGGCAACCGCTGTTGTTGCTGCCACGATCCCAGACGCTCGTTCATTCCCCAGGGCTGATAGGGGATAGAGGGGAGTTCGCGCAGACTCGCTTTGGCATCCTCAAGATTGCGAAAACCGAGTTTACGCAAATAGCGTCCCACCGTGATCCCGCTGGTGCCAGTCGCTTTGGCGATGCCGTCTGCCGTTTCAAAGGGGATCTGCGCCGCATGGGTCAACAACCAGCCTGCAACACGCTTTTCGCTTGGCGTTTGCTGACTGAATGTGCGTTCAATACGGGCAAATAACTCAGGTTTCACTGTCATTACCGTCTCGCTGTTAAGTCGCTGTCAGATGCCGCGTTGCTGTTATCTGATTAACAATGCAGGACGCGTGCCATACCCTCGACCGCCGTCCCGACGCCCCTTTTGTTAAATCTCGGTAATTTTTAATTAACTAATGATCAACATTTGTGCAGCGTAGTTCACTTTTGGTGCAACGGCTGTAGAGGCGGGGGCGGAATATGTTGAATTCGTAGACACGATCACAAAGCGCAGGGGGTTTTAATGTCTGATACATAAAAATCAGCCGCCGGAAATATCAATAATAGCCATAACAACCGCCAGCGACTTTATTCCTGAAATGTCTGGGGTATTATTTCTTCCGTCCTACATTAACGGTTTAAAGCGCGTGTGTAGATATTAATTATTGTGTTTATGGAGTCACAAAAATGAATAAGTTCTCCCTTTCTACAGCAGGTATTTTGGTGGCGGCGCTGTTGACCAGTGTAAGCGTAAGTGCAGCAACGGATAACGCCAAAACTGAAGTCACACCCAAAGGTATGAGCTGTCAGGAGTTCGTTGATCTGAATCCGCAAACCATGGCGCCGGTAGCTTTCTGGGTGCTTAATGAAGATGAAGATTTCAAAGGCGGTGACTTTGTTAGCTTCGACGAAACCGTGACCACAGCGGTTCCGTTAACCGTTGAAATTTGCAAAAAACATCCTCAGAGTGAATTAAGTAAAATTAAAGACGAAATCAAAAAAGAATTATCTAAATAAGTTTTAGCGTTATTAAAACCCGGCCAAAGTGCTGGGTTTTGTTATTTGTGACATTGTCACCTTCAAGTCATTAAGCGATCACCATGCTTTATCACCCAACCGCCATAAAGATATAAATTTGCGTGCCGATACTGGTTAAACGTTCGCCTTTTGCATAAGGAGTTTGTATGGCCTGGTATCCCTCACGTATTTCTACCCGTTTAACCCTCGGCGGCATTTTGCTGTTGGTCGTCACCACGCTGGTCATCGTGGCGATTATGCTGTGGCGCGGTCAGCCACGGGTTATCGAGATCAATTCCGCCCTTATTGAGGAGACGGGACAAGGTCTGACCCGGCATCTTAGTACTGTCTTATCACGTATTGAAGGGGAAACCGTCACCCTCGCGCGGATGGCCGAAGTGCTTCCCAATGATGAGGCGCTTTATCGCAGTGTGGTTCCCCATCTGATTGGCGAGCAGAATAATGCAATGATTACCGGCGGCGGGATCTGGCCAGAACCGGATGCCTTTACGCAGGGCGTAGAACGTCGAAGTTTTTTCTGGTCGCGTAACGCCGAAGGAAAGCTGATATTTTCAGATGACTACAACGTGCCTGGCGGCAACGGTTACCACAGCGAAACCTGGTATCAGCAGGCGAAAGGGCATTCTCAGGATAGCTGTCTTTGGTCTGATGTTTATCGTGATGCGATCTCCGGTGTCAACATGGTGACCTGTAGCATTCCGTATCGTCACGCAGGTGCGTTTGCTGGCGTCGCCACTACCGATATCCGTCTGGATAATGTCGCGACGTTTATGCAGCAACAGGGTAATAGCACTGGCGGCTACGCCTTTGTGGTGGATAAGCAGGGGCAAATTCTCTATTTCCCGCAGGCTGACCCGGCAAAATACAAGACGTTCAGCGATCTGCTCAGCACGTCTGACTGGCTGACGCCTGTGGCAGAGAGCCTGAAATCACTACGCGGCAGCGCTGAGATGACATCCATGGCGCTCGAACATGACAACATCCTTAACGCACCTTCACGGGTTATGCTGTTCCCGATGCCGGACACCGGTTGGGTGGTCGGTCTGGTCACACCGCAAGAGCGCATTGTCGGCCTGGCGAAAGTGATGATGCAGGATGTTCTTGAAGTCCTGATCCCGATTATGACGCTGTTGCTGGTGGGTGCATGGCTGGTGGTGCGCAGGCTTATCTCCCGGCTGGATGACACACGCCGCGCCCTGGATGATATTGCGCAGGGGGAAGGCGATCTCACCCGACGTCTGGATGTGCGCGGGAAAGATGAAATTTCTGATATCGCCCAGGCATTCAACCTTTTCGTCGACAAAATAGCTGCCATTTTGATCAACGTGCGTAGCAGTAGCGTCGTTGTTGCCAGCAACGCCGTCAGTCTGGCAGACAGCAATACGGAGTTATCCACGCGCGTGACGCAGCAAGCGGCAGCCCTTGAGGAGAGTGCGGCGGCCATGGAACAGTTAAATGCGACCGTGCATCAAAATTCAGGCAACACACAGTTAGCGGACGAGTTATCCGAAAGCACCGCGCAAACCGCGAACCGCTGCGGCGATGTGATGCAGGGGGTGATTTCGACCATGGATAACGTCAGCGCGTCATCCGGGCGGATGGTAGAGATTGTGGCGGTGATCGACAGCATTGCATTCCAGACGAATATCCTGGCGCTCAATGCGGCGGTTGAGGCCGCACGGGCCGGTGATGCCGGGCGGGGATTTGCGGTTGTCGCCTCAGAAGTGCGTACACTGGCGCAGCGTAGCGCCACTGCCGCGCAAGAGATCAAAACCTTAATTGATGGATCGGTCTCGCATGTGAATACCGGAAGTCAGCAAATTCATCATGCGGGTGACCGACTGGAAGAACTGGTCAGCAATGTACGGCAGGTAAGACAGTTGATGGGGGAGATCCGTGTTGCGGGGGAAGAACAGCGTAAAGGGGTTTCTGAAGTGACGCTGGCCGTCACCGAAATGGACAGTACCGTTCAGCAGAACGCCTCGCTTATTGACGATGCGGCGACGCGTACCCAGGTGCTGAAGGAAGAGGCGGAGCAGCTGGCACTGCTGGTTTCTTCGTTCAGACTGCCGGAACCTGTCACGGCCAGTTAACTCCAATATTAAGTGCATTAAACTGCATTAGTGCACTTAATTCTTTTATTTTGGGTGTTGTGCTGGTTTGCGCACATTCATAATTAACTCTATAATATTGTGGATAAAGTGCAATTAAGCGAGATAAGCCACCCTATTATGGATTTAATGCTCAGAACGCCCGTTGAGATCGTCAAACTTCTCTGCGAACGATTACGCAAAGAACGCCTGTCAAAACAGATGACCCAGGCGGAGGTCGCCGCACGCGCAGGAATTGGCGTGAATACCGTGTCGAATCTCGAGGCCGGACGAAATGTGGGCTTTGAGGGGCTGGTCAGAGTAGCCGTGGTGCTGGGTTTAGGGGATGAACTGGAAAACCTGTTCAAACCGAAAATTGTGAGCCTCGATGACATGGTGCGCTACGAGGAGAGTTCAGCACGTCAGCGCGTGAGAAGGAAAAATGACGATGCCTGAACACATTGATGTCTTTTATGAAGGATGGGGGGAACGCTGGCGTTGGGGCCGACTGATGTCGTCCACCGCCATGACGGGACGCCCGTTGATTGCCTTCGAATACAGTGAGGAAGCCGTACGCAAAGGCTTTGAACTCTCCCGCTTGACCCTGCCTCTCAACGGTCCTCGCTTACGACAAGGTTTTCCCGCCCATCAGCTTGGTCTGCCTGGCCCCGTTTATGATTCATTGCCCGATGGTTGGGGAATGCTGCTCATGGATCGATTGTTTAAACGACGGGGACTCAATGCCGCGCGCATTGGCCCTCTGGAGCGATTGACCTGGATCGGCAGTAATGCGATGGGCGCCATGACATTCCAGCCGGTTCAGCCGGACGCACAAACCGTCAGCGCACAGGAGATCCCCCTTATTCAGTTAGCCTCTGAAGTGCAGGAAGTGTTGAGCGGCGAGGGCGGCGAGTTCCTGCAAAAGTTACTGCAGATGGGCAGTTCGCCGCAGGGCGCAAGACCTAAGGCGTTACTCTATCGTGACACTGTCACAAAAAAATTCACCACGTCACCGCAACCCGGATACGAAAGTTGGTTAATCAAATTTCCGGCCAGAAATGAGCACGCGGAAGTCTGCGCCATTGAAGCGGTGTACTCTGAATGCCTGCGTCGGTGCGGTATTGCCACCCCGGACACCGCTTACTTTTCGCTGGATGATCAACAGGCTGCGTTTGCCACGCGTCGCTTTGACCGCAACAACGATCGCCGTGTTCCGATGCAAAGTCTGGCCTCTTTTACCGGGGCGAATTATCAGGTTCCGGGGGCGCTGGACTATCGCAGTTTTTTACGCGCCACCCAGATATGCACCAACGATGTCAGAGAAAAAGCCGTCGCCTTTGAGCGAGTGGTCTTCAACGTGGTGTTTAACAATCGGGACGATCATCCGAAGAACTTTGCCTGGCTGATGTCCGCAGAGGGCAACTGGACGCTGGCCCCCGCTTATGATGTCACCTGGTGTGAAGGGCCTGGCGGCTATCACCAGATGGATGTCATGGGCGAGGCATTAGATATCGACAGAAAACATCTGCAGACGCTGGGCGAACAGGAAGCGGAGTTAATGCCGGAGAAGGTGGCCGAAATCATCGCGAAGATTTGTGCGGTCGCAGCCAGATTCAGTGAGATAGCGAAAGACCTGTATCCCGGACACATTACCCAGGCAACGCTTAACACAATACAAAAACGGATCGCTGAAAATATCCGTCGTCTGAACGCATGACCTGACCAAACCACAGGTCGCTGATGCCTAAAAAGCCGTGTTGAATACCCTCAACACGGCTTTTTTATTGGATTTATGGTTGCTCAAAATGTGATCCCGGGGCAGAGAAAAGGGTTGGCGAGCAGGAAGAACCGCGTTATATATACATAAAGTATTAAATTAGACGTTTTGTATTATAACCTATACGGAGAATACGTATGTCTTCCGACATTATCCTCAGAAACATGACGTCCGGCGTGAGCCCTGCAGGCCACTATTCGCACACCTGCACCGCCGGGGGTTTTGTGTTTGTCTCGGGTCAATTACCCGTTACTGCAGCGGGTGAGATCAATCCCGCCGCCTCGTTCGAGGAGCAGGTGCATCAGGTGCTGGCAAACCTCGATGCCTGCCTTGCGGCGGCGGGAACAGACCGCGCTTCACTGGTGTCGGTCAGAATCTATGTCACCGATGTCTCGCAATGGCCCTTGTTCAATCAGATTTACGCACAATGGCTGGGAGAGTTTAAACCTGCTCGCGTGGTGGCTGGCGTTGATGCGCTTCATTATGGATTTGCCGTAGAAGTTGAAGCCGTTGCCCTTGCTCGTTCGTCTTCCTGAACTATTCGGAGTTAACAACATGACTTCACTGCAATTCCCTGAGTACAACGATGTGGTTGCTGCGGCACAGCGCATCGAAGGCTATGCTAACCGCACGCCGGTGCTGACCTCCCGTACGGTGAATGACGCGTTTTCGGCGGAGGTATTTTTCAAGTGTGAAAACTACCAACGTATGGGCGCATTTAAGTTTCGTGGTGCGATGAACGCCCTCAGCCAGTTTACGCCGGAGCAACGCGCGGCGGGCGTCGTGACGTTTTCTTCCGGCAATCACGCCCAGGCCATTGCGCTGGCGGCAAAGCTATTGAACATCCCCGCGACAATTGTCATGCCGCACGATGCGCCTGCGGCAAAAGTGGCGGCGACAAAAGGGTATGGCGGCAATGTCGTTGTTTACAATCGCTATACCGAAGACCGCGAGCAGATTGGCCGGGATCTGGCGACAAAACACGGACTGACGCTCATCCCACCCTACGATCACCCACACGTGATTGCCGGGCAGGGGACTGCCGCCAAAGAGTTGATCGAAGAGGTCGGCCCGCTCGATGTGCTTTATGTTTGTCTGGGCGGCGGTGGATTGCTTTCCGGTTCGGCGTTGGCCGCTCGACATTTGTCGCCAGAGTGCAGAATTTATGGTGTCGAGCCAGAAGCGGGCAATGATGGACAGCAATCATTTCGCAGTGGCAACATCGTCCACATTGATACCCCCAAAACCATTGCCGACGGCGCGCAAACCCAGCATCTTGGGCAGTATACGTTTCCGCTCATTCAGAAACACGTCGATGATATTCTTACGGTTTCCGATCAGGAACTTATTGACTCAATGATCTTTTTCGCCGAGCGGATGAAAATGGTGGTTGAGCCGACCGGCTGCTTAGGGTTTGCTGCGGCGCGGGCCAATAAAGAACGGTTACACGGGAAACGGGTCGGGATCATTATCAGCGGTGGTAACGTCGATATCAGCCGTTATAGCGAGTTTCTGGCGGGCTAAATACGTGAGGATATCTGGCAGCAGATATCCTTTTTCTTTAGACTGCACCGGGAATATTGCGTCGTTCGCAGGAGAGAAAATGTCTAAACCCGAGGAAAATTCACTGTTAGGCCAACTTGATATCATTGCTAAAGGGCTCAGTGAAACCTTTTCGCCATTCTGCGAAGTTGTTGTGCACGACCTTAAAAATCCCGAACATGCGATTCTCGCGATCCATAACAACTTATCCGGCAGGGAAGCAGGGCAGCCCGCGACCGAGTTGGGGCTTGCACGTATTGCCTCGCCGGATTTCCCCAACATTGTGGCGAACTACGCTAATCAATTTGCCGATGGCCGTCCGGTGAAAAGCACGTCGATTGGCATTAAAGATAATGAGGGCAAGTACGTCGCGGCCCTGTGTCTGAACGTAGACATGACGCTCTTTCGGGGCATGCAAAGCGCGTTAGCGCGCTTCACCGAGATCGAAAACACCGCCGTACAGGAACATATCGAACCGACAGGATCTGAGGCGATCCGCCAGCGTATCGACAGTTACGCCGCCAAACGTGCGACCACGGCACGCGCACTCAATGTTGCCGACCGCAAAGCCGTTATTCAGGAATTACGCAAAGACGGTCTTTTGGATGTGAAAAAATCGATGGAGACTATCGCTCAGCATCTCGGTATTTCCAGAGCAACGGCGTATCTCTATGCCCGTCAGGAAAGTGAAATATAGCTCAACCCGACAACGTGCAATCTACTGGCTGCACGTTGCCAGGCGTTAATGACAGGGAAGGGAAGGCCCGTTAACTGCCCCAGCGACTTCTCAGATAGTTGACCGCCTGCTGCGTTTGCGGCTGGTTGAGATAGTCTTCTCTGAACAGGATCGTGCCGCTAATTTGTGGCACCGATTCATTCAAATCAAGCTGCTTTTTAAGCTCCGGCACGCCGCCATTGACCATCCAGTCCGGTTCATTTTTGGAGGGTTCGCCCACTTTGTACAGGGCAATGCCGATATAGAGCCGCGTGTTGGTCGGTTTCACGACATCGGCCCACCATTTTGCCAGCACATCATAACGGGCCGCGCTGCGCGAAAAAGGCCAGTAAATTTGCGGGGCGATGTAATCGAGTAATCCTTGCTGAACCCAGCGACGCGTGTCGGCAAAGGATTCATCGTAGGCAGCGGCGCCTCGCGTATCGGAACCGGCGGGATCGTGTGAGCGATTACGCCATACACCGGCCGGACTCACACCAAATTCAACGTCAGGTTTAAGCTTATTAATGGTGCGCGAAACTTGTTCTATCAGTAATTGCGTATTGTGCCGACGCCAGTCCGCTTTCGACGCGAATGCGCCGCCGTATTTTCGGTAGGTTTCATTATCATTGAGCGTGGAACCTGGGGACTCTGTATAGAAGTAGTCATCAAATTGCACGCCATCAACCGGATAACGTGAGACGACTTCAGCGACGATGCTGGTTATCCAGTCACGTGCCTCCGGAATACCCGGATCGAGAACAAAACGATCGCCTGCAGTTCGAATCCAGTCACGATGCAGTACATAAACGCTGGAAGGATGTTGCGATACGGTGCTGTTCAGTTCGGCGACGGTCGACGGTTTCGTGTTGGTGGAGACGCGATACGGATTAAACCATGCATGCACTTTCATGCCGCGTTTATGCGCTTCATCAAGCATAAATTGCAGCGGGTCGTAACCCGGATTTTCGCCGATGGTGCCGGTCATGAGATCTGACCAGGGCAAAATCTCCGAAGGCCAGAGTGCCGTACCGTCGGGCTTAACCTGGAAAAATACGGTATTGATACCAATGCTTTTCAGCTGATCCAGCTTATCGGTTAGCGCTTTTTGCTGCTGACGGACTCGACTGGCGGTATCACTCACATTGACAGATGACACCGGCGGCCAGTCAAGGCGAGAAACCGTCGCCAGCCAGATACCGCGCATCGGCTCCTGACTCTGTTGAGATTTACCCGGTGTGACTGGCGTTGACGGAGTGACAAGCGAAACCGGAGGTTCTGAGGAACAACTGGAAAGTAAAAGCGCCATTGCGATAAGTGAGAATGACTTTTTAGCCATGAGCTGGAAGCGACGAGAGCAAATATCCATGTATGCCTGTTTTCCGGTGATCACGTGAGAAGGTCATTCTCGTATTATTCGAATTTAAGTCAATACGAAGCGTGCGGTATACAGGCTGACGGGCAGTGCAGGGGATTAATCCTGCTTGCTGCGCCCCTCGGTCCACGGATTAAAAGCAGGTTCATCCTTTGCTTCAGGCTCCGCATCATTCAAAGAATCAAGGTACAGCGCTTCAACTTCCGCGCGGGCCCACGGCGTGCGCCGCAAAAATTTTAAACTCGATTTGACGCTTGGGTCATTCTTAAAGCAGTTGATGTTGATCAGTTGAGCCAACTTCACCCAGCCATAACGTGCAACAAGTGCATTAATTTGCATTTCAAGCGTCACGCCATGTAAAGGATCTTTAGAAAAGTGAGCAGTCACAGGATGTCCCGGCAATTCAGATTTGGGGTGAGGGTACAAGAAAGTGGCGTCATCAGCAATGTAGTGCCAGCAATAAAGAAGCTGGCTGGCGACTATTTTGTACCGATAGATTCAATTTAACATAATATACATTATGCGCACTAATGTTGTAGAGGCTTAATGCTAATGTCCGTTCTGGGCTTTTTCCTCAGGGTTAAGATATCCGTCACGTAGTCTCTCCACCGAGGATTTAACCGACTCAAAATCCGGTTACGTATGAAGGTGTTCGAGGCTTGCGTTCAGTAATCACGGGTATCATCGAACTATTGTTGAACCATCTTTGCTGAAATCCCCAGGCGCAGCGCATGAAAAACTTGTTCAGATTGATGGATGTGAGCACCACTGGTTTGAAGATCGATGCCACTGGCTATGTTGATGATGCGACCAGCCGACTTATGCAGCTCCTGTTCGTCAGTTCTGGTTACAATATGATAAGAAGCCTTATCTGCTTGAAGATTAGGAAAACGGCACTTCCCTGCCCTTTGCCATTTACGCCTGGCTATTAGGGATGCTTTTTTTGGTGCCTTTAAAGGTGCTATAGCTCGGTTTAACTATGCAGCAACGTTCCCGTAATCAGCTACAATCAGCCAGTTTGAGTAACATCATGGTGTTGATTACAAACCAAATGAAAATAAAAACGCTTAACTGGTTAAATTTTAAACAGAAAAGGAAATTTCATGAATTCAGATGAGCTGCAGTTTTATGAAGACGACGAAGGCATTACCGTTGATTTAATTCTGCAGGCCTTCGGTCCTGATCCGGTCCAGTGCATAAATCTTGAGTCTGAGTTTGCGGTTCAAAAAATGAAAGACGACATCGATTTTCTCGTTAAGAGACAGAATGATTTCTACCAGATAATCAATGCAGAAGCCAAACAATATTGTGCCCGTGTATACGGAGCCAGCGTGAATGATCTTACACTGGTAAAAATATACCTTTCTCCTGAGGATAAGAGTCAATTTGGCTTCATGTTTGCCACTTCCCTTGACCCGGAGCATGGATTAGGGTTTAAATTTCATGGAATTGAAATGAAAAAAACAGGAAGTAGTGAAACAGCATTTCTGTGAACCTTCAAATACATATTAAATATTAAATATTAAGGCAGTGATAATAAATGAATTTATCTTCCACCGACGCCACATCAGCCAGTCATACCCCGCCATTGGTCTGGCCAGAATTTACCAATGACAAGGCGCAATTAGAGTGGTGGCTTGCCTGCGTCAAGGCATATCGCGCGGAGTGGGCAAAACCTGCGAGCCTCACGCCAGTTAACGCCCAGGAAATTGATGCGCTTGAACAGCGTCTTGCTTGCCCACTTCCAACGCCGTTACGCACGTATCACGAAAACATTGGTGTACTGGATCTATCCGAAAGTTTGTGTAGCGTGACGCCTGTGAAATACAGCAATATTGAACCACTACTTGATGCTTATCCCGGTATTACAGATATTCTGGAGGATACGCCTGAATCAACCTCGCTATGGACGCTGGTTAATCAACTTATTGTCTTTGGCGACTATCTTGGCAACGGTAATTTATGGTGTTTTCACCGCAATACCGGCGAAGTCTGGTATTTTGATCATGACAGCTCACCTATGCTAACGAAAATGTTTACCGATGTGGGTCAGTACCTCGATATTCTGATGTTCATGTGCCTGTTGTTTATTCATGATGAGGAAGGAAATGAGGAACTACTGCGAGAGCGCCTGGGCGATGAAATCGTAGAAAAATGGATGTATTAGGGGTTCAACGCAGAAAACTATTTTGCTACGCCCCTTAACGACATAATTTGTCACACCGATACCGGTTGACGATCACTAACAACCAATGTGTCCCTACTGAAACGGCCAGGCGACACGTTCCGTTATTTTTGGCTGAGTTGATGCTTTTTCAACAAATGCGGGCCAGGCGTATGATTTAGTAATAAATTTCCATGAGTAATACGCTTTACCCTCATCAATAAACTTCAGGTTCAGAAGCGACCAATCCTCATCATGACAATGTGAGGTTTTGGCATACTCCTCTGCGGTAAAACACGCCCTGATCATCGCCTTTGATGAAAAAAGGACGTCTTTAAATGCCACCTGAGATGAGCCATCATCATTCAGCATGATAAAATCAGCATACTCTTCTTCACGGCTACCACCGGAATACAATGCCTGCCATTTCGTCACTAAAGCAATTGCCTGTTTTGTTTTGCTCAAGGGATATAAAGCCGGATAGATATATACCTTATCTTTTATCAGGTCTTCACTCATCGCATTTTCATCGTTATTTTTATTGTCGAACTTCCATTGCCCTTCCTTGATGTAATCGTCATTTTTTTTGCGGAATTTTATCATCTCAAGTGTGGGCTCTATTAAGTAAAAAACATCCTCTAGACCTTTTGCTTTCCAGACCTTTGTTTCTTCCCCACAACGGTTTATAGCGGCCTTACATACACCCGTATACTGCTCACTGCCTTTTTTTAGTGCAATAAATGCAGTGGGTTTTATTGTGTTGATATTCCCTTGCGCCATCAAAGGGAAAGAAACTGCTGTAACCCATAAAACCACGCAATGCTTCATGATATCGTCCTGACCTGAATATTTTTACATGAAAGGAATTCCCTTTCACCTTGTCATTGTATCGACCCCAACGCCAGTCGCAGATACAACGGTTGTTTATTTTACTCTCAAAGCGAATGAAAATCCCTTTTCATTTTTTAGCTAATATTTGCTTGAGAAATCCGCTTGCCTTTAATTATCCAGAGCAAAGTTCAGCGCCGCTTTCACCGCCTCGACCTGGGCAATGATGCACTCTTCCGGATTTGTTTTTTCGCTGTCCGGATACACTTCGGTTGTCGTGGTAAAGCGAGCACCGGTCATGGTTGAACAAAGATGATAGTGACTATTCGGATATTCAACGACCCCCGGACTCGCCACCCGAAATCCCAGTATTTTCCCTTCTGCGTTGGAAGGCGCTATGTGGGTCACTTTTTCCACGGCAGCAATGATCGCCTGTTGGAAATCTAGCTGAGAATTTTCTTCGTCGCTGACCAGGTAAAATCCATCCGGGACAACGTCCGGGATATATTGCCCGCCGTCCCTGGCCGCAAGTGCCGGACGGAATTCACTTTCGTCGCTATCCGTTGTCTCATGGAGATCGATATGTACCCGAAATTGTTCCCGCAGCGGCGCAATCAGCGACATAAGCGCCTGGGCCTCTTCCGCTTTCCCTTCGGCGTAGAAGCTTCTGTTTGGATCGATGAGATGATAATTCCAGCGTGATATCCGTTCAAACGCCCACGGACTGACACAAGGCGCAACCAACAGATTCATTTTGCCTTTGTATTCCTGGCCGTGCTCCTTTAAAAACCGCAGCGCGCCCAGCACACCGCTGGTTTCATAGCCATGTACGCCGCCGGTGACGAGAGCCGCCGGTAAAGATTCATCCCAGTCATCGCTGCGCAGCGCCATTAAGGGATAGGTATCACTGGCACAGGTTATTTCACCGTACTTAACAATCTTATATTCGTTGCCAAGCATTCGGATTTGACTTAATACATCGTCATAGGACCGTGACGGTAACTGGTTCTTACGCCATTGCTCACGCTCAGATTCTCCCCAGGGCTGTCCGGGAGTGCCAATTGGATAGAAATTCGCTGATGTCATGGTTTCTGCTCAATGATCAATAAAAAGTGAATTAGGTATGACGTCATCTCGACATCATGTCTTAATTGAACTGAATCACAATAAATCAACAACCGGCAACCATCAATCCCGAACGCCCCCAAAATGCCGATGAATGTTGTTAGCAATCAGTATCTTTGAACTCTCCTCGCCTTTTTTCCATTGAAGACTGGTTGCCTGACAGATCATCTGATAGTGTTTTGAGACACAAATTTCAGGAGATGGGCGATGACGAAAGTGTACACCGGCGGCTGCCTCTGCGGTTTTATCCGTATCAGTGCCCGCTCGCCCAGAAATCCTCACACCTGCTCATGCACTCTCTGTCAGAAGCACACGGGAGCGCACAGCGTCAGATGGGTAGAATTTGATACTCAGGATGTCCAATGGACGGGGAAAGGCGGTAAACCGGCGACGTGGCGCTCATCTGAATTCTCCAGCAGAGCCTTTTGCCCCCGTTGCGGAAGCTCGATAGGCGCGATTGATGATGCGCCCACCGTTGCTCTCTTAACCGGCTGTTTTGACGACGCTGTCCATGCGGAATTTACGTCAACTGATAATGCCTGTCAGGGATCTGCTTGACCGGGATTGTTGTCTCATCGTTCATCTGCAACAAATCAATTTCGATGGCATTGCAAATTGCATCCAGCGGCAGATCGTTGTTTTCAGTGCCAAACGGATCTTCCAGCTCTTCTGCCAGCGTATCGAGCGAAATAAAGGTATAGGAAATCAGCACTGAAATAAACGGCGTCATATAGTGCAAATCCATCACCAGAGCGAAGGGCAACATAATACAGAACAGATACACCGTGCGATGCAAAATGAGCGTGTACGCAAAAGGAATGGGCGTATTCGCGATGCGTTCGCAGCCAGCCAGCACCGCTGACATATCATTTAACCTATTGTTTAAACTGTGAAATAATATATCAGACAGTTGCCCTTCCCGCCGACGAACCGCCAACCACTCGCCCATCAACAGTAAAATGCGGTTTGCCGGTGAATGAGAAGAAAAGACGCGCTGCAGATCCTCGGCACTGAGGTATTTCGCCAGCGGTTCCGCCTGCTGTTGTCGACGTAATGTCATGCGTAAACAGTGCGCAAAGGCAATTTGCAAACGGACAAACTGCCCTAATTCGCGATCGTCTGGCAACGTGGTTTTCACTTCACGCAGTAACGAGCGGGAAGCAATCATCAACTGTCCCCACAAATGCCGGGCCTCCACGTAACGCGCATAACAGGCATTGTTGCGAAAACCCAAAAATATGGCGATGGCGACACCGAGAATGCTGAAAGGCGCAAGAGTAAATTTGATGCCCAGCATCGTATACCACGGCAGCATGATGATCACCGCGATAGAGAGTATGAAATTCAGGAGCAGTCGGGAGAAGATTTTGGATAAAACGGAGCCGTGCCAGACGAATATCTGGCGGAGCCAGTGCTGTTGAGGTCGAACAATCATGATTATCTTCGGAAAATGGGAAAGCGGGAACATTAAACGTGATCGCGATCAATGTTGCAAGTTTCTCTAAAACTCTAAAAAGAGAGTTAGCCCCCTTTTCTCGCTGCCAGACGCCAGCGGCGCCAGTGCAGCAGACCAGCGTAATATTAATGGCACATCATTGTATGTTGTAACTAATGTGGATTGATTAAAAAACCCGGCCGGAACCGGGTTAATACTTCAGCGAGGCGCAATTAGCACAGTGGTTTCACCGCTTCGCGCATCCCTTTCGTCAGGATGGCATCCAGGCAGGCACTGACCTGATCGACCAGACCGGAGACCTGGGTCAGGTCCTGTTCCCAGTGTTCTGCCACCGCCAGCACAGTAGTCACCAGCTCATGCGTGCTGATCGCACCGTCGCGATGCTGATTCCACAGTTGCTGATAGCGCTCAATCCAGTGCGCATCGTCCTGAACCGGATAAGACTCCCCATCGCGTTCTGCGCGATAGAACGCAATCAGCGCGGCCAGCGCAAACGTCAGACGCGCGGGTAGTGTTCCCTCCGCCTGCTGTCCTGCCAGTAACTGAGGTAAAATTCGGGTGCGGAATTTCGTCATTCCGTTCAGCGCGATAGAAAGGAGCTGATGCTTGATGTACGGGTTACGAAAACGCCCTGTCACCGCACTGGCAAAAGAAATCAGCTCATCACGCGGAAGATCGAGTACCGGGATAATTTCTTCATAAATGGCTTTTTCGACAAACGCGCAGATCTCTGCGTCGTTCATCGCTTCGCCCACGGTATCCAGACCTGCCTGGAATGCCACCGGAACCAGTGCCGTATGCGCGCCATTCAGAATGGCAACCTTGCGCTCTTTGTAAGGCTTGATGTCATCAACAATCAGCACATTCAGCGGGTATTTATCAAGACGTAACTCAGACGCCAGTGACTTCGGCCCTTGGATCACAAACAGATAGAAGTGTTCGGCGGTGTCAAGAAACGCATCGTGGTAACCCAGCGTATCTTCAAGTTGTGCCACTTCATCACGCGGGTAACCAGTGACAATGCGATCCACCAGCGTTGAGCAGAAGGCGTTAGCCTGATCCAACCACAGCAAGAATGCCTCAGGAAGCGCCCACTCTTTTGCGTAGCGTTGAACCAGTTCCCGCAACGCATCGCCATTATAGTCAATCAGTTCGCATGGAATGATTACCCAGCCTTTATCAGACGCTCCTGCAAACTGCGTGTAGCGCTCAAACAGCAGTCGGGTCAGTTTTGCCGGATAACTGACTGCAGGCGCATCTTCGAATTTATCACCTGCGTGGTAGCTGATCCCTGCTTCGGTCGTGTTAGAGAAAACAAAGCGGATGTCAGGGTTATGCGCCAGTTTCAGGAACTCATCGTATTCGCCATACACGCTGATTTCACGGTTCACCGAACGGATCAGGCGGGCATCGCTGACCGCTTCGCCATTTTCGTTCAAACCGCGAATGATGGTGGTATAGAGACCGTCTTGCGTACTGAGTGACGGGGGGAATGCGCTTTCGATGGGACGGACAATCACCACACCGGCATTCAGATCGGTATGCTCGTTCAGCAGATCAACCTGCCAGTCAACAAAAGCACGCAGGAAGTTCCCTTCGCCAAACTGAATGATACGCTCAGGATAATGGGCGCCAGGAAAATCGCGACGGTTTAGAGTTTTCACAATGGGTTCCCTTTTGATTAGTCATACAACCTGATTGAATTGGTCCAACAGGTTAGCAAACTTTAATACAATGAAACCCTGTTTTGATCAACTCTCGATCACAAATTACAGGTATTTATAGAAAACTGTGGTGCCCGTCAACGTCCCGTCCGGCATTTGTGCGTACTCAGGTATCTCCCCCGCTTTCTGCCAGCCGCAATTTTGGTAGAACAACTCTGCGCCGCTTCCCGTAGCGGTGTCCAGCACCAGCAACGATTTGTGATTTTGCTTTGCGCAGATCTCCAGCATCTCCATTAAACGCCGGGCGATACCGCTGCGGCGCGCGGACGAGTGAACCAACAGTTTGGCCACGTCGGCGCGATGTGGTTGATTCTCAGGCTGATCCAGCAGGAGTTGCACCGTACCGATGATAACCCCTGCGCCATTTTCAGCCGCCAGGACTATACGCTCTCCACCAGCAACGCCCTCGGCGACCGCCGTCCAGAAAGGGAGGGATTTTTCACGACCAAAAGGGAAGACAAAACTGACGGACGCGCCCTGGTTAACGCAATCCTCAAGCACATCGCTCAGTTCATTGATTCGGTTGCGGATACGCTCTGCGTCGAGGATAAAACAGGAATGAGTAGCAGCCATAGGATCTCCTTGATTGACTGCACTACCATGCACTTCCCCTTTTTTCTACACAAGCGCGACTGTCATAGGATTGCGTTATGTTTTACCTACACGGCATCTTTTCACGAGTTATTTTGTGGTTATTACCGGCCCACCGGGAATCGTTTATTTTGTTATGGCTGATTCATCTGGATAACTAACCAATGATGAATCACCGCCACAACATACATTTGCTGCTCCTCGCTGAGCGGTTGCCCCTGAGGGATTTGGTGCCATTTTTCCAGACAGCCGCGACAACAGGTTGCCGTGGCATGCTGGGCAATAAAAACGGGATGACCGCGCATGGGCGTTTGCTTGCCATCATTGGCGGGCATTGCGGGGGCCAGTCGTTTTGCCACAAAGTCTGCCGCGTGTTGATCGATGACCTGCGCTCCTTTATCCCAGCAATACAGTCTCTCTTTCGCGCCAAGATGAAACCGGGAACGAAATGTGGAACGAGACAGCCGGGTAAACAGAGAGTCTGGCACGTTCATCAGTAGACTGAGCGTCCTAATTGTTGAGTCAGCTGTTCAAGTACGGCGATACCTGCCAGGGAGTTTCCGGCAGTATCCAGCTCAGGACTCCAGACGGCAATCGCCATTTCATGCGGTACAATCGCAACAATGCCGCCGCCAACGCCCGATTTCGCGGGCAGCCCTACTCGCCAGGCAAACTCCCCAGAGTTCTGATACATTCCGCTGGTTGCCATCAGCGCGTTGATTTGTCTGGCCTGCATCGGCGTCACCACCGGGTCATTAAGATGAAAAGCGTGTCCCTGATTCGCCAGAAAAACAAACGTGCGGGCCAGTTCAACGCAATTCATTTTCAGCGCGCAATAGTGGAAATAATTCTGCAAAACCGTGGTGACATCATGCTGAAAATTACCGAATGATTTCATCAGCCAGGCAATCGCCGCATTACGCGCCGAATGCTCGAACTCCGAACGGGCCACGGTAGAATCATAGACAATATCGGGAACACCGCTCAGTACGCGCACCACCTCCAGCATACGCTGACGCGGGGCGCTCAGCCGTCCTTGTAACATGTCACAGATCACCAACGCACCGGCGTTGATAAAGGGATTGCGCGGAATGCCCTGCTCCATTTCCAGCTGCACCAGCGAATTGAAGGGAGAACCCGAGGGATCTTTTCCCACGCGCTGCCAGATCTCATCCTCCTGGTAGTGACGCATTGCCACTGCCAGACTCAGCACCTTCGAAATAGACTGAATGGAAAAGCGTTCCTGCGAATCACCGGCCTGATAGAGTTGTCCATCAACGGTACAAATGGCGATACCCAGTTTGGAACCATCAACGGTGGCTAACGCTGGAATGTAGTCGGCAACTTTTCCCTGACCAATTAACGGGCGAACCTGCGCCAGAATGGTCTCTAATACTGAATTGTCCATGGCCCTGGCCACAATGTGCTCCTTGCCCGCGGGTCTGAAAAGGTCTGCGAGTATAACAGAGCTGAATATGCGACGTCAGGCCGGGAGAGACAATCGCGCCTCCTGACGAGGCGCTTTATACATCAGACGCGGTTTTTCCAGACCGTCTGTACGTTACAAAACTCATGCAACCCAAAATGTGAAAGCTCGCGGCCAAAACCGCTTTTCTTCACCCCGCCAAATGCCACCCGCGCATCGCTGGCGCTATAGCCATTGATAAACACGCCGCCGCATTCCAGCTGGCTGGCCATCTCCTGTGCGCGTGTTTCATCGGCGGTGAAAATCGTCGCCGACAGGCCGAAATCACTGTCATTGGCAAGTTGTAAGGCATGCCCGGCACTCTTCGCCACCGTGATTGCCGCCACCGGACCAAACAACTCCTGGCGAAATGCCGTCATTTCAGGAGTGACATCCCCCAAAACCGTTGCCGGATAGTAGTTGCCTTCCCCGGCGATTTTTTCTCCGCCCAGTAATAAACGTGCGCCTTGTGCGACCGACGCCATCACCTGTTGGTGGAGTTCATCACGCAAATCAAAACGCGCCATCGGCCCGAGATCGTTTTCCTCGTCAAAGGGGTTACCCATTTTCAAGGCGACAGCCGCCGCAACGAAGCGTTCGGTAAACTCGTGGGCAATGCCTTCTTCAACAATAAAACGTTTCGCGGCAGCACAAACCTGTCCGGTATTCTGATAACGGCCAGCGACGGCTGCTTTCACCGCCAGATCCAGGCAGGCATCGTTCAACACAATAAACGGATCCGAACCGCCCAGTTCCAGCACGCATTTTTTCAGCGCTGCCCCCGCCTGAGCGCCAATAGCAGCGCCAGCGCGAACGCTGCCGGTGACCGTGACCGCCGCAATACGCGGATCATTAATCATCTGGCTGACGCCCGCATTGCTGGCGTTGAGCCAACCGTAAACACCTTCTGGTATCCCCGCATCGGCAAAAACGTCCGCAATTAACCCGGCGCATCCCGTCACATTCGGGGCATGCTTTAAGAGATAGCCATTGCCCGCCAACAGGATGGGGATCGCCCCGCGCAGCACTTGCCAGAGCGGAAAGTTCCACGGCATCACCGCCAGAATGGTTCCCAGCGGGCGATACTCAATCACCGCTTGCTGATTTTCCACCAGCGTCGGCTCAGGATTAAGCATTGCAGGACCGTGTTCGGCATACCAGTCGCACAGGTTGGCGGATTTTGCCACTTCGCCGCGCGCCTGGGCGATCGGTTTCCCCATCTCACGCGTTATGCATTGCGCCATCTCTTCAGCCCGCAGTCGCAATGCCTGCCCGACATTGCGCAGTTTCTGCGCCCGGTGCGCGACCGTCGTGCGCTTCCAGGCGGCAAAACCACTGGCGGCCAGAGTGAGGGCCTGCTCAATTTCGCTGTCGCTACTCCAGGGCATGGCCGTCAAATGCGCTCCCGTTGCGGGGTCCACTGAAATTGCATGTGTCGCTGATGTCGGGTTCATAGGTTTCTCTCTTCATCACAGGGAATGGCAATATCATGACCCCGTTTACTCTTTCTGAAAATTGAATAATATTAACCACACCATTCACAAAAAGAGAAAACCATGGACCTGACGCAACTGGAAATGTTCAATGCTGTCGCACAGACGGGAAGCATTACCCAGGCCGCCGCGAAAGTGCATCGTGTTCCGTCTAACCTCACGACACGTATTCGCCAGCTTGAAGCCGATCTCGGGGTGGATCTGTTTATTCGCGAGAATCAGCGTCTGAGGCTTTCTCCGGCAGGCCATAACTTTTTGCGTTATAGCCAGCAGATCCTGGCATTGGTCGATGAAGCGCGGATGGTGGTTGCCGGTGATGAACCGCAGGGACTGTTCTCCCTCGGCGCGCTGGAAAGTACCGCAGCCGTGCGGATTCCCGCCACGCTGGCCGAATATAACCAGCGTTATCCTAAGATCCAGTTTGCCTTATCCACCGGGCCTTCCGGCACCATGCTGGAGGGCGTACTGGAGGGCAAACTGAATGCCGCCTTTGTGGATGGCCCCATTAACCACCCCGGTCTTGAAGGGATGCCTGTCTACCGTGAAGAGATGATGATCGTCACCCCGTGCGGTCACCGCGCTGTGCACCGTGCGAGTGATGTTAACGGAAGTAATATTTACGCTTTTCGCGCGAACTGCTCTTACCGTCGCCATTTTGAAAGCTGGTTTCATGCCGATCGCGCCACACCGGGTACGATTCATGAAATGGAGTCCTATCATGGAATGCTGGCATGCGTTATTGCCGGTGCGGGCATCGCGTTGATTCCTCGCACGATGTTAGAAAGTATGCCCGGACATCATCAGGTCGACGCCTGGCCGTTAACCGAGGAGTGGCGCTGGCTGAATACCTGGCTGGTTTGGCGACGCGGCGCAATGACCCGACAACTTGAAGCCTTTATGGAACTGCTGCCACCTCAAACGCGGGTATAGCATCGCCTTATGCGCGTGCGCGCCGCACAGAGAGCAAGTCAATTTGTGACAACGTCACCACCAGCAATGCGAACACGGAGCGTTCAGAAGTGGTGTCACTTTTTTAGCGACTAAAAAACGTGACATTAATCACAAAGTGATTGTGTTTTCGCCAGAAAACGTTTTAAGATCCTGACCTAACCCTTTCGCAATAAGCCCCATTACTTTTTATGTCAACACGCATTGTTTCCCGTAAAGTCGCGTGGCTACGGGTCGTTACGCTTGCTATTGCGGCTTTTATCTTCAATACCACCGAGTTTGTCCCCGTCGGCTTACTCTCTGATATTGCGCAAAGCTTCCACATGCAGACTGCACAGGTCGGTATTATGCTGACTATCTACGCCTGGGTTGTGGCGCTGATGTCGCTTCCCTTTATGCTACTGACAAGCCAGGTGGAACGACGCAAACTGCTGATCTGTTTGTTTGTGCTGTTTATTGCCAGCCATGTGCTGTCATTTCTGGCGTGGAATTTTACCGTTCTGCTCATCAGCCGTATCGGCATCGCCTTTGCGCATGCGATTTTCTGGTCGATCACAGCCTCGCTCGCCATCCGCCTGGCCCCTGCCGGTAAACGCGCACAGGCGTTGAGCCTGATAGCCACCGGAACCGCACTGGCAATGGTGCTCGGAATTCCCATCGGTCGCATTGTCGGGCAATACTTTGGCTGGCGTACCACTTTCCTGGCTATCGGCATGGGAGCGCTGGTCACGCTTGTGTGTCTGTTCAAGCTCCTGCCCACCTTGCCCAGCGAACATTCCGGTTCGCTGAAAAGCCTGCCGCTACTGTTTCGCCGCCCTGCGTTGATGAGTCTTTATCTGTTGACGGTGATTGTGGTGACCGCCCATTACACGGCATACAGCTATATCGAGCCGTTTGTGCAAACCGTGGCCGGGTTGAGCGCCAACTTTGCCACTGTGCTGTTGCTCATTCTCGGCGGTGCCGGGATCGTCGGCAGCGTGGTTTTTGGTAAGTTGGGCAATCGGCATGCCTCCGCGCTAATCACCCTTGCCATTGTCCTGCTGGTGGGGTGCCTGCTCCTCCTGCGCCCCTCCGCCGACAGCGAAACACACCTGGCGATATTGAGCATCTTCTGGGGGGTAGCCATTATGGTTATCGGTCTGGGTATGCAGGTGAAAGTACTGGCGCTGGCGCCGGATGCGACCGATGTCGCGATGGCGTTATTCTCCGGCATCTTTAATATCGGGATTGGTGCAGGCGCGCTGGTGGGTAATCAGGTGAGTTTACACTGGTCGATGTCTGCCATCGGCTATGTCGGCGCCGTTCCGGCGGTTATCGCGTTAGTCTGGTCAGTGATTATTTTTCGCCGCTGGCCTGTCTCGCTGGAGGAGCAGCCGCAACCGCAGTGAAAAGACAGAAAAGGCCCGACATTTTCGCGTCGGGCCTTAGGTTTTAGTGGTAGGTTTTAATAATTTCCAGAATACCGTTAATGATAAACTGTACGCCCATACAGACCAGCAGGAAGCCCATCAAGCGCGAAATTGCCTCAATTCCCCCTTTGCCGACCAGACGCATAATCGCCCCGGAACTGCGCAGGCTGCCCCACAGAATGACCCCCACAATCGCAAAGATCAGCGGCGGCGCGACAGCAATAACCCAGCCAGGAAAATCGGAGCCATCACGCACGGTTGAGGCAGAACTGATGATCATGGCAATCGTACCCGGCCCCGCCGTACTTGGCATTGCCAGTGGCACGAACGCAATATTGGCCGACGGTTCGTCTTCCATCTCTTCGGATTTGCTTTTTGCTTCCGGCGACTCGTGCGCTTTCTGCTGTGGAAACAGCATTCTGAAGCCGATAAAGGCGACAATTAATCCCCCGGCAATCCGCAGCCCCGGGATCGAAATGCCAAACGTATTCATGACTAACTGACCGGCGTAATACGCCACCATCATGATCGCGAACACGTAAATCGACGCCATCAGCGACTGACGGTTACGCTCTACGCTGTTCATGTTGCCAGCAAGCCCGAGGAACAGCGCCACGGTAGTCAGTGGGTTGGCGAGCGGCAGCAGAACCACCAGACCCAGCCCTATCGCTTTAAACAATTCTATCATGGGTAATCTCTTCTCCAGTCGCTCTTCAGTTAGCGGCAAGTATAAGTTCAAATGAGCGCTGACCGCTATTTCAGCGATGTAAGCATTCATTTTCCCATCACATCTATAATCTGTAATTATCATTAAGTTATTAAAAGCTAAACCATCAGCCTAATGAACCGTTTTAGCAAATTGTGTCATCACAGTATTCATTCATTTGACTTATACTTGCCTGGGCAATAGTATCTGCCGTGACTAACTACTTGCCGGGGCAACCATCGTGAAAAGCACCAGTGACCTTTTCAATGAAATCATTCCACTTGGCCGCTTGATCTACATGGTAAATCAGAAAAAAGATCGTTTGCTAAACGACTATCTGTCACCGCTGGATATCACCGCCTCGCAGTTTAAGGTGCTGTGTTCCATCCGCTGCGCGGTGTGCATTACCCCGGTTGAGCTTAAGAAAGTGCTGTCTGTTGATCTTGGCGCATTGACGCGCATGCTTGACCGCCTGGTCTGTAAAGGCTGGATCGAAAGACTCCCAAATCCCAACGATAAACGCGGCGTGCTGGTGAAACTCACCGAACACGGCGCGGCAATTTGTGAGCAATGTCATCAATTAGTAGGACAAGACCTGCACCAGGAACTAACAAAAAACTTAACGGCGGATGAAGTGGCAACACTTGAGTATTTACTCAAGAAAATCCTGCCGTAAACAGAAAGAGGTAAGACGATGTCCAGACGCAACACTGACGCTATCACTATTCATAGCATTTTGGACTGGATCGAAGATAACCTGGAGTCGCCGCTCTCACTGGAAAAGGTGTCAGAGCGCTCAGGTTACTCCAAATGGCACCTGCAACGGATGTTTAAAAAAGAAACCGGCCATTCATTAGGTCAATACATCCGCAGTCGCAAAATGACTGAGATAGCCCAGAAATTAAAAGAAAGTAACGAGCCGATTTTGTACCTGGCAGAGCGTTACGGCTTTGAGTCACAGCAAACGCTGACCCGGACGTTTAAAAACTATTTTGATGTGCCGCCGCATAAGTTCCGCATCACCAATATGCACGGCGAATCCCGGTATTTGCTGCCGCTCAATCAGTGTCACTGCTAATCGCCTGTTAACGACGTAATCGAGGAAATCATGAAATTTTTGTCTTCTGCAATGCTGGCTCTGCTGCTTGTCGTCTCCGGCCAGAGTGTTGCGGAGCAAACTGCCCAGCCCACAACACAAACGAATCGCGATGTGATGGTCATACCCACTGCGCACGATCAATCCCCTTTCGATTTCAATCACATGGGGGCAGGCAGCGATAAGTCCGACGAGTTAGGCGTACCCTATTACAATCGGTATGACCTCTAATTCGTTTTGCCCCGTCACTGCGGGGCTTTTTTTACCCTCTCGCCTGCGCCGGTTTGCGTAAACGAAAACCGAACACATTGATATACAGCCCCGCCATAATCAGCACTGCGCCCAATAATTGCAGCCCGGTTAACGTTTCATCCAACAGCACGGCGGCACTGGCCAACCCGACAACCGGAACCAGCAGGGATAACGGCGCCACACGCCAGGTTTCATAACGTCCCAACAGCGTGCCCCAAATCCCGTACCCGACAATGGTGGCAACGAAGGCAAGATAGACCAGCGATAACACCGTCGTGGTATCAAGACTGACCAGGCTTTGCATCATGCGCTCGGCGCCATCCAGAAACAGCGAGGCGAGGAAAAAAGGAATAATCGGGATCAACGCACTCCAGACCACCAGCGACATGACGGCCGGGCGCTCCGCATGCTGCATGATCTTTTTATTAAAGATATTCCCACAGGCCCAACTGAGCGCGGCGGCCAGGGTGAGCATAAATCCGGTCATCGCCACATGTTGCCCGTTGAGGCTGGCTTCAATCAGCACCAGCACGCCAAAAATCGCCAGCGCAATACCTGCCACCTGTTTGCCCTGCAAACGCTCACCGAACGCAAACGCCCCCAGAACAATGGTGAAAAAAGCCTGCGCCTGTAATACCAGTGACGCCAGCCCGGCGGGCATGCCGAAGTTGATGGCGCAAAACAGAAAAGCAAATTGCCCAAAACTGATCGTCAGACCGTAACCCAGCAGAAGCTTCAGCGGGACTCTGGGGCGGGCAACAAAGAAAATCGCCGGGAACGCCACCAGCAGGAAGCGTAATCCCGCCAGCATCAGTGGCGGCATATTGTGTAATCCCACTTTGATGACGACAAAATTCAGCCCCCATACCACCACGACTAATAATGCCAACAGCCCGTCTTTACGCGACATCCCCTGACCTCTGCAATTATTAAATTTTTGTAAACAAGTTAACTTAGCGGAAATCGCTGTCCAGCAACAGATCATTAATTCAGGTAGGCCGTGCAAGGCACTTTCGGACAACTTATTAGGTATACATCACAATTTTGCCGTGCTATTCCTTCCTGATAGTTAAAAAAAAAACAACACGCATTGTCGGGCAGGAAAATGAACACCACTCTGAGACGGTCAACCCTTGCATTACTCGCCTCATCGCTATTGCTGACCATTGGTCGTGGCGCCACGCTGCCGTTCATGACCATTTATCTGAATCGCCAGTATGCGCTGAGTGTCGATCTGATTGGCTACGCCATGACGGTGGCGCTGACCATCGGCGTGATCTTCAGTCTTGGCTTTGGCATTCTGGCGGATAAATTCGATAAAAAACGCTACATGCTGGTGGCGATTTGCGCCTTTGCCTTCGGGTTTATCGCGATCCCGCTGGTGCATAGCGTCACTCTGGTGGTACTGCTGTTTGCGCTTATCAACTGCGCCTATTCCGTTTTTGCAACGGTGCTGAAAGCCTGGTTTGCCGATAACCTCTCAGCCACTACGAAAACGAAAATTTTTTCGCTCAACTATACCGTGCTCAACATTGGCTGGACCGTTGGGCCGCCGCTCGGCACCCTGCTGGTGATGCAAAGCATTAACCTGCCTTTCTGGCTGGCGGCCGTCTGTTCTGCCTTCCCGTTGGTTTTTATTCAGACGTGGGTAACCCGGTCAATGCCCCCTGTCGAAGGCATGAACACCTCAGTGTGGTCGCCGTCCGTCCTGCTGCGCGATAAAGCATTGCTCTGGTTTACCCTCTCCGCGTTTCTCGCCTCGTTCGTGGGCGGCGCGTTTTCATCCTGTATTTCCCAGTATGTGATGGTCGTCGCTGACGGCGATTTTGCCGAGAAAGTGGTCGCGGTGGTGTTACCGGTGAACGCCGCAATGGTGGTCAGTCTGCAATATGCCCTCGGGCGCAGGCTCACTGCTGCGAATATCCGCCCGCTGATGGCAGCAGGCACCCTGTGCTTCATTATTGGCCTGGTGGGTTTTATGTTCTCCGGAAACAACCTGATCCTGTGGGGCGTTTCTGCCGCCATCTTTACCCTCGGTGAAGTGATCTACGCGCCGGGGGAATATATGTTGATCGACAATATTGCCCCTGCGGGCATGAAAGCGAGCTATTTCTCTGCACAGTCGCTGGGCTGGCTGGGCGCGGCCTTTAACCCGTTAGCGAGCGGCATCATTTTAACCACGCTTCCCGCCTGGTCACTGTTTGCGGTACTGATTGTCGCCATTGGTCTGGCATGGGTGATGATGCTCAAAGGCATGCGCGTTAAACCCTTGCAGCAGCCGGTAACCTGTTAAATTATCCATGACCGTGCAGGTGCGACGCCTGCACGGTCATAAATTTATGATAGCCATCAGACCGCGCACACCTTCTGCGTCTCTATTCTCACCCCGCCCGCATTGAATAATAGTGCCCCGAGATATCAACAGAGAGTGCGTGCCGCCAGAGTATTTTTGTGACGTTGTCACTTAAAAAGTGATACGTTGCGATGACCGTGGTCAGCAAATAACGCTGACGGGTTCCTTCTACATGTCGCTATTTTGGTTACCCTTTTTCATATTCTGCGCCCCCTGGCGTTAAAAAACTTACGCTAAATTTGAAATAATCACCTAATTCAGCATTTGTTTAAGTTGATGCTGATAGGATGGATGTTAACGAGATGAAATAAAGGTAGACGAGGAAACACATCAAAACAGGAGACATAATATGCTGGGTAATATGAACGTATTTATGGCGGTACTGGGAATTATTTTATTTTCTGGTTTTCTGGCCGCGTACTTTAGCCACAAATGGGATGACTAATGAACGGAGATAACGCTGCGCCGACATGGCCCCTTGTTGCATCACTGCACAAGGGGCCATTTTTTTACCTGAATAACGGGCAAAAAAAACCGCCGGATGAACCAGCGGTCAATGCTTGCATGGATAGATTTGTGTTTTGCTTTATACGTTATCTGGCAATTCCCTGCGAAGACAACGGATCGCATACACCCTATCACTGCCAATCTCAATGAAGGTTAAACAATACGGAACTAAGTCAGCCAACAACCTGTTTTGTAAAGGTCTGGTGAACGGGTTCACGACGTGTAATCCGGGTGATTTTGTGCTGCTCATCCATGAACATACAGCGATTTCTGCCCGTTTGCTTACCCTCATACATGGCCTGGTCTGAGCGGCCCAACACCACATCCAGAGGTTCTCCAGGCTGCGCGCGGGTCACGCCCCCGGTCACAGTGATGTTAATCTCGCCGCCGGGGTATTGAATGCTGTTCTCGGCGATTAAGTGGCAGATACGCATTCCGGCCTGACACGCCATGTCGTCTGTCTGTGCCCTGATGATGATGATAAATTCTTCACCGCCGTAGCGGTACGCCGTTTCGTCATGCCTGGCCCACGCCGCGAGATTCGCCGCCAGAGTCCGTAACACAACATCGCCAACCAGATGACCATAAGTGTCATTAACGGACTTGAAGCGATCGATATCCAATAAAAACAGATATAAATTAAATGGGCTGGCATCAATAAGCTGGCGGTCAAAAGACTCATCCAGGACACGTCGCCCCGGTAACCCCGTCAATATATCCATATTACTCCGGATATTAAGCAGGTATATTTTGTAGTCCGTCACTGCGGCAGTAAACGCTAATAATGCATTCTGAAAATGCTCAAAATGTTCTGGTAGCCATCTTTTTTCGACAATCGCCAATAGCAAAACACGGCCACTGGCATGCATTTTGGCATGTGCTGCATTTATCTGATAGAGATATCCTGTCTCATCACCGTCACGTGCCGGATGATTATTTAACCATTTACCAAATTCACACAAACAATGTGAATCGGCATTTGAAATCTCTGGCTGAGTTATATCAGCAGAAACCACGCAGCGAAACATTTTGACCAGCCATTTATAATGAGCATCAATAGATTGATTCAGACTCAGTAAAATTATATCTATTTCAGCGGTTTTTCTAATCATCGGTCCTCCTCACTCATACATCCTTGATGTTATAGAGTCTAGCGATAGAAAAACATATTTTTGTCAATTTAATCATAGAAACACCGTCGCGGGACGCAGCCATTTACAACCCTATGATTCTAAACAAAAGCCAGGTAAAAAAAGTAGATAATCCTAAGCCAACAATAAAAATTTCAGGGGATATCCGTCATCATTCTGGTTACCTGCGCGACAATCCGAATTAATACGGGTATATATATCGAAATGGATAGTTCATTTTTCGCCCAAATTATTCACCGCTCAATTATTCAATACTTGTGATATTCATGTCGACAATAATATATCTGTGTCATCGTCCAGGGTTCATGATCGGGTATGACCCCGATCATTCAGAATGAGAATTACTGACTTAATCCGCGAGGTTGCTTTTTAATCGGACAGTACTTACCTCTTAACGAAACGGTCTTGTTTAGATGGAAAGGATGTAATGTAAAATAGAAGTGAGTCATTATTTAATATTGAATGTGTTCTACTCACCTCCGGCTCGCGCCTTATTTGAATAATGTTTTGGTGTTATACCTGTATGCTGACGGAAAAATGCGATAAATGCACTGTCGCTGACAAATTCCAGTTGCTGCGCAATTTGATTTATATTAGCTCCATCAGCAACCAATTCCATTGCCTTCAGCAATCGCCATTGTTGTCTCCAGCTCTGATAATTCATCCCCGTATCTCTGATAAAAATTCGACTAATCGTGCGCTCACATGCACCAACTCGATGCGCCAGTTGGCTCAGTCGTGGAGGTAATTCGCCCCTGCGCACGCTGTCCAGCCATGAGCACAGACGCGGATCTGAGGGAAACTGTAATCTCCAGTTCTCACTACGCGCTGTGTGTAGCTCTTCACTAAATACGGTGATCAGGCTGGCCTGTTGACTCGCAGGCATGTCCCATGACCAAAATGCCATCCGTTCAATGACTTCGTAAAAGAGAGGATTTACCGCTACAACCTGTAATGGCATATCAGGAAATGGCAACGTAGTTGAAAAATACAGCGAGCGGTAAGCCATAACGCCACGCATCATGGCACGATGAACAGTGCCTGCGGGGATCCAGGCAGCACGACGCGGTGGAAGTAAGCATAAGGTTTTTTCCAGCTCAATAGTGATACAACCCGCAGCAGAAAATAGCAATTGATGGCGACGGTGGTTGTGTCGACCAGAATCATGCAGCCCCAGATCGGCTGCAATACCTATTACTGGGGTATCGAAGCTATCTGCGTCAAAAAATTGATCCGGATTAATTTTAGCCATTTGTCCGATATTTTATATATTTAGTCCTTATGATTGTAATGTGACCACTTCCTTTCCGCAATAATGGTATCTATTCCCTCATTATTGAAGCATCGCTATGAATACTATTAACCGGCCACCACTGTGGTTGCTAACTCTGCTGATCATGTTTCCGCAACTCGTGGAAACAATCTACAGCCCGGCGTTACCAAACATTGCTCTTACATTCAATGTGAGCAGTGAACGTACCGCTCAGACACTTTCAGTTTACTTTGTCGCCTTTGCTATTGGCGTAGCACTATGGGGTTGGTTGAGTGATCGCATTGGTAGACGTCTTGCCATGATGTTTGGCCTGACCTGCTATGGGTCAGGAGCCGTGATGGCGATAGTTGCTACAGATTTTAATATGTTGTTATTGGCTCGCATGTTGTCAGCTCTGGGGGCTGCTGCAGGATCTGTCGTGGTGCAGACTATGTTACGGGACAGTTATGAATCCACGAACCTGGCTCGCGTATTTTCTATCATGGGGGCTGCACTGGCAGTCAGTCCGGTGTTTGGTTTGGTGAGCGGGGGCTGGATTGTGAGTATTTACGGTCATATTGGGGTATTTATTGCACTGTCGTTGCTGGCGATATTGCTGCTGGTACTTACTGCCTTTATGCTGCCGGAAACACGGCCGTTAAATACAATCACACCTCGTCTGGGCTGTCTGGCTGTCCGCATGGCGTGTGACAGTTCGCTTTGGCGAAATGCAATGCTGGTTTCACTGTTCAATGCAATGATCTTCAGTTATTACAGCCTGGCACCTTTTCTTTTCGAGCGGTTGGGTTGGGGAGCCAGAGCATTTGGGTGGACGGGATTACTACTGGCGATTGCCTCGCTATCTGGAAGTCTTCTGAACCGGAAGTTACTGGTCACAGGTTTGGAACCTGTGCAATTGGTTCGTTATGCTTGTAGTTTGGCCCTGTTATCCAGTCTTGTCGCATGGATCTTACAGAATTCGCCGTGGATTTTAATGCCTGTTACCGGAGTGGTCGTCGCCTATGGGATTGCGATACCTAATATACTGAGCAATGCTCTACGTCACTATCGGGAGCAAGCGGGAACTGCCGGAGCATTATTCGGATTGACCTACTATTTACTGCTAGGTGTGATGCTGGGAGTCGCTGGTCTGGTACAACAGTTGGGGCTTGTTCTCACAGCCTGCGCGCTGACAGCCTGGTTATGTAAACCCCTTCGCGTATCAGAATTAGCCACTATGTGATGATAGTTAGCCAGGCTCTTAATAGCCGACGCCTTGACTCGCAAATTTGTTTGCCGCGTTGTGTGAATTTACGGGCAATAGCACTGATGTTTGTTCAAGAGTTGAAATCCAGCAACAAGCAAAACTGCGTGACACAGGGAACTGAAAATTTAAGCTTTGAGAAAGCTAACCAGTACCTCGGGCTAGCACTGTGCCAAGTATATTTAAACAACGACTGAGATTTGTTACCGAAATGTCTGGTCTGGATAGAGAGCGTCTACTCAAATGGATAATTGCGTGGTGCGGTCTCTCAACAACAATTTCACTCGACAGCAACGATACAGCATCCACTACATTAGAAGTTGCTGAGCTGGCAATTACCGAATTGGTTCAGTGAACAGACAGTGACGTCTGCTTCTCGCTGTGGGCTGGATACCCTGCCCGGCAAAGTAAAGCGTTCCCCGCCGTCTTTGGTGTTGAGGTGTTTCGTTGGCGCGAATTCTTCCAGCGCCAGGCAGGGTTCTCCGCGTAACTCACGCACCGTTCGCTCCAGCACGACGTTAAAATGTTTACGGATAGAACGGATGTCCGCGTTACAGCCGCGCTGATAAGCTCTATCGGCGCATAGCGACGGGCTAAAATGCGACGTTTTACACGCGCGATCAAAATGCGCTCCTGTCGTTCTTCATTCTTCAGGCGCTGTTCACGGTCTCTTTCCGGGGAACTCTCCCCGACTTCCAGTTCGTCGCCATCCGTAGCGGGTGCTCTGTGATTTTGGGAAGAGGATTGCAATAAATTGTCTTTAAAGTTGATTGGTCACACTGCCGATAATATTCAAACTCATTCAAAAAAGGTCAACTGATGCAAACTGTTAATACTTACAAGGATCTCGCAAAAGCCATAGCGTGCGATTCCAATAAAATTGAAATAACTGGAGATATAACAAAAGGGACCGTGAGAATTGTCACCAGTGGTGCAGTGTCATGGGCTATTGCAATCGGAGCTATTGGAATCGCATACGCTGCAATTGCCATGATCCCTGCATCAGGCGGAACTAGCACCGCCATATCAGCAATTGCTGCTCCTGCAGCAGTAGCGAGCATCGGCGTATCAGCGACTACTGCAGCCATTGCTATTGCAACTGGAGCAGGTTCACTTGCAGTGATTAAAAAATTGAGAGGTTATAGGGTCGAGTCGCATTCTGACGGTAAAGCGATCCTGGTTAAAAAGTAACAACAAATATGCCCATCACTAAGCAAGGCTTAAATAATTTTGCATCGCCAGCGCGTATAACACTACGCCTGGTGTCGCCTCCGGAAACACAGTGGCGAAAGTGATCCCTACCGTAGCGGAGGTCACCCCACGGGCAATTGTGATTGGCTCAGACATCGTTATTCCGTGTATAGAGATCAGGCTTCACGGGCTGGATTTATCAACAAAGCACGTCCGTTAGCCTGAATAAGAAACGCCGCCAGTCGGCAGCCAGATAGATGTGTTAACAATTCATGCGGATTGGTTTATAAATAAAGGTATTACGACAGGGTGTGTGTGAAAGTTAGCGCCATTTCCCCTGCTCATTTTTCAGAATTCAAGAAGTTATTTTGGAGAGATTTTGGGGAAGTAAAATCTCATAAAAAACCGGGCATCGCACCCGGTTCCTTTCCCTACAAGAAAAAGCTTTATCCGTTTAACCCACGATTCTCCAGCATCGAATCAATTCGCGGATCGTGGCCGCACCACTGGCGATAAAGTTGAGCTAAATCAGTGCTATTGCCCCGAGACAAAATCACCTCCCGGAAGCGCTGACCATTTTCTCGTGTTAAGCCGCCCTGTTCGACAAACCACTGATAGCCATCATCCGCCAGCATCTGCGTCCAGAGATAGGCGTAATACCCTGCCGCATAACCTCCGCCAAAAATATGGGCGAAATAAGTACTACGGTATCGCGGCGGCACGGACTGGAGATCGATCTCCTCAGCCGCTAGCGCCTGCGGTTCAAAACTGTCCACGTCCGCGACGGGGGAATCCGCCGACAGGGTATGCCAGCGCATATCCAGTAAGGCAGCACTCAGTAACTCCGTCATGTCATAGCCTTTATTAAACAAGCTCGCCCGGCGCATTTTTTCTTGCAGCGCATCAGGCATTTTTTCTCCCGTTTCAACATGCCGGGCATAACGAGCGAAAACAACAGGATGGCTCGCCCAGTGTTCGTTGATCTGCGACGGGAACTCAACAAAGTCACGTGGCGTATTGGTTCCTGACAGGGTCGCGTAACGCTGGGTTGCAAACAAACCATGCAGCGTATGTCCGAACTCATGGAACAACGTGATCACATCATCCCAGAGTAATAACGCCGGTTGTCCTGCAGACGGTTTTTGATAGTTGCAGACGTTGTAAATGACCGGTCTGGTTTCGTTGAGCGTTGACTGTTCGACGAAGTTGCCCATCCAGGCGCCGCCGCTTTTTGACTCACGCGCGAAGAAATCACCGTAAAACAACGCCAGCCCGACGCCGTCACTTTCGAATATTTCCCAGACGCGGACATCAGGGTGGTAAACCGGGATATCAAAACGCTCAATAAACTTGATGCCAAACAGCTGATTTGCCGCCCAGAAAACGCCCTCGTTCAGGACGGTGTCTAAGGCGAAGTACGGCTTGAGCTGCGTTTCATCTAACGCGAACTTCTCGCGGCGTACCTGCTCGGCATAGAACGCCCAGTCCCACGGCTGCACCGTGAATCCGCCCTGCTGTTGATCAATGATTTTCTGGATCTCTGCCTGTTCATCAAGCGCACGCTGACGCGCGGCGGGAACAATAGCCCGCATAAACGCCAGTGCGGCCTCAGGCGTTTTCGCCATCTGATCGGCAATTTTCCACGCGGCATAATGGGCAAAGCCCAGTAGTTTGGCCTGTTGAGTGCGAATCTCCACCAGACGCAACACAATGGCGCGCGTGTCATTGGCATCATTTTTTTCTGCCCGGTGCCATGCGGCCTTGAAGAGATTTTTCCGGGTCTGTCGGTCGCGCAGCGTGGCGAGCGCCGGTTGCTGCGTGGTGTTGAGCAATGGAATTAGCCAGCGCGCCGAAAGCCCCTTCTCTACGGCGGCATCGGCCGCATGGACGATCTCTTCGGGACTGAAACCGTCAAGCGCGTGAACCGTATCCACCACCAGTCCACCCGATTTATTCGCCGCCAGCAATCGCTGGTTAAACTGGCTTGTCAGCGTCGCTGACTCGGTGTTCAGCCGTTTCAGTTTGTCCTTATCGGCATCACTGAGTTGCGCCCCGGACAGGACGAAGCGCTGATGAATCACCTCCACCAGCCGTAAGGATTCTGCATCCAGTTTCAGCGTTTGACGCTGCTGCCAGACGGCGTCCACGCGCGCAAACAGGGCACCGTTTAGATAGATATCATTCGCCAGCGCGGCAAGCTCGCCGGAAAACGCTTCATCAAGACGTTGCAATTCGTCGTTGGTATGCGCCGCCGTCATGGCGAAAAACACGCTGGTGACGCGCGTCAGCAACGCACCGCTTTGCTCCAGCGCTAAACAGGTATTGGAAAAATCCGCTGCCTCGGGGTTTTGTACAATCGCATCGATTTCTGCGCGTTTTTGCCGCATTCCTTCATCAAAGGCGGGACGGTAATGGCGGTCCTCAATCAGATCAAAACGCGGAGCCTGATACGGCAACACACTGTTACTTAAGAATGGATTTGTTAACGACATCTTTCACTCCCGAAAACGATTTGTTCAATAGAGTAGGCCTCCCTTGAAATGACCGCAATCTCGTTAACCAGGATTACCCCCTAACAGATATCGCGTGCTATGGTAGTACAACACAAAAAGCGTTGAGGAACAGTGAGATGATCGTTTTAGTTACCGGTGCAACGGCAGGCTTTGGTGAGTGCATTACACGTCGTTTTATTGAGAATGGCCATAAAGTGATTGCCACGGGCCGCCGCCAGGAACGCCTTCAGGAGTTAAAAGATGAGCTGGGAGAGAACCTGCTAACGGCACAACTGGATGTGCGTAATCGCGCAGCCATTGAACAAATGCTGGCATCGCTCCCCGCCAACTGGCGCAACATCGATATTCTGGTCAACAACGCTGGGCTGGCTCTCGGGCTTGAACCCGCACACAAAGCCAACGTTGACGACTGGGAAACCATGATCGATACCAACAATAAAGGCTTGATTTATATGACTCGCGCCGTGCTGCCGGGCATGGTTGAGCGTAATCGTGGTCATATCATCAACATTGGCTCTACGGCAGGCAGTTGGCCGTACGCCGGTGGCAACGTCTATGGTGCAACCAAGGCGTTTGTTCGCCAGTTCAGCCTTAACCTGCGCACCGATTTACACGGTACCGCGGTTCGCGTCACGGACGTTGAGCCGGGACTGGTAGGCGGAACCGAGTTCTCAAACGTTCGCTTCAAAGGTGACGATGCGAAAGCGGGCAAAGCCTATGAAAACACAACGGCATTAACCCCCGAAGATGTGACTGAAGCGGTATGGTGGGTGGCCACATTACCCGCTCACGTGAATATCAATACCCTGGAAATGATGCCCGTAACACAATCCTTTGCCGGACTGAGCGTTCATCGAAACTAATTACGCTACCCGGCCTCTGGCCGGGTATAGCCCACGGCAAAAAAATGGTAGAATAACCGGGTTAACTTTCTAAAAAGTAAGAGCGTATGACCGTCGAAACGCAACTCAACCCTACACAGCCGGTAAATCAGCAAATATACCGCATTCTTCGTCGTGACATCGTGCATTGCCTGATTGCACCTGGCACACCGCTTTCTGAAAAAGAAGTTTCTGTACGCTTTAATGTTTCACGCCAGCCCGTGCGGGAAGCGTTTATCAAGCTGGCGGAAAATGGACTGATCCAGATCCGTCCGCAGCGCGGTAGCTATGTGAACAAAATTTCGTTGTCGCAGGTGCAGAATGGGTGTTTTGTCCGTCAGGCGATAGAGTGCGCGGTTGCCCGTCGCGCTGCGTCAATGATGACTGACAGCCAGTGCTATCAGCTGGAACAGAACCTGCATCAGCAGCGTATTGCGATTGATCGTAAACAGCTTAATGATTTCTTCCAGCTTGATGATGAGTTTCACCAGAAACTGGCGACCATTGCTGATTGCCAACTGGCCTGGGACACCATTGAGAATATTAAGGCGACAATTGACCGTGTGCGCTATATGAGCCTCGATCACGTGTCACCGCCTGAGATGCTGCTCAGACAGCATCATGATATTTTTGCCGCGCTCGAAAAGCATGACGCTGACGCCGTTGAACGTGCGATGACTGTCCACCTGCAGGAAATCGGTGGATCCGTACAGCTTATTCGCCAGGAAAACAGCGACTGGTTTAGCGAAGAATAATTCTCCCCCTCACCCCTCACGGGGTGAGTTCTCACTCGTTTTTCTCCCCGCACATCCTTACCAAAAAAGCCGTGAGCTTGATCAAAAACAAAAAAAATCCTTCGCAAGAGGCGTATTTATATGACGCCCGTTACGTGGGACTAAAAGCCCACGGGCTTTGACGGTAAGTTAGAAAGGAGAAAACACCATGATGACATACGATCGTAACCGTAACGCAATCACCACTGGCAGCCGGGTCATGATTAGCGGCACAGGACATACGGGGAAAATTACTTCAATTGATACCGATGGCCTTGATGCAGCACAGATCCGTCGCGGGAAAACCGTGGAAGTTGAAGGTTGTGAGGGTAAGTTTGCGCCCATCGAACTGATTCGTCTCGGCATGAACTAAATGGTGTCAATGCCGCCCCTGGCGGCATTGCAATGATGTTACTGCCGGGAAGCGACACCGCCATTCCCGGCTACATCCAACACATTTCGACGACGTCAGTACGGTTATTTCTGTTTCGCTGCGTACGTTGCAACGGTCGCTTTCGCACCGTCTGCCAACAAAGACAGATACGCGTCAGTCACTTTGCGGGTAAACAGACCTTCATGTGGCAGCTCATTACCGAAGATCGCGTCAATGCCCAGCAACGCCTGAACGCGGCTTTCACCTTCCTGGCTTTCCTGAACCGCTTTCTGAATAACAGGGAGCAGCGGATCGTTTACCTCAATCGCATTGCCCTGCTCGTCCACACCACCGACGTAGCGCATCCAACCTGCAACGCCCAGCGCCAGCAAATCAAAACTGCTGTTATGCGCCAGATGCCAGCGAACAGAGTCCAGCATACGCTGAGGCAGCTTCTGGCTACCGTCCATCGCAATCTGCCAGGTACGGTGGCGCAACGCCGGGTTGCTATAGCGTTCAATCAGTAAGTCGGCGTAACGCTTCAGATCGACGCCTGTCACTTTCAGGGTTGGTGCCTGTTCCTGCAGCATCAACGCACGCGCTGCGAGACGGTAATTTTCGTCTCCCATACAATCATTGATATGCTGATAACCCGCCAGATAGCCAAGGTATGCCAGGAAAGAGTGGCTACCGTTCAGCATGCGCAGCTTCATCTCTTCAAACGGGATGACATCGGCAACCAGTTCGGCACCGGCTTTTTCCCATTCCGGACGCCCTGCTGCAAAATTGTCCTCAATCACCCACTGGCGGAACGGCTCGCACGCCACACCCGCAGGGTCGCGCACACCAGTTAACTGTTCAATTTTGTCCAGCGTATCAGGGGTGACGGCAGGAACGATACGGTCAACCATCGTGGAAGGGAACGTGACGTTTTGTTCGATCCACTGCGCCAGTTCAGCATTAACGGCACGCGCATAAGCCATCACCACATTACGCATCACATGACCGTTCTCAGGCATGTTATCGCAGGACATCACGGTAAATGCAGGCAAACCTGCCGCTTTACGGCGCGCCAGCGCTTCAACAATAACCCCCACCGCGGACTTAGGCTGCTGCGGGTTTTGCAGATCGCCTGCGATCATCGGGTGATCCAGCATCAGTTGCCCTGTCGCCGGAGAATGACAATATCCTTTCTCAGTAATCGTCAGGGACACAATCGCAACCTGCGCCTCGCACATCGCACCCAGCACAGCTTCAAGACCATCGACCTGGGCATGCAGGGCATTTTTCACCACGCCGACAACTCTTGCCGTCCAGGCATCTGCCGACATTTCTGCCACGGTGTACAGGTTATCTTGCTGTTTCAGGTCGGCAATCTGCTGCTCGCCGCCGATCAGGTTGACTTCACAATACCCCCAGTCACTGTTGTGCTCTGCTGCCAGAATATCGGTGTAGACTCCCTGATGCGCACGGTGAAACGCACCAAACCCCAGATGAACAATACGCGGCACCAGTTTGGTGCGATCGTAGTCCGGAAGCGCAGCCTTTGCCGTTAAGAGCTTGTTTTGCATTGTATGACCTACTTTTTAATGAAATCAGGACCGTCTCAGAGTAACGCCTGTATGGTTGTATGTTTTGATTTGAATTAAGCTTTTTGCAATTGGTATGACATCATCTTGAAGTTATGTGACACCCCTGCCTCGCGGCAGGGATGCCTTTTATTAACTCATCGTGATGGTTGAGGTTTTCTTAACGACCGTCTTATCCGTTTCGCACCATAGCGCGTCATAAGAATAGCCAGTCAGATCTTCGACAATGCGGCGGGTTTCAGGATCCACATCCTGCTTCGCACCATTGGCTTTTAAACGATCAATTTCATCGACAAAAATTTTGTGGGTTCGTTTATTCAGATGGAATGTTACCGCCTGCCACATCGCCAGAATTAACAGCCCCGCAGTTCCTGCAAATAGCAGCGTAGCAATGGTATTAACGGCTTGTTCAGGCTGGACCTGACTCCCCTTCACAAATCCTCCACTCTGCAACATCAAACCCACGATGAAAGTCGCGATAGCGACCGTCGTCTTACGGGAGAAGGTCATCACTGCGGCAAACAGACCTTCACGACGTTGGCGGGTGATCATTTCATCAATGTCTGGAATGAACGGGAATACGTTCCATGGGGTGAACTCCAGCACGCAACGCCCCACCTGATACACCGCGGCAAGAACCACCAGCAATGTGACTTTGCTATCCCCCGGGAACTGGTACACCATAAACAGACCGATCAGACACAGCATCATCAATGTGTAGGCAAAAACGTAAAGCCGTGATGGGCCGTATTTAATGATCGCTACCCCTGCCAGAAGTGTGACGGGTAACCCAACGATGCTCATTGACAACAATGTACCTGCCAGTGCTGAAGAAACGTTCAGGCAGTAAACACAGAAAAAGACAAAGACTGTGTTGTAGACATCTTTCGCCGTAAAGGAAAAAAGATAAATGGCCAGATGTTTTCTGAACGCACGCACTTTTAACGTCGAGGCATATTCTTTGAACAGTTGTCCTACCAACGCCACCTTTTCCGCAAGCGTAGTGGGTTGGCTACTGCACTCAAGTTCTGCCAGCATTTCCGGCGTTAAATCACGTTCCCATGTCACCTTCCAGGAAATAAATACGCATACCATGAACATCACCGCAAAGACCACGCCGTTGATAAAATAGGCATTGGGGTCATGTTCCCCGAAATGACCGATTAATAACCCCGGAATGAATGTTGCGAGGAAAGTCCCGGTTGCAGAAAGAAACATACGGCAGGTGGAAAGCTTCGTCCGGCCATTAAAATCTTTTGTCATTTCAGAAGGTAATGTTTCCCATGGAATCAATACCATCGCAGCGATAATTTCAAATGCCAGGTATACTGAAAGGTAGAACCAGAAATTCATTCCAGTCACCCACAGTAAAATATAAACCAGCATTAATGGCGCGCCAATGAGCAAGAAGAAACGTCTTCTGCCAAATTTTTTACCTAGCGCATTTTTATAAAAATGGTCAGTAAAAGAGCCCATAAATAAGCTAACAATCGCATCGACGATCCTTGCAATCGCCACTATCGATGCAGCCTCTACTGGCGACAGCCCGACAAACGTGGTATAGAAAAACAGGAGCCATGCGCCAATAACCGTAAATGCACCGCCTCCCATAATATCTGTCATGCCATAGCCGATACTAGTTGGAATTGTTATTTTTCTATTGGTACGAGTCATGTTCTATCCTCAACAAAACGTCTCAGAATTTAAAATAGTTATTGGCATTATCGTGGCAAATATTTCTAATCATTCGCGTCAGGATTTGTTGATTATTCGGCACCTCACCTTTATCGACCCATCCACCGATGAGATTGCAGAGTATTCTGCGAAAGTAGTCGTGCCGGGTATAGGAAACAAAGCTACGTGAGTCCGTCAACATGCCGATGAAATGCATCAGTAATCCCTGATCGGCCAGGCTATTTAACTGATTCTCCATCCCGCGACGCGTATCGTTAAACCACCAACCGGAACCAAACTGCATTGGTGAATTAACGCCGTATTCTGCACTCTGGAAATTAGCGATAGTCGTCGCAACCACGTCGTTATAGGTCGCATTGAGGTTATAAAGAATGGTTTTCGGCAATGCGTTTGCCTGTGCCATTGCATCCAGCAACTGATTGAGCGATGACGCGAGATGCGACTGATCGTTGATCGAATCAAACCCCGTATTAATGCCCAATTGTTGACACATTTGACGGTTATTATTGCGGATCGCACCGAAGTGAATCTGCATCGCCCAGTTTCTTTGCTTGTAGTGACCGGCGAGCATGACAAAAATAGAGCTATTGAGCTGTGCTTCTTCTGCCCCCGTCAGGAGCGCGCCTCCTGCCTTACGGGAAAAAAGGTCATTCACATGTTCCGGTTCACTTGCCTGATAATCAATACTGACCGGACCATGATCGGAAATACGACAACCGTTCACATGAAACCAATCAATACGTTTGCCAATGGCCTCGGCAAAGTGATCAAACGTTTCTATCCTGACATCCGTTAACTGAGAGAGTTTTGTAATAAAACATGCGAACTCAATCGCGTTTTCATTAAACACATCATCCGGGCGAAATGTCGGCAGAACCTTAATGGAAAAGGTTTCATCCTGTTTTAATAACCGATGATACTCCAGAGAATCCAGCGGCGCGTCGGTTGTACAAATAACCTCTACGTTTGAACGCTCCATTAAATAACGCGGTCTAAAATCGTTCTGTTTAATCACCCGATTGCAGTGTTCCATCACATCACGCCAGTTCTGGCTATCGAGGTTCACATTGCAGTCAAAATATTTACTCAGCTCCAGATGGGTCCAGTGATACAGTGGATTACCAAAAGCAACTTCCACTGTCTCGGCCCATGCCTTGAATTTATCTTCAGCACTTGCATCACCGGTAATAAAACGCTCATCTATGCCATTGGCGCGCATCGCACGCCATTTATAATGGTCGCCAGCAAGCCAAAGCTGGGTAATATCTTCAACGCTTTTATTTTCGTAAATGTCTTTTGCGTCAAGATGGCAATGATAATCGATGATCGGCAGATCTTTTGCGACGTCATGATACAACCGAGCACCGACTTCATTGTCGATCATGAAACGATCATTAATGAAGTCCATGTTTAATTTCCTGTATTAGCTAATTCGCTTTAATTACCAGTTCCACAAGGTGCCATCTTCCAGACGTGCCACAGGCAAATAGGCCGGTTCGTAGGGATATTTCGCCGCCAGTTTTTCATCAAACTCGATGCCCAGACCCGGTTTATCGCCAGGGTGCATATAACCGTTGTCAAACGTCCAGTTATGCGGGAAAACTTCCAGCATTTGCTCGGAATATCCCATGTATTCCTGAACCCCGAAATTCGGCACCCACAGGTCAAAGTGCAGCGCCGCAGCCATACAAACAGGAGAGAGATCGGATGGGCCGTGTGAACCGGTACGAACCTGATACAGAGAGGCAAAATCAGCGATACGGCGCATGCCGGTAATGCCGCCTGCGTGTGTAATCGTGGTACGGATGTAGTCGATCAGTTGCTCTTCAATCAGCTGTTTACAATCCCAGATGCTGTTAAAGACTTCGCCGACCGCGATAGGCGTGACCGTATGCTGGCGGATCAGGCGGAAACATTCCTGGTTCTCCGCAGGTGTGGGATCTTCCATCCAGAACAGGCGGTGGTCTTCAATGCTCTTACCAAAACGCGCCGCTTCGATGGGCGTCAGGCGGTGATGCATGTCGTGCAGTAAGTGCTCATCAAAACCAAATTTGCTGCGCACGGCTTCAAACAGTTTGGGGGTAAAGTCGAGGTATTTCTCCGTTGACCACAGTTGCTCTTCCGGCCACTGCCCTTTTGTCGCAGGCTCGTAAGCCTGCCCTTTCCCCTTCGCCATGCCGTAGGTAGTTTTCATACCCGGTACGCCGCACTGCACGCGGATCGCTTTAAACCCCATCTCTTTATGACGGGCATAATCTTCCAGCACATCGTCGACCGTATGACCGGTAGTGTGGCAATACACCATCACGCCTTCGCGAGAAGCACCGCCCAGCAACTGATACAGCGGCATGTTGGCGGCTTTCGCTTTGATGTCCCACAGCGCCATATCAACAGCAGAGATGGCCGACATCGTGACCGGGCCACGACGCCAGTAAGCGCCTTTATAAAAGAACTGCCAGATATCTTCGATCCGGTGCGCGTCACGGCCAATCAACTGAGGGCAAAGATGATCTTTCAGATACGATGCGACCGACAACTCACGCCCATTGAGCGTAGCATCGCCAAGACCGGTAATACCGTCTTCCGTCGTAATCTTCAGAGTAACAAAGTTACGTCCCGGACAGGTGACAAAGACTTCAGCCCCTACAATCTTCATTTTTATTCCTTACATCTCTTGTGTGATGCAGAGAATTTACCTAACTGAGCTACTACCATACAAGTATAGCGATCAAAAAATCGCTCATTCGTCACAAAAATGGGACGCTTAAACGCGTCCCCAGCCCGCCACGATAATCAACATGCCACAAAGCGCTATCGCAGCGCCTGACCAGTCATACACACTGAGCTTTATGCCGTCGACAAAACGCAGCCACAGCAAGGCTGTGCAGACATAGACGCCGCCATAGGCCGCATAAACTCGCCCGCTGGCCGCCGGATGCAGTGTCAGCAACCAGACAAACAGCGCCAGTGAAACGCCCGCCGGAACCAGCAGCCAGGCCGTTGCGCCCCGTTTAAGCCAAAGCCAGGGTAAAAAGCAGCCTATGATTTCGCATAGCGCCGTAACAAAAAAGAGCAGCGTGATTTTTAGCATTATTCGTATTGAGTGACCGTCGATTTAACCATGATACGTCAGAATATTCTCAACGTATCCATGCCCTTAAGGCGGGTATGCCCTGCGCGCGGAAATAGTGTAGAATTTGGGCGCATTAAACCGCTTTTAGCCCATTCATTTAAAGGAACTGACAATGAACAAAACACTTAGCAAACGCCTGTGCCTGACGGCAATGCTTACGCTGGGTGCCGTCATGTACACCACTTGTGCAATGGCAGAAACCAGCAAACTGGTGATTGAATCCGGTGACAGCGCACAAAGCCGTCAGCAGGCCGCGATGGAAAAAGAACAGTGGAACGATACGCGTAAGCTGCGCAATAAAGTGAATACACGCACAGAAAAAGAGTGGGATAAAGCTGACGCGGCGTTTGATAAGCGCGATAAATGTGAACAAAGCGCGAATATCAACGCGTACTGGGAACCGAATACCCTTCGCTGCCTGGATCGTCGCACCGGCCGCACTGTTGCACCTTAAATAAAAGTTCACGAAGGAATGTAAGGATATCGTATGACAAGCGCCCAGAGTGTCAAACTACGCCCGCTTGAGCGCGAAGATTTACGCTTTGTACACCAGCTCGATAATAACGCCAGCGTGATGCGTTATTGGTTTGAAGAACCCTATGAAGCCTTTGTCGAGCTGTCAGATCTGTATGACAAACACATTCATGACCAGAGCGAGCGCCGCTTTGTCGTGGAATGTAACGGCGAGAAAGTCGGTCTGGTTGAACTGGTCGAAATTAACCATGTGCATCGCCGGGCCGAATTCCAGATCATTATTTCTCCGGATTATCAAGGGAAAGGTCTGGCCTCTCGCGCAGCAAAACTGGCGATGGATTACGGTTTTACCGTGCTCAATCTCTACAAGCTGTACCTGATCGTCGATAAAGAAAACGAGAAAGCGATTCACATCTATCGCAAATTAGGTTTTATGATCGAAGGTGAATTAATTCATGAGTTTTTTATCAACGGCGAATACCGCAATACCATTCGGATGTGTATCTTCCAGCAGCAGTATTTGGCGCAACACAAAACGCCAAGTGCTAACCTGCTGAAACCCACCGCGCAGTAAACTGCGGTTTAGTAATACTCAATGGTATTTTTAATGGTGTAACTCCGTTCAACTGCTGGTTTAGCGCTTTCATCGACAATAATAAGCTGGCAGTTGACCGGGTTGGCGTGGGCGTCATATTCGCAGGTTTGCTTCACATTCCCCACGGGCCGGTCGTTAAGCAGAGTCACGGCGGTATAATCCATTTTTTTTAGCGGGTCCGCAGACGGTTTAGAATTGACCGACAATTTATTGTCTTTGGTGACCGTGGTCTTGCCCAACGGATATCCATCAGCGTCGTAGCGGTACTGCACGTTCATCTCTTTGCCCGCTGCGCTAACGACGAAACCGTTATCATCGGTATCCCAGACAACCCCTGCCGAAGGCAATTCCGCCAGTTGGCATTTCCCCTGCAAGCGCACCCTTTTTTCCAGCGTTTCGGCATCACGGTAAAAATTGGCGTCCAGCACTAATGCCAGGCCGGTATTGTTTTCCACATCGTGAAGTTCAAGCGTATCAAAGCAGCCTTCCTGCGATAACGTGCCGCTGACCCGTTTCGCCACTTCGCCTTTATCATTCATCAATGTCTGGCTGAAATCTTTCACGGGACCCCGTAACGGATCAAAATCAAATTCATTGGAAAAGCTGGCCATTTCCGGCGTGTACGAAACCAGACTTGTTGCGTTGTCACATCCAGCAACCATCACACACAGAAAACTCAGGAGCGCCTTTTTCGTCACATTATTCACCGCGTTACAGGGAAGATTCTCAATCATATTAGCAAATACAGAGGGTTACACCACAGTTTTGTCCACAAAGAAAAGGCCCACGCCGAAGAATGGGCCCTCTATACGATGATAAATGACGATCATCGCACAGGTCTTTTTTGCTTTATGGCGAGTCAGTACAGCCACCCTCTTTATGTTTAGCCCAATCGACCATTCCCTGGAAGTCAACAATGACCACGGATTCATCTCCCACAACCCAGGCATCGTGGCCGGGAGGAATGCGTGACAAGCTACCGGGCAGACAATCGAATTCAGAGCCATCGTCCATTTTCACCCGCAGTACCCCGGCAACGTGATACTGAAAATGAGGTGCTTCACAACTCTTCGTACCGACGATGGGCTGCACGGACGTCGCCCATCGCCATCCTGGCTCCAGAACCGCACGACCGACGATCGCTCCCCCTATATTCAGGAGCTCCAGTCGTCCATACGGAAACTCGCGCACTTCGTCGGGAATACCGAATGATTTCACTTCTGCAATGTCCATTGCGCACCTCCTTAGATTGAATACGCGCATGGTCGCCCTCAAAGTATACCAACGGCGGTTGTTTTTTGTGCGCCCCCAGGGCGGCATGCAGTAATAATGATGAGGACAAGCGGGCTGTATTGGTTTGGGGATATTTGGGAAAGTGACGTTATTTTTAAGAACCCTCAACGGGTTGCGTTCAAATACAGAGGCGTATACTACAGATGCTATGCTTTATTTATTGTTTTCTATAGAAGGAGTGGATGATGAACCTAACCAGAGGAATTGCCGTCTTTTTACTGATGACCGCCTCCCCGTGGGTGATGGCTGCACCGGAATCGTGCGAAAGAGTCAAAAGCGATATTGAGCAGCGGATCATCAACAACGGCGTAGCGGAATCGAGTTTTACCTTAAACATCGTGCCGAACGATCAGGCCGATCAGCCTGATTCGCAGGTTGTGGGGCATTGTGCAAACGACACCCACAAAATCCTCTATACCCGCACGAGTAGCGGAAACGCTCCAGCCAACAGCAGCGCATCTCAGGACGGACACGCCGTCGAACCGCAGTAATCCCCCTTTCGCCCTCCGTTCCCGGAGGGCATCACTTATATTGATATGGATTAATAACCACTCATCTAATAAGTGTAAACTCCCTAAATGATTAGCAGGATATTAGTTTCTATCTAAATCATTTTATAACACGTTCGTTACCACAGTGTGAGTATGTCCAGAGATGTGCAGCATGGAGGCATTACTGCGCCCTGCCTCCTGGCTAAAGGGAATCCGCAGCACACTCATTTGGTGGAAATCGAGAAAATATAAATCCCGCTTCTGAGACGTTAACCGGCGTTTCAGGGACACCTTACGTGGCGGTGATTCCCGGCAATTGCACCCTGAATATCACGCATTTCTGTTTATTAAACTGGATAAGCAAAGTGAGTTTCTATGAAAATTCCCGCACCTGAGGCACTGATGAACGCAAGTGTCAGTCGCCGTAGTCTGGTGAAAACGTCAGCCATTGGTAGCCTGGCACTCGTCAGCAGCGCATTCACCCTCCCTTTTTCTCGCCTCTCCCACGCGGCAAGTAGCGTTTCTCCTGACCCTACGGAGGAAAAAGTCGTCTGGAGTTCCTGTACCGTCAACTGCGGCAGTCGTTGCTTGTTACGTTTGCACGTCAAAGATGACGCGGTTTATTGGGTGGAATCTGACACGACTGGCGACGATACCTACGGTAATCATCAGGTACGTGCCTGTTTACGTGGACGCTCTATTCGTCGGCGTATGAATCACCCGGATCGCCTCAAGTATCCGATGAAACGTGTGGGTAAGCGTGGAGAGGGTAAATTTGTGCGCATCAGTTGGGATGAAGCGCTGGATGCCGTCGCGAACAACCTTAAACGTATTCTTAAAGATTACGGCAACGAAGCGGTACACGTTCTGTACGGCACTGGCGTTGATGGCGGAAATATCACCAATTCCAACGTCCCCTATCGCCTAATGAACGCCTGCGGTGGCTATCTCAGTCGCTACGGTAGCTATAGCACCGCACAGATTGGCGCGGCCATGAGCTATATGTTTGGCAGTAATGATGGCAATAGTCCTGACGATATCGCCAATACGAAGCTGGTGGTGATGTTCGGCAACAACCCGGCAGAGACGCGTATGAGCGGCGGCGGCGTGACATACTATGTCGAGCAAGCACGCGAGCGTTCGAACGCGCGAATGATCGTTATCGACCCACGCTATACCGATACCGCAGCCGGACGCGAAGACGAATGGTTGCCGATTCGTCCCGGAACTGACGGTGCGCTGGCCGCCGCCATCGCCTGGGTGCTGATCACCGAAGACCTTATTGATAAGCCATTCCTCGACAAATACTGCATCGGCTATGATGAAACCACCTTGCCCGCCTCGGCGCCACGTAACGCACACTATAAAGCATATATTCTTGGCGATGGGCCGGATGGCGTAGCCAAAACCCCGCACTGGGCATCCCACATTACCAGTATCCCGGCAGAGAAAATCATCCAAATAGCACGTGAAATCGGCTCGGCCAAACCCGCTTATATCTGCCAGGGTTGGGGACCACAACGGCACTCCAACGGTGAACAAACCGCCCGCGCCATTACGATGCTCTCCGTGTTGACAGGCAATGTCGGTATCAATGGGGGTAACTCTGGCATGCGTGAAGGTTCCTGGGATCTCGGCGTGGAGTGGTTTTCCATGCTGGATAATCCGGTGAAAACGCAGATTTCCGTCTTTACCTGGACGGACGCTATCGATCATGGCACAGAGATGACGGCAACTCGTGACGGTGTCCGCGGCAAAGAGGCGCTGGATGTTCCCATCAAATTTTTGTGGTGTTATGCCAGTAACACCCTGATTAACCAACACGGCGATATAGCTCACACTCATAAGGTCTTACAGGATGACAGCAAATGCGAAATGATCATCGGGATTGAGCATTTTATGACGGCGTCTGCCAAGTATTGCGACATTCTTTTGCCGGACCTGATGCCCACCGAGCAAGAAGATCTCATTTCACACGAGTCCGCTGGCAATATGGGTTACGTGATTCTGGGCCAACCTGCGACTCAGCGTAAGTTTGAACGTCGTCCTATCTACGAAATCCTTTCTGAGGTGGCAAAACGCCTCGGCCCGGATGTCTGGCAAAAGTTCACTGAAGGTCGCTCACAGCATGAATGGGTCCAATATCTGCATGCTAAAACCAAAGAGCGCAATCCGGAAATGCCAGATTATGAAGAGATGAAAACCACCGGTATTTTCAAAAAGAAATCTCCGGAAGAGCACTACGTTGCCTTTCGTTCATTCCGTGAAGATCCCGTTTCGAACCCGCTGAAAACGCCTTCAGGGAAAATAGAAATTTACTCCGAGCGACTGGCAACCATCGCTAACACCTGGGAATTAAAGGCCGATGAAATAGTGCATCCGCTTCCCGCATACACCCCGGGGTTTGACGGATGGGAAGATCCTATTCGTAAAACGTACCCGTTACAGCTCACCGGATTCCATTACAAAGCGCGAACCCACTCCAGCTACGGCAACATTGACGTTTTACAGCAAGCGTGCCCGCAGGAAATCTGGATCAACCCGCTTGATGCCACACCTCGTGGAATCTCCAACGGTGATACCGTTCGCGTATTTAACAATAACGGACAGATGCTTATTCCCGCTAAAGTGACACCCCGCATTCTGCCAGGTGTGACCGCCATGGGGCAAGGCGCATGGCTCAACGCGGATATGTTCGGCAACCAGGTCGACCACGGCGGTTCATTGAATATTCTGACATCTCACCGACCGTCGCCTCTTGCGAAGGGAAACCCTTCTCACAGTAACCTCGTTCAGGTTGAAAAGGTCTAAGGAGTAACCGATGACAACCCAGTATGGATTTTTTATTGATTCCAGCCGTTGCACCGGTTGCAAAACCTGCGAACTGGCCTGTAAAGACTACAAAGATTTAACCCCGGACGTCAGTTTCCGTCGCATTTACGAATATGCCGGCGGCGACTGGCAGCAAGATAACGGCGTATGGCACCAGAATGTCTTTGCCTATTATCTCTCCATCGCCTGCAACCACTGTGAAGATCCGGCCTGTACCAAGGTCTGCCCAAGCGGTGCGATGCATAAACGTGAAGACGGTTTTGTGGTGGTGAACGAAGATATCTGCATCGGTTGCCGTTATTGCCATATGGCCTGCCCGTACGGCGCGCCGCAATACAATGCCGCCAAAGGTCACATGACCAAGTGCGATGGTTGTCACGACCGTGTCGCCGACGGTAAAAAGCCGATCTGCGTGGAGTCCTGTCCGCTGCGTGCGCTGGATTTCGGTCCCATTGAAGAGTTGCGTAAAAAACATGGCGATCTGGCCGCTGTCGCACCGTTACCGGGCGCGCATTTCACGAAGCCCAGTATTGTGATCAAACCTAACGCCAATAGCCGTCCGACCGGAGATACCACCGGTTATCTGGCAAATCCGAAGGAGGTGTAAGATGGGAAGTGGATGGCATGAATGGCCGTTAGTGCTGTTTACAGTACTCGGGCAATGCGTCGTCGGCGCATTGATTGTGAGTGGACTGGGTTGGTTCGCTGTCAAAGATGATACAGCAGGCAGGCAGCGGATTGTCCGCAGCATGTTCTTTCTCTGGGTCATCATGGGCGTCGGTTTTCTGGCCTCAGTCATGCACCTGGGTTCACCGCTGCGAGCATTGAATTCGTTTGGTCGTGTAGGCACATCAGCGTTAAGCAATGAAATTGCTTCTGGTGCACTCTTTTTCGCGGTAGGCGGATTCTGGTGGCTGGTGGCAATTTTCGGTAAAATGCCGGAAGCCATGAGTAAACTGTGGTTAATCGTCAGCATGGTGCTGGGTGTGGTGTTTGTCTGGGCGATGACTCGCGTCTACCAGATAGATACGGTGCCCACCTGGTATACTGGTTATACGACGCTGGCCTTTTTCCTGACGGCGTTCCTGAGCGGCCCCTTATTCGCCGTACTTCTGTTACGCTCTGCGCGGGTGAGCTTCAACAGTACCCCCTTTGCAGGTATTAGCATGTTGGCACTGTTAGCAAGTGTTGTCGTCATCATACAGCAGGGAGTATCGCTGGCGGGCATACACAGTTCAGTACAACACGCCAGTGCATTGGTCGGAAACTATGGCGGTTGGCAGGTGTGCCGCATGATATTCCTTGTGGCGGGTCTGGGCTGCTGGATATGCCCTACTGTCCGGCGTAAAGAGCCGCATATTGCCGGATTGCTGCTCGGATTACTCCTTGTGCTTGGCGGCGAAATAATCGGGCGCGGTCTCTTTTATGGTCTGCATATGACGGTCGGTATGGCGGTTGCGGGCTAATAAACTCGTGCGGAGAAATCCGCACCTTTTAGGATGTATTGCATGACCTCATTTTCACAACGTAACGAGTACTCGATGGCGGCGCGCGTGCTTGGTGCCCTGTTTTACTACGCGCCAGACAGTGCTGAAGCCACCCCATTGGTCCACGCATTAACCACCGAAGGCTGGCAGAAACAGTGGCCGCTTGCGCAGACGCTGTTAACGCCGCTGGTGGCTACCTTTCAGGCTGAGTGCGATGAATCGCTGTCTGAGGCCTGGCAGCGGTTGTTCGTTGGCCCGTGGGCGTTACCTTCACCGCCCTGGGGATCCGTCTGGTTAGACAGAGAAAGCGTGCTCTTCGGCGACTCCACACTGGCGTTACGCCAGTGGATGCGAGACAACGGCATCCAGTTTGAGATGCAGCAAAATGAACCCGAAGATCATTTTGGTTCTCTTCTGCTTCTGGCTGCATGGCTCGCAGAGAATGACCGCCACACAGAATGCGAACAGCTTCTGGCCTGGCATCTGCTTCCCTGGTCGAGCCGTTTTCTGGAAGTTTTCATTGAGAATGCCAACCATCCATTTTACCAGGCACTCGGCGAACTGGCGCGGCAAACGCTTGCCAGTTGGCAGTCACAGTTGTTAATTCCCGTCGCGGTGAAACCGCTGTTCCGCTAAGATTACAAGCGTCGTTAACGTTTATCGACTCGATGGGTCGGTAAGCGTTAACGTTCTCCGCTAACCACGGCAATCGACACGAACGGTTTTGCTTCTTTTCGCATTTCACCGCAAACTACCGTTATCAAAATCACATCACACTGCGATTATTCATGCATCGTTTACATGCTTACCCCGATCTTCGCACCCTGTTTCGCCGTTTATGGCTCGCCGCATCAATGGGAATTTTTGCCGCGCTAGCGGTGAGCGGATTTCGCTATGCGATGCTGCTCCTCGAAGAGATATTGTTGAGTAATGACACCGGGAGTCTGGTCAATGCCGCAGCCGGTCTTTCACCGCTAAGGCGTTTACTCACCCCCGCCCTCGGTGGGTTCGTTGCCGGAGCCCTGCTGTGGGGCTGGCAAAAAATGAATCAACAACGCCCGCATGCGCCTACCGATTACATGGAAGCCCTGCAGACGGATGACCCCTTTGATTACCGTTCCAGCCTGGTGAAATCGCTGGCGTCGTTGTTGGTGGTTGCCACGGGGAGCGCCATTGGGCGTGAAGGTGCCATGGTGCTGCTGGCCGCGCTGGCCGCCTCCGCTTTTGCACAACGTTTTGCGCCCCGTGATGAATGGAAACTCTGGATTGCCTGCGGAGCCGCAGCGGGTATGGCGAGCGCTTATCATGCACCGCTGGCCGGTAGTCTGTTCATTGCAGAGGTCCTCTTCGGCACATTAATGCTGGCGTCACTGGGACCGGTCGTGATCTCCGCCGTTGTCGCGTTACTAACGACCCATGCACTCAACGACAACAGCGCGCTGCTCTACACGGTTCACCTGTCCCTCGACCTGCATGTGCGGGAATACGCGCTGATTATCAGCATGGGGCTGGTCGCCGGTCTCTGCGGCCCGTTGCTGATGTGGTCAATGACGGCGACTCACAACGTTTTTTTACGGCTTCAGCTAGCGCCACCCTGGCAACTGGCGTTGGGGGGCCTGGCGGTCGGATTACTTTCCCTGTTGACGCCAGCGGTATGGGGAAATGGCTATAGCGTGGTGCAGTCCTTTTTGTTATCCCCGCCGCTGCTTTCCGTGATTGCCGGGATCTTCATCTGTAAATTGCTGGCCGTGCTTGCCAGTAGCGGTTCCGGCGCACCTGGCGGCGTGTTTACACCCACCCTGTTCGTCGGCCTGTCTGTTGGTATGCTGTTTGGCCGTCTGTGGGGGATCTGGCTTCCGGGTCCGGATGAAATAGCGATTCTGCTGGGATTAACGGGAATGGCAACGCTACTGGCAGCCACCACGCATGCGCCGATAATGTCTACGCTGATGATTTGTGAAATGACCGGGGAATATCGTTTACTCCCCGGACTGCTGATGGCTTGCGTGATCGCGTCGGTATTATCGCGAACGTTACGCCACGACTCTATCTACCGACAGCACGCTGCCAAGCATTGACATGCGGATGTACTGCCCGAGTTCACGTTGCTCTGCACGAGGAAGATACGGCAGTTCACCGATCAAAGGTGCAGGGATTTTTTTACCCAGCACATCAATGATCCCTGCATAATGTGCAAGACCTGGGTTGATACGGTTTGCAACCCACCCCATCAAAGGCAGTCCATCATTGGCAATGGCCTGCGCCGTCAACAGCGCATGATTGATGCAGCCTTCCTGGATCCCCACCACCATCAGTACCGGGAGTTGCTCCTGCACGACCCACTCGGATAATGGGCGAAGGTCATTCATCAGACTCCGCCACCCGCCAGTGCCTTCTACAACGACGTGGTCCACCTTTTCACTCAGACTCGCCAGACCGTTGGACAGCAAGGTGTAATTGATGGGACCACTGTGCGCCACGCTACTTTCATCTTCGCTTAACGCAATAGGGTTGATGGCCTCATAAGGCAATTCAAGAGAAGAGACACTCTGCAGCACCAGCGCATCTTTGTTGCGCAACCCTTCGGGTGTCTCTTTGCTTCCTTTGGCGACAGGTTTGTAACCCGCGACAGTTTTACCCCCTGACGCTAACGCTTGTAGTAATGCGCGGGAAACCACTGTCTTCCCAACAGAAGTGTCTGTACCTGTAATAAAGAAACGCTTCAGCATCACTAACTCCACCGTTATGCTTCAAAAATATAAGCCAGGAAAATAATACAGTGGAGAAAGTCTAAGGTATGACAAGGGGGATCGGCTTGAGATAGCGCAATTTTTCTTACGACAGTGAAAAAATGTTAACCCTGTAATAGACGAATCAACAAAGAGCCGTTATACATCGCGTCTTTTACCAGCGCCGCGCCCGCCATCGTTCCCTGATTTGAAAACTGCGTGCTCTCCACGACAATGTTCTTACTGTAGGCCGGGAGCGCTTGCTGGCGAATGCTGTCGGCAATGGCGGGGAAAAGAATATCCGCCGCTTTGCTTAATGGAGAACCGATCAGGATTTTTTGCGGGTTAAATAAATTCACCATGATGGCCAGAATACGCCCCACATGGCTTCCGACGCCGCTGATGATGTCCTTCGCCAGTAAATCCCCTTCGAGGGCGGCCTGACACAGCGAATCCACCGTTAATGGCTGACCGTGTAGCGTAGAACTCATCGACTGATTGAGTCGTAATTGCGCCAGTTCGAGGACGCTGTCCACGCTGGCAATGGTTTCCAGACAGCCGTGATTACCGCAATAGCAGCGTTTACCGTAGGGATCCACCTGCGTATGACCGATCTCAACCAGGCTACTGCTCCCCGCATGCAGCAAATGACCATCGGTGATGACGCCCGCCCCCACGTTGTGATCAATCACCACCTGAATAACATCGCGCGCGCCGCGTGATGCGCCGAACAGCGCCTCGGCCATCGTCCATGCGCTGATATCATGCTGAATATAGACCGGTACACCGGTATGTTGCGCCAGCGTTTCACCCAGCGCCATCTCTTTGACGTCATCATAAAATGGCATACGGTGGACGATGCCATTCTCAGTATCAATAATGCCTGGCATGGTGACGGCGATAGAGGTTAACCGCTCAAGTTGCTGTTGATGGCGGATAAAAAACTGATCGACCAGCGTGATGATACGATCAAGCAGCGGGATGTCGGCGATAAGGGGAAGTTCAAGACACTCCTCCACAACCAGTTTGCTGCTCAGGTCGCGCAAGGCGAGGAAAATCTCACCGCGGCTGATGCGGATAGACAAGTAGTGCCAGGCTTCGGTTTCCACCATCAGCCCAACAGCAGGACGACCACGGCTACCCGCTTCTTTGATCTCCAGCTCCTGCACTAAATGCGCTTCCAGCATTTCGCGGACAATTTTTGTAATACTGGCAGGCGCCAATTGTGCCAGGCGTGAAAGATCAATACGCGATACCGGCCCCAGCTGATCAATCAGGCGATATACCGCGCCTGCGTTGGTCTGCTTGATTTGATCGATATGCCCAGGCTGACTATCAGCAACCACCTCTGACTCCCTTTATTTTCGCGCTCCGAAATAATCTGTAGGCTATGGTGAAGGACTTCAACACTTGTCGTCAAATTTTTGCGTAGCCGTGTGATTTACCGCACATTTTCACTGCTTTTTAAACTAAATTAAGCACGACTTACTGCGGATAACAACTGATGGCGAAACCGCTGCGCGGCGTGACTTTGTTCATGGTGTTTCGGCCAGACCAGCCACATTTCCGAAACAGCATCGGCTTCAGCGATCGGTATCCAGCACATTTCATCAATCTTCACGCGTTGAAAGGAGGCAGGCAGAATCGAAACGCCCAGCCCCGCCGCCACCAGCCCAATGATGGTCATCGCCTCCCCAACCTCCTGGGTAATAACCGGCGTCAGGTTATAGCGCCGCATCAGCCCGAGGATATCGTCATACAGCCCCGTCCCGACGTGAGGATCAAAAAAGACAAACGGTTCCTTCGCCAACTCGACCAGGGTCACCACCGGCTTTTGCGCCAGTCTGTGCTCGCGAGGGATCATCGCCATCAACGGCTCGTGCAGTATCACTTCCCGGTTCAGCGTATCCGGAAGCAGTGTATTGCGCAGCAATCCCATATCCAGCGCCCCCTCGCTCAACGGTGCAATCTGTTCACGGGTATTCATTTCGCGGGTCTGCATATGTACATCAGGAAAATCCTGACGAAACCCGGAAAGGGTATCGGAGACCGCTTTAATAAAGGGCGCCGAGGAGGTGAAACCGATGCGTAATTCCCCCGCCTCTCCCTGATGCAGGCGTTCCGCCCGCGCTGCGGCCTCATTGACCAACCCCAAAATTTGCCGACTGTCGGCCAAAAACTGCCTCCCGGCGGCCGTCAGCGCCACGCTGCGATTGGTTCGCGCCAACAGTCGCGCCCCAACCTGCTGCTCAAGGATCTGAATCTGTTGGCTCAGCGGTGGTTGAGAAATATTAAGACGCGCGGCGGCGCGACCAAAATGCAGTTCTTCCGCAACCGCCACAAAATAGCGTAAGTGACGCAGCTCAATATTCATATTTTAAAAGTATTATTTGAGATTATTAATATATTAGACAGAATATTTTGATTTTCCTACTCTTAAGTCTGATTCTTCAGCCGCTTTGTTGTAGCCCGTCGGGATAGGGGATGGACACGTTCCCAGGCCCGAATGGCGCGAAAAAAGCTTAATGAGTCAGTTTTTCAGGTGGTCATACCCGTCACCTAAACTACGGGGATGCTAAGCAAGGATTTCACGTGAGCCGTACTACTATTGTCGATACCGCCCCGGCAAGCGATATTGATGAACCGATTATTTCCCAGCCGAATCAATTTATAAAACGCGGCACCTCCCCGTTTATGCGCGTCACACTGGCGCTTTTTTCTGCCGGACTGGCGACATTCGCCCTGCTCTATTGCGTACAGCCGATTTTGCCTGTGCTGTCCCATGAGTTTGGCGTATCGCCAGCCAGTAGCAGTATCTCTCTTTCCATCTCGACCGGAATGCTGGCCATCGGTTTACTGTTTACCGGCCCGCTTTCCGATGCCATCGGCCGCAAACCGGTGATGGTGACCGCACTGCTTCTCGCCTCCTGTTGTACGTTACTGTCAACCATGATGACCAGCTGGCACGGCATTCTGATCATGCGAGCATTGATCGGGTTGTCGTTGAGCGGCGTTGCGGCGGTGGGAATGACCTATTTGAGCGAAGAAATTCACCCCAGTTTTGTGGCGTTCTCTATGGGGTTGTACATTAGTGGCAACTCCATTGGCGGTATGAGCGGACGCTTGATCAGCGGAGTCATTACGGATTTTTTCAACTGGCGAATTGCGCTGGCGGCAATAGGTTGTTTTGCGCTCGCCTCGGCATTAATGTTCTGGAAAATATTACCGGAATCCCGTCATTTCCGTCCCACCTCGCTACGGCCTAAAACGCTGTTCATCAACTTTCGTCTGCACTGGCGTGACCGGGGTTTGCCGTTACTGTTCGCCGAAGGCTTTTTGTTGATGGGGTCATTCGTCACACTGTTTAACTACATCGGCTACCGGTTGATGCTCTCCCCCTGGGAGCTGAGTCAGGCCGTTGTAGGGCTGCTCTCCGTTGCTTACCTCACGGGGACCTGGAGCTCGCCAAAAGCCGGAGCCATGACCACTCGCTATGGCCGCGGTCCGGTGATGCTGTTTTCGACGGGTGTGATGCTGGTTGGTCTGCTAATGACGCTGTTCAGCGCTTTATGGCTGATCTTTGCCGGTATGCTGCTTTTTTCTGCCGGTTTTTTTGCCGCGCACTCTGTCGCGAGCAGTTGGATTGGCCCTCGCGCGCGGCGGGCAAAAGGCCAGGCATCATCGCTTTATCTTTTTAGCTATTACGTAGGATCCAGTATTGCCGGGACACTCGGCGGCATATTCTGGCATAACTATGGCTGGAATGGCGTTGGCGGGTTTATTGCGCTGATGCTGGTGCTGGCGATACTGGTCGGCGCACGCTTACATCATCGACTACACGTCTGAAGAAAAGAACCCCGGACATCACGCTCTGTGTAAAACGTCATGCCCGGGTATTCTTCCCATCTCGACCGACAACCGGCTACCACATTCCCAGGATGGAGGATGCCCCCACCATTTCCCTGACGGCGTCCAGTGCCAGAAGAACAAATACAACCCAAATGATCGGATTCATAATGCTGTGCGCGTTTGTTTTTATTTTCGAGGGGCGATTTTACCGCTCCGCAGACTAAAAAAAGGTACCGGTCAGCAAAACACCCTATTATGGTGGGAGTCATGACCTGCACAATCCGCCGAAGAGGATACATGGACAATAAAAACTATCAACAACTCACCCGCACCTTTCTGCGTTTATCCCGTTTTTCCCATCTCTCTGCCATCGCCAGCTGGGATATGTTTGCCATGATGCCTCCCGGAGGAAGCCGCGCCAGAGGTGAAGCGCTGGCTGAACTGAGCGTTCTGGAGCATCAAATCATTACCGATCCCACCGTTGCACAGTGGATTGACGCTGCCGGGCAGGAGGATCTCGATGAGATTGAACGCGCAAACCTTCGCGAGATGACACGCCTGCATCATCAGGCGTCACTGCTGCCTGAGTCGCTGGTCGAGGCAAAATCCCTGGCGGGAAGCCGCTGTGAACATGCCTGGCGCAGCCAGCGTCCGGCAAATGACTGGCAAGGGTTTTCGCAAAATCTCAAAGAGGTGGTGAAATACAGCCGTGAAGAGGCGCGCTTACGCGCTGAAGCCAAAGGCTGCACGCCCTACGATGCGCTACTGGATGTCTTTGAGCCGGATATGACCAGCACGCAACTGGATGTGCTGTTTGCGGACGTGAAAAGCTGGCTTCCTGATCTGCTGAACAAGGCGGTCGCCAGGCAGTCCCAGCGCCCGCTAGTTGCGCCGGTGGGGCCATTCCCAACGTCGGTTCAGCGCGAACTGGGACTGGAAACCATGGCGTTGCTGGGTTTTGATTTCAACGGCGGACGTCTGGACATTAGCGCCCATCCTTTCTGCGGCGGCGTACCGGAAGATGTGCGGATCACTACGCGTTACGATGAAAACGAACTTCTCAGCGCGCTATTTGGCGTGATCCACGAGACGGGACACGCACGCTACGAGCAAAATCTGCCGCGTAATTGGCCCGGACAGCCCATCGCGCTCGCACGTTCTACCGCTATCCATGAGTCCCAGAGTCTGTTTTTTGAAATGCAGCTGGGTCGCAGTCAGGGGTTCCTGAAGCAGCTGATCCCGGCGGTTAAACGTCACTTTGGCGATCAAGGTGCCTTTGACGAGGCGAACTTCATGGCCTGGAATCAGCAGGTGAAACCCGGATTCATCCGCGTGGATGCCGATGAAGTCAGCTACCCCGCACACGTGATCTTACGTTATGAAATTGAGCGGGCGCTGATCAACGGTGACATCGACGTTGACGACATTCCAGCGCTGTGGAATGAGAAAATGCAGGCCTGGCTGGGACTGTCGACTGACGGTAATTATCGCAACGGGTGCATGCAGGATATTCACTGGACCGATGGCGGATTTGGCTACTTCCCGTCCTATACGCTGGGCGCCATGTACGCCGCACAGCTATTTAGCGCCGCAAGCCGGGCGTTACCGGATCTGAACGCACACATCGCTGAGGGTGACCTTACCGCCCTGTTCGACTGGCTGCGACAAAACATCTGGCAACACGGGAGTCGGTACACCACCGCGCAGCTCATTACACAGGCAACCGGAGAACCCCTCAGTAGCCGGTACTTCCGCGAGCACCTTGAGTCGCGTTATTTATCATTGCCTCGCTAAACCAGATTGCCCGATAGCGCAGGCTTATCGGGCTTCTCTACCGCTTATTCCCCATCTTGTACATATCGTTACACGCCGATACCAATGACTCACGGAAGCCCTGAATTTACAGCGATATAGTTATTTCAACGGCCCCGCAGTGGGGTTGAATGAAAAACCAAATCGAGGGTATTAGAATGAAAAAAGTATTAGCTCTGGTTGTTGCCGCTGCTATGGGTCTGTCTTCCGCTGCATTTGCTGCCGAAACCGCAACATCCACTACCGCTCCAGCGGTCACCAAATCGGCTTCCGCGACCACCGCACATCACAAAAAACATCACAAAGCCGCTACCCAGAAAGCGCCCGAACAGAAAGCGCAGGCCGCTAAAAAGCACACCAAAAAGACCGCAACCAAACCTGCGGTAGAACAAAAAGCCCCTGAGCAAAAAGCGCAGGCTGCTAAAAAACACACCAAAAAACCGGTAAAACACGAAGCGGCTAAACCAGCAGCTCAGCCTGCTGCGTAAGACTTCTCCAGGTTCAATGGCGCTCCCCCGCGCCATGACACACGGCGCTAAATTATTATGATTTAGCGCCGTCCTTTTGGAGGGTGAGATGGTGCCTCGTTACCGTTTTGAGTTCATTCTTATCGCACTTATTTTATGTGCGCTTATCGCCACCCACTTTTATCTTTCCTGATGTAGTTATCTGATTTTACTCCCACTTTTTTGCCGTCCCGTCTATAGTATTTACTGAGGGTTTGCTTTTAATAATCATAATTGCCCACACAGAGTGTGATATGCAGAAAACCATTGCTGTATTACTGGCTTCAGTTTGTCTTTCTCCTGTCGTGACTCATGCGGATGAGGTTGATACGACTGCCACGGATACCCCTGAAGTCAAAACACTGTTTTTTGGTCATGATGATCGCGTACAGGTCGCTGACCCAACCCAACCGCCCTGGGATGCGATTGGGCAACTGGAGACCGCCAGCGGTAACCTCTGCACCGCTACGCTCATCTCACCGCATCTGGCGCTGACGGCGGGACACTGTTTGTTGATCCCACCGAAAGGTAAACCGGATAAAGCCGTCGCCTTACGTTTTGTGTCGAAAAAGGGACTCTGGCGCTACGAAATTCACGGAATTGAAGGACGGGTCGCTCCCTCACTGGGAAAGCGTCTGAAACCGGACGGCGATGGCTGGATTGTTCCCCCTGCCGCGGCATCCTGGGACTTCGGTCTGGTGGTGTTACGCTACCCGCCCTCCGGCATTACGCCACTGCCCTTATTTGAAGGCGATAAAGCGGCGTTAACCGCTGCGCTGAAGACCACCGAACGTAAAGTGACGCAGTCGGGTTATCCGGAAGATCATATCGATGCGCTGTATACACACCAGGATTGTCTGGTCACCGGTTGGGCGCAAACGTCGGTCCTCTCTCACCAGTGCGACACGTTGCCTGGCGACAGCGGTTCGCCATTGATGCTGAAGACCGATGCAGGTTGGCAGTTGATTGGCGTGCAAAGCTCCGCCCCGGCGGCCAAAGATCGCTGGCGGGCGGATAACCGCGCGCTCTCCGTCACGGGATTTCGCGACCAACTGGAAGCGCTTGCCCAGCAATAGCTCAGCAGTGGCGTTGCTGGCGCAGCTGTAACAGCGATTCGATCGGCATCGGCTGGCTAAAGTAGAAGCCCTGAAGCTGGTCGCATCCGGCAAGACGCAGCAGCTTCATCTGTTTTTCTGTCTCCACGCCTTCCGCAATGACCGCCATCCCGAGCGCGCTGGCAATACGAATGGTGCCGCTCACCAGCGCTGACGCCTGATCGTCATCATCCACCAGCCCTGCCAGCGATTTATCTATCTTAATGGTGTCGAAGTTAAACCGGCGTAAATAACCGATGCTCGAATATCCGGTACCGAAATCATCCAGCGCCACCGCCGTACCCAGCAATTTTAAATTCGCGATGGCGGCGCGTGCCCTTTCCGGGTTTTCCAGCACATACGTTTCGGTAACTTCCAGCTGTAAACGGCCAGCCGGAAACCCGGTTTCCTGCAGCACGCCCGCCACTTTGTTCTCAAAATCCGGGTCACGGAACTGAGCGGGAGAAATATTCACCGACAGCTTAAGATCGCTCAGCGGCTGGAGATCAAAACAGGCGCGGCGCAATACAAACTGGCCGAGCCGGTAGATCAGCCCGCTGGTCTCGGCAATGCGGATAAACTCATCCGGTTTTAATGCACCAGCGGGTCGACGATGCCAGCGAGCCAGCGCCTCAACGCCAATCATTTTTTGCGATCGGGCATCAACAATAGGCTGATACCAGACATCGAACTCTTCTCTTTCCAGACCGAGACGAATGTCATTTTCGATGACAATTTCTCGTTCCCGAACGCTGTTGAGTTCAGAATCATAATGCGTAATTCGCCCCTTGCCGGTACTTTTGGAGTGATACATCGCGATATCCGCCCGCCGGAACAGCTCTGAACTGGTGCTTTCCACCAGCAAGCCACTCGCAATACCAATGCTGGCGCCAATGTGGATGGTTCTTTCCCCCAGGCTAATGGGCGTATTGAGATAATCAAGAACACTGCCCGCAAATGCCGCCGCATGTTCTTCCGCCCGTTCGCCTCCGACCATCATCGCAAACTCATCCCCGCCCATGCGCGCCAGCATCCCTTCCGGAGGGATTTTATCTCTCAGCGTTTGGGCAATGGTGACGATCAGCTGATCGCCAACGTGATGACCATAAATGTCATTGACGTCTTTAAATCCATCCAGGTCGATAAAGACCACGCTTTTCGTTCCCGGCTCACCGCTTAACCTGGACTGTTCCAGCTTTTCAATTAACGCGCGGCGGTTTGGCAAATGGCTTAACCAGTCAATACGCGCTATACGTCTTGCCTGCTGCTCACCTTTTGCCAGTTTATAGAGGCCAACGCTGCTCAACAGTATAAAGAGCAGGATTAACGCGGCGGCCAACATGACGATCTGCGTAATATCGGTTGAAGCAGCCTGCGCCGCCTGGACACCGGGCTGACGCGCCTGCCAGCTAAGATAACCGAGCAACTCTCCGGCCGAACTTTTCAGTGGTACGCTGGGACCTGCCGAGGGTTCAGCAGTATAGGCGAGGTCGTCTATCTGAAAGGTTTTACCCAGTCCACTCAGGATCTCTGGATTGAGATGGCGGGTAATGACCAGGTAACGACGTGCGCTTCCCTGAACGGGAAACCCTTCCGTCATCGGGCGGATCAACCCGATACCGACAAAAGCGACACCTTCCCGGGTGCGGGTTATTCCAGCGTAAATATTTTTTTCGGTGGCGAGAGGTTGAGCATGTTGGTCGATCAAGAACTGCATGCCTCGCCCCAAAAATCGGAGGTTATCTTCCGTAAACGGCTTACCGCGGAATGCACCCCATAAAAGGTGAAAGTGCTCGTCAAGGATAAACGTACCGTCATACAGATTATTGATTTTAAGGCCTGAGCCCCAGGTCTTATATAACCACGCGGTATCTAACGTGGGTCGATACGCTTCTTTGACCGCCTCGTCCCAGACCGCGTTGTCCAGCACCAGCGACCACATGCGATTCACCGAGGTTTGAACCGCACCTTGCACCGACAGCGCCGTACGGCGGTCGTCAATTTCGTTGGTTTTGGTACTGATCAGGTGGAGGGAAAGATAAAGCAAAGCCACGACCGAGATTATCAGACCGATCCCGGCCATAAAAATCATGACAAACAGCGTTTTCGCTGTAGGAATATTACGCCAGTGCAACCAATTTGCCATTCGGTTCCCTCGCCCGTCGCCTGACTAATTGTATTATTTATAGCGTACTACAGCCGGAGAATTTCGCTGCCTGATTCTTGCAGGCAGCGATCACATCAGGCGAGTTTTATCATGATCATACCGGCCAACAGCAACACCACGCCTACCCAGCCTTTGTTATTCAGACGTTGGCCAAACAGTACCCAACCCGCTGCCAGCGTGGCGGCAATACCAAACCCGCCCCACAACGCGTACGCCACGGAAAGGTCGATACCTTCTACGGCCTGAGACAGCGCACTAAACGCGGCCAGGACGGCGGCGAGAGACAACACACCGTAAAATTTACGCCGAAAACCGTCAGAGAATTTCAGAAAGACGTTGGCGACAATTTCCAGCACGATGGCGGCCGCCAGCCAGGCGCCGTGTACCCATTCAAACTGTTGCATGCGTCGCCTCTTTCACGGTTTTCGCGGGTTTTCGCGTACCGGATTTAATCAGCACAATGCCGAGTACCAGGGTCGCCAGACCCGCGATTTTCATCGTTGACAACGCTTCATCAAATAACAGCACACTAAACAACGTAATAAATAAAATACCGATCCCTTCCCACAAGGCATAGGCGACGCCAAGGGCTATTTTTTTAACCGCAAACGAGAGAAAAATATACGAGAGGGTGATCATTACCAGCATCAAAATAAAACCTGTGTTGCCATCGCTAACACTAGCCCATTTCATCGACAACGTTCCGGTAATTTCGGTCGCAATTGCCAGCGCTAATAAAATCCAGTAAAACATGATACTTCTCCTGCTTGAGAATATAGTCCTGCGGATCTGCTGCATGCAGCAAACCAAAAATAAAATCAGATAGCTCAGCGCGTCGCGCCAGCTCAGGCAGAAGAAAGGGACTAAAGCGCGTTGCGCCAGAGCTGCTCACCAGCAAGCAGGAAGGTAGAAGAAGTACGAAGGTGTGTCGATGTAGAAAAAAACGTTCTGAACAAATTGTCCATAATATTACAATTATCCGCAGTGTTGCTTCTCGTCATCGCGGATGATAATTGTCCTCGGTAGTTAAACACGCCTGATTTGTACCACAGCTACAGATTTAACTCAAAACCTTTTCACTTCTTTACCTCAACGGTCTGATTTTTAGTAGCGCAGTTCGACACAAATCACATTATTATAAACACCAGGAAGCAAAATTCAGGAATTACCATGGCAAAACCGATTATCACGCTCAATGGTCTAAAAATAGTGATTATGCTGGGAATGTTAGTCATCATTCTCGCGGGAATTCGTATTGCGGTGGATATCATTGTCCCCTTTATTTTAGCGTTATTTATTGCCGTTATTTTAAACCCGGTCGTACAACGGATGGTCAAATTACGCATCCCCCGAGTGCTGGCGGTGTCATCACTGGTCGTCATCATTGTGATGGCGATGGTGCTGCTGCTGGCGTATCTGGGAACCTCACTCAATGAACTCGCACGAACGCTGCCACAGTATCGCTCATCGCTGATCATCCCGCTGAAAAGCATTGAACCGTGGCTACAACGCGCAGGGATTGGCGTTTCTGTGGATGAACTGGCGAAATTTATCAACCCTAACGCGGCCATGACCCTGGTCACTAACCTGTTGACCCAACTGTCTAATGCCATGTCGTCTATCTTCTTACTCCTGTTGACCGTCGTCTTTATGCTACTGGAAGTTCCACAACTGCCCGGCAAGCTAAAACAGATGATGGCCAACCCCGCAGAGGGCATGGCCGCCATCCAGCGCGCGATTGACAGCGTTTCGCATTATCTGGTGCTGAAGACCGCCATCAGCATTGTGACGGGTCTGGTCGCCTGGGGAATGCTGGCGGCGTTGGATGTCCGTTTCGCTTTCGTCTGGGGGCTGCTGGCCTTTGCGCTGAACTATATTCCTAATATTGGTTCCGTGCTGGCGGCGATTCCGCCTATCGCCCAGGTGCTGGTATTCAGCGGATTTTACGACGCGCTTGTTGTACTGGCGGGATATCTGGCGATCAACCTGGTGTTCGGTAATATCCTCGAACCCCGGATCATGGGACGTGGATTAGGGTTGTCGACGCTGGTGGTGTTTCTCTCATTGATTTTCTGGGGATGGCTGCTCGGTCCCGTTGGCATGCTGCTCTCGGTGCCGCTGACCATCGTCGTTAAAATCGCCCTTGAGCAGACAACGGGCGGTCAGAGCATTGCGGTTTTGCTTAGCGACCTCAACAAAGCCTGATATAAAAAAACGGCCTCCGCAGAGGCCGTTCACATCATTGCCGGATGGCAACTCTCTTTAAAGCGCTTTCAGAATGGCATCCACGCTGGCTTTGGCATCACCAAACAGCATGTGGGTGTTTTCTTTAAAGAACAGCGGGTTCTGCACGCCTGCGTAGCCGGTGTTCATGGAGCGTTTGAAGACGATAACGTTCTGCGCTTTCCACACTTCCAGAACGGGCATACCGGCAATCGGGCTACGCGGATCGTCGAGCGCCGCCGGGTTAACGGTGTCGTTCGCGCCAATCACCAGCACGGTGTCGGTGTCGGTGAAATCGTCGTTGATCTCATCCATTTCCAGCACGATGTCGTACGGCACTTTCGCTTCCGCCAGCAGTACGTTCATGTGGCCTGGCAAACGCCCCGCCACCGGGTGGATACCGAAACGCACTTTGATACCCCGCGCGCGCAGCTTCTCGGTGATTTCAGCCACCGGATACTGTGCCTGCGCCACCGCCATGCCGTAGCCTGGGGTGATGATCACCGAGTGGGAGTTTTTCAGCATGTCAGCGGTGTCTTCCGCATTGATTTCGCGGTGCTCACCCACTTCTTCATCATCCCCGGTTGAAGAACCGTCAGTGCCGAAGCCACCGGCGATCACGCTGATAAACGAGCGGTTCATCGCCTTACACATAATGTAAGACAGAATCGCACCCGAAGAACCGACCAGCGCACCGGTCACAATCAGCAGATCGTTACTCAACATAAAGCCCGCTGCTGCTGCCGCCCATCCTGAATAGGAGTTCAGCATGGAAACCACCACCGGCATGTCCGCGCCGCCGATCGACGCCACTAAGTGCCAACCGAACGCGAGCGCGATAATGGTCATCACCAACAGGGCGAGAACCTGCAGGCCGACGCTTTCGGTACGGACAAAGAGCACCATCAGCAGGAAGGAGACCACCAGCGCCGCCAGGTTCATTTTGTGGCGGTTCGGTAACATCAGCGGTTTGGAAGAGATCTTCCCACGCAATTTGCCAAACGCGACAACAGAACCGGTAAAGGTGACCGCACCAATGAAGATACCGAGGAACACTTCCGTCAGGTGAATGTTCACCAGAATCGGCTCCAGACCGGCTTCGTGGTACAGGTAGCTGTTGAAACCAACCAGCACGGCAGCCAGACCGACGAAGCTGTGCAGGATCGCCACCAGCTCCGGCATTTCGGTCATTTCAACTTTCTTCGCCAGACGAATACCAATCGCGCCGCCGATGATCATCGCCACCAGAATCCAGGCAACATTGCCGGTATCCGGGCCAAAAATCGTGGCAATCAGCGCAATCGCCATCCCGGCGATACCAAAGTTATTACCCTGCTGGGAAGTTTCATGTTTCGAAAGCCCCGCCAGACTGAAAATAAACAGGATCGCGGCAACAATGTATGCAGCTGTAACTAATCCTCCAGACATGTGTTACCCCTTAGTTTTTCCGGAACATTTTCAGCATGCGCTGAGTCACGGTGAAGCCACCGAAAATATTAATACTGGCGATAAGCACCGCAATAAAGCTCAGGAAGCTCACCCAGCCGCCCTGGCCGATTTGCAACAATGCCCCCACCACAATGATCCCCGAGATGGCGTTAGTGACCGACATCAAGGGGGTATGCAGCGCGTGCGAGACGTTCCATACCACGTAGTATCCCACCACGCAGGAAAGCGCGAACACCGTAAAGTGACCGAGGAACTCTTTCGGCGCCACATCCGCCAGCCAACCGAAGAGGATGATCGCCAGGGCCATAAAGGCGAATTTACGCCACGGCGAAGCCGGTTTTGCGGGTTCTTTCGGCGCATGGGCCGCTTTTGCCGCAGCCTGCGGTTGGGCAGAAACCTGGATCGGCGGTGCCGGCCAGGTGATTTCGCCGTCGCGCACCACCGTGACGCCACGAATCACCACATCGTCGAAATCAACGGTGACATTACCGTCTTTTTCTTTGCACAACAGCTTGAGCAGATTGACAAGGTTAGTGCCATACAGCTGGGAAGACTGCGTCGGCAAGCGACCCGGCAGGTCGGTATAACCAATCACTTTCACGCCATTTGCGGTGGTCGTGACCTGGTTCGGCACGGTGTATTCGCAGTTGCCGCCGTTTTGCGCGGCCAGATCGACAATCACACTGCCCGACTTCATGGAGTCAACCATTTCGCGGGTGATCAGTTTCGGCGCGGGTTTACCCGGAATAAGCGCCGTGGTGACGATAATGTCGACCTCTTTGGCCTGCGCCGCAAAGAGTGCCATTTCCGCTTTGATAAACGCTTCAGACATGACTTTGGCGTAACCGTCGCCGCTGCCCGCGTCCTCTTTAAAATCCAGTTCGAGGAATTCAGCGCCCATACTCTGGACCTGCTCTTTGACCTCCGGACGGGTATCGAATGCGCGAACGATCGCCCCAAGACTGTTTGCCGCGCCAATCGCCGCAAGACCCGCGACGCCAGCGCCAATCACCATCACTTTTGCCGGAGGCACCTTCCCCGCAGCGGTGATTTGACCGGTAAAGAAGCGGCCAAATTCATGCGCAGCTTCAACGATAGCGCGATAACCGGCGATGTTCGCCATTGAGCTCAGGGCATCCAGAGACTGCGCGCGAGAGATACGCGGCACGGAATCCATTGCCATGACGGTGACATTACGCTCGGCAAGTTTTTGCATTAATTCCGGATTCTGCGCAGGCCAGATAAAACTGACCAGCGTAGTCCCGGCGTTCAGCAACGGAATTTCTTCATCTTCTGGCGCATTGACCTTCAGGATTACCTCTGACTGCCAAACCGCATTTCCATCCACAATTTCTGCGCCTGCTTGCACAAACGCCTTGTCGTCAAAACTTGCCAGTTGACCTGCGCCGCTTTCAATCGCGACGGTAAAACCCAGTTTCAGCAGTTGCTCAACCGTTTTCGGCGTCGCGGCGACACGGGTTTCATTGGTAAACCGCTCTTTTGGTATGCCAATTCGCATAATATTCCCTTCCATCGTTTTTTTTGATGATGGTTTGTCAGTGATCGCAAGATGCATACGCACACTTGCGGAAGAGGTAAGCTTTACCTCTGCAAAATAAAACAGTAACAAACTCTTTATAACCTACTGAAAATAGCGCCTGTGATCTAGCGCCAAAAAACAGTATTTATTGCTAAATTGGCAAAACATGAACGATTCAGCCTGCAGACAGGGATAATGACCTTGAAATAGCGTTCAAAGGCCGATAATCCGCTCAAGCGGAGCGGCAAAACATGATTTAGCGCCACCCACAAACATATATTTAACATTAAATTAACTTATGCAATTCATAGACTTCATTAGATTTGGCGCTTAAAAGCCTGTTTTTTAGACATATCAGGCAATGTGATCGGCTTTGTAATGTCACGTGACACGATGAGTGAAAAATGACGCAGACATTGACAGGGATTAAATGCAATAATCAGCCACGTTTCTAGTCAATAACAATACCAGTACCTGGTTTGCGCAAGGCGAAGGATTATTTTTATGAAGCTTAAGAACACTCTCCTGGCGTCCGCACTTCTTTCTGCGACTGCTTTTTCTGTAAATGCAGCGACAGAACTGACGCCGGAGCAAGCGGCAGCACTGAAACCTTATGACCGTATTGTGGTCACCGGTCGTTTTAATGCCATTAGCGATGCGGTGAATGCTGCATCCCGCCGTGCAGATAAAGAAGGTGCAGCCTCTTTTTATGTTGTTGATACATCTGACTATGGCAGTGGCGGTAACTGGCGCGTCGTGGCCGACCTCTATAAAGCCGATGCTGAAAAAGCGGAAGCCTCCAAAAATCGCGTGATTAACGGCATTGTAGAATTACCAAAAGATCAGGCCGTTGCGCTGGAACCGTATGACACCGTGACGGTGCAAGGTTTCTTCCGTAACCAACCGGAAGTCAATGACGCGATCACCAAAGCGGCAAAACAGAAAGACGCTTACGCCTTCTTTATCGTTCGCCAGATTGACGCCAACCAGGGCGGCAATCAGCGTATCACCGCGTTCCTCTACAAAGCGGATGCGAAAAAACGTGTGATTCAGAGCACTGACGTGATTCCGGCTGATTCCGAAGCGGGACGCGCGGCTCTGGCCGAGGGCGGCGAAGCGGCGAAGCAAGTTGAAATCCCGGGCGTTGCAGCAACCGCTGCGCCAAGCGCTGATGTGGGTCGCTTCTTCGAAACGCAATCGACCAAAGGTGGACGTTACACTGTCACTCTTCCGGACGGAACGAAAGTCGAAGAGCTGAACAAAGCGACGGCCGCCATGATGGTGCCTTTCGACAGCATCAAGTTCACGGGTAACTACGGCAACATGACGGAAGTCTCGTATCAGGTTGCTAAACGTGCCGCGAAAAAAGGTGCCAAGTACTACCACATCACTCGCCAGTGGCAAGAACGTGGTAACAACATGACCATCAGCGCCGATCTGTATAAATAAGGCGCATCAGTAGCAAAATAAGGCGGCTTTTTGCCGCCTTTAGTATTTTTAATCATAAATCTTCCCATGATTATTGCATGCGCTCTCTTCTCTCCGTAAAATCCCGCGCCTTGAGTTGCTTTCACTATTTTTATGCATTTTGGCAAAATAATTATTCTCCCACTCTCGTTTTTACAACTGGATATCGATGGAAAAGAAACTGGGTCTGAGCGCGCTCACCGCGCTGGTACTAAGCTCAATGCTTGGCGCAGGTGTTTTCAGTCTGCCGCAAAACATGGCGGCAGTTGCCAGCCCGGCGGCATTATTGATTGGTTGGGGTATCACCGGCGCAGGCATTTTACTGCTGGCCTTTGCCATGCTGATCCTGACGCGTATTCGCCCCGACCTTGATGGCGGGATCTTCACCTACGCGCGTGAAGGCTTTGGCGAGCTGATTGGCTTCTGCTCCGCATGGGGGTACTGGCTATGCGCCGTCATCGCCAACGTCTCCTATCTGGTGATTGTCTTTTCGGCCCTCAGCTTCTTTACCGATACGCCTGAGCTGCGTCTTTTTGGCGACGGCAATACCTGGCAGTCAATCATCGGCGCATCCGTGCTGCTGTGGGTGGTTCACTTTCTTGTGCTGCGCGGCGTGCAAACGGCGGCAAGCATTAATCTGGTCGCCACACTGGCAAAACTCCTGCCGCTCGGACTGTTTGTCATCCTGGCGTTCATGTTGTTTAAGCTCGACACCTTCCGTCTCGATTTTACCGGTCTGGCGTTGGGCGTCCCGGTCTGGGAGCAGGTGAAAAACACCATGCTGATCACGCTGTGGGTGTTTATTGGTGTGGAAGGCGCGGTCGTCGTTTCCGCGCGCGCCAGAAACAAACGCGACGTTGGACGCGCCACGCTGCTGGCTGTCATCTCCGCGTTGGGCGTTTATCTGCTGGTGACCCTGCTCTCTCTCGGCGTGGTTGCCCGTCCGGAACTGGCGGAGATTCGTAACCCCTCGATGGCCGGTCTGATGGTCAAAATGATGGGGCCGTGGGGCGAAATCATTATCGCCGCGGGGCTGATTGTCTCAGTGTGCGGTGCGTACCTGAGCTGGACCATTATGGCGGCGGAAGTGCCATTCCTCGCCTCAACACACAAAGCGTTCCCGCGTATTTTCGCGCGTCAGAACGCTCAGGGCGCGCCGTCGGCGTCGCTGTGGTTAACCAATATCTCTGTCCAGGTTTGTCTGGTCCTGATCTGGCTCACAGGTTCCGATTACAACACGCTGCTGACCATTGCCTCTGAGATGATTTTGGTGCCTTACTTCCTGGTCGGCGCCTTCTTGTTGAAGATTGCTACGCGACCTCTTCACCAGGCCGTGGGTGTCGGTGCCTGCATTTATGGTTTATGGTTGTTGTACGCGTCCGGCCCTATGCATCTGTTACTGTCGGTGGTGCTTTATGCACCAGGACTGCTGGTCTTCCTCTACGCCCGCAAGACACATACGCACGATAATGTGTTAAACCGTCAGGAAATTGTCCTGATTGGCCTGCTGTTAATGGCTTCGGTTCCAGCGACGTGGATGTTGGTGGGGTAAGAATCGCCCCATCGTTTGATACCAAAAGGAGATTACGATGGGTAAGCATCCGTCCTTGCCAATTCTTATCACCGGTGGAGGCCGTCGTATCGGCCTCGCCCTCGCGTGGCACTTCCTGAATCAGCAACAGCCGGTCATTGTGAGCTACAGGACGCGCTATCCTGCCATTGAGCTTTTAGAAAAGGCCGGTGCGGTATGCATTCAGGTCGATTTTTCAACCGATGAGCGCGTGCTGTCCTTTGCGGAAGAGGTCAAAGCAAAGACCGACGGATTGCGCGCGATTTTGCATAATGCCAGCGCCTGGAGAGCGGAAACAGCCGGTTCGCCGCTCTCCGATGTGCTGTCATCGATGATGCAGATTCACATCAATACCCCCTACCTGCTCAACCACGCGTTAGAAAGTCTGTTAGTCGGTCGCGGACCTGCCGCCAGCGACATTATTCACTTCACCGATTACGTTGTAGAGCGCGGCAGCGACAAACACATTGCCTATGCGGCCAGTAAAGCGGCGCTGGACAACATGACCCGCTCATTCGCCCGAAAACTGGCCCCGGAAGTTAAGGTTAACGCCATCGCCCCTTCGCTCATTTTATTCAATGAAGGCGATGATGCTGAGTACCGCGAGCAGGCGCTGAATAAATCGCTGATGAAAATAGCGCCAGGCGAAAAAGAGATCATCGACGTCGTTGATTACCTGCTCACCAGCAACTTTGTGACAGGACGTAGTTTTGCCGTTGATGGTGGTCGCCACTTACGTTAATGCAGTTTGATCCAACAGACGATCAGCAGCCAGGCGCTCAAACCCCAGCACACTACCGAGCCGCCAAGGGCGATCGGTAAGCGCATAAAACCGGTGAAGTACCACAATGAAACCAGATACACAAAATAGGGAATAATCGACCACATGCTAAACACAATGGTCGTGCGTAACGCCTCTACCCCGCGCTCACTGGCCACAATATAGTGAGCAATAAGCGCAAAGGTGGGAAACAGAGGGATTAACCCGGCGATATAATAGTTTTTTGTTTTTGCCAGCACACCGATCAACACCACCACCAGCGCACCCAGCGCGGCTTTTATGACGAGTCCCATTCCTCTGCCTTAACACATCGATAACATCAGTCTCTAGCATAACGGAAGCGCTCTCGTTTAGAAAAGATTAATAGCAGGGAAAACAGCGGCGGTGTATGTTGTCGTTTTATTTTCATAATGAATGATATGAACACCATCGTATTTGTCGAAGATGAACCGGAAGTGGGCTCGCTGATTGCTGCCTACCTGGCCCGGCATGATATTGAGGTCATTGTTGAGCCTCGGGGCGATCGGGCTGAAGAGGTTATTCTGCGCACGCAACCCGATCTGGTGTTGTTGGATATCATGCTGCCAGGCAAAGACGGTATGTCCATCTGCCGCGACCTGCGCGAGCGCTGGCATGGCCCCATCGTTCTGCTCACCTCGCTGGATAGTGATATGAATCATATCCTGGCGCTGGAAATGGGCGCCTGCGACTACATTTTGAAGACCACGCCGCCTGCCGTTCTGCTGGCTCGCCTGCGTTTGCATCTACGTCAGAGCGAACAGTCACCCCAGACAAAAGGCTTCCAGAACGCCATCGTCGCTCCGCACAAAACGCTACGCTTTGGCACGCTCGCCATCGATCCCATTAACCGTACAGTGGTGTTGTCTGGCGAGCAGGTTTCGCTTTCCACAGCAGACTTTGAGCTTTTGTGGGAGCTGGCAACGCATGCCGGGAAAATAATGGATCGCGATGCGTTGCTGAAAAACCTGCGGGGCGTAAGTTATGACGGGCTGGATCGCAGTGTGGACGTGGCGATATCCCGTCTGCGGAGAAAATTGCAGGATAGCGCTACCGAACCTTACCGAATTAAAACGGTTCGCAATAAAGGATATTTGTTTGCTCCCCATGCCTGGGAAGAGTAAGGGTATTAACTGACAAGCACTCACAGATACTGATGAGTTAATGTCCCTTTTCGTGTCCCCAAGCCCCAAAATTTGCCCCCTACCGAACGCCTAAAAACCAGATTCTGCGAGGCGTTTTCCAGTTCTAAATTTACAAACATGTCGATGCGCTCACCCTCACCTTGTTCAGCGTGCTGAATGGGCAATGGCCACGCAACTTGACAGCCTTCCCCTGCAGGACATGCGGATTGACCTTCTCAACACCTCCGGCCTTTACAGCCTCCGGACCGTCGTCAGTCATACCCTGAAGAATTGTCCAACCTGGTTAAAGGCTTTGGCATCGCCACGGCTCGCCAGGTACATATCGTCTGTATCCACTATGCGGCGAAACAATAGTCACTGACAGAACAACTATCGAGACTCTCAGTAATAGTTTAGTACTGAGGGCCTCTGGCTTTCGTATTAACCACGAGAAGTGAGAACCTTGAAACTATGGTTTCCTGGCAAGGTAAATAGCGGTAACGAAATTACGCTTCACCGTTCCGCCAAAGTCGTTATTCACGATCCTCTCTATTTCATTGAGGAATGATGCGCGTTCTATATCACTCAGTCGCGCAACTGGCGAGAACGTTGAAACCAATTGCCTGGTCTGTCGGGCATCCATTACTGATTCCCATCTGAACTCATCACTAATAATCTCGGTAAACCCGACGCTTGTCAGGTCATTGGTCCTTTCTCTTTTTTGTAGTGGATAAGGATAGCGGTGACCTGCCTTATGTGAAGGACTTGCACTCAGGGGAGCAAACAATTGACCTGTTCTTTGCATAAAAGCATCCATGTTATTTGGGTCGCCAAAAACAGTCCACCACATGGCATACCATCCTCCGGGCCGCAAAAGCTGGAATATCCTTTTGAGTCCTTTAACGGGTTCAATCCAGTGAAAAGACGTGGCTGCAATACCCAGGTCAAAGTAGCCTGTTTGCAGCTTTGCATCTTCAAAGGTGGAATTTAGTATCGTGAATGAGTCCTGAGAATACCTATTCAGTCTTTCCTTTAACTTTATAGCCAAACTGTGATCAGGTTCGATTGCGCTTACCTGATACCCCATATCAAGCAGATGCTCCGTTGCCTGCCCCGTCCCCGGCCCAATCTCGAAAGCCCGGCGGTGAACTTCTGGTGCGCAATGCTGTTCCAGTAACGCAAATATGCGTAACGGGTAATCAGGCCTGCCCTCCTGATAAGCATTCGTGTCTCTACCAAATAAAGTCCGTCCTTCTTTAAGAGGAATATGCACTTGCATCATATTGTTATCCTTAATGTTATCTAACAATTTCGGACATAAGACATTCAGCCATCACAGTCGTGATGGCTATTTTCTAATTCTTCACATGTCCTTATTCAGTAGGGATAACCCTACCCCCAACATGAGTAAATAACTTCGACTAAAAGAAAGGAATTATGAGCTTACAACACAAGACAAATGCGGAATTGATCGAAGCGACGGCAAAACTGGCAAGTTACAGCGAAGCAGGTCCGGCGCTTAAAGAGTTAATGTCCCGTTGGTAGGCACAGCGGCAACTAAACAATCTTAACCACCAGCAAATGATCGCACTGGCAGCAGAGAGCGAAACTATCCGGCAGTTCGCAATCAATCAGGCCAATAAAACTGCGGATGTGATTAGTCTGCTGGATACGATCCCGTTGAATGCTGAACAGCAAGCCATTGCAACAGCCAGTGTTGAACAACATACGCCTCAGTTCACGCTGAAGAACGCCATTAACCAGCTTCGCGCTGTGGAAGTTGTCGATTTGCAGACTGCGCTGACACAGAAGTTTTCAGAATCCGCTCGCATTAAGCAAATGGATACTCTCGATTTGATGGCGGTGTCCTTTTCTTCAGAGTGAATACGAAACCTTTCTCAATACAGCGCCTTCAAAGCAAAAAAATATGTGGCAGGTGGCATTTTATACTGGCGTTCGCCCCGGGGAACTCTGCGCACTTGCATGGGAAGATATTGATCTGGAAAAAGGTGAAATGCGGATCAACCGCAACCTTACCCAGCAAGGGATATTTGGTCCGCCAAAAACCAAAGCAGGCAACAGGACAATCAAGCTACTGGCTCCTGCTTTCGAGTCATTGAAAGCACAAAAAACACTGACAGGTCATTTCGAAAGGGTCCCCATCGAGATCCAGATGCGCGAGTTTGGAAAAACAGAAAGCCAGGAACTGCGCTTCGTATTCATGCCGCGACAAGAGAAAGGAGAACAGGCCAGCCACTACTCAGTGAATTCGATAAGCTCACTCTGGAACGTAACCATACGTCGCTCGGGTGTTCGCCGCCGCCGCCCATATCAGACCCGGCATACCTATGCATGCTGGATGCTCTCTGCTGGCGCCAATCCTGCATTTATCGCAAGCCAAATGGGCCATGAGAATGCAGAAATGGTTTATACAGTGTACTCTGCCTGGATAAGCGCGCTTGACGGCGATCAGATTGCATTTCTGAACCAGCGTATCAGTGGATATAGTCATGCCCCCCACATGCCCCCAGGGGACAAGGCGCACTAGCTAACGTATTGAACTTCCGGTAAATTATCATGAAGAAGCTGTTTGTGCAGTTTTATCTGTTGCTGTTTGTCTGCTTTCTGGTCATGACCTTGCTGGTTGGTTTGGTTTATAAATTCACTGCCGAGCGCGCGGGCAAGCAATCGCTCGACGATTTGATGAAAAGTTCGCTGTACCTTATGCGCAGCGAACTGCGCGAGATCCCTCCCAGCGACTGGGGAAAAACCCTTAAAGAGATGGACCTCAATCTCTCGTTCGATCTGCGTGTCGAACCGCTGAATAAATACACACTGGATAGCGTCACGACGCAGCGACTGCGGGAAGGCGATATCGTCGCGCTTGACGATCAATACACGTTTATTCAGCGCATTCCGCGCAGTCACTACGTGCTGGCCGTGGGGCCGGTGCCGTATCTCTATTTTCTGCATCAAATGCGTTTGCTGGATATGGCGTTGATGGCCTTTATCGCTATCTCCCTCGCCTTTCCGGTCTTTATCTGGATGCGTCCGCACTGGCAGGAGATGTTAAGGCTGGAGTCCGCAGCGCAGCGCTTCGGCGAGGGACATCTCACCGAGCGGCTCCATTTTGACAATGGTTCCAGCTTCGAACGCCTGGGGATCGCCTTTAACCAAATGGCGGACAACATCAACGCCCTTATTGCCAGTAAGAAACAGCTTATCGATGGCATTGCCCACGAGCTTCGCACCCCGCTTGTTCGTTTGCGCTATCGCCTGGAGATGAGCGACAACCTGAGCGAGCAAGAGTCGCTGGCGCTGAATCGCGATATTGGTCAACTGGAAGCGTTGATTGAGGAATTGCTGACCTACGCTCGCCTCGACCGGCCGCAAAATGAATTAAAGCTCACGGTCCCCGACCTCCCCGTCTGGCTGGCGGCCCATCTTGACGATGTGCAAAGCGTCAATCCTGAACGTGAAGTCCATCTGAGCAACCTGGTATCTGGCGATTACGGCGCGCTGGATATGCGACTGATGGAACGCGTGCTGGATAACCTGCTCAACAATGCCTTGCGCTATTGCCATTCCACCGTGCACGTCAGCCTGCTGTTAGCGGGCAACCATGCCACACTGCGCGTTGAGGATGATGGTCCGGGTATCGCCCCTGATGCACGTGAACGCATCTTTGAACCGTTCGTACGTCTTGACCCTAGCAGGGACCGCGCCACCGGTGGCTGCGGACTGGGTTTAGCCATCGTGCACTCTATTGCGCTGGCGATGGGCGGCAGTGTGAACTGCACAGAAAGCGCGCTGGGCGGTGCGCAGTTCAGTTTTAACTGGCCGGTCTGGCATAACATCGTCGATTTTCCTCCTGTCAGGCCCTAACCGCACGGTGGTCAGGTGCGGGATGATGTGGTATATAATAAGTATGTTGTAACTAAAATGGTGAACATATGGCCCGCTACGATCTCGTTGACCGCCTCAATGGTACCTTTCGCCAGATAGAGCAAGAACTGTCCACCCTGACGGAAAAGCTTGAGCAGCATACCTTGCTGATTGCGCGTGTCTTTTCTCTGCCAGAAGTGACAAAAGAGGCCGAACATTCGCCGCTGGAAACCATCGACGTTAAACAGCATCTGGGGAAGGAAGCCGAAGCGCTTGCTTTGCGCCATTACCGTCACCTGTTTATCCAGCAACAGTCTGAAAATCGCAGCAGCAAAGCCGCGGTACGTCTGCCGGGGGTTCTCTGTTATCAGGTAGATCATGCCACGCAGGCGACGCTCGAAAACCAGATCCAACGCATCAACCAGTTAAAAACCACGTTTGAGCATCTTGTGACGGTCGAATCCGCCCTTGCGCCAAATGCACGTTTCGAATGGGTACACCGGCATTTACCTGGGCTTATTACGCTGAATGCTTACCGCGCACTGACGGTTATTCGGGATCCGGCCACCCTGCGATTTGGCTGGGCAAACAAACATATCATCAAGAATTTGCGCCGCGATGATGTTCTGGCGCAACTGGAGAAGAGTCTGAACTCGCCGCGTAGCGTTTATCCGTGGACCCGCGAAGAGTGGCAGACCAAACTGGAACGCGAATATCAGGACATCGCCGCCCTCGGACAACACGCCAGACTGAAGATTAAGCGACCGGTGAAAGTACAACCTATCGCCAGAGTCTGGTACAAAGGGCAACAGAAACAGGTTCAGCATGCCTGCCCGACACCGCTTATCGCGTTGATTAATACGGATAACGGCGCTGGCGTACCGGATATTGGTGAATTGTTAAACTACGATGCTGAAAATATTCAGCACCGTTTTAAACCCCAGGCACAGCCGTTACGATTGATCATCCCACGGCTGCACCTGTATGTGGCGGATTAATGGCCCGGTTTCATACTACCGACCATCAATTCCGGGCGGACCCAACTGTCGAACTCCGCTTCCGTAAGGTAGCCTAACGCCAGGGCTGACGCCTTCAACGTCAGTCCTTCTTTATGCGCTTTTTTGGCGATTTCTGCGGCTTTGTCATACCCAATATGCGTATTGAGCGCCGTCACCAGCATCAACGATTCGTTGAGCAACTGGTTGATGCGCTCACGATTCGGCTCAATTCCCACGGCACAATGCGCGTTAAAACTCTCCATACCGTCTGCCAGCAAACGAACAGATTGCAGGAAATTATGAATCACCATCGGACGATAGACGTTCAGCTCAAAATTGCCTGATGCTCCGCCCATATTCACCGCCACATCATTGCCCATCACCTGGCAACACAGCATGGTCAGCGCCTCGCACTGGGTCGGGTTCACTTTGCCTGGCATGATCGAACTTCCCGGTTCATTTTCCGGGATCGCTAATTCGCCAATCCCGCAGCGTGGACCTGACGCCAGCCAGCGTACATCGTTGGCAATTTTCATTAGCGACGCCGCCAGCCCCTTTAACGCACCGTGCGCATGAACCAGCGCATCACAGGTTGCCAGCGCTTCAAATTTGTTCGGCGCAGTGACAAACGGCGCGCCGGTAATGACCGCCAGTTCATCCGCCACGCGACGAGCATACTCCGGATGGGTATTCAGCCCGGTTCCCACTGCCGTCCCGCCCAGCGCCAGTTCCGCGACGTGCGGCAAACTATGCTCAATATGGTTGAGATTGTGTTCCAGCATCGCCACCCAGCCCGAAATCTCCTGACCGAGCGTTAGCGGCGTCGCATCCTGCAGGTGTGTACGACCAATTTTGACAATATCCGCAAAGGCGTGGGATTTTTCAGTGAGCGTTTTGGTCAACACCTTCAACTGTGGGATCAGCTGGTTGCGCAGCGCCAGCAACGCCGCGACATGCATCGCCGTCGGGAAGACATCGTTCGAACTCTGGCTCTTGTTGACGTCATCATTCGGATGCACTTTGCGTTCCATGCCGCGAATGCCGCCCATCAGCTCGCTGGCACGGTTTGCCAGCACCTCGTTCATATTCATATTGCTCTGGGTTCCCGACCCGGTCTGCCAGATAGCCAGCGGGAACTCATCAGCATGTTTGTCAGCCAGCACTTCATCTGCCGCCTGCCTGATAGCAGAGGCTTTCTCCGCCGACAGCAAGCCTAAATCTTCGTTGACCTTTGCCGCTGCGCGCTTGGTCAGCGCCAGCGCGTGGATCAGCGAGACGGGCATTTTCTCCGTAGAAATACGAAAATGCTCCAGCGAACGCTGGGTTTGCGCGCCCCATAGCTTATCTGCCGGGACATCAATCGCGCCCATCGAATCTTTCTCGCGACGTACCGTTACCATGACCTGCTCCTTATACAATCATTTGATTAGGTTATGTTTCGACATGGCCCACATGCTTGCGGTCTACTAAGTATCAACGAAATCGGCACCGCCATTTGGTGGTTTGTGCGGTAAAAAAAACCGCCCCGAAGGGCGGCTGACGTTACTTAACGCAGCGTGCGCACTGCGACGTCTGAATCTGTTGGAAGAAATCGTTACCTTTATCATCCACAAGGATAAAGGCCGGGAAATCTTCGACTTCAATTTTCCAGATAGCTTCCATCCCCAGTTCAGGATATTCCACACACTCCAGGCTCTTGATACTGCCCTGAGCCAGTACCGCCGCCGGACCGCCAATACTGCCAAGATAGAAACCGCCGTGCTTATGACACGCATCGGTGACCTGTTGGCTGCGGTTGCCTTTCGCCAGCATGATCATACTGCCGCCAGCCGACTGGAGCTGATCCACATAGGAATCCATACGTCCTGCGGTGGTTGGACCAAGCGAACCAGAGGCATACCCTTCTGGCGTTTTCGCCGGGCCGGCGTAGTAGATAGGATGATCTTTCACGTACTGCGGCAAACCTTCACCGTTATCCAGACGCTCTTTCAACTTCGCGTGAGCAATATCGCGCCCCACGATGATGGTGCCGTTCAACGACAAACGCGTCGACACCGGATACTGAGACAGTTGCGCAAGGATCGCTTTCATCGGGCGATTAAGGTCGATCCGAACCGCCTCACCTTCACCAGCCTGACGTAACGCTTCCGGGATGTATTTCCCCGGGTTGTGCTCGAGTTTCTCTACCCAGATACCTTTACGGTTGATCTTGGCCTTGATGTTGCGATCCGCAGAACAGGAGACGCCCATTCCCACCGGACATGACGCACCGTGACGCGGCAGACGAATCACCCGGATGTCGTGTGCGAAATATTTCCCGCCAAACTGCGCGCCCAGCCCAAGATTTTGCGCTTCAATCAGCAGCTCTTTTTCCAGTTCGACATCACGAAACGCCTGGCCGTGCTCGTTCCCTTCGGTTGGCAGTTCGTCATAATATTTTGCCGACGCCAGTTTAACGGTCTTCAGCGTCGCTTCCGCCGAGGTGCCGCCAATCACAAAGGCGATGTGGTACGGTGGACAAGCCGCCGTCCCCAGCGTACGCATCTTATCGACCAGATAATTTTTCAATTTTCCGGGTGATAACAGGGCTTTGGTTTCCTGATACAGATAGGTTTTGTTCGCCGACCCGCCGCCTTTGGCAATACACAGGAATTTATACTCGTCGCCATCGACGCTGTAGAGATCAATCTGCGCAGGCAGGTTGGTGCCGGTATTGACCTCTTTGTACATATCCAGCGCGGCGTTTTGCGAATAGCGCAGGTTATCTTCGATGTAGGTGTTATAGACACCGCGGGCAAGCGCGGCTTCATCGCCGCCGCCCGTCCAGACACGTTGACCTTTTTTACCGACGATAATCGCCGTACCGGTATCCTGGCAGGTTGGCAAAATACCTTTCGCAGCGATGTCGGAGTTACGCAAAAATTGCAGTGCGACATACTTATCGTTTTCGCTGGCATCCGGGTCATGAAGAATATCGGCCACCTGTTGCTGATGCGCAGGACGCAACATAAAAGAGGCATCATGGAATGCCTGTCGGGCGACGAGGGTTAAGGCTTCCGGTGCAACCTTGAGCACTTCCTGCCCGGCAAACTCGGCAACGGAAACATGCTCACTGGTCAGTAGATAATATTCGGTGTCATCCTTTTGGAGGGGAAAAGGATCCTGATAATGGAAGGGTTTGTTTGACATTGTACTCTCACTTACAGCTCGGTCTGTTTATACTCTGGGCAGATTTTCCAAAGCCCTGCTAAAAAGCAATTCACCTATCCTACACATTTTTTTAACAAAAACTGAGACAAGGACGACTTTTTACGTGCAGAGGTTACTTCCACCGGGTTTCTTGCTTTAATACACGCATTAATTTCCACATTGAAACAAGGCTTGATAATGCAAAAACTCATCAACTCAGTGCAAAACTATGCCTGGGGAAGTAAAACTGCGTTAACAGAACTCTATGGGCTCGCCAATCCGTCTCAGCAGCCGATGGCTGAACTCTGGATGGGCGCTCACCCGAAAAGCAGCTCCAAAGTTCAGAATGCTAACGGCCAGACCGTCTCATTGCGCGACGTGATCGACAGCAACAAATCTGCACTGCTTGGCGATGCTGTCGCTAAACGCTTTGGTGAGCTGCCGTTCCTGTTTAAAGTGCTGTGCGCCGCGCAACCGCTCTCCATTCAGGTACACCCGAACAAACACAATTCTGAAGTCGGATTTGCGAAAGAGAATGCCGCGGGTATCCCGATGGATGCCGCGGAGCGCAACTATAAAGATCCGAACCACAAACCTGAGCTGGTTTTCGCCCTGACGCCATTTTTGGCGATGAATGCGTTTCGTGAGTTTTCCGAGATTGTCTCTCTGCTACAGCCGGTTTCCGGCGCACACCCGGCCATTGCGCACTTCCTGCAAGCCCCTAATGCAGAACGTCTGAGTCAGCTCTTTGCCGGCCTGCTCAATATGCAGGGTGAAGAGAAATCCCGTGCGCTGGCGGTGTTAAAAGCCGCACTGAACAGCCAGCAAGGCGAACCGTGGCAGACTATCCGTGTTATTTCTGAGTTCTACCCGGATGACAGCGGCCTCTTTTCACCGCTGCTGCTGAATGTGGTCAAACTGAACCCTGGCGAGGCCATGTTCCTGTTTGCCGAAACCCCGCATGCGTACCTGCAAGGCGTGGCGTTGGAAGTCATGGCGAACTCCGACAACGTACTGCGTGCCGGATTAACGCCAAAATACATTGATATCCCGGAACTTGTCGCCAACGTTCAGTTTGTGGCAAAACCTGCGTCGCAACTGCTGACCACCCCGGTCAAAAACGGTGCGGAACTGGACTTCCCTATCCCGGTGGATGATTTTGCGTTTTCCCTGCATGACCTGTCTGCACAGGAAACGGCAATTGCCCAACCAAGCGCGGCCATTCTGTTCTGCGTTGAGGGTGAAGCGGTACTGAGCAAAGGCGAAGAACGGTTGGTCCTTAAGCCGGGAGAGTCGGCATTTATTGGCGCACAAGAATCTCCGGTTTCTGCCAGCGGCGTGGGCCGTTTAGCCAGGGTTTATAACAAGTTTTAGCAACATACTGAATTTTTTAACAACTCTTGCTAAGCTAGTAAGTGGCTTATAACTTATCCAGGCGGATTCTCCCGCCTGGTTTCATTTTATGGATAATCGATATGAAAAAATCGCTGGTAGCTGCGGGAGTCATCGTTGCACTTGGCATCGTCTGGACGGGTGGCGCCTGGTACACAGGGAAGAAACTGGAAACGCATCTTTCCGAGATGATTTCTGAGGCTAATACCCAACTTAAACTGAATTCGCCTGAAGCGAACATAGAACTCAGTTATCAGAACTACCAGCGTGGCGTATTTAGCAGCCAGTTGCAGTTGGTGGTAAAACCCATCGCAGGCAAAGAAAGTCCATGGATGAAACCAGACCAAAGTCTGGTGGTGAATGAAGCGGTGGATCACGGTCCCTTCCCGTTCGCCCAGTTGAAGACGCTGAATCTTGTCCCTTCAATGGCGTCAGTCAAAACCACCCTGGTGAACAATGCGTTTAGTAAGCCGTTGTTTGATTTCGCCAAAGGTGAGTCACCGTTCGAAATTAATTCCCGTATCGCCTACAGCGGCGACACGCGCTCCAATATCGCTATCAAGCCATTGAGCTACGAAAATGAAGGCGAAAAAGTGGCATTCAGCGGGGGTGAATTCCAGCTCGACGCAGACAAAGAAGGGAGCATCCTTTCTCTGACAGGTGAAGCGCAAAGCGGACTGGTTGATGCCGTCAATGAATATAACCAGAAAGTACAAATCACCTTTAATAACCTGAAAACCGACGGTGCCAGCAGCGTCGCCAGTTTTGGCGGGCGCATAGGTAACCAACAGCTGTCGGTAGAAAAACTGGCAATCTCAGTCGAAGGCAAAGAGATGTCGGTACTGGAAGGGATGAACATCAGCGGGAAATCCGAACTGACGCCTGATGGCAAAACCATCAACAGCCAACTGGACTACACGCTTAAGAGCCTTAAAGTTCAGGGGCAGGATTTGGGTAGCGGTCAACTGACGTTGAAAGCGGGCCAGATTAATGCTGAAGCCTGGCACCAGTTTAGTAAGCAGTATAACGCGCAAACACAAGCGCTGATGGCACAACCGGACGTGGTGCAAGATCCTGACCTTTATCAGGAAAAAGTGACTGAAGCGTTTTTCACCGCCCTGCCGCTGCTGTTGAAAGGCGAACCGGTGATCACCGTTGCGCCATTGAGCTGGAAAAACGCCAAAGGGGAAACCGCGCTTAATTTATCTCTTTTCCTGAAAGATCCGACAACCTCAACCGTTGAGCCGCAAACTCTGTCGCAGGAGCTGGACCGCTCTGTTAAATCCCTCGAGGGTAAGCTGACGATCCCGGTGGATATGGCCGTTGAGTTCATGACGCAGGTCGCAAAGCTTGAAGGTTATCAACCGGAGGAAGCGGCCAGTATGGCGAATCAACAGGTAAAAGGTCTCGCCGCGATGGGACAAATGTTCCGGATCACGACGATGCAGGATAATGCCATTGCCACCAGCCTGCAGTACGCGAACGGTCAGGTGACGCTTAACGGGCAAAAAATGCCGTTGGATGAGTTTGTGGGGATGTTCGGCATGCCAACGCTCCCTGTTCCACAAGCGCCTGCCGTACCTCAGCCGTAATTTTTCAACACGCAGTCTGCCCGATGACATTACGCTCATCGGGCAATTCCCTCTCCGACAGGTTCAGCCGTTGCGCCAGAACGCTTACTTCTGGGTGATAAGTCGGGCCGAAATGGTCTGGCTACGCGACACGCTCTCTTCGTGACCGATCTTCTGCAGGATGCGTTCCGCCAGGGTATACCCTATCTCGCGGGCGGGGGTACAGGCCCAGACAATGGGCAAATCATCCAGTGCATGTTCCGCAACATCGGCAAACGCCGCCAACGAAATTTGCTGATCAAAATAGCGATCCACGCCGCTTTCGCCACTTTGACGGCCTGCGCGCATCAGTCCAAACCACGCGCCCATGGCGATGGTTTCGTTGTAGCAGACCACCGCGCTGATGGTTGGGTTGTGTCGCAGCAAGGCGGTGATCGCTTCGGCTGCCTGCTTCTGGCTGGAAACACATTCCAGTACCCAGTCGCTGTGAAATGGCAAACCGAATTTTAAGAGGGTTGCGCAATAGCCGCCAACGCGCTCGGCCCGGGTCAAGGATGAACTTTGCCCGCCTAACCATGCAATGCGTTGATGCCCGTGGCGAATGAGATGCTCGGTCAGCAACTGCGCCGCCTGCATGTTATCCGGGCGGACCGTATCCACTTCATCAAGGTAACTGGCGCGTGAAGCAAAAACGACGGGGATCCCTTTTTCCTCTGCGAGTTGTCGCAAGGTATCGCTGCTGCCTGCCGCACCGGCAATCACCACGCCATCGACGCCCTGATTGAGCAACATAGAAAAACGTTGCGTTAGCTGTTCGCCGTCCTGGCCGCCGTGGAGGAGAAAAACCATCCGCCCCTGCGACTCCAGCGCTTCCGTCAGCCCGGCAGTCAGTTCTGCATAAAAAGAGGCCGACAGGTCACGCACAATCAATCCAATGACGCCACTCTGCCCGCCGCGCAGCGCCGAAGCCTGACGATTGCGAACAAAACCGAGCTGTTCAATCGCCGCATTCACCCGTTCGCCAGTGGCCGACGAAATGCGGCCTTTGCCGCTAAGAACCAGGGAAACGGTACTGACAGAGACACCCGCAGCCAACGCAACATCATGGATAGTAATTTTTTTGGCTATGGCCATGAAAACAAAAAACTCCCCCGAAAACGTGACCTACCCGAGCCTTCACCGGATAGAGATAAAACGTTTTATCAATTACTTATATTTATACGCTTTATTATCGTTCGGTAATGTGATTTATGCCGCACTAAAATTAGGTAAAACGTTTTATCTTTTCGTCCCACGAACCTACACACAGCTTTCTTTTCACAAGGAATCGTTAGATGACGACGAGAACAACGCCAAAAATAACGTTATGGGAGTTTTTTCAGCAGCTGGGGAAAACGTTTATGTTGCCCGTGGCCCTGCTGTCATTCTGCGGGATCATGCTGGGCATCGGCAGCTCTCTGAGCAGCCATGACGTTATCACTCTGATCCCGGCGTTGGGAAATCCTGTGCTACAGGCCCTGTTTACCTGGATGAGTAAAGTCGGCTCATTTGCGTTCAGTTTCCTGCCGGTGATGTTCTGTATCGCCATCCCGCTCGGGCTGGCGCGCGAAAACAAAGGCGTTGCCGCCTTTGCCGGATTCGTGGGCTATGCCGTGATGAACCTTGCGGTGAACTTCTGGTTAACCGCGAAAGGGATCCTTCCAACCACCGACGCCGCGATTCTGAAAGCCAACAACGTACAGAATATTCTGGGGATCCAGTCGATCGACACCGGGATCCTCGGCGCGGTTATCGCCGGGATTATTGTCTGGATGCTGCACGAACGTTTTCATAACATCCGTCTGCCGGACGCGCTGGCCTTCTTTGGCGGCACCCGTTTCGTTCCGATCATCTCCTCTGTGGTAATGGGAGTTGTCGGCCTGGTCATCCCGCTGGTGTGGCCGGTGTTCGCCATGGGGATCAGCGGACTGGGACACATCATTAACAGCGCCGGTGATTTCGGCCCGATGATTTTTGGTACCGGTGAACGCCTGCTGTTACCGTTTGGTCTGCACCATATTCTGGTGGCGTTGATTCGCTTCACCGAAGCGGGCGGCACGCAGGACGTTTGTGGCCATAGCGTCAGTGGCGCATTAACCATTTTCCAGGCACAGCTGAGTTGCCCGACCACCCACGGTTTCTCTGAAAGCGCTACGCGCTTCCTGTCTCAGGGGAAAATGCCGGCTTTCCTCGGCGGTCTGCCAGGCGCGGCACTGGCCATGTATCACTGTGCCCGCCCGGAAAATCGTCACAAAATTAAAGGGCTGCTGATTTCCGGTCTGATCGCCTGCGTCGTCGGCGGGACGACAGAACCGCTGGAATTCCTGTTCCTGTTTGTCGCGCCCGTGTTGTATGTCATTCATGCCCTGCTGACAGGTCTTGGGTTCACCGTCATGGCGATTCTGGGTGTCACTATCGGTAACACTGACGGCAATATCATCGACTTTGTGGTGTTCGGTATTCTGCATGGCCTCTCCACGAAGTGGTATCTGGTGCCGGTGGTGGCCGCCGCCTGGTTTGCGGTCTACTACGTGATTTTCCGCTTCGCCATTACCCGCTTTAATCTGAAGACGCCGGGTCGCGATACGGAAATTGCCAGCAATATTGAGAAAGTCGTGGCCGGTGCGCCAGGAAAATCCGGCTATAACGTTCCGGCCATCCTCGCTGCGCTGGGTGGCAGTGACAATATCGTCAACCTGGATAACTGCATTACACGTTTACGTTTGTCGGTTAAGGACATGTCGCTGGTGAATGTACAAGCGCTGAAAGACAATCGCGCCATCGGCGTGGTACAGCTGAACCAGCACAATTTACAGGTGGTCATTGGTCCGCAGGTACAGTCTGTTAAAGACGAAATGGCCAGTCTGATGAACACCGTTCAGGCATAAGGATAGCAATATGTTCGATTTTTCGAAGGTCGTCGACAGGCACGGTACCTGGTGTACGCAGTGGGATTATGTCGCCGACCGTTTCGGTTGCGCCGATCTGCTGCCGTTTACGATTTCTGATATGGATTTCGCCACTGCCCCCTGCATTCTTGAGGCGCTGAATCAGCGCCTGACGCACGGTGTTCTGGGGTACAGCCGTTGGAAAAACGAGGAATTTTTAGGCGCCATTAGCCACTGGTTTTTGACGCGCCACCGTACCCCGATTGACCCTCAATCGGTGGTGTACGGTCCCTCCGTTATCTATATGGTCTCTGAGTTGATCCGCCAGTGGTCCAATGTGGGCGAAGGCGTGGTCATCCATACCCCGGCTTATGATGCTTTTTATAAAGCCGTTGAGGGTAATCAACGCACCGTTCTGCCTGTTGCGCTGGAAAAACGTGATAACGACTGGTTCTGCGACATGACAAAGCTCGAGGCCGTGCTCGCTCGCCCTGAGTGCAAGATCCTGCTTTTATGCAGTCCTCAGAATCCCACGGGCAAAGTCTGGACCCGTGATGAACTGGAGACCATGGCAGCGCTCTGTCATCGTCACGGCGTCCGGGTTATTTCTGATGAGATTCATATGGATATGGTTTGGGGAGATCACCCTCACATCCCCTGGAGCAACGTGGCGCGCGGCAACTGGGCGCTGCTGACCTCCGGATCCAAGAGTTTCAATATCCCGGCATTAACCGGGGCATACGGGTTTATCGAAGATGAAAGCAGTCGGGAACGCTACCTGAGCGCCCTGAAAGGCCGCGATGGTTTGTCTTCACCGGCAGTTTTGGCGCTCACCGCGCACATTGCCGCCTATCAGGACGGCGCGGAGTGGCTGGATGCGCTACGCGACTACCTCAGCGATAACCTGGACTTTATCGTGCAGTCGCTGAATACGGCATTTCCAGAGCTAAACTGGCAGGCGCCGCAATCCACCTATCTGGCGTGGATCGATCTTCGTCCGTTAAACATTGATGATAAAGCATTACAGGATGCGCTGATTCATCAGGAAAAAGTCGCCATTATGCCCGGATATACTTACGGTCAGGAAGGCAAGGGATTTGTGCGCCTGAATGCCGGTTGCCCCCGCTCGAAACTGGAAAAAGGCGTTGTCGGTTTGATCAACGCTATCCGCGCCGTACGTTAACTCTGGTTGCGCAATGAAATTAATCATTGCGCAACATAGATTTTACCCCCCGTTTGTTTTTATAATAGCGAGCACTTTTATATTCAAAAAATGAGTGCGACCATGATTGATACTTCCCTTCCGTTAACTGATGTTCATCGCCACCTTGATGGCAACATTCGTGCCCAAACTATTCTTGATCTTGGCCGCCAGTTTAATGTGTCCCTCCCCGCTCAGACACTTGAAACCTTGATCCCACATGTGCAGGTAACCTCGACAGAACCTGACCTGGTCAGTTTTCTCTCAAAGCTGGACTGGGGCGTGAAAGTGTTGGCCTCGCTGGACGCCTGTCGTCGCGTGGCCTACGAGAACGTTGAAGATGCCGCGCGTAACGGTTTGCATTATGTTGAGCTGCGTTTTTCGCCGGGTTACATGGCAATGAGCCATCAACTCCCGGTTGCGGGTGTGGTCGAAGCGGTCATCGCTGGCGTGCAGGAAGGCAGCCGGGCGTTCGGCGTTGAAGCGCGTCTGATCGGCATCATGAGCCGCACATTCGGTGAAGCGGCATGCCTGCAGGAACTTGAGGCATTGTTGGCCCACCGCGATCGCATCACCGCCCTCGATCTGGCTGGCGACGAACTCGGATTCCCGGGCAGTTTGTTCCTGTCGCACTTTAATCGCGCACGTGACGCTGGCTGGCATATTACCGTCCACGCTGGTGAAGCCGCCGGTCCGGAGAGTATCTGGCAGGCCATCCGTGAACTGGGCGCTGAGCGAATTGGACATGGCGTAAAAGCCGTAGAAGATCGTGCGTTAATGGATTTTCTGGCTGAGCAACGTATCGGTATTGAATCGTGTCTGACCTCCAATATTCAGACCAGCACCGTCGCATCGCTCGCCGTACACCCACTGAAAACGTTCCTTGAGCACGGCGTGATGGCCAGCCTCAATACCGACGATCCTGCGGTACAAGGAGTGGACATTATTCACGAATACACCGTCGCGGCGCCTGCGGCAGGTCTGACACGTGAGCAGATTCGCCAGGCACAGATCAACGGTCTGGAAATGGCCTTCCTGAATGACGCGGAAAAACGCGCTCTGCGCGAAAAAGTGGCTGCGGCGTAAGTGTTTCGTTGCCGGATAAGCCACGCTTATCCGGCATTATCGAAAAGGGAGAAAATCAGGCAAGGCTCAGCGTTGCGCGGTGTTTCGCTGATTCAATACCCAGTTCAATCAGTTCCATAATTTGAATAGCCTGACTCGCCGGAACCGGATTTTCACCGTTACCGTTCAGCGCATCGCGGATACCAGCATAATAAGCCGGATAGTTACCCGGAACGGTCAGCCAGGACTCTTCCACACGTTCTTCACCCTCAACACGCGTTAAGACACCATCACGCATATCGTAACCCCAGTCTTCCTGTGGCAGACGTTCGCCATTTTTCAGGCGTTCTTCTTGCGGATCAAGACCATATTTTACAAAGCTTGCGCGCGAACCGTGCACGATGTAGCGTGCCGATTCCGCTGCCGCCAGCATCGTGCCATGCAGAACGATCCGGCGCTGTGGGTAGGCCAGCACAGCATGGAAGTAATCGGTAGATTGAGCGCCCGGACGCAGTTGCGCGAGATCGACCGTCATGCTGACAGGTAAGCCGAACAGATTGATGGCCTGATCGAGCAAATGCGGCGCCAGATCATACCAGATACCGCTGCCCGGACCGCCCTGTTCCCGCCAGCGGTCGCGAACCTGCGGACGAAAGCGGTCAAAGTGAGATTCAAAATAAGCCACCTCGCCCAGCACACCATCGGCCAGCAGCGCCTTCAGCGTCAGGAAATCACTGTCCCAGCGTCGATTGTGGAAAACGGAAAGCACCCGCCCGAGACTGCGGGCTAATGACTCCAGCTCACGCGCTTGTGACAGTGTCACGGTAAACGGTTTATCCACCACGACATGTTTCCCCGCTTCCAGCGCGGCTTTTGCCAGCGGGAAATGCGTGTCGTTCGGGGTGGGGATCACAATAAGGTCGATATTCGGATCGTTGAAAAGATGCTTAGGCTCAGAGACAACCGTCACCGAAGGCCAGTCAGCCTTCACTTTTGTTTCATCACTACTGGAAACCGCCACCAGCTCCAGTCCAGGCGTCCCCACGATCAAAGGTGCATGGAAGGTTTTGCTGGCATAACCGTAACCGATTAACCCAACGCGGATGTTGTCACTCATGTTATCGCCTCTCATTACAGAACATTCACATTTCACACTATCCCATAACCACTCACAATAGTTTAATGGCCTTACAACGACAAAGGCCATTAATTAACTTAAGTCAAACAAATGCCACTTTACCTAAACTTGTTGCGAAAAAGTCGTTGAAATCGTTCCCGATAAACTTGCCGTCTTAAATGTTGATGGGTAACATTTGCACCCTGTGTTTATGGATAAATCAAAGCAAATGTCGTCAGTAATGAATCGTCTTATTGAATTAACAGGCTGGGTTGTTCTTGTGGTCTCCGTCATTCTTTTGGGAGTGGCCACTCATATCGACAATTACCAACCTCCAGAACCTACCGCCACCGTTGGGAAAAAATAAACGTCGCCGGGTTGAGACGCCGTACACCGCATGAAGCGAGGATGTTTACCGTTTGGTCATCCCGAGAATCCGCTGCAAATTTATCAAAAAAGGATAAATGTACCGCGTCCAGACCCGACGCTTATTGCCTGTTTTAATGAAGCGCGTTACCCTTCCGGCTGGTGCCTAATTGCGCCAGCCAGTTTATACGTAAGAACTATCTTATTTTGAAAATCACGTGGCGCTTAACCTTCCCTGCGCCTGGTTGTGTATTTTCATATTTACTACTCCGTTGGTGTTATTTTTTTAATATGGATCCCCGTTTATGACTGTCCAGGATTATCTATTAAAATTCCGTAAAATCAGTTCACTCGAAAGTCTGGAAAAGTTGTTCGATCATCTTAACTACACGCTGACCGACGATCGGGACATTATCAATATGTACCGCGCCGCCGACCATCGTCGTGCGGAATTGATCTCCGGTGGACGCCTGTTTGATGTCGGTCAGGTACCTAAATCCGTCTGGCATTACGTGCAATAACGAAGAGAGTAGCGCTCACCGTTAAAAGATTTATAATAATCGCCCCAAAATAGAGGGTATGCCTGTTAGCGCCAGCAAATCTGGAGAAGATATGACCACAACACCGGCACAACGCATCGGAGGCTGGTTGCTTGGCCCGTTAGCCTGGCTGTTAGTCGCGCTATTGAGCGCATCACTGGCACTGTTGCTTTACGTCACCGCGCTTGCGACTCCGCAAACGTTAAAAGCGCTGAGTGAGCAAGAGACGGGCAACTTAGTGCTCTGGGGCATTTCATTTTTGACTGCGATTGCGATGTGGTATTACACGCTGTGGCTGACGATTGCGTTCTTCAAGCGCAGGCATTGTGTGCCTAAGCACTATATTATCTGGCTGCTGATATCGGTATTACTGGCCATCAAAGCATTTGCATTTTCGCCAGTGCCCGATGCGTTTGCCGTTCGCCAACTGTTGTTTCCGTTACTGGCGGCAGCCCTGATGGCGCCCTATTTCAAACGTTCAGCGCGCGTAAAAGCCACGTTTGTGAACCCGTAATAACCTTACAGTTAACCTGTTGTCGCCTGCTGTAGATTGACAGATAATAGGCGGCTTTTTTATTTCAGGCCGAAAAATGACTGATTACCTGCTGCTCTTTGTCGGAACTGTACTGGTCAACAACTTTGTACTGGTTAAGTTTCTGGGCCTTTGTCCATTCATGGGAGTTTCCAAAAAACTGGAAACCGCGATGGGTATGGGGCTTGCTACCACTTTTGTAATGACACTTGCGTCTATTTGCGCTTGGTTGATCGACACCTGGATCCTGATCCCGCTCGATCTCATCTACCTGCGCACGCTGGCGTTTATTTTAGTCATTGCCGTGGTCGTGCAATTTACCGAGATGGTGGTGCGTAAAACCAGTCCAGCGCTGTATCGTCTGTTGGGGATCTTCCTGCCGCTTATCACTACCAACTGTGCGGTGTTAGGCGTGGCGCTGCTCAACATCAACCTCGGTCATAATTTTCTGCAATCGGCACTGTACGGTTTTTCCGCTGCCGTCGGCTTCTCTCTGGTCATGGTGTTATTCGCCGCTATTCGTGAACGCCTCGCCGTGGCAGACGTTCCCGCCCCCTTCCGTGGCAACGCAATAGCGCTGATTACCGCCGGTTTAATGTCATTAGCCTTTATGGGCTTTAGTGGTTTGGTGAAGTTGTAATGAACGCTATCTGGATTGCCGTTGCCGCCGTGAGCCTGCTGGGTTTGGCGTTTGGCGCCATTCTGGGTTATGCCTCCCGCCGTTTCGCGGTTGAAGATGATCCGGTTGTTGAGAAAATTGACGAAATCCTGCCGCAGAGCCAGTGTGGACAATGCGGCTATCCTGGCTGCCGCCCTTACGCAGAGGCCATTGGCGTCGAGGGTGAAAAAATAAACCGTTGCGCCCCTGGCGGGGAAGTCGTCATGCTCAAAATTGCGGAATTACTGAATGTGGATCCGCAACCCATTGACGGTGATGAACAGGACCTCACTCCGGTCCGTATGCTGGCGGTCATTGATGAAAACAACTGCATCGGTTGCACAAAATGTATTCAGTCCTGCCCGGTAGACGCAATTGTGGGCGCCACCCGCGCCATGCACACGGTCATGAACGATCTCTGCACCGGCTGCAATCTGTGTGTCGACCCTTGCCCGACCCAGTGCATCGAGTTACGTCCGGTGGCTGAAACACCTGATAGTTGGAAGTGGGATTTGAACACCATTCCCGTTCGTATCATTCCCGTGGAACAACATGCTTAAGTTATTCTCTGCCTTTAGAAAAGATAAGATCTGGGATTTTGACGGCGGCATTCATCCACCGGAAATGAAAACCCAGTCAAACGGTACGCCCCTGCGCCAGGTTCCGCTGGCGCAGCGTTTCGTTATTCCTTTAAAACAGCACATTGGCGCCGAAGGTGAACTGTGCGTCAGCGTAGGCGATCGCGTGTTACGTGGACAACCGTTGACCCGCGGACGCGGGAAAATGCTTCCGGTTCATGCGCCAACCTCCGGCACCGTCGTTGCCATTGCCCCCCATTCCACCGCGCATCCTTCCGCCCTGGCAGAACTCAGCGTCATTATTGATGCTGATGGCGAAGATTGCTGGATTGAACGCGAGGGCTGGGCGGATTACCGTACCCGGAGTCATGAAGAACTGATCACGCGTATTCATCAGTACGGCGTTGCTGGACTCGGCGGCGCGGGATTCCCTACCGGCGTGAAGTTACAGGGCGGCGGCGACAAGATCGAAACGCTGATCATCAATGCGGCGGAATGCGAACCCTATATTACGGCAGATGATCGCCTGATGCAGGACTGCGCCGCCCAGGTGGTGGAAGGTATCCGCATTCTCGCGCACATTCTGCAACCGCAAGAGATTTTGATCGGCATTGAAGACAATAAACCGCAGGCCATTTCCATGTTGCGGGCGGTACTGGCTGGCGCGCACGACATTTCGCTGCGTGTCATCCCGACGAAATATCCTTCCGGCGGCGCAAAACAGCTCACACAAATTTTGACCGGTAAGCAGGTTCCGCATGGAGGCCGTTCCTCCGATATCGGCGTGTTGATGCAAAACGTCGGCACCGCGTATGCCGTCAAACGTGCGGTTATTGATGGTGAACCGATCACCGAGCGCGTCGTGACGTTAACTGGCGAGGCGGTGAGTCGCCCTGGCAACGTCTGGGCGAGACTGGGTACCCCGGTTCGCCACCTCCTCGACGATGCCGGTTTTTGCCCTTCCGCCGATCAGATGGTGATTATGGGGGGACCGCTCATGGGCTTCACCCTGCCGTGGCTGGATGTACCGGTCGTGAAGATCACCAACTGCCTCCTTGCGCCAACGGCGGCTGAAATGGGCGAACCGCAGGAAGAAAAAGGCTGCATCCGTTGTAGCGCCTGTGCCGATGCGTGTCCGGCCGATCTGCTGCCTCAGCAGTTGTACTGGTTTAGCAAAGGCCAGCAGCACGACAAAGCGACGGCGCACAATCTGGCGGACTGCATTGAATGCGGTGCCTGCGCCTGGGTATGCCCAAGCAATATCCCGTTGGTACAGTACTTCCGGCAGGAAAAAGCAGAAATATACGCCATCAGTCAGGAAGAAAAGCGCGCCGCTGAAGCAAAAGCACGCTTCGAAGCCCGACAGGCACGACTTGAGCGTGAGAAAGCCGCGCGTCTTGAGCGACACAAAAGCGCCGCTGTGCAGCCTGCGGCGAAAGATCATGATGCGATTGCCGCCGCGCTGGCTCGCGTCAAAGAAAAACAGGCACAAGCAATGCAACCGGTGGTTATCCAGGCGGGGGCAAAACCAGACAATAGCGCCGTAATTGCGGCGCGCGAAGCACGCAAAGCGCAGGCCCGGGCAAAACAGGCAGAGAACGGCAACATCGAAGAGAGCCGTACCGATGCCGATCCGCGCAAAGCCGCCATCGAAGCAGCGATTGCCCGCGCCAAAGCACGCAAGCAGGAACAACAGGCAGTCAGTGAACCTGCCGAACCCGTGGATCCACGCAAAGCCGCCGTCGAAGCGGCCATTGCCCGTGCCAAAGCACGTAAACTGGAACAGCAGGCAGTCAGTGAACCTGCCGAACCCGTGGACCCGCGCAAAGCCGCTGTCGAAGCGGCCATTGCCCGTGCCAAAGCACGTAAGCTGGAACAGCAGGCAGCCAGTGAACCTGCCGAACCCGTGGACCCACGCAAAGCCGCCGTCGAAGCGGCCATTGCCCGCGCTAAAGCACGTAAGCTGGAACAGCAGGCGCCCAGTGAGCCTGCCGACCCCGTGGACCCGCGCAAAGCCGCCGTCGAAGCGGCCATTGCCCGCGCTAAAGCACGTAAGCTGGAACAACAGGCAGTCAGTGATCCTGCCGAGCCCGTGGACCCACGCAAAGCCGCCATCGCAGCAGCGATTGCCCGCGCTCAGGCAAAAAAAGCCGCACAGCAGCAGGTTGTTAACGAGGAATAAATGGTATTCAGAATCGCAAGCTCCCCTTATACCCATAACCAGCGGCAGACATCGCGAATCATGCTGCTGGTGCTCATCGCCGCGTTGCCGGGGATTGCCGCTCAGCTGTGGTTTTTCGGTTGGGGTACGTCGTTCCAGATAATCCTGGCCTCGGCCAGCGCGCTGATTGCCGAAGCCGTCGTGCTCCAGTTACGTAAACAGCCAGTGGTCACCATTTTAAAAGACAACTCCGCCCTGCTTACGGGTTTACTGTTAGCGGTGAGTATTCCGCCGCTCGCCCCCTGGTGGATGGTCGTGTTGGGTACCGTGTTTGCCGTCATTATCGCCAAGCAGCTTTACGGCGGCCTTGGGCAAAATCCGTTTAACCCGGCGATGATTGGCTATGTGGTCCTGCTGATCTCGTTTCCGGTACAGATGACCAGTTGGTTACCTCCGCACGAAATCGCGGCGTCTGCCCCAGGTTTATCAGATGCTATACAGGTGATTTTCACCGGACATACCGCCACTGGCGGTGATATGAACACACTGCGGATGGGCATTGATGGCATCAGCCAGGCAACGCCGCTGGATACCTTTAAGACATCGCTGCATGCGGGTCGCTCGGTTGAGCAGATCATGCAATACCCCATCTACAGCGGGATGTTGGCAGGTGCGGGCTGGCAATGGGTGAACCTGGCCTGGCTGGCTGGCGGCGTATGGCTGCTGTGGACGAAGGCTATCAAATGGCACATTCCCGTCAGCTTCTTGCTGACGCTTGCCCTGTGCGCTTCGTTAGGCTGGCTTTTTTCACCTCAGTCACTGGCATCGCCGCAGTTACATCTGCTTTCTGGCGCGACCATGCTGGGCGCATTCTTTATATTGACCGATCCTGTGACAGCCTCAACGACGAATCGTGGCCGGTTGATTTTTGGCGCACTGGCAGGCTTGTTAGTTTGGCTTATCCGCAGTTTTGGCGGTTATCCCGATGGTGTGGCCTTTGCCGTTCTGCTGGCGAACATCACCGTTCCCCTGATCGACTATTACACCCGGCCTCGCGTGTACGGTCATCGAAAAGGATAAACCATGCTGAAAACAATTCGTAAACACGGCATCACGCTGGCGCTGTTTGCGGCGGGTTCGACAGGACTGACCGCCGCCATCAATATGATGACAAAAACGACAATTGATGAGCAGGCAGCATTGCAGCAAAAAGTGTTGTTTGATCAGGTCATTCCGGCAGACCGCTACAATAATAATCTGCAGAATAGCTGCTTTGTTGTTAACAGCCCGGCATTAGGAAAAGGCGCACATCGCGTTTATATTGCCCGTATGGACGATACGCCTGTTGCGGCTATCCTTGAGGCAACGGCTCCGGATGGATACTCCGGCGCGATTCAACTGCTGGTGGGTGCCGATTTCAACGGTACGGTCCTCGGCACACGAGTGACAGAGCACCATGAAACGCCGGGCCTGGGCGACAAAATAGAATTGCGTCTCTCCGACTGGGTAACCCACTTTGCGGGCAAGAGCATCGGCGGAGAAAATGACGCGCACTGGGCCGTAAAAAAAGATGGCGGCGACTTTGACCAGTTCACCGGCGCGACAATTACACCGCGAGCAGTTGTTAATGCAGTGAAACGCGCAGGTCTGTATGCGCAAACGCTTCCTGCGCAACTCCCCCAACTCACCGCCTGTGGAGAATAAACCATGAGCGAAATTAAAGACGTCATTGTTCAGGGCCTCTGGAAAAATAACTCCGCCCTCGTGCAGTTACTCGGTATGTGCCCTCTGCTGGCCGTCACCTCAACCGCCACCAACGCGCTCGGTTTAGGTCTTGCCACGACGCTCGTACTGACGCTGACCAACCTGACGATTTCGGCACTACGTCGCTGGACGCCAGCAGAGATCCGCATCCCTATCTACGTGATGATCATCGCTTCCGTGGTCAGCGCAGTACAAATGCTCATCAATGCTTATGCGTTTGGCCTGTACCAGTCGTTGGGGATTTTTATTCCGCTGATTGTCACGAACTGCATTGTGGTAGGACGTGCAGAGGCGTTTGCCGCCAGAAAAGGCCCGGCGCTCTCAGCGCTTGACGGTTTTTCTATCGGGATGGGTGCCACCTGCGCGATGTTCGTGCTCGGATCGCTGCGCGAGATCATCGGCAACGGGACGTTGTTTGACGGTGCGGACGGTCTGCTTGGCAGTTGGGCAAAAGTGTTGCGGGTAGAAATTTTCCATACCGACTCACCTTTCCTGTTGGCAATGTTGCCGCCGGGAGCCTTTATCGGTCTGGGACTCATGCTGGCTGTGAAATACCTTATTGATGAGAAGATGAAAAAGCGTCGTGCCGAAGCCGTTGCAGCAGATGCCCCGGCAGGCGAAACAGGGAATGTCTCATGAACAAAACAAAACGTCTGGAAATCCTGACGCGTCTTCGCGACAACAATCCGCACCCCACCACAGAGCTCAATTTTACGTCGCCGTTCGAACTACTTATCGCCGTTTTGCTCTCAGCACAGGCCACGGACGTGAGCGTGAACAAAGCGACGGCGAAGCTCTACCCCGTCGCCAACACCCCAGCGGCGATGCTGGAGCTCGGCGTAGAGGGCGTTAAGTCCTATATCAAGACGATTGGCCTGTTCAACAGCAAAGCCGAGAATGTCATCAAAACCTGTCGGATACTGCTTGAGCAGCATAATGGCGAAGTTCCTGAAGACCGCGCTGCGCTGGAAGCGTTGCCCGGCGTGGGACGTAAAACCGCCAATGTGGTACTCAATACCGCCTTTGGCTGGCCGACCATTGCCGTCGACACGCATATTTTCCGCGTCTGCAACCGAACCCAGTTTGCGCCGGGCAAGAATGTTGAGCAGGTTGAAGAAAAGCTGCTCAAAGTGGTTCCGGCGGAATTTAAAGTCGATTGCCACCACTGGTTAATTCTTCACGGACGCTATACCTGTATCGCCCGCAAACCCCGTTGCGGTTCCTGCATTATCGAAGATCTCTGTGAATTTAAAGAGAAAGTCGATATTTGAGCTAAACGGAGGATGCCCTTCCTCCGTACATTCATAACGTTTTGTTACACCCTTAACACGCCGCTATTTACCGACAATGATACCAGGCCAGTGCGCCTTTCCAATGGAATATTCTGGCCATTAAACACCCCACCAGGTTAATCGTTTTTTTAATAGCGGAAATTTCTATTCATACGTGACCAGGATCACCTTGATAACTCAATGTGAATTTTTTTGTTGTTTTTCGTTAATGTCGCAATCAGATGACCTGACACCCTCTTTTCACTACAAAACATTACACTGGCTATTTTTCAGATAATGGCCTATTTCACTGCCTGAAAGCTTATATAGCAGAACATATCGCCATCACAGGGATTTTCGCCCCTTTCTGTAGAGTAAAAAACTGCCTTTCTTCAATAGAAAAAATTTAACGCTACATAACATTTCGTGCGACCGATGATTCCACCAGATAAGTTAAATGTAACAGATCATTACAAACCCCTTGTCTGACAGGGCAAGATAGTGAACATTACTTGCCGTTTCCCCTCCCACTATAACAATCGGACGGATGAACTTGACTCATCACGTACCTGAACTCCCCCGTTAATATGGGATGTAAAAAAAGAGGTAAAAGTGTCTACTGCAAACAATAAACCAACTGAAAGCGTAAGTTTGAACGCATTCAAACAGCCTAAAGCGTTCTATCTCATTTTCTCTATCGAGTTGTGGGAACGTTTTGGTTATTACGGCCTGCAAGGAATTATGGCCGTATACCTGGTAAAACAACTGGGTATGTCAGAAGCTGATTCCATCACCCTTTTCTCCTCCTTTAGCGCCCTGGTTTATGGACTGGTCGCCATTGGTGGTTGGTTAGGTGATAAAGTATTGGGCACCAAGCGCGTCATTATGTTGGGTGCTGTCGTATTGGCTATTGGTTATGCTCTGGTAGCCTGGTCTGGTCACGATGCTGGTATCGTTTATATGGGTATGGCGGCCATTGCGGTCGGTAACGGCCTGTTCAAAGCGAACCCGTCTTCTCTGCTTTCTACCTGCTATGCGAAAGATGACCCGCGTCTGGACGGTGCATTCACCATGTACTATATGTCCGTCAACATCGGCTCATTCTTCTCCATGCTGGCAACACCATGGCTGGCTGCGCGCTACGGCTGGAGCACGGCCTTTGCACTGAGCGTTGTCGGGATGCTGATCACGGTCGTTAACTTCGCATTCTGCCAGCGTTGGGTTAAACAGTACGGTTCCAAACCTGACTTTGAGCCAATCAACTTCCGTAATCTGCTGCTGACCATTCTGGGTGTTATCGTGCTGATCGCGATTGCAACCTGGCTGCTGCACAACCAGCAGGTCGCACGTATGGCACTGGGCGTTGTTGCACTGGGTATCGTCTTTATCTTCGGTAAAGAAGCTTTCGCCATGCAAGGCGCTGCTCGTCGTAAAATGATTGTTGCCTTCATTCTGATGCTCGAAGCCATCATCTTCTTCGTTCTGTACAGCCAGATGCCGACGTCGCTGAACTTCTTTGCTATTCGTAACGTTGAACACTCTATTTTGGGTATCGCGTTTGAACCAGAGCAGTATCAGGCACTGAACCCGTTCTGGATCATTATCGGTAGCCCGATTCTTGCCGCTATCTACAACAAGATGGGCGATACCCTGCCGATGCCGACCAAGTTTGCTATCGGTATGGTGCTGTGTTCCGGTGCGTTCCTGGTCCTGCCAGTAGGCGCGAAATTCGCTAACGAAGCAGGTATCGTATCCGTTAACTGGCTGATCATTTGCTACGGCTTGCAGAGCATCGGTGAGCTGATGATTTCGGGTCTGGGTCTGGCAATGGTCGCACAGCTGGTTCCACAGCGTCTGATGGGCTTCATCATGGGCAGCTGGTTCCTGACGACGGCGGGCGCAAACATCATTGGTGGCTATGTTGCTAACATGATGGCGGTGCCGGAAAACGTGACTGACCCGCTGATGTCTCTGGAAGTCTATGGTCGTGTATTCCTGCAGATTGGTATTGCTACTGCGGTTATCGCTGTTCTGATGCTGCTGACAGCACCAAAACTGAATCGCATGACTCTGGACGACGATGTCCGCAAAAAAGCCACCAAGGCCGCAACCGCGTAATTTTCAGGGAAACTGATTTTAAGGCCGCTAACGTTATGTTAGCGGCTTTTTTTTTAGCCGCCGTAGCACTACCATTGGTTAAACCTCAGCAAAAAGGAGTTACCGATGAAATTGTTCTACAAACCGGGTGCCTGCTCTCTTGCTTCCCACATCACCCTTCGCGAGAGCGGTAAAGATTTCACGCTTGATAGCGTCGATCTGATTAAAAAACGGCTGGAAAATGGCGATGATTATTTCGCGGTGAATCCGAAAGGACAGGTTCCTGCACTTCTGTTGGACGACGGTACTCTGCTGACTGAAGGGGTCGCCATCATGCAATACCTTGCCGATACCGTCCCCGACCGCCAGCTACTGGCGCCCACCAGCAGTATTGCTCGCTACAGAACGCTGGAATGGCTCAACTACATTGCGACAGAGCTGCATAAAGGCTTTACTCCGCTGTTCCGCCCGGATACCCCGGAAGAGTACAAACCGACAGTTCGCGCCCTTCTGGAGAAAAAGCTGCACTACGTGAATGATGTACTCAAAGATGACCAGTGGATTTGCGGACAGCGTTTCACCATTGCGGATGCTTATCTGTTCACGGTGCTGCGCTGGGCACGAGCCGTTAAGCTGAATATGGAAGGGTTAACGCATATTGACGCCTATATGGCGCGGGTCGCGGAACGTCCAACCGTCAAGGCGGCGCTTAAAGCAGAAGGGTTGAATTAACTCTTGTTATCGCCGGGTGGCGCTACGCTTACCCGGCCTACAATACGGACTGACCGATGGCCCGATAAGCGATAGCGTCATCGGGCATTAAATCAGAGCTGCGTTGCGCTAAAGTAGTGTTCCGGTTTCGCAATACGATCCTGTGCCGCAACGACCTGTAACTCATACTCCTGCATACTCTTCGTGGCGATCATGATTTCATAGACCGCCGCCGTAACATGCTCAAGCGCTTCCTGTAGGGTTGCGCCCTGCAACAGTTTGACTAACAGCAAGCCGCTGGTCACATCACCGACACCCACTGGCTGGCGAACGCCGAAATCCACTAATGGACGACTGATATGCCACGCTTCATGGCGGGTCACCAGGAGCATTTCAAAGCGATCCGCACTGTAGCCTGCGCGCGCCAGATGTTTCACCAGCACGGTCTTCGGCCCCATCGCAATCAACTCCCGGGCGGCCAGCACGGCTTCTTCGACATTATGTACGGCATGTTCACAGAGAATTTCCAGCTCAACCAGATTCGGCGCAATAATGTCACTGGCTGGAAGCGCATGACGAACATGGAATTCCGCCACGCCAGGGGCGACGATACACCCTTTTTCAGGATGCCCCATGACCGGATCGCAGAAATACTTCGCCTGAGGATTTGCCGCTTTAACCTGGCGAACAATCCCCAGAATATGCTCACCCTGCTCTGCTGAGCCAAGATAGCCGCTGAGAACTGCATCGCACTTCTGCAACTGATCAATCTCAGCGATGCCCTGCACAATTTCAGTTAAATGGCTGGGCGGCATAACGCAACCGGCCCATTTACCGTATTGGGTGTGATTCGAAAATTGAACGGTGTTGAGTGGCCAGACATTCGCGCCAAGACGGCGCATCGGAAATTCTGCTGCACTGTTACCCGCGTGGCCAAAAACGACGTGAGACTGGATGGCGAGGATATTCTTCATTTTTTTACCTGAACATTAAAAATAAGGGAGTGATTTCTCACTCCCTGTTACTTAATGCGTTACTTCCAGCAAATCAGACAGTAGTTCTTTTTGCCACGGCGCAATAAGGTATAGCGACCAAACAAACGATCCGCATCGGTGAAGAAGTATTCAGGATCAGACTGTTTTTCGCCGTTGATGGTGACAGCATTCGAGGCAATCGTTTTACGCGCCTGACCGCGAGACGGTTGCAGTTCAGAATCCACCAACGCCTGCATCAGATCGGCGCCTTTCTCCATCTCGACCATCGGTACGCCATCCTGCGCCAGCTGTTCGAAGTCGGCTTCGCTCAGCGCACTCAGCGTGCCGTTAAACAGACTTTCGGTGATGCGTTTTGCGGCCACCAGACCTTCTTCACCATGAACCAGACGCGTTACCTGCTCGGCCAGAACATACTGAGCGCGTGGCGCCTTACCGCTGTTTTTGTCTTCTTCTTCGAGGGCATTGATCTCTTCAATGTCCATAAAGGTGAAGAACTTCAGGAAGCGATACACGTCAGCATCTGCGGTGTTGATCCAGAACTGGTAGAACTTGTACGGGCTGGTTTTCTTCGGATCCAGCCAGACCGCGCCGCCTTCGGTTTTACCGAATTTGGTGCCGTCAGCTTTGGTGATCAGCGGAACCGTCAGACCAAAGACCTGATTCTGGTGCAGACGACGTGTCAGATCGATACCGGAAGTGATGTTACCCCACTGATCGGAACCGCCAATCTGCAAAGAAACGCCGTGCAGTTTGTTCAGGCAGGCAAAGTCATAACCCTGCAGCAGGTTATAGGAGAACTCGGTAAAGGAGATGCCCTGATCGTCACGGTTCAGACGCTGCTTAACCGCTTCTTTGTTGATCATCTGATTAACGGAGAAGTGTTTGCCGATATCACGCAGGAAAGTCAGCACGTTCATGCCGCCAAACCAGTCGTAGTTGTTCGCAGCAATTGCAGCGTTGTCGCCACAATCGAAATCGAGGAACGGTGCAACCTGTTTGCGGATTTTATCCACCCACTCCTGAACCGTATCTTCGGTGTTCAGTTTACGCTCAGCGGCTTTGAAGCTCGGGTCGCCAATCAGACCGGTCGCGCCACCTACCAGTGCGACAGGTTTGTGGCCTGCCTGCTGGAAGCGTTTCAGGCATAACAATGGAACGAGATGCCCCAAATGCAAGCTGTCAGCGGTAGGATCGAAGCCGCAATAGAGCGCGATCGGGCCTTGCGCCAGTCGCTCTGCTAACGCTTCCTCGTCCGTTACCTGGGCTACCAGCCCCCGCTCTTGCAATTGTTTAATCAAGTTACTGCTTGCCATCAAAATCTCCATGTATAAAACGACTGCACCTTTGCCGGTACACGACTTTTCGCCTGATGCGAAAGAAACATAGAATAAAGCGCCGGAATCAGGAGTACCAGCGCTTAAAACAAGAAATTTGCATCTTTAAGGGGCAAGCCTGTCGATTTTCCACCCGTTGTTTTCGCGTTGGTACAAAAAGCGGTCATGCAGACGGTGTTCGCCCCCCTGCCAGAATTCCATTTGCTCAATGTTGACGCGGAATCCGCCCCAGAAGCTGGGCAGCGGCACTTCACCCTGCTGGAATTTCTGCTTCAGTTCAAGGAACTTGCTTTCGAGGATGCCACGCGCGGAGATACGGCTCGACTGTTTCGAAACCCAGGCGCCAATCTGGCTGTCACGCGGGCGACTGTGAAAATACTTCACCACCTCAAGCGTGGAAAGGCGTTCCGCTTTACCAATCACCATTACCTGACGTTCCAGCATGTGCCACGGGAACAACAGACTGATGCGCGGATTGTTTTCGAGTTGATGCGCCTTACGGCTACCGAGGTTGGTATAAAACACCATCCCCTTTTCGTCGTAATGCTTGAGGAGCACAATACGTTGGTAAGGTTGACCATTTTCATCAACGGTCGCCACCACCATCGCCGTCGGATCTGCAAGTCTGGCTTCGCATGCCTGACCCAGCCAGCGCTCAAAAAGGGGTAATGGTTCGGCGGGAAGATCGTGGCGACGCAGGCCACCTTTGGTGTATTCACGGCGCAAATGCGCGATTTGCTGCAATTCGTCGTTATCAGACATGATGTTCGCTACGGATTGTCAGTGGGTGGCGCTATTGTGCGCCGCCCTGCTGAAAATCTCAACGCTTCGGGTTTTGTAACTGGCAGTTATTTAGCACAATTCTGTCGCGTTTGTAGATCGTGGCACTGTCACCTTTTGACCAGAAGACATAAATGCCATCCGTGTAGCGCGCACCTGATGCAGACACGCCCTGCTTGAGGGTTTGCTGTTGATTATCGTAGATAAAGCTCACTTCTTGTCGTGTTTTGTTCAATTTGACGGTGAGCGGTTTTTCATCACACTGGTATTCCAGCGTATCTGTTTGCATACGCTCAACAAATTGATTGTAAACACTACAACCGGTGAGCAGCATGGGCAGACAAACAAGTAAGAGTTTTTTCATAGACGTATCCTGACGACTTTCCTGGTCCCGGAGGGTAATACACCCTCCCTAACATCCTAAGTGTAACGGCAGACCGTCGAAGAAAAATTCAGTTAACTCTGAGATCGTGGGTTCGCAGGGAAAATAGCGCCCAGCACGCTCGGTTCTGAGGCCCCCGTCACTGAAGGCAGGTTTCCCGGTAACCCAGCGAGCGTTCTCCAGGCAAGCCAGGCAAAGGCAAGCGCTTCCATATCATCACCGCTGATCCCGGCGTCATCCGTACTGGTCACTTCCGTTCCAGGCAACAACCCTGCCAGACGCGCCATCAGCAACGGGTTACGGCTGCCGCCGCCGCAGACCATTAACCGCTCGCAGCCGCCGCTCAGCAACACTTGCTCTGAAATCGTCACCGCCGTCAGTTCCGTCAGCGTCGCCTGCACATCGCGAGGATGAAGGCCCGGAAATAATGAGAGATGCCGTTCTATCCAGCCGTAGTTGAAATACTCACGCCCGGTACTCTTCGGCGCTGGCAGCGAAAAATAAGGGTCGCTCAGCATATTCTGCAGCAATGGGAGGATAACATTGCCCTCGCTCGCCCACTGCGCGTCTTTGTCATAGGGTTTACCACACTGCCGCCAGATCCACGCATCCATGAGCATATTCCCCGGCCCCGTGTCATAGCCGCGCACCGGTTGTTCGGGGATCAGCAGCGACAAATTGGCAATCCCCCCAATGTTCAGCACCATGCGTCGTTCAGTGGGATGCGCCAGCAGCGCCTGATGAAACGCCGGAACCAATGGCGCGCCCTGGCCGCCCAGCGCAATGTCACGACGGCGAAAATCGCCCACCACCGTTATCCCGGTGCGCGCCACGATCTGGTTGTTATCGCCAATTTGCAAGGTATGCGGCGCAATCCCGACAGGCTCATGCCACACCGTCTGCCCATGGCAGCCGATGGCAATAACGTCCTGAGGCTTCAGATTTTGCTGTGAGAGCATCGCGTTGACTGCATCGGCAAAGAGTTGCCCGAGCTGTGTATCCAACTGACCAAATTGGGAAAGCGTGAGTTGCTGCCCCTGGCAAATATCCAGTATGGCCTGTTTCAGATGAACAGGAATCGGCCAGGTCAGACTCGCCTGTTGCGCCACCATATTTTCGTCAATTGCCGCCAGCACAACATCGACACCGTCAAGACTGGTCCCGGACATAACACCAATAAAACGGCCCGATTTCATATGTTTTCCTTTTTGGCATGGATTTCACTTATCACACTCAACCATAAAATATCGGTCAATGCCACGCTTCACTGCCGAAATTTAACCGCGCTTTCAGCGCGATGAATCTGTATTCTGATAAATATCGCGAATGATTCGTTTATACTTGGTTAACCCAATTCTGATTATGATTTTCACAATGTTCCAGCAGAACATGTGACCTTAGGCTCACAAATGCCATATAATTTGACCATGAGGGATGCTTAAGTAGCGTTTCGTGGTGAACAGGAGATTTATAAATGATTAAACGTGTGCTGATCGTTTCAATGATGGGGTTATCTTTGGCAGGCTGTACGAACACCGATAGCCTTTCCGGGGATGTCTATACCGCGTCTGAAGCAAAACAAGTTCAGAATGTCACGTACGGGACTATTGTGAATGCTCGTCCGGTTCAAATTCAGGGTGGCGATGATTCGAATGTCATCGGCGCTATCGGCGGTGCGGTATTGGGTGGTTTCATCGGTAACACCGTCGGCGGCGGTACCGGACGTTCTCTGGCAACCGCGGCGGGTGCAGTAGCCGGTGGCGTTGCAGGTCAGAGCGTACAGGGTGCGATTAACAAAACTCAGGGTGTGGAGCTGGAAATCCGTAAAGATGACGGCAACACCATCATGGTTGTTCAGAAACAAGGCAGCACCACGTTCTCTGCAGGTCAGCGCGTTGTACTGGCCAGCAACGGCAGCCAGGTTACCGTGTCTCCGCGCTAACCGAATCTCTAGTCTGAATATCGCTGATGTCGCCTGAAGTAAGACGAGTATGTGTGGCCTGATCTGGCCACACATATGTCTTGCGGCGTTAACCCTGCGATTGCAACTCGATAATATTGTGCTCAAGTTTGGCAATCAGCTTAATTAAAACGTCAATTTCCTGCGCTGAAATCCCTTCCAGAATCTCGCCACGCGTCTTATTAATCACGGCTTCCATCTCGGTGATAAGAGGCGCTGCTTTTTCCGTTAGCTTTATCCGTTTAGCGCGACGATCGCTTGCGCACGTCTGTCGCGAAATTAACCCTTTCTCTTCGAGCTGATCCAACGTACGAACCAGCGAAGGCTGCTCAATGCCGATCGCTTTTGCCAGTTGTATTTGCGACTGCTCCGGCGGCAGTTGGTGTATGTTGTGCAGCGTTACCCAGTGTGTCTGCGTCAACTCCAGAGGTTTCAGGCGATGGTCAATCAGAGCACGCCAAATGCGCACCAACCGTGCCAGATCAGAACCTAGTGGCGATTCCAATTTCATCTCCTTATAATTAGCTTGCTAAGTTATTATACTGATTTTAGAATAGTGTGCAGCATTTATATTCTCAAAACAAATGTATTGCTAAATTTGCTTACGGGTAGACATTTTTTCAGACATTATGCGAGAAAGAGGTGCGTTGCCCCGGTTTGTGCTAACCCTAAAGCCACGCTTTCTAACGCAAAGGAATATTGCTTGTGACATTCATGTTCAACGCAACAGGATTGCCCGTACAAGATCTGGTGTTCGGCGCATCAATTTATTTTCCTCCACTATTCAAAGCGTTCGCGCTGGCATTTGTCATCTGGTTGATGATTCATCGCCTGTTGCGCGACTGGATTTACTCAGGTGAAATCTGGCATCCCCTGCTGATGGATCTCTCTATCTTTACACTTTGCGTCTGCCTGAGCCTTATCTTACTGACTGTGTGGTGATTATGTCGCTGAAAACTATTAAATATTTTTCAACAATTGGGGTTGCCGTTATCGCCGTGCTGGCCGGCTGGTGGCTGTGGAATTATTACATGCAGTCGCCGTGGACGCGCGATGGCAAAGTCCGGGCAGAACAAGTAAGTGTGACGCCTCAGGTCTCCGGAAGCATTATTCAACTCAACGTTAAAGATAATCAGTTCGTCAATGCAGGCGATCTCCTCTTTACCATCGACAAGACCCCTTTCCATATTGCTGAACTTAACGCACAGGCACAGTTGGCGAAAGCGCAGTCCGACCTGGCAAAAGCCAATAATGAGGCAAATCGCCGTCGGCATTTATCACAAAACTATATCTCCGCCGAGGATATGGACACAGCGAATCTGAACGTTAAAGCTATGCAGGCCAGTGTTGAAGTCGCCAGAGCGACCCTGAAACAAGCGCAGTGGCAGCTAACCCAGACGGAAGTCAAAGCCCCTGTTGCGGGGTGGGTAACCAACCTTTCGACCCGCACGGGAGATTATGCCACCACCGGGCAGCCCCTGTTTGCGCTTGTCGACAGTCACTCATTTTATGTGGTGGGGTATTTTGAGGAGACCAAATTACGCCATATCCATGAAGGCGCTCCGGCACAAATCACGTTATACAGCGGCAACATAAAGTTACAGGGTCACGTATCCAGCATTGGCCGGGCCATCTACGATCAAAGCGTGGAGAGCGATTCCGGGCTGGTGCCTGATATCAAACCCAATGTTCCATGGGTTCGCCTGGCGCAACGCGTCCCTGTGCGTATTGAATTTAACGCATTGCCGCATGACGTCACGCTGGTGTCGGGCACCACATGCAGCGTGGCGATTACTGGTCAGCGCTAATGAAACGCCTTCATCAGGTGTTGCAAAACGCCCCCTGGTTTAAAGCGACATCCGGGCAATGGCGATATGCCTTACGCAACACCATAGCGATGTGTCTTGCGCTGACGTTTGCCTATTATCTGAACCTGGATGAACCCTACTGGGCGATGACGTCTGCGGCCGTTGTGAGTTTTCCTACGGTGGGCGGCGTTATCAGCAAAAGCCTGGGGCGTATCGCCGGGAGTTTGCTTGGCGCAACCGCTGCCCTGATTCTGGCAGGCCATACCCTCAACGAGCCGTGGCTCTTTCTGCTGAGTATGGCCGCCTGGATTGGCTTTTGTACCTGGGCCTGCGCGCACTTCACCAACAACGTGGCCTATGCGTTTCAGTTAGCGGGCTATACGGCTGCAATCATCGCCTTTCCGATGGTCAACATTAGCGAGATCACCCAGTTATGGGACATCGCTCAGGCCCGCGTATGCGAAGTAATTGTCGGAATTTTGTGTGGGGCGATGATGATGATGATCTTGCCCAGTACCTCTGACGGCACCGCATTACTCACCGCGTTAAAAAACATGCACGCGCGATTGCTGGAGCATGCCAGCCAGCTCTGGCGGCCCGAGACAACCGACGCGATTCGTTCCGCCCACGAAGGGGTGATTGGTCAAATTCTGACGATGAATTTGTTACGCATCCAGGCCTTCTGGAGCCATTATCGCTTTCGTCGACAGAATGCCTTGCTCAATTCACTGCTGCACCAACAGCTGCGCCTGACCAGCGTCATCTCGAGTCTTCGCCGGATGTTACTGAACTGGCCCAACCCACCGGCGCATCTCCAGGAGGTGATTGAGCAACTGCTGGTCACTCTCGCCAAACCGCAGACGGACAGCTACACCGTGGCGCGGATCATCGCCCCATTGCGTCCTCTGGACAAGCAAGATTATCGGCACGTTGCATTCTGGCAGCGGTTACGTTATTTCTGCCGAGTCTACTTACAAAATAGCCATCGCTTAAATTTGCTGGAAAATGGCGCGCCGGTTGAGCAAATAAACGTGAAACGCAGCCCTGGACTTGCGCGCCACACCGACAATGCGGAAGCCATCTGGAGTGGCTTACGTACGTTTTGCACATTGATGGTGATTGGCGCATGGAGCATTGGCGCACAGTGGGAGTCAGGCTCTGGCGCGTTAACGCTGGCGGCCATCAGTTGCGTACTTTATTCTGCCGTTGCAACGCCTTTCAAATCGCTCTCTCTGCTGATGCGCACGCTTGTTCTGTTGTCGCTGTTCAGTTTCGTCGTCAAATTTGGGCTGATGGTACAAATCACCGATCTCTGGCAGTTCTTGTTGTTCCTGTTCCCGCTGCTCGCGACGATGCAGTTGCTGAAGTTACAAATGCCAAAGCTGGCGGGGCTTTGGGGACAACTCATTGTGTTTATGGGGTCGTTTATCGCCGTCACCAACCCACCGGTTTATGATCTGGCTGATTTTTTAAACGACAACGTCGCCAAGATAGCCGGAGTTGCCCTCTCATGGCTGGCATTCGCCATACTCCGCCCCGGCTCAGACGCCAGGAAAAGCCGACGTCACATTCGCGCTTTACGCCGGGATTTTGTGGATCAGCTCAGCCGTTACCCCTCTCTTAGCGAGAATGAATTTGAATCCCTGACGTATCATCACGTTAGCCAACTCAGCAACAGCCAGGACGCGTTAGCGCGACGTTGGTTATTACGTTGGGGTGTGGTGTTGCTGAACTGTTCGCACGTTGTGTGGCAATTACGCGCCTGGGAAGCACGTTCAGATCCACTTTCGCGAGTGAGGGATATTTGCATCTCGTTATTGCATGGCGTAATGAGCGAGCGCGGCGTTCAGCAACGCCCACTCGCGACCACTTTGCAGGAATTGCAGCGCATCTGCGACACGCTTGCGCACCATCATCAGCCCGCAGCTCAAGAACTGGCGGCGCTTATCTGGCGACTTCACTGCTCACTTTCGCAGCTTGAACAAGCGCCACCGCAGGGTACGCTGACATCCTGATTATTTGATAACGCCACAGGCGTAACGCGCCCCGCCACCGCCCAGCGGTTTTGGCTGATCGGACATGGTATCGCCGCCAACATGGATCATCAGCGCCTTGTCTTTAACATCATCAAGGGATTTGAGTCGCGGGGCGATGACAGGCGCTGTCGCCGTACCGTCGCTGTTCACCACCAGCAGGGGCAAGTCGCCCATATGGCCTGCGCCATTGGGTCCTTCGTGCTTGCCGGTTTTGTGGGGATCGAGATGTCCTCCCGCGGCCTCAGCGGCGGAGGCTTTGCCCTCTTTCATCGCGGGCTCGCAGCTACCGTTGGCATGGACGTGGAAGCCATGTTCTCCTGCGGGTAATGCTTTAAGATCGGGGGTAAATTGCAGGCCCTTATCGGTTTCTGTGATAGTGACCGTGCCAATCGCTTGCCCGACGCCTTGCGACGTCACCAGATTCATTTCCACTTTTTCACTGTTGGCTTGCGCACCCGCACAAACCAACAGCGTCAACATTGCCAGACTCACACGTTTCATAAGACCTCCGTCAATTTATCTCCCCGTTAAGTGTAAACCAGCGAGATAATATTGAGCGTAAAGTCCGTATGTTCGTTATGGCACGTCGTAACCGAGGGCGGCTTTGCGGATACGGAACCATTGCTGGCGCGACATATTCAACGATTCTGCTTCAATTGCTGAACGCACCCGCTCAATTTTCCCGGAACCGATAATAGGCAATGGCTGCGAAGGCAGTCGCAGAATCCACGCATACACCACCTGTTCGATGGATTGCGCATTGAGCTCTTCTGCAATCGTGGCGAGTTCGTTACGCAGCGGCTGGTATTCGTCATCATTAAACAGGCGCCCACCGCCGAGGCAGGACCAGGCCATTGGACGAATGCGCAGTTGCTGGAGCTGATCGAGGGTGCCATCCAGTAACAAAGGCTGATGGACCGGCGAGATTTCCACCTGGTTGGTTGCGAGGGTAAACGGCAGACGTGACTGCAACAAAGTGAACTGCGCAGGTGTGAAGTTCGACACCCCAAAGTGTCTGACTTTTCCACTTTTGTGCAACTGTTTAAACGCTTCTGCGACATCATCGGCGTCCATCAACGGATCGGGGCGATGGATCAACAGGAGATCAAGATGGTCGGTTGCCAGATTTTTCAGCGACTGCTCTGCGCTGGCAACAATATGGTCGGAATCGGTAATGTAATGACCGAGCGTATTTTCTGCCCGGGCGGTAGTGGCAATACCGCACTTGGTCACAATTTGCATGCGTTCGCGCAGATGCGGCGCCAGCTTCATGGCCTCGCCAAAGGCCGCTTCACACTGGTAGCCACCATAAATATCCGCATGGTCAACCGTGGTAACGCCTAATTCAAGATGCTCTTCAATGAAACTCACCAACTGACGCGCGGACATATTCCAGTCCATTAAACGCCAGTAGCCCATAACGAAGCGGGAAAACTCCGGACCTTGCGGCGCAATCGTGACACGCTGAACCATAACAGCTTCCTCATCAATAGACAGGTTTTGAGTATACGCAATTACGCTTTAAAAGAGTGAAGGTTGTTGCGGTTCTTCCTGCGGGTCGGGTTTGTTTGCACGCAATCTGCGCATCAGGCGTTGACGGCATAAGCGCAACACCTCTTGTTTTTCGGCATCGCTCATATTTTGCCAGTTAAAGCGCTCATCCCGGCTGCGCAGACATCCACGACAAAACCCACGCTCATCCGACTGACAGATACCGCGACACGGGCTCTGGACGGGAAAAAACTCCAACTGCTCAGCCACATCCCCTCCTTAATTGAGATTGCCCTGCACCACATACGTCATGCTGCGGCGCACCGCCTGAAGGATGACGTGTCTATGACAATTGAAGACGCTAACTGAAATTCTGGCAACTCCTGTTGCATTAGACCGACTGGTCTATTACACTCTTTTCCCATGAACAAACAGACTGAACATGACACACGCGAACATCTTCTGGCAACAGGCGAAAAGCTTTGCATGCAGAAAGGCTTCACCGGAATGGGGTTGAGCGAACTGCTGAAAACCGCCGAAGTGCCCAAGGGTTCGTTTTATCATTATTTTCGCTCTAAAGAAGCGTTTGGCGTCGCGATGCTGGAACGCCATTATGCGGCGTACCATCTGCGTCTGGCGACACTCCTGGAATCCGGTGCGGGAAATTATCGCGACCGGATTCTGACGTACTATCAGGAAAACCTGAACCGGTTTTGCCAGCAAGGCAGTATTAGCGGGTGCTTAACCGTTAAACTTTCCGCTGAGGTGTGCGATCTTTCGGAAGATATGCGTACCGCGATGGACAAAGGTGCCCGGCACATTACTGCGCTACTGGCGCAAGCGCTGGAAAAAGGGCGTGATAGTCACTGTTTGTCGTTTGTCGGTGAACCTCTGCAGCAGGCGCAGGTACTTTATGCCCTGTGGTTAGGGGCGAATTTGCAGGCCAAAATTTCTCGTAGCGCCGCGCCGCTGGAAAGCGCGCTGGCACACGTAAAAACCATTGTTGCAACGCCTGCCGTTTAACAGGCGTTTTTATTTACTTTATCACTAGTCGACCGGTCTACTCAGGAGTCATTCATTATGTCGTCCGAAAAATTATTTACCCCACTGAAAGTCGGGGCCATTACCGCCGCAAACCGCGTATTTATGGCCCCTCTTACACGTTTACGCAGCATTGAACCCGGCGATATTCCGACACCGTTAATGGCGGAGTATTATCGTCAACGCGCAAGCTCAGGGTTGATCATCTCCGAAGCCACGCAGATTTCTGCCCAGGCAAAAGGTTACGCTGGCGCACCAGGCCTGCACAGCCCGGAACAGATTGCCGCATGGAAAAAAATCACTGCCGGCGTTCACGCTGAACAAGGTCATATTGCCGTTCAACTTTGGCACACCGGTCGTATCTCTCACAACAGCCTTCAGCCGAACGGCCAGGCGCCCGTTTCGGCGTCAGCGATCGGCGCGGGTACCCGTACTTCTCTGCGCGATGAGAAGGGTCACGCAATCCGCGTAGATACATCAACACCGCGCGCGCTGGAAACCGAAGAAATCCCTGGCATCGTGAACGATTTCCGCCAGGCGATTGCGAATGCGCGTGAAGCCGGATTTGATCTGGTGGAGCTGCATTCAGCCCACGGCTATCTGTTACATCAGTTCCTTTCCCCGACCTCAAACCACCGTACCGATCAATACGGCGGTAGCGTAGAAAACCGTGCGCGTCTGGTGCTGGAAGTGGTGGATGCCGGTATTCAGGAATGGGGGGCAGACCGCATTGGTATTCGCGTGTCGCCGATAGGGTCTTTCCAGAATGTGGATAACGGTCCGAACGAAGAACCCGACGCGCTGTATCTGATTGAACAGCTGGGTAAACGCGGTATTGCCTATCTGCACATGTCCGAGCCGGACTGGGCAGGCGGTCAGCCATATAGCGAAGAATTCCGTCGTAAAGTGCGTGAACGCTTCCACGGTCCGATTATCGGTGCTGGCGCGTACACCCCGGAAAAAGCGGAGGACCTGATCGCCAAAGGTCTGATCGATGCCGTGGCATTTGGTCGCGCGTATATCGCCAACCCTGACCTGGTTGCGCGTCTGCAACATAAAGCCGAACTCAACCCGCAACGCGCAGAAAGCTTCTATGGCGGTGGCGCGGAAGGTTATACCGACTACCCTACCCTGTAATTCCGCATTGCGTAATCCTGCATTGATAGCGGCGTAAAAACGCCGCTATACTAAAACAACATTTTGAATGTATTAGTCATTTTCGAGGGGAAAAAAGATGCGTTTACTTCATACCATGCTGCGCGTTGGCGATCTGCAACGTTCTATCGAGTTTTATACCAATATCCTGGGCATGAAACTGCTGCGCACCAGCGAAAACCCGGAATATAAATACTCATTGGCGTTTGTGGGATACGGTTCTGAAAGCGATGAAGCGGTGATCGAATTAACCTATAACTGGGGCGTTGATAAGTATGAGCTGGGCACGGCCTATGGTCACATCGCCCTGAGCGTGGACAATGCCGCCGAAGCCTGTGAACGTATTCGTCAGAATGGCGGCAACGTGACGCGTGAAGCCGGTCCGGTCAAAGGCGGTACCACGGTGATTGCGTTTGTTGAAGATCCGGACGGTTACAAAATCGAACTGATTGAAGAAAAAGACGCCGGTCGCGGTCTGGGCAACTAATGCCTGCCGGGCGCAGATTCTCTGCGCCCATTTATCGTCCTTTTCCGCTTTGCCATTATTGATAGGACAATTCATAGATAACGGAAGCCGAGACTTTCCCGCCGACAATCGTGTCGTCGGACGTTCTGTAATATCTGGCAGACATCGGAATACTGTACTGCCCTTCGCTCGCATTCCCCACCGTAAAGGATTCGTTCAGATGAACCGTTTGCGGCGTTTGTCCTCCGTCTTTGACTGATAAGATCTGCACCCCGACGTTTTGCGCCAGTCCGTCACCGACATCGTTATACAGCACGCCATTTTCAGCGTCACCACCGTTAGGGTCGGTCAGGGTCATATTGACGGTTGTCGCAGCGTTGCACTTCAGGCCGATCGTGAAATCCACGTTGCTACCGACATCGCCTTTATGCGGCAGATCGTTGGCATTGATACGACTTAAATTTACGGTACTGGGTGTGTCGGCATTAATATCACAACTGTTTGAATTAACAGTGATGATAAAACTCGATACAAATATTGACTGGCACTGATCCCCAGTATCGGATGTCTGAGATGACGATATACATATACCGGCCAGGCTTTGGAGGGGAATAATATAACTGCCAGCAACCAGTGGACCTGTTGTGACAAAATAAATCTTATATTTCGCGCCCAGGGAGCCCTCATGCAACATACCATCGATCGACCACAATGGTTTTGAAGGGGATACGTCAAATGGCTGATAGGGTTCGTTAGGATCGGCTACTGCCATCGCAAAACCAAAACTCGTATATTCATTATTGGCATCCAGAATAGGATACACGGGTAAAACGCCTTCTGGCGAAGAATATGTACCCGTAGAAACAGTCCACATATTATTTGTCCATGTTGATGTTCCGGTTCCAGAGCACACTGTTCCCGTAAAAATAAACACTTCGTTATAGTCGGATGCATAAGGCTGACCAATCAATGTTCCGACTGGATAAGCTGAAGGGTTATCAGTATCTATAGTTATCTTGCCAGGTGTAGCGATCAGATTGGTTTTATCCACACATGCTCGCGTATATCTTGCATATCCCTTCGACGGCATCCCGCACAGCAATAATGCAATAACAGACAGCATTACCATTCGCAGTGAGTAGTTCAATGTTTTGTTTAGAATTAAAATAATCGCTGTCATATATTCCTGTTATCCATTATGTGCCGGGAGTTTATCTGCAACTTTCCACAAACGGCTTCAGCGCCGTTTTCCTTGTCTTTTCAGGTTCTGGCGCAAGGGCATAATTGACACGACACTGCTCATTTTCATCATCGCCCCATTTAATATGCAGACTGCCCTTATCATTCGGCACGCGGGCATAAATCAGACTCCCCTGCGAGACCACCCCGACGCTGACGCCGTTGTCATCAAAAACATCCGCCCCAAACGGCAGTGTTTTACCGGAAAAATTTGCCTGAATTAAAACCGGTCTCCCCTGGCGGGCATCAAACTTCGCCTTCACCACTGCGCCAGAGCGCGGGACTATTTTTTGCGAGGTGCTTTCCAGTTCAGCGTTTTCAGATATCCCTTTCGGATCAATGACCACATCATTTAATTGATAAGGATTGGTTGACGGAAACAGGGCATAGCCAAAACGGTCAATGGTCACGCCGGGATAAGAGGGTATTGCCGCCCCTTCCGCCCCTTTTGCCTCTACCAGAGTGAACGTATCCCCCGTGTAGGGTGAAAATGTAATACCGCCAGAATGCGCGACCAGGGAACCAGACATGCCTACCGAAGCACTGCGGTAATCGCGACCTTTACTGTAGGTTGCGGAAAGTGAAGCGATGCCGCCTTTATATGTCCCACCAACGTTGCCGCTTGTTCCCGCATAGTCGTCATGACTGCCGCTGACCGAGTAGGTATATTGGTTCTGTTCACCGAGGCTGCCCGAAATAATCGCCTGCTCTGAGGCCGAGCCAGATGAGTCCTGGTTATAGCTCATACTGAGTTGCGGCGCATACGTCCCCGTATCGTGGCTTTCCCACAACGGCAGCGAGAAATTCAGAAAATAACTGGTCTGAGAGTTGCCCCACTCGTCCTGGCTGCGGCTGATATTCAGACTATAACTCAACCATTTATAACTATTGGAATAACCGATCTGATATTGCCGCTCAGCAGATCCTTTATTCCAGTAGTTTTCCAGGCTGGCGCTGACGTATAACTGGCCCCATCCGTCCTTCAGTCCCTGACTCAGGTTAAGCGTAAAACGGTTTTTCTGTCGCTGAATCTGATTGCCGTCATCGCCATGATGGAGATCATCACGGGCTTCCATCGCAGTGAGGTAATCCATATAGCCACTACTGGAGAAACGGTACGCGGCCAGCGTGATATTACTGTTCGTTTCATTAATCAGTTTGCTGTAACTTATCTGATAGCTCTGACCTGACATGTTTTCATGATTAGGAAGATGCGCTCTGGATTGGGTGACATCAAAAGCAATTGCGCCAATGGGAAAGCCTAAGGCAGTCCCTACTTTTACCGCCTGATAATCCTTGTTTGCCTGAACGCCCCCATACCCTGTCAGTATGTTTGTAAAGCCCTGCTGCCAGGTTGCTTCCGTAAAGACAGGATCGTCCGACACGCTGTTGCTACGCAGTTTTCCCGCACTGAGGCTGTAGCGCGTACTTCCGGGGCGCAATAATTGCGACACCGAAGAATAAGGAATGGAAAAGTTCTGCTGCGAGCCATCGGCTTCTTCAATGCTCACATCCAGGTTGCCGCCATAGCCGGTCGGATACAGATCGCTGATCACAAACGCACCGGGTGAAACGGTGGTTTCATAAATCGTCTGACCGCTCTGTTTAACCGTCACCTTCGCATTCGTTTTCGCCACACCCCGTATTTCGGGTGCATAACCGCGCTGCGATTGTGGCAACATGCGCTCGTCGCTGGCAACCTGCGCCCCACTGATGGGCAATGTATCAAACAGTTGTCCGCTGGTATTGAGTTGCCCGGCAGCCAGACGCCCCCAAATAGCGGGAATATCCCGCTGCACATAGGTATTCAGGACATTATAATGACCGCCCTGATCCTGCATCCAGTTATAAGATCCATTATGGCGAAGATACCATGCGCCGATATTCAGACCGCTGTTGATCGACGCATAAAATGATTTCGACTCATAGTTGCTGTTCTTAGATTCATAGCCATTCATCGCGTATCCCAGCATCAGGGCGGGTATCCCGCTATCCCACATTGACGGGGGTACCGAACCGCGAGGAAGTTTATCAATATAGACTTGCGGGATGGAGAGATTTAATTGCTGAGCTTCGCTGTCAAATTCCTGCGTTGCCTCCGGAATGATATCCTGTATACGCGTGCAGTTCTTACTGTCGATCAGTATGTCCCATTGCGTGAATTTAATTTTTTCTTTTTTAAAACTGATCAGTTCAAAGACATTGCCTGGGATACACGCGTCAACAGTATTATTCGCCCCTCCCCGAAATTCGACATTCGATATCGTCAATTTTTCGGTGTTTAGTGTGACAATAACTTTATAGATACCCGGCAATACACTGGCACCATTTGAAAATCTTTTCAGGTCAACAACTTGTGCACCTGAGCGATTAACAAAAGCATCATTAAATTCATAATTCCCTGCCACTTCCATCGAGGTGGCGTCTGTTGTTGCTCCGGCGACAGCATATTGCAATGGGAGCACAACATTAACACAGCACAGCACATAAAATAAGCGCATAATAAAATCACCGGTGAGTGAATTATTTTTTGACTTTATATTTGTTTAATCCACCAAAATCATTGATTGATGCATATTCGATTGAATCTACGCTACTCACCTGATTTACACCGTTGAAATGAAAATCACTTGTTCCACCCGGTGAAATCATCTGTCCGGCGGCAACCACTTTTTTCCCACCCGATGTATAAGTCACTTCACTCAGCGTGACATAATAAGGTGTTGGGTTTGTCGCTGTGACACCGTTACCGTTGATGCTCCAGCGCAATAAATCAGGGGCGTCATTGGCACTGCCTTTTAGTGAATCAGGTCGGTAGAAAAGCTTGATGCGTGTTTTGAAGGCAATATTGATCTGGCTTGCGTTAATAGAGTCCTTCGACTTTGCAGGGATAGCCAATACATTCAGATAAAAAACAGACTCTTTATCCTGTGCAAGGGTGTTTTCCGCAAGCAAACTGATCCTTAACGTCTGCCCTTTTCCCGCATTCACCCGATTAATGGGCGGCGTTAAGACAAACACTGATGATATTTTATCTGGCGTCTCGTTCTTGACACCATTATCGATCCAACTCTGCGCCAGAACCGGGAGGCTTCCTGTATTTTTCATTCGTACAGTGACCTCGCTCTCGCCGGCAGGATAAATAACACGCGTCCCTTCTAATACCAGACCTGCAAATGAGAGAGTGCTGAAACCAAACAGTGTCATCAATAATGACAGTTGCCATAAGAATTTAAAACGTTTCATTAAATTAATCCAGAATTGACCGTTTGTTAACAACACTCTGTGTGACTTATTTACTGATACGACAGTTCATAAGTGGCATTAGCGGTCACTTTACCAACTGTTGGAGCAGCATCATTACTGTAATATTGCACGTTATATACAAGTGAACCTTTCCCACTGGCATCGATGGCAAATTTCGACCCGCCGCTCTGATCCGCATTTAAATCAATCGCAGTATTTGATTTAGCAACATCAACCAACTGCAGGCTTACTTTAGTCGGAGTTGCTTCTTCGTTTGCCAGGTTACCATTGGGATCAGGAGTTCCCGTTGCCACGCCGAAAGCAATACCGATACCTGTCGCGCTCGCCGCACAACCCGTAACGGATATAGTGAAAGGCTTAGGTTTTGCTGTTGTGCCTACTCCAGCGATGGTTTCTGTTGACACTTTATCAAGAGTCACCGTGCCGTTCGGTCCTGACGCATCAACGGATACATCGCAGGTTGACGCAATAACTTCTCCGGAGAATTGAATTTTCCCTTTATCTGTTGCTGCATTCGCTGTATTTATGCCAGACAAACTCACTATCGCACAGGCAGACATCACCATGTATAACTTACGCAATTTCATTTATCTCTCCAACGTATAACAAGAGTGTTTATTGAGTATCAATCATCCCTAAAATTTAGCACTCATTCGCCAGTGTTATCTGTAAGGATTCTTCATGTTATTTATAGCCACTATACTTTATATTTCCGGTAATCCGCATTCCTGAGCATCATCAGCAATCGCATACAAAGGAATAACTTTATATGCCAGTACAATAGTCAAAACAACATAATAATATTGTATATTAATAAAAAGCCGTCAGTAATCAATGTTTAGTCCAATTTTGGACAGCTCACAACATGAACACTATAATTAAACATAAATTTAACCCAGTTTGATATTGATCATTACCTCACATATTAGGAAAGTTATATTAAGAGGATATAACTGAACTCGTTAATTAAATAAATAACACGATAGCCCAAGACCTGAAAATAGAACAATGCGGATAAAAAAACATTAATACGGGATATATTTCCCTTGTGAATTTGACTCGTATGATTGTCAACGCCATTTCCCGCGTAAACCAACATTTTAATGCCGCGAGGTAATATGCTTTTTCATTTTATGAGCAGGTGTTCCTGTAATCGGAAGAGGAAGACAGTTCCCACAGGCAGTCTGATGGAACATCAGTATCCTATACAGGGTATCGATCTGCCGGTACGCAATACCTGATGTCCGCTTTTCCCTCTCCCATTCCCGTAAGCAACAAAATTTGCCATAATGCGCGCTGCAATTTTTCTGTATTAAGAGACCCTGATGTCCGATAACGCTCAACTTTCCGGTCTGTGTGACCGTTTTCGTGGTTTTTATCCTGTCGTAATCGATGTCGAAACGGCTGGGTTTAACGCCAAAACCGATGCGCTGCTTGAGATCGCCGCCATCACATTGAAAATGGATGAACACGGCTGGTTGATGCCGGACACGACGCTGCATTTCCATGTCGAACCGTTTGAAGGGGCAAACTTGCAGCCTGAGGCGCTCGCCTTTAACGGCATCGATCCGTCGAATCCGCTGCGCGGTGCCGTCAGCGAGTACGACGCGTTGCACGCGATCTTCAAAATGGTGCGCAAAGGTATCAAAGATAGCGGTTGCAACCGGGCCATCATGGTTGCCCACAACGCCACCTTCGATCACAGCTTTATGATGGCGGCAGCGGAACGTGCATCGTTGAAGCGTAATCCGTTTCATCCCTTCGTGACCTTCGATACTGCGGCACTCAGCGGTCTGGCGCTGGGGCAAACCGTGTTGTCAAAAGCCTGTCTGGCGGCAGGTATGGAGTTTGATGGTACCCAGGCGCACTCCGCCCTCTATGACACCGAACGCACCGCCATCCTGTTTTGCGAAATTGTGAACCGCTGGAAACGCCTTGGCGGGTGGCCACTACCGCTGCCGGAAGACGCTTAATCGTTTTTATCAGGCGTGCGAGCCCATAAAAAAAGCGACCAACGAATGGTCGCTTTTTTTTATTTCCGCTGATTACTCAGCATCAGGTTCTTCGGTTTTGTATTTCGCCGCAGTTTCTTTAATCAGTTGCTGCAACTCACCGCGCTGATACATTTCGATCAAAATATCACAGCCGCCAACCAGTTCACCATCGACCCACAGTTGCGGGAAGGTTGGCCAGTTTGCATATTTCGGTAATTCCGCGCGAATATCCGGGTTCTGCAGGATATCAACATAGGCAAAACGCTCACCACAGGCAGACAGCGCCTGGACCGCCTGGGCGGAGAAACCGCAGCTAGGCAGTTTTGGAGAACCTTTCATGTACAGGAGAATCGGGTTTTCAGCGATCTGGCGCTGGATTTTTTCGATAGTGGTGCTCATTGTCTCGCTTCCTTTAACTTCTTTTACGGCAGTAGTCTGACATTGTAGCGGGTCAGGCTGGCAACGGAAAATAACATTTTCATTACTCTTTACTATTTTATCCCCTGACGCGATAAGTTGCATTCTCTATATTCCTTATCCTTTAAAACGACACGTCATGGACTCATCGTTGACCATTTTTAGTACGAGCTGTTGATTTTTTTTGCAGTCGCTTAAGAAATGAGGTTTTAGATGATAAAAGCGATTAACTTTCTGTGCTTTTATGGATTAGAATCGACAAGTTTTGTAAATCACACGCAGGCATGATACCGGCCTGCCATTAACCAGAGGACTGCTCAGTGGCGCGGATAAACCGAATTTCGATCACGCTCTGTGCTTTGCTTTTTTCCACACTCTCTTTAACATCCCCGGCTAATGCTTCCCGGCAAACCAGGGAGACGCCTGCTGTTTCTCACGTAACGAAAACGGCAGATAAACATAAGAACGCGACGGCCAGTAAAAAAACAACCAAAACCAGTCAGAAAACCGTCAAAAAAACCGTTAACAAAACCAGCGTAAAAACCGCCTCTTCGTCCAAAAAGCACACGACCACGCCAGCGAAAACCACCAAAAACGCACATCGCCGCATCTCCTCCACGACAGCAAAAACTGCAGCCGTCACCTGGAGCGAAAAATGCACGCCGCGCAAAGGCCGCAAGCCCCATTGTGTGAAGGTGAAAGAGACCGCACCAGCTTCGCTTGCCGATGCGCATAAGGTCAGAGTTCAGAAAGCGACCAAAACGGCGATGTCCACGTTGATGAATCAGATTGGCAAACCGTATCACTGGGGCGGCACGTCGCCACGTACCGGTTTTGATTGCAGCGGCCTGGTCTGGTACGCCTATAAAGATCTGGTGAAATTCCGTATTCCGCGTACGGCAAATGAAATGTACCACCTCCGCGACGCCTCACCGATTGAGCGTGATGAACTGAAAAATGGCGATCTGGTCTTCTTCCGGACCCAGGGGCGCGGTACGGCGGATCACGTCGGCGTGTACGTCGGCAACGGCAAATTTATCCAGTCCCCCCGTTCAGGGCAGGAAATTCAGATCACCTCATTAAGCGAAGATTACTGGCAACGCCACTATGTCGGCGCCCGCCGCGTCATGACGCCAAAAACCATTCGTTAATCCCTTACCCTGTTGTTTACGCAACAGGGTAAGTTCTTCTTTTGCATCACCTTTCAATTTGCTACCCTATCCTTACGTACTTTAGGGCTATTGTACGTACTCAATATTAATAATAAGGAGAGAAGCAATGTCGTTCGAATTACCTGCATTACCGTATGCCAAAGACGCGCTGGCACCACACATTTCCGCTGAAACGCTGGAATATCACTACGGCAAACATCATCAAACCTATGTGACGAATCTCAATAACCTGATCAAAGGTACCGCCTTTGAAGGTAAATCACTGGAAGAGATCGTCCGTAGTTCAGAAGGTGGCGTATTCAATAACGCAGCACAGGTCTGGAACCACACGTTCTACTGGAACTGCCTGGCCCCGAACGCGGGCGGCGAACCAACCGGTAAACTGGCTGACGCTATCGCTGCGTCCTTCGGTAGCTTTGCTGAATTCAAAGCGCAATTCACCGATGCTGCGATTAAAAACTTCGGTTCCGGCTGGACCTGGTTGGTGAAAGGGGCTGATGGCAAACTGGCTATCGTTTCTACGTCCAACGCAGGCACCCCGTTAACCACGGATGCCACGCCGCTGATGACCGTTGACGTGTGGGAACATGCGTACTACATCGACTACCGTAATGCCCGTCCTGGCTACCTGGAGCATTTCTGGGCGCTGGTAAACTGGGAATTCGTTGCGAAGAACTTCGCGGCGTAAATAAGACAACGCAGAAGGTATCCCTTCTGCGTTTTTATTTTTAACTCACTCGATCAGTTGGCGACATATGCCGTTTCAGGCTGCCTTCTCGCTGAAACAAAGACCAGCAATAACGCCAGCCCTGCCACGATAGCTCCCATCACCGGAACAAAGCTATACCCCAGACCGCCAGAAATCACTGCCCCGCCTGCCGCCGCGCCTAACGCATTGCCAAGGTTAAAGGCCCCGATATTCACCGACGAGGACAACCCCGGCGCTTCACTGGCAACACGCATCACGCGCATCTGCAAAGGCGGAACGACGGCAAATGTCGCCGCCCCCCACACCACCATACTGAACGCAGCGCCCAGATCATTGCGTGCAAGGAAAGGAATGGCCAGCATGATAACCACCAGCAGCAGTAAGAAACCTTTCAGAGTACCGTTGACGGATCGATCGGCCAGTTTGCCGCCTAAATAGTTGCCGATCGAGAATCCAACGCCGATCAGCACTAACATCGCGGTCACGAAGGCCGGCGTGGCATGAGCGATGTTTTGCAGAACGGGTGAAATATAGGTGTAGAGGGTAAACATGGCCCCTGCGCCCAGTACGGTGGTGAGCAGTGCAGAAAGCACCTGCGGGCGTAACAAGACAGCCAGTTCTTTACGCACGTCCGGCCGTTCCCCTGCACCGCCTTTCGGCAGAGAGAAGAACAAACTGAGCATGGCAATCACACCCAGCCCTGCGGTCGCTAAAAAGGACATCCGCCAGCCAATGGTTTCCCCAAGCCATGTGGCAGCAGGCACGCCGCCAATGTTCGCAATGGTTAACCCCATAAACATTGTCGCCACGGCGCTGGCCTGCTTATGTTTTGGCACCACACTTGCCGCCACGACCGAACCCAACCCGAAAAAGGCACCGTGATTAAGGCTGGTCAAAATGCGCGATAACATTAAGGTGGTGTAATCCGGCGCAATGGCCGACAGGACGTTGCCCAGCGTAAAAATGGCCATCAGAAAAATCAGCGCATTACGACGAGCGCGGTGCGACAGCAACAGGGTCATTAACGGCGCGCCCACCATCACCCCCACCGCATAAGCGCTGATGAGCATCCCGGCGGCGGGAATGGAGACGTTCACGCCATGAGCAATGACGGGCAACAGGCCCATCGGAGAGAATTCCGTGGTCCCAATACCGAATGCGCCAATCGCAAGCGCCAGTAAGGGGTAATTAATTTTCATACATCGACTCCGCTGCACCGTGCCGCGAAGCGACACCCGATAAGAGCCAAAAGCATGACATCAATCACAAAAAGAATAAAGTTAACAGAATGGCAAAAGACTTTTGCCGATTTAGTAACAATGAAGGGGCAACGAAATGAGGGAGAGCACGCTCCCTCACGGTAAATCAGTGCAGTGCTGCGGTCAGACCACCCGCTACGATCAGACCCAGAACAATAAGAGTGGTTATTAACGAAAACTTCAGATCGGTGCTCATCAAATTTGCTCCTTTTTATTTCCACACAAAAAGTGATATTGCGCATTTTTACACACTTGGATGTAAAAATCTCCCAGGATTTATATTGATAACCACTTTTAACTCTTCCCCTTTTCGTCAAGATCAGACAAAATTCCACGCTTACTTGATTAGCGTACCGGCCATTGACCCCCTCCTGACGTTTCGTGTCGTTTTCCCGGCGTGCCGCAACCCTGATGTTGCGATAAGGGTGTGTAAAGGCAAACGTTTACCTACAGTATTTTCAGGAGTTTGGATATGGTCTGGAGTGAAATGTAATGGCAACAATTAAAGATGTAGCGAAGCGAGCAAACGTTTCCACTACAACCGTATCACATGTAATTAACAAAACGCGTTTTGTCGCAGAAGAGACACGTAATGCCGTCTGGGCTGCCATCAAAGAACTGCACTACTCCCCGAGTGCGGTCGCCCGCAGCCTGAAGGTGAACCACACCAAATCTATCGGCCTGCTGGCAACCAGCAGTGAAGCCGCTTATTTTGCTGAGATTATTGAAGCCGTTGAGAAGAACTGCTTCCAGAAAGGCTATACCCTGATCCTTGGCAATGCCTGGAATAATCTCGAAAAACAGCGGGCCTATCTTTCCATGATGGCGCAAAAGCGTGTGGATGGCCTGCTGGTCATGTGTTCGGAATATCCGGAGTCTCTGCTTTCCATGCTTGAAGAGTATCGCCATATTCCGATGGTGGTGATGGATTGGGGCGAAGCGAAAGCCGACTTTACCGATACGGTCATTGATAACGCTTTCGAAGGCGGTTATATGGCCGGTCGTTATCTGGTGGAGCGCGGTCATCGTGAAATCGGCGCCATTCCCGGCCCGATGGAGCGCAACACCGGCGCTGGCCGCCTGGCGGGCTTTATGAAGGCGATGGACGAAGCACTGATAAAAGTCCCGGAAGACTGGATTGTGCAGGGCGATTTTGAACCCGAGTCAGGTTATCGTGCAATGCAGCAGATCCTCTCTCAGTCCCATCGCCCGACCGCGGTATTTTGCGGTGGCGACATCATGGCAATGGGGGCGCTCTGTGCTGCCGATGAAATGGGCTTGCGGGTACCGCAGGATATTTCGGTGATCGGTTATGACAATGTGCGTAACGCGCGCTATTTCACACCCGCACTGACCACCATTCACCAGCCTAAAGACTCACTTGGCGAAACGGCCTTTAATATGCTGTTAGACCGTATCGTGAATAAGCGTGAAGAGTCGCAGTCCATTGAAGTCCATCCGCGCCTGATCGAACGTCGTTCGGTTGCTGATGGTCCGTTCCGCGACTATCGTCGTTAAGCCTCCTCTGCGGGAACCTCTTCAGGTTCTCGCAGCCACTCTTTGTTCAGCGTTTCACTGTCGCCTAAATACTCCAGCAACCAGGCTAAGGCGGGCGACGTATCATTTTGCTGCCAGGTCAGGCAACATGCCGCATCCGGGAACGGATTCTCCAGGGTTAACGCAACCCATTTGCCACTGTCGAGCCACGGTTTTGCAAAATGCGTGGGCACCATACCGACGCATAACCCGGCGGAAAGACAGGTTGCTGACGACTCCCAATCCGGTACGATCACGCGCTTTTGGTTGTCCAGCAGCCAGGTTATGCGTTTAGGCAGTGTCCGTGACGTGTCTTCACGGACCAGCGACGGCCAGTTGCGCAACGTATCATCACTCAAGGGACCGGGCATCGCCGCCAGGGGATGATGACTTGCCACCACGCAGCTCCAGCTCAACATTCCCATATCGCGAAAGGTATAGCGCCCCCCTACGGGGATCGCCTGCGTCGCACCAATAGCCAGTTCCACGCGTCCGTCGGAAAGCGCATCCCAGACGCCGTTGAACACCTCCTGAGAAACGACCAGCTCAACGTCATCAAAGTGGCGGTAGAAATCGACAATCATCTGCCGGGTGCGTTCTGGCCGCACAATATTGTCTACCGCGATAGGCAGTTGCCCTCGCCAACCGTTCGCAATCTGTTGGCACTGCTGGCGGGTGATCTGCATTTTTTTGATAACAGAGCGGCCTTCTTTTAAAAACCAGGCACCGGCAGGCGTCAATTCCACATCCCGATGGCGTCGTTCAAACAAGGGCACCGCCAGCCACTCTTCCAGTTGACGTACGGTGTAGCTCACTGCAGAAGGCACGCGATGCAGCTCCTGGGCGGCGGAACTGAAGCTGCCATTGCGCGCGACAGCATCAACAACTTCAAGGGAATATTCTGACCACATATTCTGCCTACAAAAAATTTGAATTCAGTAGACAAATATTAGCGTTTCACAACGGGAATTTCACTCCCTACACTCTGCGGCAATGTCTTACTGATAAAAAAGAGAATGTAATATGCAACCGGGAAAAGGTTTTTTAGTCTGGCTGGCGGGTCTCAGCGTACTGGGTTTTCTGGCAACAGATATGTACTTACCTGCATTTGCTGCAATTCAGGCCGATTTGCAAACACCGGCCTCTGCCGTCAGCGCCAGTCTGAGCCTGTTCTTAGCCGGATTCGCCATCGCACAACTCGCCTGGGGTCCGCTGTCCGATCGCTACGGTCGTAAGCCCATATTATTGGTCGGCTTGTCGATCTTCGCCCTGGGAAGTCTGGGTATGCTGTGGGTAGAAAGTGCAACGGGCTTGCTGGTTCTGCGCTTTATCCAGGCCATTGGCGTGTGTGCTGCTGCGGTTGTCTGGCAGGCACTGGTGACGGATTACTACCCGTCGCAAAAAGTTAACCGTATTTTTGCCACCATCATGCCATTGGTCGGGTTGTCGCCTGCGCTTGCGCCGCTGTTAGGTAGCTGGATCCTCGCGCATTTTTCCTGGCAGGCCATTTTCGCCACGCTGTTTGTGATTACGCTGATCCTGATGTTGCCCGCCCTGCGTTTAAAACCCACCGCAAAAGCACGTGACGATAGCCAGGATAAACTGACGTTCACCACCCTGCTGCGTTCGAAAGCCTATCGCGGGAACGTGCTGATTTACGCTGCCTGTTCCGCAAGCTTCTTCGCATGGTTAACCGGTTCGCCGTTCATCCTTAACGAAATGGGTTATAGCCCCGCAGTGATTGGTCTCAGTTATGTTCCGCAAACCATCGCCTTCCTGATCGGTGGCTACGGTTGCCGTGCGGCGTTACAAAAATGGCAGGGACAACAACTGTTACCCTGGTTATTGGTCATCTTCGCATTGAGCGTCATCGCCACCTGGGCGACCAGTTTTATTCACCATGTCTCGCTGACCGAAATTCTGATCCCCTTCTGTGTCATGGCTATTGCCAACGGCGCGATCTACCCTATTGTTGTGGCTCAGGCATTGCGTCCATTCCCACAAGCCACCGGGCGTGCCGCAGCATTGCAGAACACGCTGCAGTTGGGTCTCTGTTTCCTGGCCAGTCTGGTTGTCTCCTGGTTAATCAGCACACCGTTGCTGACCACCACCAGCGTCATGTTATCAACGGTCGCTCTCGCAGGATTAGGGTATTGGATGCAGTTGCAGGCGAGTGAGTCAACGCATCACACCTCCCACTCTGAGATGGCGCACAACGATTCGTACTAAAAATAACGTTAATAGCCACTCATTAGCTTGCTAACATTTTTGGGTTGTTTCACCGATTGTTGAAGCCTATACTCATTTTTGGCTGTTATATAAATACGATAAATATTGCGATCTAACGGGAGCCGGAGCGCTCCCGATTAACCAAGGAATGGCCTTTTCGGCAAGGGTTCTCCCTTCCTCTGTTCTACGTCGGATTATAGGCTCGCGGACTTTATCCGTGAGATTTCTCACATAGCCCAAAAAGCGTCTACGCTGTTTTAAGGTTCTGATCACCGACCAGTGATGGAGAAACTATGAGTTCATCGTGTATAGAAGAAGTCAGTGTACCGGATGATGACTGGTACCGTATCACCAACGAATTACTGAGCCGTGCGGGCGTTGCTATCAACGGTCCTGCCCCGGCTGATATTCAAATCAAAAACCCCGATTTTTTCAAACGCGTATTGCAGGAAGGATCGCTGGGTTTAGGTGAAAGCTACATGGATGGCTGGTGGGAGTGCGAACGGCTGGATATTTTCTTCAATAAAGTTCTGCGCGCTGGCCTCGAAAATCAACTTCCTCACCATTTCAAAGATACCCTCCGCATCGCAGGCGCGCGCCTGTTCAATCTGCAAAGTAAAAAACGCGCCTGGATAGTCGGCAAAGAGCATTACGATCTTGGTAATGATCTTTTCAGCCGGATGCTTGACCCGTACATGCAATATTCCTGCGCTTACTGGAAAGAGGCCGATACCCTGGAATCTGCCCAGCAGGCGAAGCTAAAAATGATTTGTGAAAAATTGCAGCTTAAACCGGGTATGCGCGTGCTGGATATTGGCTGTGGCTGGGGCGGATTATCGCAATATATGGCGGCCAATTACGCGGTCAGCGTGGTGGGAGTGACCATTTCTGCGGAACAGCAGAAAATGGCGCAACAGCGCTGCGAAGGGCTGGATGTCACCATTCTGCTGCAGGATTATCGCGACTTACAGGATCAGTTCGATCGAATTGTTTCGGTAGGTATGTTCGAACATGTCGGCCCCAAAAACTACGACACCTACTTTGAGGTGGTTGACCGTAATTTAAAATCTGACGGCTTGTTTCTGCTTCATACCATCGGCTCCAAAAAGACCGACAACAATGTCGACCCGTGGATCAATAAATATATCTTCCCGAACGGTTGCTTACCTTCCGTGCGTCAGATTGCCAACGCCAGTGAACCGCATTTTGTGATGGAGGATTGGCACAATTTTGGCGCCGATTATGATACAACGCTGATGTCGTGGTATTCGCGCTTTATCAATGCCTGGCCTGAAATCGCAGATAACTACAGCGAGCGTTTTAAACGGATGTTCAGTTATTATTTGAATGCCTGCGCTGGCGCCTTTCGCGCCCGCGATATTCAACTCTGGCAGGTCGTTTTTTCGCGCGGTGTTGAACACGGTCTGCGCGTTCCCCGCTAGATGAACAGCCCCCGAATTCTGCGGGGGCTGCTTCCATTTCGCTAAGCGTCATTCGCCAGCTTATTTACGGCACTGTCCCGGGCCGCTAATACGCGCTCAACCGTATCGACAACCGCCTGGGTTTGCGGATCGATTTCGATATTCACGCGAGCGCCCAGCTTTTTCTTGCCCAGCGTGGTGCGTTCCAGCGTTTCTGGAATAAGGTGAACACAAAAGCGCGTCGCGGTGACTTCCCCAACCGTCAGACTGATACCGTCGATGCCGATGAATCCTTTATACAGAATATATTTCATCAACTGCGGGTCCTGCACTTTGAACCAAATCTGACGGTTATTTTCTGAGGTCAGAATTTTTGTGATCTCGGCGGTGGTCATAATATGGCCCGACATTAAATGCCCGCCAATCTCATCACTGAATTTTGCGGCGCGTTCAACGTTAACGCTATCGCCGACGTTCAGCTCACCTAAATTAGTAATGCGTAAGGTCTCTTTCATCAAATCAAAACTGATCTGATTACCCTTGATTTCGGTGACGGTCAGACAGCAACCATTATGCGCCACCGACGCGCCCGTCTCCAGCGCATCCAGCATGTATTCAGGTAATTCCACTACATGAGTGCGAAAATTCGGTTTTTCATCAATCGACACCAGTCTGGCGGTGCCCTGCACAATACCCGTAAACATACCTGCAACTCCTGAAATCAGTTTGAATATCTCTGCCCAGCACAATAGCAGGTGAAAATTCAGGTTGCCAGCAAAGTGCCGCTCCCCCCTGTTTTTTCACTGGAGAATTACGTATTCCTCGCTACAATAGACTGAAAATTCCCCTGCATCTTCTTCTTGCTGCCACTTAAGGCGGCTTTTCTGGTCTCTCAAATAACAACAAAAACAAGGTGTATACGTGCAAAAGTATATCAGTGAAGCGCGTCAGTTATTAGCTCTGGCAATACCGGTGATTCTCGCGCAAATCGCCCAAACCGCGATGGGGTTTGTTGATACCGTGATGGCCGGTGGATACAGCGCCACAGACATGGCGGCTGTCGCCATTGGCACTTCCATTTGGTTACCGGCCATTCTGTTCGGTCATGGACTGCTGCTGGCATTGACTCCCGTCATCGCTCAGTTGAATGGTTCCGGACGTCGTGATCGTATCGCGCATCAGGTGCGCCAGGGATTCTGGCTGGCGGGGGGGGTCTCCGTCCTCATCATGGTCGTGCTGTGGAACGCCGGGTATATCATCCGCTCCATGCATAATATTGATCCGGCGTTGGCCGATAAAGCCGTCGGTTATCTCCGGGCCCTGCTCTGGGGAGCGCCGGGATATCTGTTTTTCCAGGTGGCGCGTAACCAGTGCGAAGGATTGGCCAAAACCAAACCCGGCATGGTCATGGGGTTCCTCGGGCTACTGGTCAACATTCCGGTTAACTACATCTTCATTTATGGCCATTTTGGTATGCCGGAACTGGGCGGCGTAGGCTGTGGTGTTGCCACCGCAGCAGTGTACTGGGTGATGTTCATCGCGATGGTTTCATACATCAGACGCGCGCGTTCGATGCGTGATATTCGTAATGAGCCGGGATTCAGTAAACCCGACACCGCCGTCGTGAAACGATTAGTCCACCTGGGTCTACCGATCGCATTGGCCTTATTCTTCGAAGTTACCCTCTTTGCCGTCGTGGCATTGTTGGTATCGCCGCTGGGTATCGTCGACGTTGCCGGTCACCAGATTGCACTCAATTTCAGTTCGCTGATGTTTGTACTGCCAATGTCGTTGGCGGCGGCGGTGACGATTCGGGTAGGGTATCGTCTGGGTCAGGGATCAACGCTAAATGCGCAGACCGCGGCCAGAACCGGTTTGGGCGTCGGTGTTTGCATGGCCATTATGACGGCCATCTTCACAGTAACACTGCGAGAGCATATCGCCCTGCTCTACAACGATAATCCGGCAGTCGTTGCGCTGGCGGCACAGTTAATGCTGCTGGCGGCGATTTATCAGATTTCCGACTCTATTCAGGTCATTGGCAGCGGTATTTTACGTGGCTATAAAGACACGCGATCCATCTTCTTTATCACCTTTACCGCTTATTGGGTGTTAGGTTTACCCAGTGGGTATATCCTGGCGTTAACCGATTTGGTTGTTGACCGTATGGGACCTGCTGGCTTCTGGATCGGCTTTATTATCGGTCTGACCTCCGCAGCCATCCTTATGATGCTGCGTATGCGGTATCTGCAACGCCAACCTTCTACGGTTATTTTGCAACGCGCAGCGCGATAAGTACGCAATCCCCACCTAAAAGCCAAAAAAAACCGAACACACATTGTGTGTTCGGCATCCAACAGATGAATAAATGTACTACTGCGTAAGCAGAAGATCACGCAAGTGCATATTCATTCCTCTCATTGCAGATTTAATAAATAAATTAAAAACTCATATTTGAGTCACAAAACTAACGATGAAAATAGCCGCACAGGTCTACGGCTCGATAATTATAACGATTTTAATATTTAAAACAAATACACAAATGATATGTGAAACATAATTTCATTCATCACGCGAATGTATATTTCCATTAGTTACGATTGTATTAACTAATAACACATAATAAATAGTTAGGATTTGCTGAACTATTAAGATTCGGCTTAGGATGTTATTGATTCGATGAATCGCAATTAGTTCCATCTTCTAAAAATAAATTCGGTATTTGAGGGATAAAATGAAAAGAAAAGTATTGGCTATCGTCATTCCAGCCCTGATGGCGGCTGGTGCAGCTCACGCAGCTGAAGTTTATAACAAAGACGGTAACAAGTTAGATCTCTATGGCAAAGTCGATGGTCTGCATTATTTCTCTGATGATACAGCTTCTGATGGTGACATGAGCTATATCCGTCTGGGCTTCAAAGGTGAAACTCAGATTACTGATCAACTGACCGGCTACGGTCAGTGGGAATACAACGTGCAAGCCAACACCACGGAAAGCGACCACGGTAATTCATGGACCCGTCTGGCGTTCGCAGGTCTGAAATTCGGTGATTACGGTTCATTCGACTACGGTCGTAACTACGGCGTTCTGTACGACGTAGAAGGCTGGACCGATATGCTGCCAGAATTCGGTGGCGACTCCTACACCAAAGCTGACAACTTCATGACCGGTCGTGCTAATGGCGTAGCGACTTACCGTAACAACAACTTCTTCGGTATGGTTGATGGCCTGAGCTTCGCTCTGCAGTACCAGGGTGCGAATGAAAACCAGGTTACTGACGAAGCATACTTTGACGGTATGACTCAGGAAGGTACGGGCAATGGCAGCGACCGTAATGTGAAAAATTCCAACGGCGACGGGTTCGGTATCTCCTCTACGTATGATCTGGGTATGGGCGTCAGCTTCGGTGCTGCATATACCTCTTCCGATCGTACTAATGAGCAGGTTAACCATTCAACCGCCGGTGGCGATAAAGCAGATGCGTGGACGGCTGGCCTTAAATATGATGCGAACAACATCTATCTGGCAACCATGTATTCTGAAACCCGCAATATGACTCCGTATGGTGGTCATTTTGATAATACCATCGCCAATAAAACGCAGAACTTTGAAGTAACTGCGCAATATCAGTTCGACTTCGGTTTACGCCCGGCAGTTTCTTTCCTGATGTCTAAAGGTAAAGACCTGGTCGGCGTGGACAACGACAAAGATCTGGTGAAATATGCTGATGTCGGTGCGACTTACTACTTCAACAAAAATATGTCCACCTACGTTGATTACAAAATCAACCTGCTGGACGAAGACGACAGCTTCTACTCACGTAACGACATCGCAACTGACGACGTCGTTGGTTTAGGCCTCGTTTACCAGTTCTAATATTTATCCCGTATCAAGTAGCCCACCCTGTAACAAGTGGGCTTTTTTCTTATTTTCTCCTGGCTACGGCCAAATGCCCTTCCCCCTTTCTTTGGCTTAATATTCGCCATATACGAATAAATCGATTTGATTCCACAATTTTTGTGTGCATTCAGAGGGCATATTTCCTTATAATCTCGTCCGGCTCTATGGCTTGTTTAAGACATAGATTTACTTACTGAAAACAAACTCTTTCCGGCATTTCAGGTGCTGAATGAGGCAAGAGGCTTAAAATATGTTCACCACTCTCGCATATGTTGCGCTTTTTTTGATCTGTTCATGGGGTGTATTTAAAATAGATCAGAAGAGTCAATCTCTTTCCCGGTGTGTCTTCATTGCTATTTTTTTGGGTGCCGCCATCGGCATATCTCTCCATTTTATGGCGACCGAGAACAGCAAAACCATTATTGAATGGTATAGCATCATCGGAAATGGTTATGTCAACCTGTTAAAGCTCGTCGCTATTCCACTGATTTTCATATCCATTCTTTCTGCAATTAACAAACTCGAAAACAATGCGGGTATCGGTAAGATGTCTTTGACTATCGTTGCCTGCATGCTGTGTCTGGTGATGATCGCCGGATTCGTGGGACTGTTTACAGCGCACGCCATTGGGCTGGATGCCAGCGCCTTTGGACAGATGCAATCGACGTTGACGGCGGAGGATATCGACAAAACGGCCGCAGTGTCATTACCTCAGTTAATGACATCGTTAATCCCCACCAATATATTTCTCGACCTTACCGGGGCCAGAAGCGTTTCTGTCATCGGTATTGTCATTTTTACCCTTCTTGCTGGCATCGCACTGTTAAAAGTCAAAAAAGACGCGCCCGAAGAAGGTGAAAAATTAAGCGCGGGTATTAATGCCATACAGATCTGGGTAATGAAGATGGTTCGTATCGTCATTGCTCTGACGCCCTATGGGGTGATGGCGTTAATGGCAAAAGTATTTTCGACATATCAGCTTTCACAATTTACCAGCCTACTGGGGTTTATTGCCGCTTGTTATCTGGCTGTGGCAATGATGTTTATCGTTCACGCCATTTTGCTGGTGCTGAGTGGTAAAAATCCCATTCACTACTTTAAAACCGTTTGGCCCGTGCTCACCTTTGCCTTTGTCTCGCGGAGTAGCGCAGCGTCAATTCCTCTGGCGATATCTGCACAGGAAAAATATGGCGTACCGAATACAATTGCCAATATTGCGGCGTCCTTCGGTTCCAGTATGGGGCAGAACGGGTGTGCGGGTATTTATCCTGCCATTATGGTGGCGATGATTGCGCCAACAATGGGTGTCGATCCGTTATCTCTTCATTTTCTGGCAACCCTGCTTCCCGCCATCGCGTTGGGATCGATTGGCGTCGCGGGTGTGGGTGGCGGTGGCACATTTGCATCACTGATCGTTCTTTCAACGCTGAACTTCCCGGTGGCACTGGTCGGTATCTTTATTGCGATCGAACCTGTCGTCGATATGGCCAGGACAGCGCTCAATGTGAATGGCTCAATGATGTCTGGTGTTCTGGCAACCCGATTGCTGGGTGAGAAAAGCCAGGAGCAACAGCACAGTGCAACAATGAATTAACCCGCATTCAGGGTTTTCTCAATCATATCTGTCTCCTCAGCGCGAGCCCCTTTACCCCGTGAGCAAACGCTGAGGGTTCACACCTCAACCCCAAAAGAGGGGATTTAAATGACCTGGCTAACAGATCGTTTTGTACATATTTAGATTTTTTTGCACAAAAAGATAAATCCATGTACTTAAGACAAATGGAAATGTCAACAAAGGCAGTGACCAATAAGAAAATAATGGACTTAAAACCATGCCTGAAATCAACGTAAATGCTACACACCAAACCCCAGTGATTACATTCACCTTAAGATTTCCCTTTCCAAATAACACCACTGCCACAGACGTGAGAATAACATTGTATCCATAAAGCCCATTCACCACCTGATTTAGAGTTACATGCTCATCATATTGTGACAGGAACACGCTTAACACAGATACAAGCATCGTAATAATCAGTATTATTCGGTCACTTAACGCTAAACCAAGCATTACTAATGCACCGCCAGCGAAACTGCTCAGGAGAAATATTTCCATGTAGTTATTAATACAGGCTGTTATATAATCTACGGGGTGCAGAAACAGTTCTGATGTTTCTACAGATGATACAGTTGATGGCACATTCGCCAATAAACAAGCCAACCATGTCATCATAATAAATGGCATAGTCAGAACAGGTAAGCCCCCCAAACACTTAGCCAGCAGAGGTGTAAGAACCACAATGCCGACATTACCTGTAATTAATAAAATAACATTTTGTACCGACACTGGCGTAAATACCGATAGAGCAATACTGTAGAGAATTGCGTTGTATCCCCATATTCCGTTCTTAATTTCGTCTTCAGCGTAGTTCATCGCATAGGCCAACGTCGGTGATAATACAGCCCCGACAAGAGAATATAGAATTAATTCTGGTTTTTGCGCTTCTATACCTGCAATGACAATGGCAGCAAAAAACAATATTCCAGTGGCCGTATTTGCCTGAAGAATGACCTGTGAAAAGCCTTTAAATAAAGAGCCTATAGCAACCTTTAAGGTGAGTGTTCCTGGCATTTTCATGTTGTATTTCTATAAGTATTAGATTTGAACACCAGTGTGCGGAATGCACACTGGTGTAATTGGGGGGATTAGAAACGAACTTTCACGCCGAACATAGCCTGCGCGTCGTTATAGCCATTTTGACCAACCTGAACCCCAACATTACTCCATACATCGAGGTTTTTGTTCAGTTGACCTTCCACGCCCATCTTCACTTCGCCCAGATTGCGGGCACCTGCTTGTTTTACATCAATGCCATCCATATTTACTTGAAATTCACGGCTATTATTAATCCAGTTCATTTCAACAAACGGCTGGAATTGGCGATCTTTACCTTCATCCTGGCTTGCGTGACCTGCACCAAACAGCCTCACACCAAGACGGGTTTGCACATTACCTTTGCCACTGCCGCTCACAACGGTTCCATTGCGTTCAGTATGGTCATCCATCTTAACGTCCATAAATGTGAGCTGGCCCTGTGGCTGCAGATACCAACTCATTTTTCCAGCCTGCCCCTCATTGAGCACAAAAGTATAACCTGCTTCAAGAGAGGCCGTTATCCCCTTAGAATCATAGGATTCTGCTGATAACTCATCACCATTAACATCATTGTTGAACCAGTTATATTGTGCCCAGCTATCCACATATAAGCCGGTTTTGTCTTTTTCATTGGCGTAATAAGTCCCATACAGACCGGCGCTATAGCCACTTAATTTAGAGCGAGATGAGTTCCCTGACAGGGTATTTTTAGTATGCCCGCTCGCATAACCATAACCCGCCATGACACCCAAATGATAGCGGTCATCCCCCTGATGACTCCACTGCGCTATATCACCACCCAGCTGAATGACATAACGATTCTCCTGTGTTTTAAGTTGTCCACTGCCATCACGCCAGTTGTTATGACCGCCAACCTGACGCATCCACATGCTGGTAACTTTACGCTCCCCGGTCAACACATCGGTATATTGCGCTTCACCTAAACGATCATGCAAACGTGTATTGAACAGAGTGTTGGCTGCTGCGATATTGGCAACATAGCTTCCCCCTTCAGGACGATACACATGCACACCACTCGTAGACGGTGGGGTTGGTTTCGTTGTTGGTGGCACAATCTCCGTCGGCGGCACTGGCTCCGGTGGAGTCGGAATAAGTTGGCTGGTGAGATACCAGTTGCCATTTTTACCGACTAAAGAGTAATCATAAGCCCCCGCCACAATGCGCTCACCCTTAAATACTCCCCCGGACGTTCCTTCTACGCGAATAAGCTCGATACCTTCAATGGTAGCGGCCCCCTTCCCACCAAGGTTATCTACACTAACTGTCGTGGTCCCGCTGGTATCTCCTTTAACCACCATTTTGTCAGTTGGTGAATTATCATCGCCAAGAATGCTGGAAAAATTAATATGTCCATTATCCCCATGATAATCGCCGTTGACCGTTAACATCGCTCCCGCCGTCTTACCTAAATTGATGCTGCCAGCATTGTTCAGATGATCCACATCAGAGCTTGCGGTCATATTCCAGATACTATTCTCATCAAGCAGCTCAATACGGCCACCGTTCGAGGATTTCCCTGTCCAGCTTGCGTTCGATAACGAGAGGTCGGCTACACTCTTTTCATCAGCTTTTACATCGCCCTGAAAAATAAGATTGCTGACAGAAACATTCACATTACCTTGACGGCCTTGGTCGTCAGCGGTTGATAGAATAAACGTGCCATTATTACTCACATGACCGCCATCTAACGTAGCCAATATAGTTCCTCCCGTGACACTGAAGCTATTTCCCTGTGTACTAACGAGTTCTCCCCCCTGTTGGTTGAATGTCACTTTACCTGCATGGCTGGCTACAACAGCATCTGCACCAACCCCTAATGTGTTTATCGACGTGTCTTTCGCGCTAATCTCGGTATCGGCATCGCTCGCCCATAATCCGAAAGCATAGTCACCGCCAGTGTTGATCGCACTGCCAGAACCTAAAAGTATCTTCGCGCCTGCATTCGCTACTGCGCCATATGACTTCTCACCAGTGGTCGAGATCAGCGCACGATTTGCTTCAACCTTGGCCATATGCTGGGCATTGATACCGTAGGTTTCTGCCCCTTCGGTTTTAATATCCACATTGTCTAACTTTATAGATGAAGACTCTCCGCGCCCCCACACACCAAACGCACCATCACCCTTGGTTGCGATACCAGAAGTGCCTGTTAGTGTTACTTCAGATACGGGATCGGTCGGTAATGCATTAAGGTTGGCGACATAAATGCCGTTGGCGCCATCAGCATTAGTGACAATCGAGACATTCTCACCAGTAATTGTTCCACCGTTTCCACCGGAAATATGGATCGCATCTGAACTTGCTCCCTTGGTTTCTACGCGGCCCCCCGTTCCAAGGTCAACACTGCCTTGAGCCAATACTGAAACCGCATGAGCTTCTTTGCCAGAGGTTATCACCTCAAGCCCCGTCGTCGCCGTCACTTTGGTATCAACACCATCAACACGAATGCCATAGCCTTTATCGCCAGCGGTGTTTACTTTCGTATTTTCCAACTTCACAGAACCGCCGGAAGCTGCAAATACCCCAAATCCTAGCGAGCCGCTGGTATCAATATTGACATCACTCAGAATTACCGTCCCTTTGCTCTCGGCAGAAACACCGCGAGCACCATGCACAAAGGCTGGGGTATGTGGCCCTTTGGTTGTAATGTTCGCCTTATTGATTTCAATCCGACTACCATCACCAGAACTCAGAACACCTCTGGCATTATTATTTTCCGTCGTAATGTTCGTATTATTCAGAACAGCGGCCCCACCATTCTGGACAGCTAATCCTGTAGCATTTATTCCTTTGGTAGAAATCTCACCCCCATCAATCGAGATCTCTGCTTTATCGACATTAACGCCGATAGCATTCTTGCCTTCTGTTTTTACAGACAGACCGTTATTAACCGTAATGGATGAGTTGTTTAAAACCGATATACCGGCAGCACCTTGCCCTTTGGTCGAAATGGTTGCACCATTTTTGATTTCTACCTGAGCATCATTATTGGCATACATGCCCAGGGCATTATTACCGCCTGTAGCTAATGCTAACTTACCTTCAGCAATAAATTTTCCCATATTCGTAACGGAGATAGCATACCCCCGCTGGCCGGTTGTTGTACCAGTATCAATGTTGAGGGGGGCATTCTCAGTCTGTTCTGTGCCATCTATCTTAACAGGCGCAGCATAGGCATTGGTTAGCAACGCCCCTATCATTGAAGATAAAAGTGTTAATCGTGGGGTAAAAGAAGTTAAACGATTCTTGTTTTTCTTTGAGTAAACAGAAAGTGACATGAATAACCTCGAAAACAGTCCTTTTTTTGATATTGATAATAATTTATTAAGTCTGAAAAAATTAATATGTTTAAAATTTGTTTAATTATTTTATATTGCTATTCCCTCCCTTAGATAAAGACCGATTAAAAAAGAACAAGATTCTATCAAAAAAAAACAACACTATTAATTCGCAAAATTCGAGCAAACAATTCGAAAAAACCAACAACAAATCGTGATAATCACTCTATAAACTAATAGAGTGATTGGTGTTATTTTAATCTTACACCACTTGAAGTTATTTCCTCTCATCGGTTAAATTAATATTGCGACGTAAGGGGAAATGTATAAGTTCTCTTTAACCTCGAAAACCTTACCCTGTACCATCTTTGTTACAGGGTCTTTTTATCCCGCATGTCCCAAACGGAACGCTCCCCCCTGGCTCCCTGTGATTCAGATGCCGGAGAAACGAATCCAACGTCGAATCAATTAACGTTTATGTTCAGCACCTTTTGCATGGCTCTGTAGTGGTCCCAAAAAACTGCCCACGGTTTTTGATTAATCCACCCAAATTATTGTTACATCGTCGCACCAGACCTAATTAGACTCTGTTACAGCAAACTGACGCTCCAGAAGACGCGTTGTTCAGTATGAGTTCAGTTGACTGTAACGAACGTACAGTCTGAGTGAAAAACACGCTGCAATATCAACAAAATATAAGCAACTTGTTTAAATACTCTGCGATCGAGTGAATTCAGAAAGAAAAATACCATTTCCCTCTTGCCTCATCCTGACTCTGCCGCTAATATTCGTCCCCGTTGTCACCTACAACGTTGCGTTCATAGCTCAGTTGGTTAGAGCACCACCTTGACATGGTGGGGGTCGTTGGTTCGAGTCCAATTGAACGCACCATTTTGCGTCCGTAGCTCAGTTGGTTAGAGCACCACCTTGACATGGTGGGGGTCGGTGGTTCGAGTCCACTCGGACGCACCATTTCACAGCTTTGTGACATGGTGCCTCGCTGTTCTCATCTAATTTATCTCAAGATTTTCTCTCAATATTATCAATACTTAGTTTTATCTTACTCGCGGTCAATAAAGTGTTTTTCTGCTTTCAATTCCGTTGCCTTCCACCTGCAGCCACAACGCTTTGGTTCATCTTAGATTAGCCCCATCGATCACCAGACACTTCGCCCCGCTGAAACGTGAGGCAATCCTGGCAAAAAATCGATGTTCTATACTTAAAGAAGTGTCCCAGCAGCTGTTAAATCCCTGATGCCTTACGCCCATCCTGAGAAAATGTTTCTGAACTGATTTCGCAACTGCTCCCGCGCGTTAACGTCGCATCAGAGCAACTTCAATGAAAATGAATATCAGGACGTGGTTCAGCCATTTCCGTTTCTTACCGCCAGTACCTGAGCAACAGGCGCTCCAGAGCAACGAACTGCCAGGCGAAAATAGTCTCAGAGTCGAGCTGTTTTCGACACCGCAGATGGCGCGTTTCGGACAAAAACTGGCGCATTCCCATAAATTGTCTCCTGACCGGTTGCCTTACTATCTTCTCAAACGACTGAGCGACAATGAGGCCGTCATTACGCAAAACTGCTATCTGCTCAATGCCGGAAAAAAAGCGAGCATTATGCCCGCTGGCGAGTGGCTGTTGGACAATTACTACCTCATTGAGGAGCAGATCCGTATCGTTCGCCAGCACCTGCCGAAAAACTTCGGTAAGGGGCTACCGGCGCTGGCGTCGCCGCACCCGTGTCCACGCATTTACGATATCGCGACCGAGGCAATCGCACACGGCGACGGACGCTGGGACACCGCCAGTCTGACCAGTTATATCACCGCTTATCAGCAAGTGGCGCCGCTCACGTTAGGCGAAATATGGGCTTTACCCGGTATGCTGCGACTGGCCCTGATTGAAAATCTACGTCGCGTCAGCATAGAGGTGGTAGAAGCCCAGCAGGAACGCAATCTGGCCGACACCTGGGTTACGCGAATCGTCGAGTGCGCCGAGAATACCCCCGCCGACCTGATCATGGTGATTGCCGATCTGGCGCGCTCCCGCCCTCCGCTGAGCAGTGCATTTGTGGCCGAACTGGTTCGCCGCCTGCAGGGGCGCGGCAATGTGCTGGCGCTGCCGCTGACCTGGATTGAGCAACGTCTTGCTGAGCAGGGCGTCACCGCCGATGCCCTCATTCATCGTTTCAACCAACAGCTCGCCGCCAGTCAGCTTTCAGTAAGCAACAGTATCACCGGTTTGCGTTTACTGAGTGAAACCAACTGGGCCGATTTCGCTGAAGCCATGAGCGTGGTGGAACAGACGTTACGTCAGGACCCTGCCGGTATCTATCCCCTGATGCACTTTGATACCCGCGACCATTACCGCCATGTGATTGAAATTCTGGCCCGGGGCAGCCGCTTCAGCGAACCCGACGTCGCCCGACGCGTGCTCACGCTCTCCAGAGAATCCCCCCCTGACACACCGGGACGCCATATTGGCTATTTTTTGATGGGCGAAGGCCGCCAGCGCCTGGAAATACAGCTGTCAGCCGACACCTCGCGGTTCATCCGCCTGCGGCACAGTTTCAACCAGATCCCCCTGCTCTCCTGGCTTGGCAGCCTGAGCCTGTTGACGACGGCGGCGACGGCCGAAATAGTGCACAAAACGGCGCTTTCGGGGATGGGCTGGCTACTGATACCGCTGGCGATACCGCTGATTGTGGCGATCAGCCAACTGGCAAGCGATCTGTTGAGTGAGGCGACCACCCGTTTTCGCTCACCGCGACCGCTACCGCGAATGGATTTTTCTGCCGGTATCCCGCAGGGTTCCGCAACTATGGTAGTGATCCCCTGTCTGCTGAACGATCGCGAAAGTATCAGCAAACTCATTACCCGTCTTGAGGTTTGCTGGCTTGGTAATCAGAGCGAGCATCTCTGTTTCGCCCTGTTGACCGACTTCATTGATTCAGCGAATGAAAACTCGCCGGAAAACAGCGAACTGCTCGATCAGGCTCTCTCACAGATGCAGGATCTTAACCGGCGCTATCCGGCCAGCCGTCCCCGCTTTTATCTGCTCCATCGGGCACCTGAATGGAACCCGCCCCAGGGCGTATGGATGGGTTATGAACGCAAACGGGGCAAACTGGCGTTGCTCAACAGCTGGTTGCGTCATCCTGACACACAATTCTCCAGCGTGGCGGGGCTGCCTGCTGATCTGTTACCGGAGGCGATCCGGTATGTGATTACGCTGGACAGTGATACGGTTCTGCCCCGTGATACCGCACATAAGCTGGTCGCGACGATGGCGCATCCGCTGAACCGGCCGGAATATGACCCCGCACACCAGCGGGTGGTCAAAGGATATGGAATTTTACAGCCAGGGCTGGCGGAAGAGATGCCGCGTAACGGACAGGGGCGCTATGCCGCCATGTGCAGCAGCGTACCGGGCAACAACCCGTACTCGATGATGTCTTCCGATATCTATCAGGATCTCTTCGGAGAGGGGTCGTTTGTCGGGAAAGGAATTTACGATGTCGATATCTTTGTTCAGGCCACAAAAAATACCTGCCCTGAAAATCTGGTCCTTAGCCATGACTTACTGGAAGGGTGTTATGCCCGTTCGGGTCTGCTGAGCGAGGTCTTACTTTACGAACAATACCCGAATAATTACCTTACCGACGTTGCACGGAGAACCCGCTGGATCCGCGGGGACTGGCAGTTGCTTAACTGGCTCAAACTCCGCGTCAGAAAAGCGGATGGAACTCACGATAAAAACCCGTTATCCGCGCTTTCTTACTGGAAATTATTCGATAATCTGCGGCGCAGCCTGGTGGCGCCGTCGTTGCTGGCGCTTCTCTTTTGCACGCTGGTGTGGGTACCCAATCCATTTTACTGGCTGGGCGTCCTGGCGCTGGTATGGCTACTGCCCACGGCGATGGCCGTCACCCACGATCTCATCAGGAAACCCGCCCGCCGTCCCGTGGGGCAACATCTGCTGCTGGTTGCGACCGGCGCATTGAAGCGGCTTTCCCGCATCGGGTTGAACATTGTCACCTTACCGCATGAAGCCGGGTACTCTTTATACGCCATTGCCGTGACGCTGTGGCGGCTGGGGTTCAGTCAACGCAACCTCAGTCAGTGGGCCAGCTTCAGCCCGGACAGCGATCGGACGAAGACATCCCCCGTGCGCTTTTACCGGGCGATGTGGATGAATGTGGTCAGCGGCGTGGCGTTAACGGTGCTGACCGCGCAGGTTGCGCCGGGGTTCTCAGCGATCGCCTTGCCGGTCAGTATCATGTGGTGCCTGGCGCCACTGCTGCTGAGCTGGATGAGCCGCCCGCCAGTACGTAACGCATTTTCGCCCAATAAAGAGCAGAAACAGCTGTTACGGCAGACGAGCCGTGAAATCTGGGCTTTTTTTGAAACCTTCACGACGGAAAATGAGAACTGGCTTACGCCTGACAATTATCAGGAAATACCGCAGCCGGTGGTCGCCCACCGAACTTCCCCCACTAACATTGGTCTGTCGCTGATGGCCAACCTGACCGCGTGGGATTTGGGCTATTTGCCCATCGGTGAGGTGTTGCAGCGCATCACACTCACCCTCGACGCGATGGATAAAATGGAGCACTTTCGCGGTCATTTGTATAACTGGTATGACACCCGCACCCTTGCGCCCCTCAACCCCCGTTATGTTTCAAGCGTCGACAGCGGCAATATGGCAGGCCATTTACTGACTCTGCGCGAAGGGCTGTCTGCCCTGCGCAATCAGCCGGTCTTAAACAGCGAACAGGTGCTGGCCGGACTGGACGACACGCTGAGTATCCTGGAAAAACACTGGGGACAGAACGCGCCAACCGGGCTGCGACTGCTGCGCAAACATTGTCACAGCGCCACCTCGTTGCCTCCGGCGCTGTTGTTTACCGAACTCAAAAAAATGCGCACTCAAAGCAACCATCTGACGGCGTTGTGCCATCACGAAGACCATCTTGTGCTGCGCTGGACAGAACACTTACAACATCAACTGGTGCTGATCTGCCACGAATGGACGCATTTGCTGGGCTGGTTAACGCCAGAGTATGACGCGCAGGCGCTGCCGTCTCTGAACTGGCTTGCCCAGGCAACATTTACCGGCGAAGGAACACCTCCGGCATCGACAATCGCGCTGGCACGCATGCGACTGAATATTATCACCGAGCTGGAACAGCGGCTGAATGAGCATGCACGCATGGATTTCACCTTCCTGTACAGCAACGTGACCAGCCTGCTCAGCATTGGCTACAACTGCGACAGTAATACGCTGGATAAGAGCCACTATGATCTGTTGCCCTCCGAAATTCGCCTGACCAGTTTTCTCGCCATCGCAACCAACCAGTTGCCGCTCAAAAGCTGGTACGCCCTGGGGCGGCTGTTCACCACCATTGAGAAAGAAACCGCGCTGATGTCCTGGAGCGGCTCAATGTTTGAATATCTGATGCCCAATCTGGTGATGCCCACCTGTCCCGGCAGCCTGCTTGACGACATGAGCCAGTCGGCGGTGATGCGCCAGATTCACTGGGGAAAAGAGCGCGGGGTGCCGTGGGGCGTTTCAGAGTCTGGCTACCACGCGTTTGATGTTCAGCACAATTATCAGTATCAGGCATTTGGCGTACCGGGCCTGGGTCTTCGCCGGGGGCTGGCCGACGATATGGTGGTCGCCCCTTACGCCACGCTACTGGCACTGATGATTTCACCACAGAAGGCCTGTGAGAACCTGGCAAGGCTGGAGAAAACCGGCGCTCGCGGCGAATACGGTTTTTATGAAGCGCTGGACTATACGCCGTCACGCCTGGCAACCGGACAACTGTATGCCGTGGTGCAGTCATGGATGGCGCACCATCAGGGCATGGCCTTTCAGGCTCTGGCTCACGTGTTGCTTAACGCCCCAATGGCCGACAGATTCATGTCGAGTACGGCATTTCAGTCGGCGAGCCTGCTGTTGCAGGAGCGGGTGCCGGATGCGGTCGATCTCTACAGCCCGCGCCGTCATTTTGAGTCTCATGAAGGGAGAGTCAAACCGGTTCGCTACGAACCCCGCATTTTCACCCGGGTAGACAGTCTGGTTCCTGAAGTACAGCTATTGTCCAATAGCCATTACCATCTGATGATGACGCCTGGCGGCGGTGGTTACAGCCGCTGGAACGATATCGCCCTCACCCGCTGGCACAGCGATACCACCCGCGATAACTGGGGGGCATTCTGCTATATCAGCGATACGCAAACGGGTGAAGTCTGGAGCAATACCTGGCAACCCACGGCAGATAACAACTGTCACGATGAAGTGATATTTACCGATGCGGGCGCGGAATTCAGACGCACGCTCGGCGCGATCAGCGTCAAAACGCAGATTGTGGTCTCGCCGGAAGATGATATTGAACTGCGGCGGGTAACGCTGCTGCATCATGGCCGTCACCCACGTCTCCTGGAACTGACGACCTACGCAGAAGTGGTACTGGCGCCTGCGGCCAGCGATCTGGCGCATCCGGCATTCAGCAATTTATTTATCCAGACTGAGCTTATCCCCGCCCAGAATGCCATCCTCTGTCACCGACGTCCTCGCTCTCCGGATGAACCAGGTCCCTGGCTGTTTCACATGATGGTGGTGCATGGCGACACGCGGAAGACCGTCTCGTTTGAAACCGACAGAGCGAAATTTCTCGGTCGCGGCAGAAGCCCGGCAGAAGCTCTGACGGTCAGACAACACGGGCCGCTCAGCAACACGGCGGGATCCGTGCTGGATCCGGTACTGGCGATACGCCACGCCGTCATCCTGCAACCCGGACAGCCGGTGATTATTGATATCCTTTATGGTCTCAGTGAAAGCCGTCAGCAAAGCCTGGCGCTACTGGAAAAATATCGCGATCACCCCATCGCCGATCGCGTCTTCGAACTGGCCTGGTCACACAGTCTGGTGGTATTACGGCAGATTAACGCCAATGAAGATGATGCCGCGCTGTTTAATCGCCTCGCCAGCGCGATCCTATACCCCTGCCAGGAGCTGCGTGCCGACAGCCAGATAATCAGCCGTAACCGGCGCGGACAGTCGGGTCTGTGGGGCTGGGCGATTTCTGGCGATCTGCCCATTGTGCTTCTCAGCATCACCAGCGAGGAGAGCATGCCCTCCGTTACCACGCTGATTCAGGCGCACCGCTACTGGCGGCTAAAAGGGCTGGCGGTGGATTTAGTGATTCTGAATGACAGTCCGGGAGGTTATCAGCAGGCACTGCAAAACCAGATTATGGATCTGATTTATGCCGGTTCTGAAGCCAGTCAACTGGATAAATCCGGCGGGATTTTTGTCCGTAATGGCGAGCATCTTTCCGCCGAAGACAAGCTGCTTTTGCTGAGTGTGGCGCACCTGTATCTGGATGACCGCGCAGGCGGGCTGAATGAGCAGCTTGATCAGCGCATTCATCTCCCTAAAACATCCGTGCGGCCTTTTATTCCGCACGTTGGGCCGGGGATAAACCAGCATCTCCCCTGGACACCGGATACCGATCAGCTGCTCCATTTCAACGGTCTTGGCGGTTTTTCTCAGGATGGTCGTGAATATCAGATTGTGCTCAGGGAAAACGAACCGACGCCCGCCCCATGGTCAAACGTGCTGGCAAATGCCGGTTTTGGCAGCGTATTGTCGGAAGCGGGACAGGCCTATAGCTGGTATATGAATGCCCATGAATACCGGTTAACGCCGTGGGAAAATGACCCGGTCAGCGACCGCAGCGGCGAAGCCTTCTTTTTGCGTGATGAAGAGAGCGGCGTGTGCTGGTCGCCGACCACGCTGCCGGTACGCGGCGAGGGGGATTATCTTACCCGCCACGGTTTCGGCTACAGTGTGTTCTCTCATCGTGAGCGCGGCATCGACAGCGAACTGACGGTGCTGGTTGCCGAACAGGCTGCGGTTAAACTGGCGATCCTGACGCTCAGTAACAACTCCGGGCGCACGCGCAGACTGTCAGTTACGGGCTACGTGGAATGGACTCTGGGTGAATCCCGGGCACGATCCGCGCTGCATGTTGTCACCCATGCGGCAAGCGTTGCCGGTGGATGCGGCGTGATGGCCAATAATTTTTATGGTGCCAGCGGTGCCGGACGCACCGCATTTTTTGCAGTTACCGGCGTGCATTGCTCGCTGACGGGCGATCGCCGCGAGTTTCTCGGTCGTCAGGGTTCACTGCAAAAACCGGCGGCATTAAGCCTGCGCAGGCTGTCTGATAAAACAGGCGCCGGTCTTGATCCCTGCGGTGCAGTGCAGTCTGCGACCACACTTATCGATGGCGATCAACGGACGTTTATTTTTGTGCTCGGCGTTGGCGAAGATCAGGCTCAAGCCCAGGCAACGCTCACCCGCTATCTCAACGAAGAGGCCGTGCGCGAAGAGCTGAACAAGGTTCATCGCTACTGGCACCACATGCTCGATAAAATGGTGATCAACACGCCGGACAGTACCGTTAATTTACTGGTGAACGGCTGGCTTCTATACCAGACGATGGCCTGTCGCCTGATGGCGCGCAGCGGCTACTATCAGTCCGGGGGCGCGTTTGGTTTTCGCGATCAGTTGCAGGATACGCTGGCGTTGAGTCACACCGCGCCGCAACGGTTGCGCGAGCAGATTGTCCTCTGTGCGTCACGGCAGTTCACTGAAGGCGATGTTCAACACTGGTGGCACCCGCCTCAGGGCAGTGGCGTGCGCACTCGTTGTTCGGATGACTATCTCTGGCTGCCGCTGGCCGTCTGTCACTACGTGGCAACAACCGGAGACGCAGAGGTACTGGAACAAACCATACCTTATCTGGAAGGTCGCCTGCTCCAGCCGGGCGAAGAGTCCGTTTACGACACGCCGGTGACCAGCGCCATCGAAGAAACGCTCTGGTTACACTGCGTGAAAGCGATTCGGCATGGGTTACAGTTTGGGCAACATGGCCTGCCGCTCATCGGGGCAGGCGACTGGAATGACGGGATGAACCGGGTCGGTATTGAAGGTAAAGGTGAAAGCGTCTGGCTGGGGTTCTTCCTGTATGACATTTTACTGCGCTTTGCCGATCTTGCCGAACAGCGTCAGGACGCCAGTATTGCTTTGCTGTGTCGTACGCAGGCAGTGCAATTACAGAAAAACCTCGATGTCTCTGGCTGGGACGGCGAATGGTACCGGCGCGGATATTTTGATGGCGGCGAACCTCTGGGTTCCGGGCTTTCGCAGGATTGTCAGATTGATGCCATCGCACAAAGCTGGTCCGTACTCTCCGGTGCCGGAAGTCCCGAACGCAGCGCCCGAGCCATGCAGTCGCTGGATGACCGTCTGGTAGACCGCGATGCTGGCCTGATCAAACTGCTGGCGCCACCGTTCGATGGTCGCGGACCGAATCCGGGTTACATTCAGGGATATCTGCCCGGCGTGCGGGAAAACGGTGGACAGTATACGCATGGCGCGATCTGGGCGATCATGGCGTTTGCCCGGATGGGTAAAACCGCGCGCGCCTGGCAGTTGTGGTCGATGATCAATCCGATAAACCATGCGCGAAATGCCAGCGAAGTAGAAATATATAAAGCGGAGCCCTACGTCATGAGTGCGGATGTCTACAGCGTCGCGCCGCATACCGGACGTGCCGGGTGGAGTTGGTATACAGGATCTTCTGGCTGGGCATACCGGCTGCTGGCTGAGGAACTACTGGGAATTAAACGTTACAAAGACACCTTCACTGTTCACGCTCAGTTGCCTGATGCGTGGCCGTCACTCAGCCTGACGTATCAGCATGGTCAGAGCTGGTATCACATCACCATTTCGCGCGGCAGCGAGGAATATCGGGTCACACTGGATAGCAACACACTGCCAGATGATAAAATCCCGCTGCGGGATGACGGGCAAAACCATACGGTTGATATCCTGCAAAAGTGATGCCGTCGTAAAATGCGCATTAACGTCTGCCGTTAATGCGTTGATTATCTCTGAGAACATCAATCGCGGTCTGCATCGCCACTTTATCATCCCTTCTTTTTTGCTTTCCCTGCATGACCTGAAGGTACTCAAGCAGCGTCCGGGTGTTAATTGGCCGGCCCTGTTTACCAACAGCCAGCACGGCTTCGCCAAGGATAATTTTCACTGGCGGCAATTGTGCCGGGTACCAGTCAAGAGTGTCTTCTGATTTCATTATAAATTTCTCATGGAAGGGCATTATATCACAATATCCTGTCTTACTCTCTGGCGCGTTCCCCAGACACAGAACCAAACACATATAAGCTCAATATTATTAAATATAGGCGTATACTTAATTATTAAACTTCTGGAGTGTTAATTTATGTCTTATACAAGTGGCTTGCGAAAATTTAAAGAAAGACCTGTGCATGTAACCTGCCCTGCCTGTAACCACAGGGCAGACCAAAAAGCAGGTAAACTGCGAAAAGATGCGGTGCTGGAATGTCCTTCATGCGGGCTGTTATTTCTACCATCAGAATGCTGGTGCATTGGCGGCTAGCCAGCAATTCCCTCTTCGAAAGAAAACGAAACAGGAAAATGACCACATATCAATGTGATACTGTGATCAAGGTGAATCTCATGAAAAACAAAAAAGTTGTTTTTATTGAAGGGCATATCATTGCAAACCGCCTTTTTGGAGATGCAAGCCCCCCTTTTTGTATCCACAGGGTTATGTTCAGCAACGGAAAATATGCGATCGTTCGGGCTGCATCCGGGATATGCTTCAAACCCGGAGACGTTATTCAACGAAACGATTGCGAATGGTTTTTCAACGATGAAAAAACTCGCCTGCTCTCCTTCGAATATCTCGAAGAAAATGAATCTCAGAGGCAACTGCTTGAATATTAATAATGTATTACTGAATTTATGAACAGATAAAAAATCACTGATGTAAATACGAGACTTAGAATACAGGATGACTTGAAAGGTGTGCCGCAACGCTTTATTTCATCCTGAGACACTGTTGCGCACATTGACGTACCGATCATCGCGACTAAGGCTTTTGCCAGTGGTGATTATGATGAATGCATTCTGTTGGAATTTCGTTGGCATAGCAAATATGGCATCAGTTATCGCTAACAGCAGAAAATGCTCTCTGCATTCGACGTCAGTGTTAGCATGGTAATAATTCTAACGAAAAGGCGTCGTTCAGTTTATTACTCCCGATCATTTATAGCTGCACCATCCAAACGGCTGAGCATGATTAAAACTGGTTAAAAATCATTAACCTTCAAATAATTTCAACCAGTTTTTTGCATCGTGCAAATTCACTATCTGAATGAGATTTTAAACACTGAGACATGCCATCACCTCAGTGCTATAAAATCACATCAAACAGAGTAATAACTATCAGAACTTTCAACCATTAAAGGTTATTATTCATTTTCTTCGCAGATATTATTTGGCTTCGTTACCGTAAAACCAGGTAAGTCCCCATAATCAACCTGGATATCTTTCATATTTAATATAATGTCATCTGTTACATCATATTGTTGTTCTGAAGCAATCACATGCTCACTATTCAGTATCATCGCCAGCTCATTGCCACTCCGGTAACGTTCTACCTCTTTAAGAATTGCTCCCAGGCTGGCGGCACGCGCATTCTGCTGTTCAATCCCCCATGACTGGTTAATATTAGCAATATCAACTGCGCGGTTTCTCTCTTTTTCTTCTTCCGACATGTCCAGATAGGCTTCCTGTGCTGCCTGCTCAGCGCCCATCAGAACCTCTTTTACTTCTTGCAGTCGTGCTAACTCTAGTTGACCAACCGGTGACTCATTGAGAACCCGTACTAAATTAACATATGCTATTTTATTGAACATAAACTCACCTATAAATATCACAACATAAATATTAAAATATATGCACTCAGTATTAATTAATGTGCGACTGAGACATCTGATTTATCTTCCTGAGGGGCATCAGCAGATTTTTCATTCGCAACTGGGTTATCGGTAACGCTGATTTTCGGCAAGTCACCATAATTAACTTTCTTTTTCTCCAGTTGTTTAATAAGGTCATTGGTGATATCCGCCCCCTCTTTCGCTGCAAGTATTGAGGTACTGACCATGACATAATCAATCTTGTGGCTGGCGCGATAGTTTTCTGCTTCCTCTGTGATAGCTTTGATGCTCACCTCACGGCTATGTTGCTGTTCAGCTATCCATACTTGATTGAGCGTCAAATTATCTGCCTCACGGCTTTGCTGTTGTTGTTTTTCTGACATAGCCGTATATTTTTCTTTTGCATCACTTTCAGCTTTGAGTAATACAGCTTTAATATCTTGATTATGTTTAGTTTCTTGTTTGCCAATAGATGATTCGTTAAGCACCTTAGCAATATCCACATAAGCAACTTTCGATTGGTTTGCTCCCAACTGGTCACAACCGCTCAAACCAATAACCATTACGCAAACGGCAGAAATGTATTTTAAGCCATTTAATTTTATGTTTTTCATACTTCTTTCTCTCTCAAGATATTAAATTCACAAATAATAACGATATCAAAAAACATTACAGGATGTTGATAATTACACCCTACCTCTCGAAAAAATATAACAATACCATTCAGGTGCATTTTATGAAAATAAAATTAATACATTTAATCATTCAACTCAAATAAATAATGAAGGAATTGTTTATTATAATGGAAGTCAGTGTTTTTCAGACACTGACTTCCTGGTTATATTGCTGTTAAAAATTATATTTCACACCCAGCGTGGCAGATGCATCATTGTATCCTTTATCCCCGACCTGAACACCCACATTCCCCCAGACACTCAGACGTGAATTAAGTTGACCTTCAACACCGGCTTTCACTTCCCCCACATTCCTGGCGCCATCCTGAGATAATGAGTTTCCGTCCATGCGAGTACCGAAGCTTTGCGTGTTGTGGATCCAGTTGATCTCCACATACGGCTTGAAGTTGCGGTTTTTACCTTCATCCAGTTTGCTGTGACCTTTCAGGAAGGTACGCACGCCGAGACGTGTCTGAACATTGCCGTCACCTTCACCCGTGACACGAGTACCATTGTTTTCATGATGCTCATCTGCCGTCACGCCCATCCATATCGCCTGTGCCTGCGGCTGGATATACAACTCATTCAGTGAGCCTTTACTTCCGCTAAATTCTCCCAGTTTATGCGTATAGCCCAGCTCCAGTGACGCCGTCATGCCTTTTGATTTGTATGACTCTGACTGTACCTTCTCGCCTTTCACAGTATTGTCAAACCAGCCGTACTGAGCCCAACTGTCCACATACATTCCCTGTCTGGTTTCGTCATTTTGATACCAGGTTGCATAAAGCCCGGCGCTGTACCCGTTGACGGAGCCATCGGAACTGTAGCCAGTAGCACCGGAATGGGAGTTACTGCTGTTCCTGCCGTAGCCTGCCATCACACCAAGGTGCAAGCCCTGCACACCATCCGGACTCCACTGCGCCACTTCACCACCCAGTTGCGTCACATAGCGGTTACTTTGCGTGTCAACCTGCCCGATGCTGGCGCTCCAGCGGTTATGTCCACCCACCTGACGCAGCCACATGCTGGTGACTTTCTGCTCGCCGGTCAGTGCATCCGTGTACTGCGTTTCACCCGCCCGATCGTGCAACCGGTGAACAAACATGGTATTCGCCGCCGCCAGGTTGGCTGTATAGCTCGCAGGATCCGGGCGAACCCCTGACGTTCCCTTTTTATCCGGCGTGGAGGTATCCCGGCTGGTCAGATACCAATCAGCGCCCTTCTTCACAAGACTGTAGTCATAGATCCCGGCAACGATACGCCCGGATTTGGTGAACGTCCCGTCTGACTGCCCACTGACTTTCACCAACTGAATGCCTTCTACGGTCTGAGCGCCACGGCCGCCGAGATTATTGACCTTAACGAAGGTGTTACCACTGGTATTCCCTTTAACGACAATCTTATCGGTGACCGACGTGTCTCCTCCCAGCACGGAATTCATGACCACCGTGCCGTCCTGTCCATGCCAGTTGGTGGCTGTCAGGGTATGCCCTGTTGTCATTGACTTCCCGGTCGGTGCTGCAAGATTAAGGGTACCGGCAAGATCCACATCATCGACCAGTGAGTCAGCAGTCATATTCCAGCGGCTGGCTGAATCAATATTCACATCCGTCGGATCAATCCAGCCCGTCAGCGTCGCGCCGTTACGCAATGACAATGAAGTATTGTCTTTTGCAATCACATTACTGACCAGTTGCGCACCACCACGGGAACCATCCAGAACCAGCGCACCGCCATCGATATGCGTGTCGCCTGTCCAGTCCGTTTTACCAGTCAGAACAACTTCACCGTCACCCTTTTTAACCAGTTCGCCTGTCCCGCTGATATTGTTATTCATCGTACCAACAGCACTGTTCAGCACCAGCATACCGTCAGAGACGATATTGCCGCTGCCCAGACCCGCCACATCATTCAGACGTGCAATCGCACCTTTACTGATTTGGGTAATGGCGCTGAGCCCGGTGTTAGCCCCACGCACATCGAAGGTTCCCCCCAGAACGTTAATCTTACCGGTGCCGGTCAGACTCCCCGCAGAGAGGCCCCCCTTGCTGAGCGCTAACGTTCCGCCGTTCACGTTCAACGACGAGCCCGCTGCGCTGTTCAGTTCACCGACAGTCTGCGTTTTGCCATTCAGGTCAAAACCGGTATTGCTAGCCAGCGTAAGCAGACGGGTTTTACCCAGTGAATTATCAGCATCAGTACGCAACGTACCCGTACTGACTTTCGTCTCACCGGTATAATCGTTGGTCGCACTGGACAACGACACCACACCTGCCCCTGCATCAATAACAAGGTTACCGCTGCCCGTCACTTTGGCTGACATATCCGCAGAAGCTTTTGTTGCCCCCGTATCCTGCGCCAGCGTCAGCGTTTTACCCGCCTGAATATCCAGTTCTGTCAGACCGTAATTCACATACAATCCATCAGCCGCCGCTCCCGAGGTCAGGCGATAGTCATACGTCCCCCGCGCGACGACATCGCCATTCTGGTTAATATCAATCGTCCGTTCAGCCGTGATCGTGCTGCCATCCTTATTGAGTAACCGGATGGCACCGCCGCTCCCTGTAACTGCAGCGGCTTTAACCAGTTGCACACCTGTGTTGGCTTCATCCTGCATCAGAAGATTCAGCGCATTGTTCGTATCACGAACCTGCGGAACGTACGATTCAGGGGCGTTAATGTACACCGTACCGGTATGACTGATATCAAGGGTATCTGCGGTGATCAGACTGGTCGCCAGAACCTCATCGGGTGCCGTGGCGTTGAACACCACCGTACCGTCATTGACGATCAGTCCGCCGATCTGCTGATTACCATCTCCCACCGTCGTCACGTTGCCGCTTCCCACAGACAGCTTGCCGTGAGTAAGCGCAGTCGTGTTATTCCCGGACAGCGCAAACGTATTGTCTGTCAGTGCCGTCGTCCCCGTGAAGGCTGCCCCCACACCACTGCCGAAGGAGAATGCCTGGCCATGACCGGAGGCGTTCAGCGTACCGGCCCCCGTCAGGGTATTATTAAAGCTGAATGCCCCCTGCGTCAGAACATTAACAGTGCCGTCAGTGGCAATATCCACCCCGCCGGTGCCAAGATTATCGGTACTACTTACCGTGTCAGCTGCAACAGCCAGCGTCCCCGTATCGGTGACACGCCAGTTGCCGGTATATCCCGCATTGGCCCCTGTGATGGTCGCCTGAGCGCCACTCACCGTGGTTGTTCCCGCGCCAGTGAGCTGATTGCTAAAGTCGCTGGCATTTCTGAAGACCAGATCCAGACCTGTACCAACTTCACCTGCTGTCGTATTGATGCTGACAGCACCAGTACCCGCCCCCTGGCTGTCATTCAGTTGCAGCGTACCGCCGGAGATCGTCGTGCCGCCGTTGTAGCTGTTGGCACTGGCCAGTATCGTTCTGCCCGTCCCTGTCTGATTCACCACTCCGCTGCCGGAGATCGCCCCGCTAAAGGTCGACGAATCGCTGCGGTTAAAGGCCAGCGCACCGTTGTTGGTCACATTCCCCGCGACTGAACCGCTGGTACCACCATTGCCCAGTTGCAGCGTGGCTCCGGTATTGATTGTCGTACCGCCGCCGTAATTGTTGCTCCCTGCCAGCACCTGCGTACCGCTTGCCTGTACCAGTGCCAGTTGCGCCCCCGTAATATCGCCTGCAAACACGCTCGTCGCCGTGTCGTTCAGCGTCAGGATCGTATCGGTCGCCGTACCATTGGTCACCGTACCCTCGCCAGACAGGTTGGTCAGCGACTGGTGATAACCGTTCGTGTCCAGCGTTGCTCCGGCATTCACTGTCACGTTCGCGGAGGTCGCAATCACATCCAGCGCGCCAGCCTGCAGCGTCCCGGTCGCCACCGTGGTGTCGCCGGTAAAGTCATTGGTTGTGTTGGACAACGACACTACCCCGGTGCCGGCATCGACCTGCAGACTACCGCTGCCGGTGATCTTCGCCGACATATCCGCCGACGCACCGGTGGCTCCGCTGTTTTGTTCCAGCGCCAGGGTCTGACCGGCCTGCAGATCCAGCTGTTTCAGTCCGTAGGAGACATACAGCCCGTCCTGATTTACCCCCGAGCTCAGACGATAATCGTAGGTACTGAGCGCCACCAGGCTGCCGCCCTGCTGGACATTAATCTGCTGCGCCGCCGTGATGGCATTACCGTTCTGATCCTGCAATTCCAGCGCGCCTGCGCTGCCTGTCGCCGTACTGGCCGCCACCAGACGGGTCCCCAGATTCACATCGTCCTGCTCAAGCAGCGACAGATCCGTCGATGGTGCCGGCGTCGGCAGCACATAAGGTGTCGGTAATATGACCTGTACGATACCCGTGCCGCTGGTATCCAGCAGATTCGCCTGCACCAGACTGGTGGCATCGATCTGCGCCGGTACTGTGGCATTGAAAATGGCTTTACCACTATTAAAGACCAGACTGCCAATGGACTGTGTACCGTCCGCCACCGTGGTCACACTGCCGCTGCCAAGGCGCAGGGTGGCCGCGGTCAGCGCCCCGGTATTCACTCCACCAAGGCTGAAGGTAGCGTTCTGCAGGTCAACCGTTCCGCTAAAGCCCGCGCCCGCAGCCGCCGAAGCAAAGTTAACATCATGCCCGGCCGCCCTGACCGCCACCAGACCGCTGCCGGTCAGCGTGTTGTTGACCGTGTAATCCGCACCCCAGTCCACCGCCAGCGTCGTACCAGAGGCAATATCAATGGCCCCCTGTACACTGCCGGTTGTACCGCCATTACCCAGTTGCAGGGTACCGGCGGAGATAGTCGTACCGCCGCTGTAGGTGTGGGTGCCAGTGAACAGCGTTGTACCCGTTCCTACCTGAGTGACACGGCCACTGCCTGAAATCACGCCGTCAAACGTCGTCGCATCACTGCGGTTAAAGGCCAGTGTGCCATTGTTGGTCACGTTACCGGCGATCGCGCCAGTTGTACCGCCATTACCCAGTTGCAGGGTCCCGGCAGAGATGGTCGTACCGCCGCTGTAGCTGTTGCTGCCGCTCAGCGTGAAGACGCCGCTGCCGGTTTTGGTCAGCCCGCCTGTCCCGCTCAGTATGCCGCTGAACGTCGTGTCGCTGACCGCGTTTTCTGTCAGCATCGCGCTGCCCAGCGTCACGTTACCGGCTCCCGACAGGTTACGCGCCGTCTGGTTATAGCTGTTCAGATCCAGCGTCGCCCCGGACGCCACCGCCACGTTCGCACTCTGCGCAAAGGCGTTGGCGATCCCGGCCTTCAGCGTGCCGCCGTTCACCAGCGTGTCTCCGGTGTAGGTGTTCACCGCCGACAGCGTCAGGGTGCCCGCCCCGGCCTTGGTCAGCGTTTTACCGTCCCAGCCGCTGGTGTAAGCGCCCGCCGCCTGGTTGCCCAGCGCCACGTCCACGTTAAAGGCATCCGCAGCCCCGGCCAGCGTGAAGCGGCCGATCCCGTAAGCCTGCCCTTCCAGCCAGCTCAGTCCGTAACCCACGTTGTAGTCGTTGCCGCTGACGCGGCCCGCCAGACGCAGGTAGTCCACCGCGCTTGCCGCGCCGTTAAGGTTCACGCTGCTGAAGTCGCCGGTGATGCCGTTGGTGGTGTGGACAACCGTGTATTGTGTGCCGGCAATTCCGCTGGCGCTGGCAGGGGCGGCCGTGCCGTAACCGCTCAGGCTCAGCGTCCCGTTCAGGTTCGCGGTCTGCGCGGTTACCGCCGGCTGGGTGCCTTTCGCCACCGTCAGCGATGCCCCTGCCGCCTGGGTAAGCGCCCCGCTCAGCAGCAGGTTGCTGTTCGCCGCCACCTGCGTGCCGGCACCTGCGGCTGTATTCAGGCTGGCAGCATTAAAGGCACCGCTCTGGGCAAAGGCCAGCGTACCGCCGCTGACCGTCACCGCGCCCTCGCGGGAGCCAGCCCCGGTCAGGGTCGCAGTGCCGTTGCCCGTCTTGTTCAGCGTTCCGCTGCCGTTCAGCACGTTAGCCAGCGTACCGTTCTGGGCAAAATCCAGCTGCAGGGCGGCGTTGTTGGCCACCGCGCTGGTGCCCAGTGCCGCACCGTTCTGCGCCACCAGAGTGCCAGCAGAAATAGTCGTGCCGCCGCTGTAACTGTTGTTGCCGCTCAGAACTGTTTTACCTGTGCCCGTCTGATTCACAGCACCGTTGCCTGAAATCACGCCAGCAAAGGTCGCCGTGTCGCTGCGGTTAAAGGCCAGCACACCATTATTGGTCACATTACCTGTGATAGATCCTCTTGTTCCACCATTACCCAGTTGCAGCGTACCTGCGGCGATCGTGGTGCCGCCGCTGTAGCTGTTGGTACCGGTCAGTATCGTTCTGCCCATCCCCGTCTGATTCACCGCACCGTTGCCTGAAATCACGCCAGCAAAGGTCGCCGAATCGCTGCGGTTAAAGGTCAGCGCGCCGTTGTTGGTCACATTCCCCGTGATGGAGCCGCTGGTACCGCCATTACCCAGTTGCAGGGTGGCTGCCGTGTTGATCGTCGTACCGCCGCCGTAAGTGTTGCTCCCCGTCAGGATCTGCGTACCAGTTGCCTGCATCAGCGCCAGTTGTGCGCCAGTGATGGTGCCTGCAAACACACTGGTCGCCGTATCGTTCAGCGTCAGAGTCGTTGCGGTCGTCGTGCTGTTGGTCACCGTACCAGTGCCTGTCAGGTTGGTCAGCGACTGGTGATAACCGTGGGTATCCAGCGTCGCCCCGGCATTTACTGTCACGTTTGCGGACGTCGCAATCACATTGCGGGCACCGGCCTGCAGTGTCCCTGTCGCCACCGTGGTGTCGCCGGTAAAGTCGTTGGTCGTGTTGGACAACGACAGTATACCGGCATCGATCCGCAGGTTACCGCTACCGGTGATCTTCGCCGACATATCCGCCGACGCGCCGGTGGCCCCGCTGTTTTCTGCCAGCGTCAGGGTCTGACCGGCCTGCAGATCCAGCTGTTTAAGCCCGTAGGAGACATACAGCCCGTCCAGGCTGGCCCCCGTGCTCAGACGATAATCGTAGGTACCAACCGCCACCAGGCTGCCGCCCTGCTGCACGTCGATCTGCTGCGCCGCCGTGATGGCATTGCCGTTCTGATCCAGCAGGCTCAGCGCCCCGGCACTGCCGGTCGCCGTACTGGCCGCCACCAGACGGGTTCCCAGATTCACATCGTCCTGTTCAAGCAGCGACAGCTCCGTTGAAGGTACCGGCGTCGGCAGGACATAAGGTACCGGTAATGTGGCCTGCACGGTGCCGGCACCGCTCGCGTCCAGCATATTCACCCGCACCAGACTGGTGGCATCGATCTGCGCCGGTACCGTGGCGTTGAAAATCGCTTTACCGCCGTCAAAGGCCAGACCGCCAATGGTCTGCGTGCCGTCCGCCACCGTGGTCACACTGCCGCTGCCAAGGCGCAGGGTGGCCGCGGTCAGCGCCCCGGTATTCACCCCGCCAAGACTGAAGGTGGCGTTCTGCAGGTCAACCGTTCCGCTAAAGCCCGCGCCCGTTGCCGCCGAGGCCAAGTTAACGTCATGCCCGGCCGCCCTGACCGCCACCAGACCGCTGCCGGTCAGCGTGTTATTCAGCGTGTAATCCGCACCCCACTCCACCGCCAGCGTCGCGCCGGAGGCAATATCAATGGCCCCCTGTACGCTGCCGGTTGTACCGCCATTACCCAGTTGCAGGGTACCGGCGGAGATAGTCGTACCGCCGCTGTAAGTGTGAGTGCTGGTGAAGATTGTTTTACCGGTTCCCACCTGGGTGACACGGCCGCTGCCTGAAATCACGCCAGCAAACGTCGTCGCATCACTGCGGTTAAAAGCCAGTGTGCCATTGTTGGTCACGTTACCCACGATCGCGCCGGTTGTTCCGCCACCACCCAGTTGCAGGGTCCCGGCAGAGATGGTCGTGCCGCCGCTGTAGCTGTTACTGCCGCTCAGCGTGAAGACGCCGCTGCCGGTTTTGGTCAGTCCGCCTGTCCCGCTCAGCGTGCCGCTGAACGTCGTGTCGCTGACCGCGTTTTCCGTCAGCATCGCGCTGCCCAGCGTCACGTTACCGGCTCCCGACAGGTTACGCGCCGTCTGGTCATAGTTGTTCAGATCCAGCGTCGCCCCGGACGCACACCGCCCACGTTCGCGCTCTGCGCAAAGGCGTTGGCGATCCCGGCCTTCAACTTGCCCACCGTTCACCAGCGTGTTACCGGTGTAGGTGTTCACCGCCGACAGCGTCAGGGTGCCCGCCCCGGCCTTGGTCAGCGTTTTACCGTCCCAGCCGCTGGTGTAGGTGCCCGCCGCCTGGTTGCCCAGCACCACGTCCACGTTAAAGGTATCCGCGGCCCCGGCCAGCGTGAAGCTGCCGGTGCCGTAAGCCTGCCCTTCCAGCCAGCTCAGTCCGTAGCCGACGTTATAGTCGTTGCCGCTGACGCGGCCCGCCCAGACGCAGGTAGTCCACCGTGCTCGCCGCGCCGTTAAGGGTTCACGCTGCTGAAGTCGCCGGTGATGCCGTTGGTGGTGTGGACAACCGTGTATTGTGTGCCGGCAATTCCGCTGGCGCTGGCCGGGGCGGCCGTGCCGTAACCGCTCAGGCTCAGCGTCCCGTTCAGGTTCGCGGTCTGCGCGGTCACCGGCCGGCTGGGTGCCTTTCGCCACCGTCAGCGATGCCCCTGCCGCCTGGGTAAGCGCCCCGCTCAGCAAGCAGGTTGCTGTTCGCCGCCACCCTGCCGTGCCGGCACCTGCGGCTGTATTCAGGCTGGCAGCATTAAAGGCACCGCTCTGGGCAAAGGCCAGCGTACCCGCCGCTGACCGTCACCAGCGCCCTCGCGGGAGCCAGCCCCGGTCAGGGTCGCAAGTGCCGCTGCCCGTCCCTTGTTCAGCGTTCCGCTGCCGCTCAGCACGTTAGCCAGCGTACCGTTCTGGGCAAAATCCAGCCGCAGGGCGGCGTTGTTGGCCACCGCGCCGGTGCCCAGGGCCGCGCCATTCTGCGCCATCAGGGTGCCAGCGGAAATGGTCGTGCCGCCGCTGTAACTGTTACTGCCGCTCAGCGTGAAGACGCCGCTGCCCGGTTTTGGGTCAGTCCGCCTGTCCCGCTCCAGCGTGCCGCTGAACGTCGTGTCGCTGACCGCGTTTTCCGTCAGCATCGCGCTGCCCAGCGTCACGTTACCGGCTCCCGACAGGTTACGCGCCGTCTGGTCATAGTTGTTCAGATCCAGCGTCGCCCCGGACGCCACCGCCACGTTCGCGCTCTGCGCAAAGGCGTTGGCGATCCCCGGCCTTCAACTTGCCACCGTTCACCAGCGTGTTACCGGTGTAGGTGTTCACCGCCGACAGCGTCAGGGTGCCCGCCCCGGCCTTGGTCAGCGTTTTACCGTCCCAGCCGCTGGTGTAGGTGCCCGCCGCCTGGTTGCCCAGCACCACGTCCACGTTAAAGGTATCCGCGGCCCCGGCCAGCGTGAAGCTGCCGGTGCCGTAAGCCTGCCCTTCCAGCCAGCTCAGTCCGTAGCCGACGTTATAGTCGTTGCCGCTGACGCGGCCCGCCAGACGCAGGTAGTCCACCGTGCTCGCCGCGCCGTTAAGGTTCACGCTGCTGAAGTCGCCGGTGATGCCGTTGGTGGTGTGGACAACCGTGTATTGTGTGCCGGCAATTCCGCTGGCGCTGGCCGGGGCGGCCGTGCCGTAACCGCTCAGGCTCAGCGTCCCGTTCAGGTTCGCGGTCTGCGCGGTCACCGCCGGCTGGGTGCCTTTCGCCACCGTCAGCGATGCCCCTGCCGCCTGGGTAAGCGCCCCGCTCAGCAGCAGGTTGCTGTTCGCCGCCACCTGCGTGCCGGCACCTGCGGCTCTGTTACTGCCGCTCAGCGTGAAGACGCCGCTGCCGGTTTTGGTCAGTCCGCCTGTCCCGCTCAGCGTGCCGCTGAACGTCGTGTCGCTGACCGCGTTTTCCGTCAGCATCGCGCTGCCCAGCGTCACGTTACCGGCTCCCGACAGGTTACGCGCCGTCTGGTCATAGTTGTTCAGATCCAGCGTCGCCCCGGACGCCACCGCCACGTTCGCGCTCTGCGCAAAGGCGTTGGCGATCCCGGCCTTCAACTTGCCACCGTTCACCAGCGTGTTACCGGTGTAGGTGTTCACCGCCGACAGCGTCAGGGTGCCCGCCCCGGCCTTGGTCAGCGTTTTACCGTCCCAGCCGCTGGTGTAGGTGCCCGCCGCCTGGTTGCCCAGCACCACGTCCACGTTAAAGGTATCCGCGGCCCCGGCCAGCGTGAAGCTGCCGGTGCCGTAAGCCTGCCCTTCCAGCCAGCTCAGTCCGTAGCCGACGTTATAGTCGTTGCCGCTGACGCGGCCCGCCAGACGCAGGTAGTCCACCGTGCTCGCCGCGCCGTTAAGGTTCACGCTGCTGAAGTCGCCGGTGATGCCGTTGGTGGTGTGGACAACTGTGTATTGTGTGTCGGCAATTCCGCTGGCGCTGGCCGGGGCGGCCGTGCCGTAACCGCTCAGGCTCAGCGTCCCGTTCAGGTTCGCGGTCTGCGCGGTCACCGCCGGCTGGGTGCCTTTCGCCACCGTCAGCGATGCCCTGCCGCCTGGGTAAGCGCCCCCCGCTCAGCAGCAGGTTGCTGTTCGCCGCCACCTGCGTGCCGGCACCTGCGGCTTGTATTCAGGCTGCAGCATTAAAGGCACCGCTCTGGGCAAAGGCCAGCGTACCCCCGCTGACCGTCACCGCGCCCTCGCCGGAGCCGGTCCCGGTCAGGGTCGCAGTGCCGCTGCCCGTCTTGTTCAGCGTTCCGCTGCCGCTCAGCACGTTAGCCAGCGTACCGTTCTGGGCAAAATCCAGCCGCAGGGCGGCGTTGTTGACCACCGCGCCGGTGCCCAGTGCCGCACCGTTCTGCGCCACCAGAGTGCCAGCAGAAATGGTCGTGCCGCCGCTGTAGCTGTTGCTGCCGCTCAGCGTGAAGACGCCGCTGCCGGTTTTGGTCAGTCCGCCTGTCCCGCTCAGTGTGCCGCTGAACGTCGTGTCGCTGACCGCGTTTTCCGTCAGCATCGCGCTGCCCAGCGTCACATTACCGGCTCCCGACAGGTTACGCGCCGTCTGGTCAAAGTTGTTCAGATCCAGCGTCGCCCCGGACGCCACCGCCACGTTCGCACTCTGCGCAAAGGCGTTGGCGATCCCGGCCTTCAACTTGCCACCGTTCACCAGGGTATTGCCGGTGTAGGTGTTCACCGCCGACAGCGTCAGGGTGCCCGCCCCGGCCTTGGTCAGCGTTTTACCGTCCCAGCCGCTGGTGTAGGTGCCCGCCGCCTGGTTGCCCAGCGCCACGTCCACGTTAAAGGTATCCGCGGCCCCGGCCAGCGTGAAGCTGCCGGTCCCGTATGCCTGCCTTTCCAGCCAGCTCAGTCCGTAACCGACGTTGTAGTCGTTGCCGCTGACGCGGCCCGCCAGACGCAGGTAGTCCACCGCGCTCGCCGCGCCGTTAAGGTTCACGCTGCTGAAGTCGCCGGTGATGCCGTTGGTGGTGTGGATGACCGTGTACTGTGTGCCGGCAATTCCGCTGGCGCTGGCCGGGGCGGCTGTGCCGTAACCGCTCAGGCTCAGCGTCCCGTTCAGGTTCGCGGTCTGCGCGGTCACCGCCGGCTGGGTGCCTTTCGCCACCGTCAGCGATGCCCCTGCCCGCCTGGGGTAAGCGCCCCGCTCAGCAGCAGGTTCCTGTTCGCCGCCACCTGCGTGCCGGCACCTGCGGCTGTATTCAGGCTGGCAGCATTAAAGGCACCGCTCTGGGCAAAGGCCAGCGTACCGCCGCTGACCGTCACCGCGCCCTCGCCGGAGCCGGTCCCGGTCAGGGTCGCAGTGCCGCTGCCCCGTCTTGTTCAGCGTTCCGCTGCCGCTCAGCACGTTAGCCAGCGTACCGTTCTGGGCAAAATCCAGCCGCAGGGCGGCGTTGTTGGCCACCGCGCCGGTACCCATCGCACTGCCGTTCTGCGCCACCAGGGTGCCAGCGGAAATGGTCGTGCCGCCGCTGTAGCTGTTGCTGCCGCTCAGCGTGAAGACGCCGCTGCCGGTTTTGGTCAGTCCGCCCGTCCCGTTCAGCGTGCCGCTGAACGTCGTGTCGCTGACCGCGTTTTCCGTCAGCATCGCGCTGCCCAGCGTCACATTACCGGCCCCCGACAGGTTACGCGCCGTCTGGTTATAGCTGTTCAGATCCAGCGTCGCCCCGGACGCCACCGCCACGTTCGCACTCTGCGCAAAGGCGTTGGCGATCCCGGCCTTCAGCGTGCCTCCGTTCACCAGGGTGTCACCGGTGTAGGTGTTCACCGCCGACAGCGTCAGGGTGCCCAACCCGGCCTTGGTCAGCGTTTTACCGTCCCAGCCGCTGGTGTAGGTGCCCGCCGCCTGGTTGCCCAGCGCCACATCCACGTTAAAGGTATCCGCGGCCCCGGCCAGCGTGAAGCTGCCGGTGCCGTATGCCTGCCCTTCCAGCCAGCTCAGTCCGTAGCCGACGTTATAGTCGTTGCCGCTGACGCGGCCCGCCAGACGCAGGTAGTCCACCGCGCTCGCCGCGCCGTTAAGGTTCACCGTGCTGAAGTCGCCGGTGATGCCGTTGGTGGTGTGGATGACCGTGTACTGCGTACCGGCAATCCCGCTGGCGCTGGCCGGGGCCGCAATCCCAAAACCGGTGATGTTCAGCGTACCATTCAAACTGGCAGTCGCTGCTGTAACAGCCGTTTTAGCTTGAGTATCAGCGACACCGTTGAACGTGGCGCCCGCTGCCTGGGTGTAGGCTCCGCTCAGCACGATATTTGAGATCGGACTGACCGTGATAGCCGCGCCACTGGCAACATTCAGGCTGGCGGCATTAAAGGCGCCGCTCTGACCAAAGGCCAGCGTGCCGCCGCTGACCGCCACCGCGCCCTCGCTGGAGCCGGTCCCGGTCAGGGTCGCAGTGCCGCTGCCTGTCTTGTTCAGCGTTCCGCTGCCGTTCAGCACGTTGGCCAGTGTGCCATCCGTCGCGAAATCCAGCTGCAGGGTGGCATTATTGGTCACCGCGCTGGTGCCCAGTGCCGCACCGTTCTGCGCCACCAGGGTGCCGGAAGAAATGGTCGTACCGCCGCTGTAGCTGTTGCTGCCGCTCAGAACTGTTTTACCTGTGCCCGTCTGATTCACCACACCGCTGCCTGAAATCACGCCAGCAAAGGTTGCCGTGTCGCTGCGGTTGAAGGCCAGAGCCCCGTTGTTGGTGACATTCCCCGTGATGGAGCCGCCGGTGCCGCCATTACCCAGTTGCAGCGTCCCCCCGGAAATGGTGGTGCCGCCGCTCCAGGTATTGCTGTTTGTCAGCGTCAGCGTACCGGTATTGGTCTTGGTCAGCGCACCGCTGCCACTCACCACACCACTCATTGTCAGCGCCGTACCGGCTGCGGTATCAAGGATGCCGCCACCGGTATTGAGCGTTGTCGTGCGTGCGGTGCTGAAACTGCCGGTGGTTGCCAGCGTACCGCCGTCAAAACTGAGAGGTCCAGAGGCAGCGCCCAGGTTCGCATCACCCGATACCTGCACAATACCGCCATTAATCGCTGTGCCGCCGGTATACGCGTTGGTTCCCGTCAGGATCAGCGTACCGGTGTTGGTCTTACTGAGGGCTCCACTACCGCCGATCGCACCGCTCATCGCCAGCGTCGTGCCAGATGCAGTATCAAGGGTGCCGCCATTGGCATTGAGAGTCGTAACGCGCGCCGTGGTAAAGCCCGCCGTCGTGGCCAACGTACCGCCGTCAAAACTGAGCGTTCCCGCCGTTGCACCAAGGTTGGTATTACCTGACACCTGCAGTACGCCACCATTGATCCGGGTTCCTCCGGTATATGTGTTGGCCCCGGTCAGTACCAGCGTGCCCAGATCGGTCTTGGTGACCGATGTCGCTCCCTGCAGGATGGCATTTATCGTCGCAGTCATTGTTTTGCTGGCATCAGAACCATCGCCAACGCGCAGTTCAGGCGTACTGCCGTCGACTGGCGAGTTGACCAGTGTGATGGCGCTGCCGTTAATGGCATAACCCGTAGTCGTGAACTGCATCCCCGAGGTCTCAACCTGACCAAAGGAATTATCAACCGTGACAGCACCCGCCGTGCCCCCAAATACAGCAAAGGATTTGTTCCCGTAGGCGGAGTTACTCGACCCCGAAACGTCGGCCCAGGCCGTCTGTCCCAGTAAACGCCAGGTCCCTGCGCCGCCTTCTCCGCTCCCCTGGTTATAGTTACCAGAGTTCATACCGTCCCAGAACGCAAGCAACTGACCCGTACTGTTAATCAGGTTCACCTGGCCGGGTACCGAACTTTGCAACGCAAGCGTCGTCCCTGCCGGGACGGTGCCCAGTACCAGACCATTGTTGGTCAATGTCCCGTTGTAGTTAAAGACGCGATAAACACCTGCCGAGAAGGTTCCGCCTGCCGGAGTGGCGACATTCAGACGCCCGTCCAGCGTTAGGTTGCCGTTGACGTCAGTGCGGCTGTTTTGCGCCACACCATTGACTTTGCCGAACTGATAATTGAGGTTTGAAAGGTCATTGAGCACCAGGTTGCCATTGATGGTCAGCGTTCCTCCGGTACCGCTCTCGCTGCCCGGCATCAGGGTGGCGCCATTAGCAATCGTAACATCGCCGCCGATCGTCCCGATACCGCCCAGGGTCGCACCGTTCGCGACAGTTGTCGCACCGGTTGCGGCAACCTGATTGCCGTCAATATACAGCGCACCTGCAGACACAGTGGTTGCGCCGGTATAGGTATTGCTCCCTTTCAGCACCGTGGTGCCTAAGCCCAGTTTCGTTAAACTGCCCGCGCCGGAAATCAACGCGTTTTGACTGGTTATTGAGCCGTTACTGGCGTTAAACGCCAGCGCCCCCCCCGCCATGTTCACGTTGCCGATGATGGAGCCGTCTGTCGTGCCATCGCCCAACTGTAAAACACCGGTATTGATTGTGGTGCCGCCGGTATAGGTCTGCGTTCCCGTCAGCGTCAGTGTACCGGAGCCTGCTTTTCTGAGCGCCCCTGTGCCAGAAATCACACTGGAAAACTTCACGTTATCGCTGCGGTTAAATGCCAGCGTTCCGTTGTTGGTAATATTGCCGGTAATCCACCCGGAGGTACCGCCATTACCCAGTTGCAGCGTACCGGCAGAGATGATAGTCCCACCGGTAAACGTACTGTCCCCGGTCAGGATCGTGGTTCCGCTGCCGATCTGTTGCAGATATCCGGCCCCGGAAATCCCTCCGGCGTAAATAGAAGTATCACTACGATTGAATGCCAGTGAGCTGTTAGCCACCAGCGTCACCGGTGTTGAACTGATGGTGCCGCGGGTCCCGCCTGAACCGATCTGTAACACGCCGCCGCGAACATCCAGAACCGTGCCAGCGCCACTTGAGCTATAAGAAACGTTATCAAGCACAAGGGTGCCTGATCCGGCTTTAGTCATGCCGTTAGTGCCTCTGTAACGGCCCGTTTCGCTGATATTGCCTTGCAGTGTTAGTGTCGCACCCGCATCAATATTAAGATTTAACGAACGGTTGCTCGCATAGTAGCCTGTAAAACCCAGAAAAATGTCATTCGCCAGGGTTGCGTTACCTATTGCCCGCAGGTTACCGCCGCCACCGTAGACTTCATCAACGGCCTGACCGGTGATGGTGCCCGTTCCCAGAGAAGCCCCAGCTCCCACGATTAAGGTCCCGTAGTCAGCAACCTGAATACCGCCACTCCAGGTGTTGCTTGATCCCGTTACGGTCACGGAACCACCAGTCTGCGTCAGCTTGCCCGAGCCCGAAATAAGGCCACTTAAGGTCAAACTATTGTAAAGTTTGCCACCCGTGCTGTTAACCGTGATGTTTCGCGCGATATTGGCTGAACTCCCACTACCCGACAGTCCCCCACCGTTAAACGTCAGGTCTCCTGAAACATCCCCAAGGTTATTATCGTTCGATACATATAATACCCCTCCCGTAAGCGTCGTACCTCCGGTATAGGTATTCACACCACTGAGTGTTGTGGAGCCAGACAGTTGCGAAACGTCCCCACTGCCCGAAATCACCCCTGAGTAGGTCTTGCCGCCATAATACTTAAAGGCCAGCGTGCCATTGTTTGTCACATTACCCGCAACCGAACCGTCATTATTGGCTGTCCCGTCGCCCAGTTGAAGTACGCCGGAAGAGATTGTCGTACCGCCGGTATAGGTATTTGTGCCAGTAAACACCGTGGTTCCCGGGCCGTTTTGCGTCACAGAACCGGTCCCGGAAATGATACCGCCATAGCTGAGGGTGGACGCCGTTCTGGGCATAAACACCAGCGCTGCGTTGTTCACCACGTTACCAGGCAGCGTGCCGTTAGTCGTACCGTCACCAATCTGCAGGGTACCGGATGAAATAGTTGTCCCCCCCGCATAGGTGTTTGCCCCGGTCAGAATGGCAGTACCCGTTCCGATCATCCGCAGTGCCCCGGAACCTGACACGACACCCGATACTGCCATTGAGGTTCCGCTGGCGGGTTTAAGCGCCAGTGTGCCGGCATTCGCGATATCGCCCTGGATGGACCCATTGGTGGTGCCATCACCAAGTTGTAGCGTACCGCCGGAAATGTTAGTTCCGCCCGTGTAGGTATTGGCACCGGTCAGGATCAGCGTCCCCAGGTCCGTTTTGGAAAGTCCGGTAAAGCCCCCCAGAATAGCGTCGATGGTTGCGGTGTAGCTACTGCCAGCGGCAGTTCCGTCGCCGACCCTGAGCGTACTAAACCCGCTGCCTGATGTGGTTTCGTTCAGTTCAACTGTATCACCGATGATTCTGTAACCATCCGCCATGAACTGCATACCGGTAACCGCAACCTGCCCCTGGCTATTATCGACAGTGACCGTACCCGGCGTGCCCTGGAATACCGCAAAATTGGTGCTGTAAGCGCTATTCGCGGCCCCTGAACCGTCTGTCCAGTTGCTGTTCGCACCGACACCGGTATTCCAGATACCAGATCCGCCATCGATAATACTGTTGTCATGACCAGTGGTGCCGTCCCAGAAAGTGGTGCCGGCATAGTTATTTATCAGGTTAACCTGACCGGCGACGGAGGTCTGCAGTGTTGCATTCGCGCCCGATGGCAGCGACCCCAACACCATGCCATTGTTGGTCAGCGAACCGGAATAACTGATAATCCGGTAGACACCGGCATCGAAAGTCCCTCCCGCAGAGGTCTCCACATTGAGGGTTCCCGCCAGCGTCAGGTTGCCGTTGACGATGGTCAGGTCGTTGAGCGAGCCACCTACAGTACCCGCCTGACCGAGGTGGTAATTAAGAACAGAGCCCGTAGAGAGTGCCAGATTGCCCTTGATGGTAAGCGTCCCGACAGCCCCTGTGGAAGCTCCCGGTGCCAGAGTGCCACCGTCGGCGACGGTCACGCTGCCGCCGATAGTGCCATTGCCGCCCAGAGAGGCGCCGGAAGCCACTGTCGTCAGCCCGGTCGCCGACGACTGGTTGCCGTTGACGTACAGTGTCCCCGCTGAAACGGTGGTTGCACCGGTGTAAGTGTTATTTCCCGAAAGGGTTGTGGAGCCACTACCAGACTGTACCACCGCACCTGTGCCGGAAATGACGTTGTTATACGAGGTAACGTCACTGCGGTTAAACGTCAGGGTTCCGTTATTGATCACGTTACCGGTTCCGAGCGAGCCCGACGTTCCGCCATTGCCAATCTGCAATGTGCCGCCGCTAATCGTGGTACCACCGGTCCAGGTATTTGCGCCACTTAAGACCAGTGTCCCTGTATTGGCCTTGTTCAATCTTCCAGCGCCTGAAACCACACCATTCATAGTCAACGTGGTACCTGACGCAACATCAAAGGTACCTGCACCATTGAGATCGACCGCACGCCCTGAGGCAAAGGTGGCCGTAGAGGCAAGCGTACCGCCGTTAAACTGCAGGAGCCCCGTTGCCGCCCCCATATTACTGTCACTCGCGACAACGACCCGACTTCCTGTCCAGAAGCCGATCCCACCGGTATGGGTATTATTACCGGTCAGCAGCACTATACCGCCTGGCGTCCCTCCGCCATAGAAATAGAGCCGGCCTCCGCCAGATACGGTGCCGTTTAAGGTGATAATCGAGCCATTATAAGCATCTAAATTCGCAGAGGCATTCATAGCAATATTACGTGTCAGCGCACTGCTCGACATCACACGCAAAAAACCGCCACCGGTATAGGTTATTCCACCAGCCGCGTTACTGCTCAGGTTACTCTCATCGTTTATTTGTAAGGTGCCACCATTGATGTTCGTCGTGCCGCTATAGGTGTTGTTGGTCCCGGTGAGGATCACCGTACCGCCATTTACGCCAAAGCTGCCAGCACCAACAATCGGAGAGGCTAAGGTTATGCTTCCACTTGAAGAACTAAAGAAACCAGTCGCACCACTGTTGATGGTAATGGTGCGCGACGTCGCGAATGCTGAGGGAGCCTGAAAGTAACCCGTCCCGTTATTGAACGTGATACCACCTGACGCAGCGCCGAGGTTGTTGTCATTATTGACAATGATCCCACCGTTGCCACCGATAAACGTACCGCCACTGTAAGTGTTTGCTCCGGTAAGCGTTATCCAGTTTCCAGCATTCTGGTTGACAGTACCGGTTCCCGAGATGGTACCGGCAAAAGTATAGGCAGCACCCCGACTAAAGATCAGAGCACCGTTGTTTGCGATGTTACCCGAGATCGAACTCGACCCACCATTCAGTTCCAACGTGGCGCCAGAGGCAATCGTCGAACCACTGACGCTGTTGTTGGCATTCGTCAGCACCAGCTTGCCTGCGGAAACATCCACCCCGCCGGTAAAAGTATTAATTCCGCTCAACGTGGTTGTGCCGCTGCCAATATTTTGCAGTGAGCCAGTCCCTGAAATCACGCCGCCATAGGTGTACGCATTGCTCCGGTTAAAGGCTAACACGCCGTTGTTGACCGTCGCCCCCGAACCCAGTGTTCCTGTGGTACCGCCAGTGCCCACCTGCAAGCTGCCGCCACTGCCGATGGTCGTCGTACCCGTCCAGGTGTTTGCGCCATTCAGCACCGTTGTACCGGTACCGGTAAAACCGAGTGCTCCGCTGCCAGAAAGTACCCCATTAAAGGTCGCCGTCACTCCGGGGGAGACATTGATATTGCCGCCGCCAGGATTAATGGTCACATTGCGGGTTCCATTAAACGCCCCCGTAATGTTCAGGGTGCCCGTCGTCGTCGGATTGCCCAGCGCAAGAACCCCGGCAGCTGCGCCGAGGTTACTGTCGCTGGAAACTTCCAGCACGCCACCACCAGAAACAGACGTCCCGCCGCTGTAGGTATTCGCACCGCTCAGGATCAGCTTACCGCCCCCTGTTAACGCGAGCATCCCGCTGCCGTTAATAATGGAATCGATCGTTGCTGTAGCGCCACTGCTCACATTTATCGCGGACTGTGCCGAAACGGTATCAAGCGATCCACCGGAGAGGATATAACCATCAGTGGTGAAGCTCAGATCCTGTACTTTTATCAGGCCCGCGAGCGTCACGGTGCCGCCAGGACCACCAAACCAGGCACTGTCGCCTGCGGCATTGTTCCACGGCATCGTAATGGTGCCGTTATACCAAGCGCTACTGGTAGTATCCCAGGTACCACTCCCCCCTGAACTCTGCCCTGTCGGCGACCAAACTAATGTGGAGGCATTCGCCGCACTGAGCAGCGCCATTCCTCCCAATACGCCCATAGCGGCTCGCCCGGCTCTTTTGGCCAGGCGGCGTTCGCTTTTCGCTTTTCCATGGGATCTTGCAATCTCCGAGACGACTACCCAGCACTGGAGGCCGGCATTCCAGACAATTTTAAAAACTTTATTCATCATTAACTCGCTAACAAATAAGGAACCAGTTCATTTCCCGACAATTATTCAGTCAATTCACTGATTTCATTGTTTTATTCCTGCCCCAGTTCGGGTGTTATCTTTAATTTAAGGTTCAACTCTTGCGAAGCTTTACTTTCATTAGTCAAGCGCCGAAAAACGATACTTAGTGTGCTTATTTATAGTTTTGCCAGTATTGAGTCCATCTCACGAATATTAATTTTCAAATGCTTAGATATTTTCTTACGGTAAGTGGCAGCAGTTTTGTAATGAATTCCCATTCGACGTGCGGTTTCAGCCAGCCCCATTTTTTCAGTCTGGATAACCAACCACTCAAGCTCCCTTTGCGTGAGTCTGATACCTCTGATTTTCTCTAATTTTTCTAATATCAGAGGACTGAGGTTGGTGACACCTTGGTTATTTTTAGTGAGCTTTATCAGGCGAATTAGCACATTCAAAGGTTCATCGCGATGCACGATTGCATTAGGCTCACGGCCAATCACAGCAGACAATAAAAATGGATCGGACAATGCCGTACATACCACCACTTTATAATGACTTGCCTGCACACCCACCTTGATGTTGTCCAGAAATCGTAATCCCTCACACAGAGGTTCGCTTCCGCTCACGAGTTCAGTAATAACCAGAACCCGTTCTTCAGCAGCAACACTAATATTAAGTTGTGTTTTCAACGCAGAAAACGTTGGTACTCTAAAACTAACAGACCGTCCAGCATAGTTATCAACAAGTGTACATAGCCCTACAGCACTAAAATAAACACTGTCCATAACTAATACACGATTGAAAGGAAAAAATAACGATTGCATATTTCCCCGAATTCACTGGCATTAATGTAAAAAAAACAAAAAAAAGGATCAGGCAATTATCGTTTTAATGGATAATTAAAGATTAATAGATAGTTTAAGATATTAATAATATTTGATTAAAGATTAACATTACCTTTAGCAAAAAAGGTATCAAAGGTGGTAAAAAATTCTTTAAGTTGTTGACTTAAGTTAACTGCATATTCAGTAGACTCAAGATTACGGCCTTCTCGAATGAATAAAGGCTCATCAAAGTAGTGTCTGACTCGCTTCAGATGGATACTGACCGATGACGGAGAACAGCCGAGAATCAAGGATGCACTGTATAAGCTTCCTGTTTCAACAAATGCGATAAATACGAGTATCGATCTAAAATCGACCTCCATAAGACGACGATATTTAAAACTACAATCCATTGAACTCATACTCACCTCGCCATCCGATTTTGCTTTTTTGGATTCCAATAGCACTTAAAGTATAGATTTTTAGTCCACTATTCAATACACACGCCCGGAAGAGGGGTAAGCATAAAACATCAATAAAACACCAAATAACCAAACATAAACATCACAATCATCATTAAATACAGCACAAATAATCAAGAAAAACCGAAAATCTAAGTCATTTGCACTACGCCAAACACCCAAACCAAATGTTAACAACATTTCAACTATTGAAATTAAATCATCATTTAAAAATCGTTAATTAAAAATAATTATCGTCCTTCATAAAACCTCCCTATGATACCCTTCATATTTTTCTCAACCAAAAGCAACATCCGACATCTGTGTCATTCCTCAGACACTAATGCAATGCCTCCAGCAATATCTTTTAAAACAGAGCATTACAGATATAATTATAAATAATTCTACCACTGTGCTGATCGCCAAAAATGATAATATTGCAAGACTCATTGAACGTTCGTCCGCTTAAAACCTGTCTGGCTCGTGCTATAGCGGCCAGTCTGTTATTTTTCATTTTGGGGCTTAGTATTACTCTTTGGCTAACGATCACAAACGTCGCTCAGGATGCCAAAATACAGCTTCAGTATGCCCAACAATCCATTGAGCGGTCCCTCGACAGCGCACGTCAGATAGCCTCAACGTCAGCCGGTAGTCTTGGTAAACCTTGTCATGACGTCGTACATAAACTAAGAATGCTGATAGAGATCTCACCAGAAATAAGCAGTATAGAACTTGCTCGTGGAAATCGTATTTATTGCTCCACTCTTCTTATTTCAGGCAAAGAGCACATTGATTTTGATAGCAGCATGAAAAATCAGATCTATCTGATTCACGACTCCTTACCAAAGCAAGAGCAGCCACTCATTGTTTACCAGGAAATTGTCGGTAGCGATGTCATCGCGATAAAACTCTCTGGCCATCATTTGATAGAAAAACTTGACGCTTTGAGCATCAATTCACCTTTGAACGTAATCATTGGAAGAAACAAATGGACGTATACAGCTTCCTCGACAAATCAAAGACTCTCTCTTGATACCCCCGACAATATAGAGCAGGCATCAACCCAATACCCATTTCGGGTTATTGCAAATATGTCTTTAAATAATTATGCAGAAAATATCAGGCGTTATTCATTGCCTAATGTCATCGCCTGGGCTTTTTTTAGTCTGATTATTGGTTATTGGGTATTTAAGAGATCAAGACGAACTTCGCTTCCCCGGCAAGAATTATTACGCGCTCTGGAACATCGGCAGTTCATACCGTTTATACAACCTGTTGTATGCGCAAAAGGCGATCGCTGGATTGGATGCGAAATCCTTCTGCGTTGGCAACATCCACGGCAGGGCATCATTTCACCGGACATATTCATACCGATAGCAGAACAGTGTGACCTTCTTGTCCCTATGACGCGAATGCTGATGATTCAGATTCGAGAACAATTTGCTCCGCTGAAACATCAGCTGCCTAATGGGTTCCATTTTGCTTTCAATATCAGTGCCAGCCATTGCAGAGATTTCAGTCTGGTGGATGACTGTCGGGACTTTATTAACGCTTTTCACGGCTATCCCATTAAATTAATACTGGAACTGACTGAGCAAGAATTATTGATTGCTGACGACCTCACCCATAAGCTGATCGCAGAATTGCATAGCCTGGGAGTACTCATTGCTATTGATGATTTCGGTACTGGCAATTCAAATTTGAGATACCTACAGAAACTCAAAATCGACTTTCTTAAGATCGACAAGAGTTTCGTCAGCATGATTGAAAGCGACCCGCCCTCTCGTCATATCGTTGATAACATCATCGATCTGGCTGCACGTCTGAATCTCTGGTTGGTGGCTGAAGGCGTCGAAGATCAATTCCAGGCTACATATCTGAAAAATTGTGGAGTCGATTATCTGCAAGGCTACCTATACAGTAAACCCATACCTGCTAATGATTTCATTTTAGCACTACTGAGTAAATTTGAACTACAACAAACTCAATAATATTCAATGTAATAGGTTAAAAATTCGCACTGGGTTATCCGGCTTTTCTTTCCTCTCACAGAGAGGAACATTGCTATAATCAAAGGTCCGCTCGCCATACCGAAGAACAGATTGCTTTTGCGCTGAATCAGGCAGAAAGCGGCCCTCGTTCAGGGGAATCCTGCGGAATCAAGTCCACCTTGCTGCACTTTGTTTGTTGATTATGTCCTTTCTGAAATATAATCAGATGCTGATAAACACAGAAATGAAGCAGGTAGCCGATGGAAATTGATCTCGATAATCTGGTCTTTAACGGGCTGGAAGAAGCGGAAGAACGTAATGCAGAGCGTCTTGATGATGCAGACAAAAAAGCACAAGCGATTGTGGCCGATGATGACTGCGGCGACGCCTGCAAAATCTAATGTTTAAACCGGCTGCGCGCCGGTTTTTTAATGCCATTTCTTCCCTCTTTCCCTATTGAGTCTTCCCCGCTGATAGCAGACAATTCAGGCCTATGGCTGGAGAATAACCATGTCTTTGAAAATCAGCGTGCTACTTGAAAATCATCTGGCAAAAGAAAGCCACAATTCCTCGCCATTGATATCCAGACCCGGTCTCAGTTTACTCATTGAAGACGGCCAGGACAGATTACTGTTCGACACCGGCCCCGATAATAGCTTTCTGAAAAATGCTCTGAGCATGGGGATTGATCTCAACACGCTGACGGCGGCTCTCCTTTCCCATGGGCACTATGATCATTGCGGTGGCGTACCGTGGCTCCCGGAGAACACGCGGATCATCTGCCATCCGGCCATCAGTCAACCGCGTTTTGCTGCGCTCAAATTTGCCGGGATACGCACAAAATTCAAAAAGTTGTCAGTCGACGTTGATTATTCACGCTTTATACAGGAACCGACATCAACGCCGGTGGATATCAGCGCACGTTTCATGTGGTCGGGCGAGATCTCAACCCCTTTTCCAAAAGCCTATGGCGTTCTTGGCGATCCCGCGCACTCCACAGATTACATTCAGGATGAGGGTGTGCTGATCTATAAATCGGCACAGGGACTGGTGATCATCACCGGCTGCGGTCATAAAGGGATTATCAACATTGTACGTCACTGCCAAAAAATCACCGGCATCACGCGTATCCATGCCATTGTCGGTGGGCTGCATCTGCGGAGTACGTCGCCGTGGGCTTTATGGAAAATCAGACGTTTTCTCCGCAAGGAAAACCCAACGTATATTTTCGCCTGCCATTGCACGGGTTGGTGGGGAAAATTGTGGCTGCCTTCACTGCACAGCCCTGCGACGGGGGAAGTGGTCGTCATTCCGGAATAAGAGACTACACGGCATGATTATTTGGCAATAGTCGACCTGTATGAAGACTCCAGACTGACTCAGCACGCCACAAACTGGTGGTGTTCATTGAGCCGGTATTTCACCCCAGCCTGAATATTGTTCTCCCCTTCAATGGCAACGGCAAAGCGTGTGCGCACCCCATCGTGATAGGCCAACGCGGCGCACCCTCCGGGTCCAAGAATGATGGAATCCACATGCCCGACACTGGCGATAACGGCATGTTCACCACTGGCAACAATATGAACGTTATCACCGCTATTGGCTATTTTGGGCTGTTCACCGAAGCAGGTAATGTGTGACAGATCGCCCGCGCTGGCGATATTACTTCTGCTGCCGAGGGTGCTGACTCGCACACGCATTCCCGTATTGGCGATACGAGTGCTATTCCCGGCGCTGCTGACGCGGGTGGAATTACCCGCCACCACCACGCGGGCACGATCGCCTGAACTGCCAATGTGGGCGTTATATCCCACACTGCCAATACGTACGCCATAACCCGCGCTGGCGATCTGTGTGGCATAACCGGCGCTGCTCAGCCAACCATTGTCCCCCGTACTGCCGATATAACTGTGGGTCCCCGCGCTGGCCGCTTTCACATTGTCTCCGGCACAGCCTAACCGCACGTTATCGCCCGCACTGCAGATCTGCGCGCTATTCTCCGCGTTCGCCAGCTGTTCTTTATCTTTAACCGTGGACAATTTACTGAAACAGGGGGCAACGCTTTCTGCATCATGAGGAAAAACGGCATTCGGCGGGGTCAGTGCATTCGCCAAAAAATCCATGGTACCAATATCCTGACGCACAAAGCTCTCTTCACTCAGCCACTTTGTCCATGCATATTCCACCAGACTGTTTGCCCAATCCGCATAACCTGCGAACTGTAGCGTGCGATGCACGTCTGCGTAACTTCCCCCATCAGGAAAATGACGAATAAACCATTTATACATTACGGGCCCGACACGCCAGGCCCGCAAATCCCTGCGCGTAATCACCATCGATCAATGCCGGTGGTAGCCATCTACCATGCACTTGAAGGTTTCGCCCGGTGTGCGACCTGTTGTGCATAAATAGAGATGACCAAAAATGAAAAACAGACTGACGATGGATAACGCGAAATGCGCCTGCAACAGCCAGTAACGAACGCCAGGGAACAGATCGCCGACAACCTGAGGGTAAAGCGACAACAAGCCGGTTATCAAAAGCAACGGCAACAATCCATACATGACACCGACATAGGCAGCCTGCTGCAGCGGGTTAAACTTCGAACGTACGCTTGCCGGAAACGGGTGCGATTCCCCCTGCATAATGCCGAACAGATAGAAACGCGTCTGCCGAAGCGCACGGCTTACCCCCCCCTGGCGCTGAATGATGTAATGATGACCATTACCGCCCGCCAGGTTGATCAACACAAACCCAATCCAGCATATCAGCAGCAAGAACCCACAGACTTCATGCACCGCCAACAGACTTTTGATCGCCGACGGGCTGGCGAGCGTGAAATGATTGATCAGGCCACTGACCAATAACAACAGAAATAACAACGCATTAGACCAATGCCATAGCCTGACCGCTTTTGAGTACAAATAGACTTTCTCCCCGTGACTCGCCGACTTCTGACTCACGGATCGAAAACGCAATATGGCGTGCAGCGCCAGCACTAGCCCCATCGCCACCAGCATCAAACCGGCAATCACCAACCAGACAGGCCAGTATTCCGCTGAAAACAGGGGGACATAGTGGGCGAGCTGCATGTGAAACTGTTCGGCACTCTGCGACGCGTTCATACATTTTCCTTTTTAATCAAATGTTGACCGAACCGGCGATACAGATGGGGTTTGCCTGCGCCTGGAAGTTGATGCTCGTAGTATTTGTTTTCCCGCAGCCATGCCTGAATTTCTGGACTGTCTTCACGCCCAAAAATCAGCGCGTGCTCTGGACAGGCACTGACACAAATGGGAGGAAAGCCTTTCGCCAGACGGCTTTCAGCGCAGAAATCGCATTTATCTGCCACTTTGGTTTGTGGGTTGAGATAACGAACCTGATACGGGCATGCGCCGATACAGTAGCTGCATCCAATGCAGCGGGATGTATCTACCCGCACAATACCGCTTTCGTCTCGCCAGGAGGCCCCGGTCGGACAAACGTCAATACAGGGCGCATTCTCGCAGTGCTGGCAAGACTGACGAAAATAGTGATACAGAGTTTCATTTTCGTTATCAGACACCGGGATATGCGCGATCGACAAACGGCTCCCCTGCGGGGGGACGTGATTCGTTTTACGGCACGCACGTGCGCACAAATTACAGCCATTACACAGTGATTCGTCGTGAATCATGGCGTAGCGCACGTCTTTCGTATTTTTCGTGCCGGCTACTACCTTTTGACCGGGCCCGGTGAAAAAGATCACCGTCCCCATGCCAATTACAAATTTTCGTCGAGTGAAGGACATCGGGTTATCCTCTAATGCTGTGACAGAGATCGTCCACACGTTCCATGACATCTACCTGAAAAATCAGGGGTTCTGATACTGCTCAACCTCAAGCCATTCACATAAGCCATAGGCTTTTCCGTAGCTCATAAAACGCTCGCTAAACAGATAAGGCTCTGCGTTTGATGACTCCACGCGGCGTATATCCGCATAGTCCGGGTGAACATCCATCGTCGCCAGCGCTGCCTCTATCTCTTGCGGTTCAAAGCGGTACGGCGGTTGCTCCAGCATGGCGACTTTGTAAGGACGGGGATACGTCCGACAATCAAAGCGCACCGCCTCGGCAACCGCGCGGCAGATATCCCTTTCCACCACCTGCACACACATGTCGGCATAGTTTGCGGTCATCGTCTGCGTGCTGTAGTAGTACTCATCCTGACTCCCCTTCACGCAGGTAATATCCGCACCCCTATCGCCCTGACGCAAACTCTCCAGCAGAGGATCGAGATCCTCTTCGGTCAACAAATAGGGCGGCAGCGTAAACAGACTACGCGCCACCAGGTTTCCCGATGCCGAATGCTGGCGGATAAAATCCGCCACAATCGCGACTGGAGTAGCCGCTTCCGGCGGCGTATCGCCCTGCTCTTCCTGAGGACGCAACGCATGAAACCACTGGCGTTTTTCGGCGTCTATCTCTGGAGCATCCTGGGCTGAAACGCTATCTACATGGCTCATCACGCGTTCCTTTCTACGCAGGCAACAGATTCTGCGCGGCCAGATCGGCTGCAACGTCTTCAAGCCCGAGTCGATTCAGGGTTTCGCGGGTCGGGCATCCCAACTCAGGATCCCAGCCCATCTCCTTATAGAACAGCGTCAAAGAAAGGCGCATATCCTCACGATCCATTTTGTCTGTCCCTTCGGTGAAGACGGGGATTTTCGGATCTTTGTCGAACACCCAGGAACAGATGAGATCGTGTTCATTACGCATATCTTTGGTTTGCATCAGCTTGACCGTGTAGGCGCGGTGCAGCGTAAAGATACGTTCAGCGGCGAGATCCAGGCTGGCCTGGGTCGTTTCATCGCCGGTTACGGCCTGAAAGAACTTAGCCTCCAGGTCCAGATCGCCGCGATAATTACGACTTTTGAGCGGTGATACCGTCATTGGCCATACCCAGTTACACAGCGTGACGGCGTTATGCAGGCAGACTTTGAGCAGCGTCCATTTGGCATACTTAATTTTGGCCGCATTGATCGGCGTGTAATTTTTGGTTTCGTCGTAGGCGTCTTCTGAACCAAACAACTCGCCCGCCACTTCCCGTTGCAATTTCAGCGGTAAACCGGAACCAATGAAGTTGATGTGGGTATGCGTCATACAGTCACGGTTAAACATGCAGTTGGTGATCGCCCCAACCTGTGCTGAAGCTTCGTTGGCGTGATGCACAGGAAAGCCAAACGGCGACCAGAGTTTGTTTTTATCGTAAGCCCAGTATTCTTTACCCAGATTCCAGCGCTCAGCGATGGCATAAGAACCATCCGCAAGATGGCTAAGTTCACCAACGCGATGCGCCAGTCGGTAGTAGAAGTCTTTGATGAAATTAGGATCCCCCGCTTCTAACTGGTCCCAACGAATTTCGGCATATTCGTCGGCCGGAAGAACGCGTTTAAAGACCCCTTTGCTGTAGCACCAGGTGAAATCCCGGTGCAGTTGCCCGTAATTACACCAAATACCGTAATCGTCAAACAGGTTTAAACCGATCAGATTACCAATGACGCGCCCGTCATCTTTGTCATCAAAGTCTTTCGGGCCGTGTGGGAAGATCGTGGTATGGACAAAGTTCGCCACGCAGGTGTTCCCCCCGGTACTCGGCACACCAAAATCTTTTACCCGGGGAATGTTGAGCTGGGTCATACAGCGAATCGGACACGAGTGGCATCCGCTCATTTTCACCGTGTATTTTTCGGCGGCAGGCCCCAGATCAAACACCGACTTACAGGTACGAAAGCCGACGGTGTTCTGGTTACCCGGTGGTATTTCACCCGTCTCAATGGGGCCGCCTTCCGCTGCCCCCCAATACAATCCTTTGCGCGCATTCCAGCGTGAAGCCGGAGAGGAATATTCTGCCCACGCCTGCGGTGTACTGGGTACTACATGGTTGTTATTGGAGCCAATCAGCTCGGTCATCATATAGTCATTGAGCCGTTTCATCTCTTTGCGATCGGCAATATTGACCCCTTTAGTCCCCTCAACCGCAATCGCTTTCAGGTTTTTCGACCCCATCACCGCCCCGGTTCCTGCCCCACCACTGTGGTTGCGGCTGTTGATCATGCAGGAAAGCGGAACAAGGTTTTCGCCGGCCTGACCGATAGCCGCCACGCACGTTTCAGGACTGGTCATCCGACAGATCTCTTCCGTCGTGGCTCGCGTCCCTTTGCCCCAGAGAAAATCGGCTTTCTCCAGACTGACTTTGTCGTCTTTAATGCTAAGCCAGACGGGCGATGCCGCCTTGCCTTCAATAATAATGGCGTCGTAGCCCGCAAATTTCATTTGGGCCGCAAAAAAGCCCCCCATATGCGCATCTACGACTAAATTGCCTTTGGTAAACGTGGAAAGCGAGGTGATATTAACGCGAGAGCTGCATGGCGCTCCTGACCCTGTCAGCGGTCCGGTGGCGAATACCAGTTTATTGCCTTCATCAAAAGGTTTTGTGCCTGGCGGGACTTCGTCATACATTATTTTATAACCAAAGCCCATTCCGCCGACGAATTTTTTAAATTTGCTGGAATCTTCAAGAGTTATTTCACCCGTACTGAGATTGACCCGCAAAATATTACCAGTCCAACCGTTAGCCATAATTTTTTCCTTTGCAAGATGATTCAATAGCGTGATTATCGCTAACCTTCATCCCACATTTTTTGCAAAACTGGATTCATTAAGGGAGGATGACGCACCGCGTTTCCGCCTGAGATCAATCAAACAGTAATTTCTTTCCACTCAATGATTTTTAATGCCCCGGTCGGGCAAGCATTGGCGCATTCGCCGCATAAAACACACTTTGAGGACTTTTTGGTTTCGGTGTTTACGGTGGCCATCATCCAGGGACACGCTGTCGTACATGCGCTGCAGCCAATGCATCGCTTATGATCAACGGCAATACAGCCCTCTTCCTGTTGCCAGGTAATGGCGCCAATGGGGCACACCTTCATGCATTGCGGATCTTTGCACTGACGGCAGGTATCAGGGGTATAGTTCAAATCACCGTACAAGCCGCCGCCGGAGCCGACGCCAGCATCGCCAAAGAAATAATGACGATGGATCTTAATGCGAGAAAAGAACGTTCCTACTGCGCCATCGTTATAATTGGTACAGGAAATCTCGCAGCGATGACATCCTGTACAGCGGGCGCGTTGAGTGACCAAAACGCCTTTCGGCGTATTTATCAGCCCTACTGTGCCACTGTCTATATCTTCCTGCTTGCAGCCAAAGAGTGACAACAACGCAGGCGCAATCGTTAATCCCGCCAGCCCTTTTCCTGATATACGCAAAAATTCAAGCCGCGTTAAACCGAAATCTAAAAGTGGACGATCAACCTGGTTCATTTATTTTGCATCCTCTTTGCAAACGCAGTGCTGACAACATCTCCCAGGCCAATTGTAATTATGCAAAAACAGAGCCTCTAATGTTGCCTCCAACACCTGGTGTTTTGGCCTTAACCGGATCTCGTAAAAGAGGATTAAATGCCAACAAACTAATCCTTTAGGGTTAGGCGTAAAGATAATGTGGTTATTCAGCAGGTATAACTTTGATCGTCATCAATTAAAAAACGGAAGGGAAATATTAAATGCGAAGTGATATTTATTATCATTAAATGAGTGGGTAATATTTTTTTATTGCTATTTCATATGTTTGTGACAAGTCTCGCAGATATAACAATACGACACCATCGATATATAATTAATCATATAACGATTATTCCTATTAATGAAAGAAATAGTATTTTCATATGGAAATAGTGACCCAAATATATAGAAACAGAGATGGCGAAAGATATCGCCTATCCCCTTATCCGATTAACCTGTTAATGCCCTGATGACCGTTTCCATCGCCTGTTTTTCCAGCTCACTCCGCGCGATACGCTGATTCGCTAACGCCGTTCTTAACACGCCAGCAATCACGACGTGTTTCGGTTCTTGCCCCAGATCGCGCATTTCCAGCACCACTTTGCCTACTACTCTGCACATTTCCCGGTACAGTTCGTCTTCTTTGCCTGGTTTTCCCATCATATTTCACTCGTTGCCAGCATCAGCCAACAGCATATATCACTCCGTTGAAATAGACAAAATTCAATGAAAATCAAATAAATAAAGATTGAAACTATTGCATAGTTATCGATTTACAGCACCTGCTGCAGGCGATTAACCAGCTCCGCCAGGCTCCCGGCCTGCATTTTTTCCATCACCCTGGCGCGATGAACCTCCACGGTGCGCACCGCAATATTCATCACGCTGGCGATTTCGCGATTCATCAACCCTTTCGCGACCAGCGCCGCCAACTCGCCCTCTTTTGGCGTGAGTTGTTGGTAACAGCGGATGATGGACTGTCGCGCAAACGCCGACGCAGAAACCATCAGCGCATGTTCCAGCGCAATCTGGAGTGGTCCGGCAGACACCGGCTTTTGCAGGAAATCGACCGCCCCGCGCTTCATCTGCTCCACCGCCATCGGAACATCCCCATGCCCGGTGAGAAACACGACGCCCAGCGTACTGCCTCGCTGGCGCATCTCTTCATGCACGCTCTGACCATCCAGATCTGGCATACGCATATCCAGCAACAGCACGCCGGTTTGTCGCAAGTCCGCCTGAGATAAAAAACAGCCGCCGTCGTTCCAGCAACGAACTTCGTACCCTAAACTCTCCAGCAAAAAGGCACATGCGTCTGTCACTGCCACATCATCATCCAGCAGATGAATGATCGCCATCGCCGCTCTCTCCCTCGCTCTTTCTGAAATGCAATATGACCACCGCCCCCGTCTGACCATCAGGCGATGTCTGGTTCGAAATGCTGATGTCTCCCTGGCCGTAACGTACCAGCCGCTGGCAGATAACCAGCCCTAAGCCCATCCCTTCTTTGCGGGTGGTCACGAAGGGCTGAAAAGCCTGATGCAGTATCGCGTCGTCGATCCCCCCCGCATTGTCCCGCAACAGGATATACATCGTGTGGTTGCCCTCTTCAGCCTCTAACCACACCGTTGTCGCGCCCGCCTGGGCGGCATTGAGGATAAGATTCGCCAGAACCTGTTCAAGGAGCATCGGCGGTAGCGTGAGCGTCAGTGCAGGATCCACATCGGCGTGTAACGTCACCGTCGGGAAATGCTGCGACATGCGCAACAGTTGCCAGACGTGGGAAATGGCGTCGCGAATGCCGATCGCCTTCCACTCCTCGGCCTGGACCGGGTTTCCCCGCGCCTGGCTGACCCAGTGGCGCAAATTGCGCAACGTATCCGCGCCGCGCTGGGCCTGGCTGTCGATGTGTTCCAGTGCGGGTAACAGCGGGTGTTGCGGATCCTGTTTGCGTAACCGAATCAGACAGCCTTCGGCATAATGGCGGATCGCCGAAAGCGGCTGATTGATCTCGTGGGCGAACCCGGAGGTCATCTCGCCGAGGATACTCATTTGTCTTGCCGTTTCGAGTGCCTGCTCTTGTTGATGCAGCAGCACATTATTCCGTTCCAGCTGCTTACCCCGCCGCCGAACCAGCAACATAACCCAGATGTAATTCAGGGTAAGCAGGAAGACGATAATCGCCGCGCCGCCCATTACCGTCTGGTGCTGAATGAGCCAGCTTTTCACATCCAACCATAAACGTCGCTGCTGCGGATGCTGGCGCACCTCGCGCAGCAATGCTTCAACCTGGCTGGTAGAGGCAGGCGCCCCCCAGTGATACGGGGCGGATTCCGGGGCGTTGAATAACGCGCGGGTAACGCGATCCGCAAGGGCATTACTGACGGACGACAGGGCCGCAAACGACCAGTCAGGATAAAGGGGGGTGCTGGTTAAACAGGGAATCGAAGCCGGATGGTTGAGAACCGCCACAAAATCGTCTTTGTGGATCAGGCCTTCCTGGTCCATTTTTTCCAACAGACACACCGGTACAATCGCGGCCTGCACCGCTTTTTCTCGTAACAGATACACCACCGCATCGCCGGGGAAACCGGTAAAACGTAACTGCAGATCGCGTTCCGGACGTAGCCCTGCGTCGCTGAGGGCTTTATACCCCAGCAAATACCCGCCGAATGCCTGGGCATCAATGGCGCCAACCGTTTTACCGATCAGATCGTGAACGGTGTTGATACCGCTGTCACGCCGCGTCAGGATCACGCTGCCAATCACATTTCCCGCCGTCTTGCTCCCACGCAGCGAACGCAGCGATGCCAGCCAGCGTAACGGGGCGTGACTATTGAGCTGCACAAACTGCGCCGGGTTAGTAATCACAAACTGAATCGTTCCGCGATTCACCGCCTCCTGCATTTGGTGCAAGTCTAGCGGTTGAATATGGAATTGTTCGTCAGGCAGTTGCTGATTCAGCATCGTCACCAGCGGTTGCCAGTGATTGCGCGTTGAATCTTCCCCTCGCATCGCCAGAATGCCGATATTCCACGACTCCGCCCACGCGGGATTCGTTAATACCCAGACGGATGCCAGCACCGCCAGGGACTTCGCCACTTTGCCTTTCACCCAAGAATCCCTGTCATTTATGTTGTTTTAGATCAACAACAAGCCGGGTATGTGGTTAACCACAATAGAGCTGCCCCCGCCACGATTTTTACACTGTAAATCATCAAGATTCTTTATACATAACACGCAAATCAGCGACATGACCAATGTTTAGTGGTCGCATCGTGACGGGAGAAAATATGGACAGCAGTAAACGGCAGTTTCTCCAGCATCTCGGCGTCCTGACCGCAGGCGCCTCTCTGGTCCCCCTGGCAGAGGCGAAATTTCCCTTCTCCCCGGAGCGACATGAAGGATCGGCTCGACACCGTTATGCGATGCTGGTCGATCTGCGGCGCTGTATTGGCTGTCAGGCCTGTACTGTCAGTTGTGCGATTGAGAATCAGACGCCACAGGGGGAGTTTCGTACGCACGTCAACCAATATCAGGTCAGGCTGGAAGGTGAGCAAAACGTCACTAACGTACTGCTTCCCCGCCTGTGTAACCATTGTGATAACCCGCCCTGCGTCCCGGTCTGTCCGGTGCAGGCCACCTTTCAGCGAGAGGATGGCATTGTGGTAGTGGACAACACACGCTGCGTCGGTTGCGCTTACTGCGTGCAGGCCTGTCCCTATGACGCCCGGTTTATCAATCATGAGACGCAAACTGCGGACAAATGCACGTTCTGTACGCACCGACTGGAGGTTGGATTGCTCCCCGCCTGCGTTGAATCCTGCGTCGGCGGCGCCCGGATCATCGGTGACATCAACGATCCCGACAGCCGGATCTCACAGATGCTTCACACTCACCACGATGCTATCAAGGTACTGAAACCGGAAAACGGCACCTTGCCGCACGTATTCTACCTGGGCCTGGACGAGGCGTTCGTCACGCCGCTGATGGGCCGCGCACAGCCCGCGATCTGGCAGGAGGTTTAAATGTCGCATTCACTGTTCATCGAAGAGGTGCTGGCCCGGCCGCAGGAAGTGAGTTGGCTGCCCTGGGCTGTGCAATATTTCTTTTTTATTGGCATCGCCACCTGTGCGGCACTGTTTGCCTGCTATCTGCACTGGCGTAAGTCTGACAACAGCGCCTCTCTGGAGAATTTGACGCTGCTGATTGCCCTGACCTGCGCCATCACCGCGCCGTTGGCGCTTACCGCCGATCTCCACCAGACCGCCCGCGTCTGGCATTTTTATGCGTATCCTACCCCCTGGTCCTGGATGCCCTGGGGCGCCGTATTCTTGCCGCTGTTCACGGGTTTTCTGGGACTTTGGTTTGTGGCGCAGCACATCAAGCGGTTAACCAACAAAAGTTACCGCCTCACTAAGTGGCTGGCGCTGGCCAGCGCGTTGTCCGCCGTAGGATTACTGGTTTATACCGGGCGGGAAGTGTCTGTGGTACAGGCTCGTCCGGTCTGGTTCAGCTACGCCTTTCCGGTGGCGATGCTCTTCAGCGCCTTTCAGGCTTTCTTCGCACTATTGGTTGTCGCCAATCACCGCGACCCGCGATTACAACGACGCCTCGCGGGGGGACAGTTCTGCATGTTGCTGGCGCTGGCGCTCGTCGTGGTGATTTGGGTCAGCAGCGATACGCTATCCGGCGTCGCGCTTCGCCAGTGGGTAGACGTATCACCCTCCGCCCGGCACTACGCCATTGGCTGGGTCGCCTTATGGCTTTTCACTCTCACCGTGTGCGCCATCGCAATGCGTAAACCCTTATCGAGCGTATGGCGCGTCAGCCTGGCGTTAAGCGCAATGGCACTGTGCTGGCTAATGCGCTGGACACTGCTGATTCAGGTACAGACCATCCCCAAATTTAACGCGCAATTTAACCCGTATTCACTGCCTGGAGGGAACGACGGCTGGCTGGCCATCGTTGGGACTTTTGGTTTGTGGATTGCGCTTATCATCATTGTTCGTGAGGTGCTTAACGTGCTCACCAGGAGATTACAACATGGCTAATTTAACCCGTCGTCAGTGGCTTAAAGTGGGTCTTGCCGTGGGCGGCATGGTGACCTTCGGCCTCAGTTACCGTGATGTGGCAAAACGCGCGATTGACGGTCTGCTGGATGGTACCTCCGGCAAAATTACCCGCGATCGGATCTTCGGCAATGCGCTGATCCCCGAAGCGCATGCTGCGCCGCACTGGCAGCAAAATCCGCATCAGGTGATCTCCATGACGCAATGTTTCGGTTGCTGGACACAGTGCGGCGTGCGGGTTCGGGTCGACACCCAGCAGGGCAAGGTACTGCGAATTGCGGGCAATCCGTATCACCCGCTTTCGCACGAGCACCACATTGACGCCGCCGTCCCTTTTGCAACGGCGATGGAGCAACTGGCGGGTGAACATGGGCTCGACGCCCGTTCGACCGCCTGCGCCCGTGGCGCCACGCTACTCGAAGGTTTATACAGTCCGCTGCGCATCCTGGTGCCGATGAAACGCGTGGGTAAACGGGGAGAAGGGAAATGGCAACGCATCAGTTTTGAACAGCTGATCGAGGAGGTTGTCGAGGGGGGCGATCTGTTCGGCGAAGGACACGTCGACGGCCTGCGCGCGATTCACGCCCCGGACACGCCCATTGACCCGCAGCACCCCGGTTTTGGCCCTAAAAGTAATCAACTGCTGGTGACCAACACCAGCGATGATGGGCGCGATACCTTCCTGCGCCGCTTTGCCCTCAACAGCTTCGGCAGTAAAAATTTCGGTGCGCACGGCGCGTACTGTGGCCTGGCATACCGGGCGGGTTCTGGCGCGCTGATGGGCGATCTGGATAAAAACACCCACGTAAAACCCGACTGGGAAAACGTCGAATTCGCCCTCTTTATGGGCACCTCTCCGGCGCAGTCCGGCAACCCCTTTAAACGCCAGGCCAGACAGCTTGCCAGCGCGCGCTTACGCGATGATTTTCGCTATGTGGTCGTCTCTCCGGCACTGCCATTAACCACCGTGCAGGCCGACCCTCGTGGGCACTGGCAGTCCATTTTGCCGGGCAGTGACTCTGCGCTGGCGATGGGCATGATCCGCTGGATCATCGAAAATCAACGCTATAACGCCGCGTACCTCGCTCTCCCCAGTGCGACGGCCATGCAACAGGCTGGTGAGAAAAGCTGGACTAACGCCTCACATCTGGTGATCACCGATGAGATCCCAACCCTTGCCGGACAGCATCTGACCCAGGCGCACCTGAGTTCTGAGGGAAGTGCCGACCCCGTGGTGGTCAACGAATCGGGCGAGATGGTCGCGGCAGCGGCGTGTCAGCAAGCCCAGCTGTTTGTCACCCGCCAGGTGACGCTGGCAGACGGTCGTCACGTGACGGTAAAAAGCGGGTTTCAGTGTCTGAAGGAGTCCGCAGAAAAACTGACGCTCAGCGAGTACAGCCAGCAGTGTGGGGTTTCACAAGAAAACATGGTGGCCATGGCTGACGCCTTCACCGGTCATGGCCGCAAAGCAGCGGTGATTACCCATGGCGGAATGATGGCGGGCAATGGATTTTACAATGCCTGGGCCGTGATGATGCTCAACGCGTTGATTGGTAACCTCAGTCTCGAAGGCGGTGTTTTTGTCGGCGGCGGTAAATTTAATGGCGCAACCGATGGTCCCCGCTACAACATGGACAGTTTTCCCGGCAAGGTGAAACCGAAAGGTCTGAGTATTGCCCGCAGTAAAACCGCCTATGAATCCTCCGAAGAGTACCGTGACAAAGTGGCTGCCGGGAAATCCCCTTTCCCGGCAAAAGCGCCGTGGTATCCGTTCGTGGCAGGCCAGCTCACCGAATTACTCAGCTCTGCGCTGGAAGGTTATCCCTATCCGCTGAAAGCCTGGATTTCCAATATGACCAACCCGTTCTATGGCATTCCGGGATTGCGGGCGGTCGCCGAAGAGAAGCTCAAGGATCCCCAACATCTGCCGTTGTTTATCGCGATTGATGCGTTTATGAATGAGACGACAGCGCTGGCGGATTATATCGTGCCGGATACCCACAACTTTGAAAGTTGGGGATTCAGCGCACCGTGGGCGGGTGTCGCCAGTAAAGCCACGACCGCTCGTTGGCCTATTGTTCCGCCAGCCACGCACCGCGCGGCAGACGGGCAGCCCGTATCGATGGAATCGTTCTGTATCGCGGTGGCGAAACGGCTGCATCTGCCTGGATTTGGCGACAATGCGATCACTGATACGCAGGGCAACAACTACCCGCTGAATCGCGCAGAAGATTACTACCTTCGCGTAGCCGCCAATATTGCGTTTATGGGCAAATCGCCAGTGGCCGAGGCCAATCAGGAGGATGTCACGCTGACCGGCGTAACGCGTATTCTGCCGGTGATTGAACAGACGCTGAAAGCCGATGAAGTGGGCCGTGTTGCCTTTGTCTACTCGCGCGGCGGTCGTTTTGCGCCGGAAAAAAGCGGTCGGGTGGATGATCGGGTCGGCAACGCCTGGGAAAAACCGCTGCAAATCTGGAATGCGAGCGTTGCTGCACATCGTCACGCTATTACCGGTGAACGCTACAGTGGCTGCCCGGCATGGTATCCGTCGAGGCTGTCAGACGGGCGTTCGGTGGATGAACTGTTCCCCGTAAAACAGTGGCCGCTCAAGCTCATTTCCTTTAAGTCCAATACGATGGCGAGCGCATCGGCGGTGATCCCGCGTTTACTCCACCTTAAACCCACCAATCTGGTGGCGCTCAATCCGCAGGACGGCGAACGTTACGGACTCGCGCATGGCGACGTGGCGCGTATTACCACGCCCGGCGGCGAGGTGGAAGCGCACATCAGTCTGCTCAGCGGCGTAATGCCGGGCGTGATTGCCATTGAGCATGGTTATGGGCACCGGGAAATGGGGGCAGCACAGCATACCCTGGACGGTGAACCGATGCCGTTTGATGCGCAGATAAAATCGGGAATCAACCTGAACGATTTAGGGTTTGCCGACCCGACCCGCCAGGTGAGTAATACCTGGCTGGACTGGGTGTCGGGCGCAGCGGTTCGCCAGGGATTACCGGCGAAAATTGAGCGGGCCTGAACCGTGTGCCGGATGGCAACATCGCCATCCGGTACAGAACCTGTCAGTTATTGACCGGGATCACCGCGCCTTTATATTTGGTGCGGATCCAGTCCTGAATCGCCTGAGAGTGCAGCACGTCAACCAGCGCCACAATATCCTTCTTCTTCTCATCGCCGCGATGCACGGTAATGATGTTGGCGTATGGGTTATTTTCACCACTTTCTACCGCAATCGGATCGTGTACCGGATCCAGCCCGGCATCGATCGCGTAGTTGGCGTTGATAACCACCGCGTCACCTTCGTCGTTGTTATACATCTGCGGTAACAGCGCCGCTTCAACGTTTGGCAGGAACTTCAGCTTTTTCGGGTTATCGACAATGTCGCTGATGCGGGCAGACACTTTATCCACGCCAGGCTTCAGTGTGATCACCCCTTCTTTTTCAAAAATCGACAGGATACGTCCCTCTTCAGAGACAGCATCACGCATGATAATTTTGCCGCCTTCCGGCAGATCCTTCAGCGACTTGTATTTCTTCGAGTAAATACCGATCGGCTCAATATGAATCGCCCCTGCGCTGACAAAATCATAGGTTTTATCACCCGCATGATCCTTCAGAACGCTGTTCAGGTACGGAATATGCTGGAAGTAGTTCGCATCAATCTCGCGCCCAGCCAGCGCGGTATTCGGCAGGATGTAATCCTGAAAGGGTTGGATCTTCAGTTCGATCCCCTGCTTTGCGAGGATCGGTTTCGCCTGCTCGAGAATTTCAGCATGCGGAACGTTCGATGCGCCAACGGTCAGGGTGTCAGCCCAGGCGGTAAAGCTCAGGGCGCTTAAGGTTGCTGCGGCGAGTAGTGTCAGTGATTTTTTCATGATGCAGGTTTCCATATTTTATTAGCGTTTATCGAACAGAGAAGTGATCACGTCGCCGCAGAACTGGATAATGAAGACGATGAGCAAAATGGTCACCGTCGCCACCAGCGTGACGTCGTTGTGGTTGCGCTGGAATCCCTCCAGATAAGCCAGATTCCCTAAACCCCCTGCGCCAATCACCCCAGCCATCGCGCTGTAGCTAACCAGCGCAATCAGCGTCACGGTGATCCCGGACACCAACGCGGGTGATGACTCAGGCAGTAAAACCCGAAAAATAAGCGTGGCTGGACGAGCGCCCATCGAGCGCGTGGCCTCAATTACCCCCTTGTCGACCTCGCGAAGCGCGATCTCAACCAGACGCGCATAAAAAGGCGCCGCGCCGACGATCAGAGCAGGAAGCGCCGCGTTGGCACCAAGGATGGTCCCCACCAATGACTTGGTGAATGGAATCAGCAGTACAATCAAGATGATGAACGGGATAGAGCGAAACACGTTCACCACAAGGGAGATCGCGCTATAGAGTGCGCGATGTTGATACAGCCCGCCACGGGCGGTCAGGAACAACGCCAGCCCCAGAACGATGCCAAGCGCAAATGTGGCGGCCCCTGAAAGCGCAGTCATGTAGAGCGTTTCCTGCGTTGCCGCCCACAGTTGCTCCCACCGCAGGTGGGGAAACAGCGTCTCAACCATGTTGCACCACCTCGCCTTCAATGCCACTGCGACCCAGATCCGCCAGAATATTGTGCAGTTGCTCTTCGGTTGCCGCGACATGCAACCAAAGTTCCCCAAACACGCCGTGCGCGGTTTGCGTCATCTTGCCGTGCAAAATATTGAACGGCAGGCCGTAGCGCAGGGTCAGCTCCCCGACAACCGGTTGATGCGTGCTGTGGCCGGTAAAGGTCAGCTTCATCACCGTGCCGCCCAATTCACTCGCCAGTAAAGGGTTAAACGCATCGTCCTCGGCATACTGGCTGACCTGGCGGACAAACTGTCGGGTGATCGGCTGCTGCGGATGGGTAAAAACGGTCAACACGTCCCCTTCTTCCACCACCCGGCCACTCTCCATCACCGCCACGCGATCGCAAATTTTGCGCACCACGTGCATTTCATGGGTAATCAGCACAATCGTCAGTTGGAAGCGACGGTTGATATCGAGTAGCAGATCGAGAATTTGATCGGTGGTTTGTGGGTCCAGCGCCGAAGTGGCTTCATCGCACAACAACACATCCGGACGATTTGCCAGAGCCCGCGCAATGCCCACGCGCTGTTTTTGCCCACCACTCAATTGAGACGGGTACGCATTTTCGCGCCCGGTTAAGCCGACAAGCTCAATCAATTCCGCCACCCGGGTCTTGATCTTCGCCTTTGGCGCGCCAGCAATTTGCATAGAGAAGGCAATGTTTTCGCTGACGGTGCGCGACCACAGCAGATTAAAGTGCTGAAACACCATGCTGATTTTTAGCCGCGCCTGGCGCAAGGATTCCCCTTTAGCCTGAGAAATAACCTGCCCATTGATGGTGACGCTGCCAGCAGACGGTTTTTCAAGCCCATTGAGTAACCGAATCAACGTGCTTTTTCCGGCTCCGCTGTAGCCGATGATTCCGTAAATTTGCCCCTGTTCAACCGTCAAATTGACGTTATCCACGGCGGTGATCGTATGTTTGCCGGGTGTAAACACTTTCGAAATATTTTTCAGAGCGATCATATCGTTATCGTATCCGCTGCTGCTGATGGTTATCCTGCCAGTGCTTTTCGCTGTTTAGCAGTATGGATGTCCAAATGAGTGTAATCAGAGCAGATACGCTTTTAAATGATTAAAAAAGAATTTGTTATAACGTCAGAGAATAAACACGATCGCGCGTGAATTCAGGCTTTGGCACTATTTTTGTAATGCTAAAGCATAAGACTGTCTCTGTTGCGCAACAGTTCCGCTTCCGGGAGGGTCAGTCTTCGCGCGGGTATTAACGCCTTAACAACAATTTGTGGTGAAACTGCACAGAAGATTTTTGAAACGCTGTTTTTATTTTCCTTTTGGATAAACTTCAGCGTATAATGCGCGCCAATTGTCTCTTGAATGGTTTCAGCAGATTGGACTATAAAACTCAACGACTAACATTATCCCCTTCCCGTTGGGCTGAAACACGAGCACACATTCTTCTGCACGCTCCTTCGATGTCACCTATCCTTAGAGCGATGTATCACCACTTTCGCAACACAGGTTTAGCTTCTTGGCCGTGCGCCCCCGAAGCCAGATTTCCATATCCTTCTCAACTTAAAGACTAAGACTGTCATGAAAAAGACGAAAATTGTTTGCACCATCGGCCCGAAAACCGAATCTGAAGAGATGTTAAGCAAAATGCTGGACGCGGGCATGAACGTCATGCGTCTGAACTTCTCTCATGGCGATTACGCAGAGCATGGTCAGCGCATCCAGAACTTGCGCAACGTGATGAGCAAAACCGGCAAAAAAGCCGCTATCCTGCTCGACACGAAAGGTCCGGAAATCCGTACCATCAAGCTGGAAGGCGGTAACGATGTTTCTCTGAAAGCGGGCCAGACCTTCACGTTCACTACCGACAAAACTGTGGTCGGTAACAACGAAATCGTTGCTGTGACTTACGAAGGTTTCACCACTGACCTGAGCGTAGGCAATACCGTTCTGGTCGACGATGGTCTGATCGGCATGGAAGTTACCGCGATCGAAGGTAACAACGTTATCTGTAAAGTACTGAACAATGGCGACCTGGGCGAAAACAAAGGCGTTAACCTGCCGGGCGTTTCTATCGCACTGCCAGCACTGGCTGAGAAAGACAAACAGGACCTGATCTTCGGTTGTGAGCAAGGCGTTGACTTCGTTGCCGCGTCCTTCATCCGTAAGCGTTCTGACGTGGTTGAAATCCGTGAGCACCTGAAAGCGCACGGCGGCGAGAAGATCCAGATCATCTCCAAAATCGAAAACCAGGAAGGCCTGAACAACTTCGACGAAATCCTCGAAGCGTCTGACGGCATCATGGTTGCTCGTGGCGACCTGGGTGTAGAAATTCCGGTTGAAGAAGTGATCTTCGCGCAGAAGATGATGATCGAGAAATGCGTCCGTGCGCGTAAAGTGGTTATCACTGCAACGCAGATGCTGGACTCCATGATCAAAAACCCACGCCCAACCCGCGCAGAAGCAGGCGACGTGGCTAACGCCATCCTCGACGGTACCGACGCCGTTATGCTGTCTGGCGAATCCGCAAAAGGTAAATACCCGCTGGAAGCGGTCTCCATCATGGCGACCATCTGCGAACGTACCGACCGCGTAATGACCAGCCGTCTGGACTACAATAACGACAGCCGTAAACTGCGTATCACTGAAGCCGTGTGCCGTGGCGCAGTAGAAACTGCAGAAAAACTGGAAGCTCCGCTGATCGTTGTTGCGACCCGTGGCGGTAAATCTGCTCGTGCAGTGCGTAAATACTTCCCGGATGCAACCATCCTGGCGCTGACCACCAATGAAACCACCGCGCGTCAGCTGGTGCTGAGCAAAGGGGTTATTCCACACCTGGTGAAAGAAATCGCCTCTACGGATGATTTCTATCGTCTGGGTAAAGAAGTGGCGCTGGAGCTGGTTGAACGCGGTCTGGCACAGAAAGGCGACGTTGTGGTCATGGTTTCCGGCGCGCTGGTACCAAGCGGCACCACCAACACGGCATCTGTTCACGTGCTGTAATAATTCCTGAGTGAATTAATTTGTTTAAAAAGCGCCCTCGTGGCGCTTTTTTATTTTATCAATAGCTACTATTAATAAAAAATCAAATCGGATTTCACTATCTAATTACTGATTATCTAAGATGAATCCGATGGAAGCATTCTGTTTTCACTCAGTTTTTTAGACGATTTTGCTCAATTCGGTGCTTCTTTGAGCGAACGATCAAAAATAAGTGCATTAGCATCAAAAAAATATTCTCAACCTAAAAAACTTTGTGTAATACTTGTAACGCTACATGGAGATTAACTCAATCTAGAGGGTATTAATAATGAATCGTACTAAACTGGTACTGGGCGCGGTAATCCTGGGTTCTACTCTGCTGGCAGGTTGCTCCAGCAACGCTAAAATCGATCAGCTGTCTTCTGACGTTCAGACTCTGAACGCTAAAGTTGACCAGCTGAGCAACGACGTGAACGCAATGCGTTCCGACGTTCAGGCTGCTAAAGACGACGCAGCTCGCGCTAACCAGCGTCTGGACAACCAGGCTACTAAATACCGTAAGTAATAGTACCTGTGTAATAGAAATGGCGCACATTGTGCGCCATTTTTTTGTCTGTGATTCACCCTTCCCTGTTACTGCGTCACACGCTGCTCCGTATCATTCCCCGATTTACCATTCTGCGCAGATTCAACCGTTGGGACATTATTCGCAATTGGTGTCTGACGGGCAGTAACGGCCACAGGATATCCCGCGCGACGATACAGCGCTTTCTCTACCAGCCCATGATCCACATTCTTGTCCCCTTTGAACTGGCTAAAGCCCGCTGGCAGCACATACGGCATGGTCTGTACGTTTTGTTCTTCTTCCGGTGACAGCGGTCGGTGCACTTCAACATAACGCATACCGTTAGGCTCAACGGAGTATTTCACCGGTTCATTGATCACTTTTACCGGCGTTCCTGTCCTGACCTGAGCAAACAAGGCCTTAATGTCAGGCGCATTCATGCGGATACAGCCAGAGCTAACACGCAGACCGACGCTGTCCGGTGCGCTGGTGCCATGAATGAGATACTCCCCGTGGCCATGCGCCAGACGCAGCGCATAGCGTCCCAACGGGTTATTGGGCCCGGCCGGGACCACGGGCGGCAGCGTAACTCCACGCTCCAGAGAACGCTTACGGATGCCTGGCGTCGGTGTCCATGTCGGGTTAGGGATCTTCTGACCGACTCGGGTTTCCATCACCGGTGTTTCAAGCCCCTGCAACCCAATACCGATCGGGAAAACCTGAACCAGATTCTCTCCTGGCGGATAATAGTAGAGCCGCAGTTCCGCCAGATTCACAATGATGCCTTCGCGCGGAGCATCCGGTAATAACAATTGAGAGGGGATTGTAATCAGCGTTCCGGCTTTAGGAACGGGAGCAATGGTGTTATTCGCTTCCAGGATCAGCATCGCGGCGGTATCGAAACGCCGGGCTATCGCCTGTAAATTCTTATCGCCTTCCTGAACGGTGTACGTTTGATTTTGCCCAACCAGACGACTTCCTGCTGGCGGTAATGGATAATCCACCGCCCAGGCTGCCTGTAAGGCGCTGTAAGCGCCGAAAAGTGTAATAGTGATGAGAGACACGCGTTTCATACCCAAACTCCTGTATTCACTGGCTATGAGCCAGAAGGCTGAAAGTCCGACAAGGCAAAGCGCCACCTTGCCTAACAGGATGAAAGCTGTCTATTGAGTTTAGCCAATAGTGGCGGCTTTGGTGCGGATAGCGCGTATCATTGCCTCCAGTCCCTGTGAACGGGAAGGCGTCAAATGCTGCGCAAGCGCCATTTTTTCAAACCACGGTCGCACATCAAAATTCACAATATCCTGGGCTGTCATCTGGTCGTACAAAATAAAAACAACGCCGATAAGCCCCTTCACAATTGCCGCATCACTGTCGCCCTGCAACTCAATAATGCCTTCAGCATTCTGACGCATAACGATCCATACCTGACTCTGACATCCTTGAATGCTGTTTTCCGGGTTACGATCCTGCTCAGTTAATTCTGGCAGACGCTGTCCCAATTCAATGATGTACAGATACTTATCTTCCCAATTAGCGCAACGCTGAAAATTACGCAACAATTTTTCTTTATCCGGTAGCGCGACCATAGCGTCTCCCTGTTACCCCAGCAGGCGGTGAATACGTGTCAGTCCTGTCGCCAGGCGATCCACTTCTTCATGGGTGTTATACATTGCCAGCGACGCCCGGCACATGGCAGGGACGTGATAGAACGCCATCAGCGGCATCGCACAATGATGCCCGGTACGCACAGCAATGCCGTAGTTATCCAGAAAACTCCCCACATCATAGGCGTGATGTTTACCGAGATTGAACGCGATAACGCCAAGCCGATTATCCGGGCCGTACAACGTCAGTTCCGGCACCTCAGCCAGTTGCTCCAGCGCGTAGTGCATTAAATTCTGTTCATACTCGCTGATGTTCGCGAGCCCCAGCGCCGAGACATACTCTATTGCCGCACCGAGGCCCACGATACCACCGGTATTTGGCGTACCGGCCTCGAAGCGCCAGGGGGCTTTTGCCCAGGTGGTTCCCTGCGTCAGGCTAACTGTGGCGATCATCGACCCACCACCTTCCCACGGCGGCATTTCCTGCAACAACGCCTCTTTGACGTACAGAACGCCAATGCCCGTCGGCCCATACAATTTATGCCCGGAGAAGACATAGAAATCGCAGTCCAGCGCCTGCACATCGACCTTGAGATGCATCACCGCCTGCGCGCCATCCACCAGCACTTTCGCTCCGTACTGATGTGCGAGGGCAATCATTTCCGGCAAGGGATTCTCCGTCCCCAGCACATTGGAGACGTGCGTAATCGCCAGCAACTGCGTGTTATCGTCAAACAAGGTGTCCAGAACGTCCAGTTGCAACGTGCCGTCCTGGTTTAGCGGGATCACCCGCAGCTCCGCCCCGACGCGCGAACACAGCATCTGCCACGGTACGATGTTGGCGTGGTGCTCCATCTCGCTGATAATAATGTTGTCGCCAGCGCGTATATTGCTGTTACCCCAGCTGTTCGCCACCAGGTTAATGCCTTCTGTCGTACCGCGAACAAACACTAATTCTTCGGCGGAGCGGGCATTCATAAACAATGATGCCTGCTTGCGTACGTTTTCCATTCTTTCCGTAGCCTGCGCACTCAGCGTGTGAATACCACGATGGACCGCCGCATAGCCGTGTCGATAAAATTCGGCCTCAGCATCGATAACCTGATTGGGTTTTTGCGCACTTGCCGCGCTGTCCAGATAGGCCAACGGCAGGCCATTGACCTCACGCGTCAGGACAGGAAAGTCCGCCCGTACTTTTTGGATGGAGAAAGTCATGCTACGCCTCCCGGCAGTCGAAGACCTATTCGCGCCAGCACCTGTTGTTTAAGCACATCATCACCGAGAACTTCCGTCAGCTCTGCGGCAAATGCATAAAGGATCAACTGTTGTGCATCCTGCTGCCCAATCCCCCGCGAGCGCAAGTAGAACATCTGCTCATTATCGATACGTCCTACCGTTGCCCCGTGACTGCACTTCACATCATCGGCATAAATTTCCAACTGCGGCTTAGTATCGACTTCAGCGAGTTTACCCAGCAGCAGGTTGTTATTGGTCATCTGTCCGTCGGTTTTGATCGCGTGCTGCGCCACGGTGATCACACCATTAAAGACGGCTCTGCCTTTATCGCTGACGATGGTTTTATGCAGCTGACGGCTGTTGCAGTAGCCCTTGTTATGCTCCAGCCAGGTCCGGGTATCACATACTTCATTTTTCACCGGCATCGCCAGACTGTTGATCCGAAGGGTGGTATTTTCGCCGTTAAGCTGCGTGCTGGTATTATGGCGCAGCACGGCATCTCCCAACAGGAAGCTGTGGCTGTGCGCCGTGGCATCGCCAGCAAGTCGAAGATCGTTATGCGCAAAGTGATGGCTAACCGGGTTTTCAAACACCAGCTTGATGTGATGCAGATGCGCATTCGCACCGACATTCATCGTTAACCGCGCCCCGGTGAAATGACGCGTGTCATCGAGGCTGACATAGTGCTCAATAATCGTTGCTTCCGCACCTTCACCCAGCTCAAGGTGATGGCGATAATGTGCGGTATTCACTTCATCACCGTCCACGCCTTGCGTGATATGCATCAGCAGCAGTGGCTTCACAGGACGTTGATTACGTTTAACGCTGATGTGGCTCACGCGTTGGGCAAGGCTTTCGGTCAAATGCAGGAACACATCAGGCTGAATCGGTGCAACCCAGATTTGCCGTTCATCATTGAACGTGACCTCAAAGCCGCTGCCTTCTGTGCTGTCACTCAGCGCCGGGCTAAATTGCCCATCGACAAACACCAGGCGAACCGCATCAATGCCTAATGCCAGAGCCTCGCATTGAGCCGGGTTAATTTCAGCAAAGCGGCTGACAAAAGTACTGTTGGTCAATCCTTCAAGCGGTGTGTATTTCCAGTTCTCATGCTTACGCGTCGGCAATCCCAGACGCAGCATCTGTTGCAGATGCTGCTGTGCATGTTCTGAGCGCAATTCTCCTTGCGCTTCAAACAGGCGATGCCATTGTTGCAGCACGCTACTGCTGTTCGCTAAGCCAGCCATATCCCTGCTCCTCCAGTTGTTTGACCAGAGTGAAATCACCGGACTTCACAATCCGCCCCTGATACAAAACGTGAACGTAATCAGGCTTGATATAGTCGAGAATACGCTGATAGTGGGTGACGATAATGAACGCGCGTTTCCCGTCACGCAGGGCGTTCACCCCATCGGCGACAATTTTTAGCGCATCAATATCCAGCCCGGAATCAGACTCATCAAGGATGCACAGTTCCGGCTCCAGTACGGCCATCTGCAGAATGTCATTACGCTTTTTCTCGCCGCCCGAGAAGCCCACGTTCACTGAGCGGGTTAACAAATCTTCCGGCATCTTCAGGAGCGCCATTTTCTCTTCCATCAGATCCTGAAAATCAAAGCGATCCAGAGACTCTTCCCCACGGTAACTACGCACCGCATTGAGCGCGGTTTGCAGAAAGAACTGGTTACTGACGCCAGGGATCTCCACCGGATACTGGAATGCCATGAAAATCCCTTCACCCGCCCTCGCCTCCGGCGACAGTTCAAGAAGATCTTTCCCTTTAAACTCCACCTTACCCTGGGTGACTTGATAATCTTCACGTCCGGCAAGCGTAGCGGATAAGGTGCTCTTTCCGGAACCATTAGGTCCCATAATGGCATGCACCTCTCCAGGACGGATCTCAAGATTCACGCCCCGCAAAATCGCGTTATCCTCAACACTGACCTGTAAATCTTTAATGCTTAACATGAGCTTTCCTTATCCAACGCTGTGTTCAAGGCTAATCGCCAGTAATTTTTGCGCTTCAACCGCAAACTCCAGCGGCAATTCGGAAAAGACGTCCTTACAGAAGCCGTTGACGATCATGGAGATGGCATCTTCTTCACTGATCCCGCGTTGCAGGCAGTAAAACAGCTGGTCTTCACCAATGCGCGAGGTGGTCGCCTCGTGCTCCAGTTGGGCGCTGTTATTTCGGCACTCAACATACGGGAAGGTATGTGCGCCGCAGTCCGTACCGATAAGCATGGAGTCGCACTGGGTAAAGTTTCGTGCGTTGGTCGCCGTTGGCATGATCTTCACCAACCCGCGATAACTGTTCTGGCTGTGCCCCGCGGAGATCCCTTTCGAGATAATGGTTGAGCGGGTATTTTTGCCGATGTGGATCATTTTGGTGCCGGTATCCGCCTGCTGATAGCCGCTGGTTAACGCGACGGAGTAAAATTCGCCGATGGAGTTGTCGCCGCGCAGAATACAGCTCGGGTATTTCCAGGTGATGGCCGAGCCGGTTTCCGACTGGGTCCACGACATCTTGCTATTTTCCCCTTCGCACAGCGCACGCTTCGTCACAAAGTTCAGAATACCGCCGGTGTTGTTATCACCGGGGAACCAGTTTTGCACCGTGGAGTATTTCACTTCAGCGTCTTTGTGGATGATCACTTCGACGACCGCCGCATGCAGCTGGTAGCTGTCACGAACGGGCGCAGAGCATCCTTCGATATAGCTCACGTAGCTCCCTTCCTCCGCCACCAGTATGGTGCGTTCAAACTGGCCGGTTTTTTCCGCATTAATGCGGAAATAGGTGGAAAGCTCCATCGGGCAGCGCACGCCTTTCGGCACATAGATAAAGGTGCCGTCAGATGCCACAGCGGCGTTAAGCGCCGCAAAAAAGTTGTCATTCCCCGGAACCACAGTCCCGAGGTATTTCCTCACCAGTTCAGGGTGGTCGTGAATCGCTTCACCAAATGAACAAAAAATGATGCCCTGTTCTGCCAGTTTTTCACGGTAGGTGGTGGCCACAGAAACGGAGTCGAAAATGGCGTCCACCGCCACGTTGCTACCTTCATGCACCGGCACCCCTAACTGGGCGAAAGCATCCTCCACCTCTTTGCTTAAAAAGGCATTCGACCCTGTCTGCTGTACCGCCCCAGGTTCAGAGGCGCACGTGTCGTCGCAGTTTCCGCACGAAGGAGCCGAGTAATAGCTGTAATCCTGATAATTCAGTTTGTCGTAATGCGCTTTGAGCCAGTGCGGCTCCTCCATCTCAAGCCATGCACGAAACGCGTTGAGGCGAAATTCGAGCATCCATTCAGGTTCATGGCGTTTTGCAGAAATAGCGCGAACCACCTCTTCATTAATGCCTTTTTCCAGCTCGTCGGTTTGCAACTGGGTGAAGAACCCCTCTTTATAGTTGAGGTGTCCACCCGTCCAGGTTTTGACATCGTCAGTTGCTTCAGTATTACGAGACATAGTACCGCCTATACCCCAAAGCTTTCGCCGCAGCCACATTCATTCTGCGCTTTCGGGTTGTGAAATTTGAATATTTGATTTAATCCCTCGCGCACATAATCGACTTCCGTTCCGTCGATAAACGGCATTGCCTGCAACGGCACATACAGTTTCGCACCATCGAATTCGAACAGCAGATCGTCTTTGTGCGGTTCACTGACCGTCGCCAGCACATAACCAAACCCTGCACACCCGGTTTGCTTCACGCCTAAACGCACGCCCTGCATGCCCGGCTGCTTCACAACCAGCTCGCGAATATGTGCTGCCGCTGTGGGCGTTAACGTCAACCCGCGCCAGGCAAAGTCGTCCGGATTAAATGTTCCTGAATGCAATTCCATAGGTTCACCTCATGTCATGAGCCACCAGGGCATAACATCATGTTAGTGATAATGATTATCACTTCAACCCCTCATCCGCAGGGGCATTCGGTTAAATCGCCCTTTTTGGCTACGTTAACTAAGCATAGACCCTGCTACGCGGGATCACAGGGAACGATGATTTTGTTCAATGCATTGATTAATAATGAATTAAGGAGAGGTTATCGCTCTGGCAGGTCAAATAAGAAAAGATGTATAGGAAATGCCTATTTATAAACCAGGCACAACTGGCACGTGCCAGGTGTAACGGAGTACCAACATTGTGAATAGTGCTGAAATGAATGAAGAACAGGTATGGCGCATCTGACGACGATCATCATCAAACAGAGTAAAAGAATGTCATTGAAGAAGAGAGAGAAAATGCAGACAGTGCGGAAATGACCAGCGAACGGTCAGCGCTGTGATACAGCGCTGACCGTTCGCCTTCCCCATCCGGCGCTTATCTCCGGCACTCATTTCTGGCTTAGCTCTTGAAGGGGCATAAGAATCCTCTCATAACCTAGCGGTTCCTTTTTAACACTAATTGCGGTTTGTTTTTTTTATGAGCTATATTAAGCACCTGGAGGTTCAAATAATCATCTGAATCGCTCTGATAATCAGGTTTATCTCATTGCGGCCTGCACCGCTTCCAGCAGCAAACGCAATGCTGCTGGCTGATGATCGCGGGAAAGATACATGCCATACACCGCAAGTCGCCGTGGCTCCAGTTGCGGTAAAAGCCGAATTAACTCCCCCTGTGCTAACCCTGGGCGAGCCTCTTTTTCCGGCACCAGCGCAATGCCCATTCCCGCCTGCGCAGCCTCACATAACAGCGAAGAGATCCCGGCACTTAAGTTTCCCTTGATGACCACCGATGCGGCCTTGCCCTGAGCGTCCAGAAAATGCCAGGATTTTCCCGCAAATCCACTGTAATAGAGGCAGTTATGCTGCGCCAGGTCCTCAACCGTCTGTGGGGTTCCATGCTGGCGCAGATAATCAGGTGAGGCGCAGAGGACGGATTCACAGTCGCCAAGTCGACGGGCTATCGTCCCTGGCTCAGGATTGTCGGTAATACGGATCGCCACATCAATACGTTCGCCCACCAGACTCACCGGTTGATTATTGATTTCAACCTCAATGCGTAGTTCCGGATAGCGCGCTAAAAAGTCAGGCAGAATCGGGGCCAGAATATGAGTTGCCGTAAAATGCGCACAAGCAACGCGTAGTGTTCCTGAAGGGATTTCACGTCCGGCGGCCCCCGCAATATCGAGGGATAACCTTGCAAGGGTACGTGTTTTCACCAGCGCCTCTTCCCCGGCAGGGGTAATCGTTAACCGCCGTGATGAACGATGGATCAGTCTGGCGCCCGCCCATTTTTCCATTTCATCCAGATAGCGGCTCACCATCGGTCTTGAGATCCCCAGCGCGCGGGATGCTGCGCTCAGGCTGCCCAAATCGCAGATATGGTTAAATACCGTTGCCGCCATGACTCTGTCCATTCCGCCCTCATCTGATCGTTTTACGAAACTAAGCATGTTCTGATAGAGGAATTTTAACAGATGGAGATTTGCTTAGAATACGTGGCGTAAATAAAACAACATCATCTGTAAAAGGCTTCCTATCATGAACGTTAAAACGCTGGCACTGCTGCTGTCATTTGCCGCATCGCCGTTACTCGCCGCCCCGCTTCAACTTGATGTCTATAATCCACAAGAACGCGGTCTTTTTCCGGTCTCTTCTACTCTGGTTTCAGGCCCGAAAGAGGCCATATTGTTTGATGCGCAGTTCAGCATCAACGACGGCGAAAAACTGGTGAAGATGATTCAGGCGAAGGGCAAAAAACTGAAAGCCATCGTGATTACGTCGGGCGATCCGGATTTTTATTTTGGTCTACAACCGCTTGTCAGCGCCTTTCCAGAGGTGAAGATTCTGGCGACACCCCACGTGGTTGAGCATATTCGCGCGACAAAAGACGCCAAACTGGCATTCTGGGGCCCACAAATGAAAGACGGCGCGCCAACAGCGGTTACGGTGCCAACGGTCACCCACGACACCCGGTTCACCATTGATGGCGAAACGCTGGAACTCCGCCATCCAAATGATTACGCCGCCTACATCTGGATCCCTGCTAACCGTGCCATTCTGGGCGGAACGGGCATCGCTTCCGGCATTCACGTCTGGACGGCAGACACGCAATCGGCAAAACAACGCGCGGCATGGCGAGACACTCTCAATGAAATGCAGAGCCTGAAGCCGAATCAGGTGATCCCAGGACACTACATTGGCGAGCGTCCGACTGGCGATAGCGCGATCCGTTTCACGCAAGATTATCTGCAATCCTTCGAAAAAGCGCTGGAGGCGAATAAGGGATCAACGTACGTGATTCAGGCGTTAAAAGCCGCCTGGCCGGGGTTGGCGGATGAAAGTTCTCTTGAATTGAGTGCGAAAGTCAACAGCGGTGAAATGGCATGGTGAACAGATAAAAAATAACCCCGGCGGGAGACTGTCGGGGTTTTCTGTTTGGCATTATACACCGTCGCCGTTCAGGCGGTCCGGCATCAATGCACGCCCAACCGCCAGGCAAAATAAATTTCTTCTTTCAGCTCAGTGGAGGAAAGCGCGAGTAAATCGGCAAATTCCAGCTCGAGTTGTTTCAAACGTTTCAGATACTGCGCGGGAGAAAGCTCAGTTTTATCGCGGCGAATAAATTCAATGGCCAGTTGGGCCGGGTCTAATTGGGTAGACATATCATCCTCACTTTTGTTCAAAACGTGCACAGTATATCACTTTCCACTGTGCACATTACGACCAAAAGCAAAACCAGACGGATAATTAAAGTGACACTGTCACACAATGGCCGTCGTCAGGCGCGAAGTACAACACAACCGCCCCTGTTCATCGAAGATCTCAATTTGCCAGACCTGATGGCGCGAGCCAGTATGCAGCGCTTTGCACACACCTCTCACGCGCCCTTCGCGAGCGGAACGAATGTGGTTGGCATTCACCTCCAGCCCCACCACTTTTTGTTCGCCCTGGGTACATAAGTAGCCAGCAACCGAGCCGATACTTTCAGCCAGAACGACGGACGCCCCACCGTGCAACAGGCCAAAAGGCTGTTTTGTCCGACGATCCACGGGCATTGTTGCCTCCAGCGTATCGTCGCCAATATGCTCAAATCGGATATCCAGCAGTCCGACCATGTTTCCTTCTCCCATCGCGTTAAGCGCGTCGAGAGAAACCTCACGTTTCCAGATCATCCAATAATCTCCAACAATGCCTGTAATGGATGGCGAACGCCGGTGCCTTCAATGCGCTTGACCTGGCTCCGACAGGAATAACCCGTCGCCAGACAGCGGTTGCGCGGCAGTCGCTGCATCGCCTGATGCCATGATAGCTCGTAGATCCCCAGCGAGTTTTCATGATTTTTGACTTCGTGCCCGTAGGTCCCTGCCATCCCGCAGCACCCGACGCTGACATTTTCCAGTCTGGCGCCAAATTGGGCAAAAATAGCCCCCCACTGCGTCGGCGCGCCGGGCAAGGCGGTCACTTCGGTACAATGGCCGAAGAAATACCAGGGCTCACCGCTGACCGCCAGCGGCTGTATCGGCTCGAGTACTTTCGGCAGCCATTCATGAACCAGTTGCACGTGGAAATCGCCACGCTGTTCACCGAGCGCCAGGTTATATTCATCGCGATAGCACAGAACCAGCGCCGGATCGACGCCCACCATCGGTATCCCCAACGCTGCCACGCGATTGAGAAACTCTGAAGTCTTCTTCGCGGTTTTCGCAAAACGTTTGAGAAAGCCTTTGATGTGCTGAGCCTTGCCATTCGGCGAGAATGGCAGCAGCACCGGCTGCAATCCCAGCTTTTCCACCAGGCGGACGAAATCGGCCACCACCTGCGCGTCGTAATAACTGGTGAACGGATCCTGCACCACCAGCACCGTGCGGGATTTTTGCTCGAAACTTAACAACTCCAGCTGTTCCAGCGTCATATTGGCGCTGCGGTGCCCGACCATTTGTTGCTGCAGGGACGGCGAAGAAAGCAGCGGCAAATCGACCATCCCAATGTGTTTTTTGGAAAGCGACCGCACCAGCGGTTGATTAATAAAGAAGTTGAATGTTTTTGGCGCCCGGGCCATCAACGGCGCATAGGTTTCCACTGTCGCTACCAGATGATCGCGCAGAGGACGCAAATAACGGGTGTGATAGAGCTGTAGGAAACGCGAGCGGAATTCCGGTACATCAATTTTGATCGGGCATTGCGTGGAACAGGCTTTACAGGCCAGACACCCGGACATCGCCTCTTTCACTTCATGCGAGAAATCGTACTCGCCCTTGCGGGCATGCCAACTGTTACGGGTTCGGGCAATCAGAGTACGCAAACTGGCGCGTTTTTCTGGCAGTTCGTGTTCCAGCTTGACAGGATCGATACCGCGGTCAGCCAACAGGCGTAACCATTCCCGCACCAGCGTTGCGCGCCCTTTCGGGGAGTGAATACGGTTAAGACTGATTTTCATCGACGGACACATCGGGCTTTTGGCATCAAAGTTAAAGCACAGCCCGTTGCCGTTGCACTCCATCGCCCCACGCCACTCTTGCCTCACCGCTAACGGGATCTGGCGATCGTAGGTGCCACGCTTCACGGCATCCACTTTCATCATCGGCGCATCAATACCTTCAGGCGGGCAAATCTTGCCTGGATTCAGCCGGTTTTGCGGGTCGAACGCCGCTTTCACTTTGCGCAGTTCACCGTACAGTTGCTCGCCAAAAAATGCCGGGCTGTACTCGGCGCGGAAACCTTTCCCGTGTTCGCCCCATAACAGGCCGCCATATTTCGCCGTCAGCGCCACCACGTCGTCAGAGATTTGCTTCATCAGTATCTCTTGCTGCGGGTCGCACATATCCAGGGCCGGTCGAACGTGCAACACCCCGGCGTCAACGTGACCGAACATGCCATAGCTCAGGCCGTGGTTATCGAGCAAAGCACGGAATTCGGCAATGTAATCGGCAAGATGCTCTGGCGGTACGCAGGTATCTTCGGCAAAAGGAATCGGTTTTGCCGAACCTTTGGCATTCCCCAGCAAACCCACCGCTTTTTTACGCATTGCGTAAATACGTTCGACACCCGCCAGCTCAGTACAAAGCTGCCAGCCGATCACGCCAGCCTGTTGCCGGGCAATCAAGCCATCGAGTCGCTCGCACAGCGCCTCGATCTGCGCGTCAATCAACGCTTCGTCATCCCCCGCAAATTCGACGATGTTCAGACCCAACATCTCTTTATCCGGCACATCGGTGATGAGTTCACTGACGGAATGCCAGACAATGTCCTCCCGCGCCAGGTTGAGCACTTTAGAATCGACGGTTTCGACCGACAGCGCCCGCGCCTCAACCATAAACGACGCATTGCGTAACGCAGAATCGAAAGAGTCATATTTCACATTCACCAGACGGCGAACTTTGGGCAGTGGGGTGATATCCAGACGCGCTTCGGTGATGAAGGCAAGCGTTCCTTCAGAGCCGGTCAGGACGCGCGTTAAATCAAACTCCGTCATCTCATCATTAAAGACATGACGTAAATCGTAGCCCGTTAAAAAACGGTTCAGCTTCGGGAATTTATCGATAATCAACTGACGGTTTTCACGGCAGCGCTGATAGACCGTATGGTAAATACGCCCTATCGTCGTATTGTTTTTACCTAACGCCTCAGCAAGCTCGACGGGAAGCGCCTGAGTGTCGAGAATATCGCCCCCCAGTAGCACCGCCCGCACGCCAAGGACATGGTCAGAGGTTTTGCCATACACCAGCGATCCCTGGCCGGACGCATCGGTATTAATCATCCCCCCCAATGTCGCCCGGTTACTGGTCGACAACTCCGGAGCAAAGAAATAGCCATACGGTTTCAGATACTGGTTCAGTTGATCTTTGATCACACCGGCTTCTACCCGTACCCACCCTTCTTCCGGGTTAATCTCAATGATACGGCTCATGTAGCGCGACATATCAACGATAATGCCCTGATTCAGCGCCTGACCGTTGGTGCCGGTGCCGCCGCCGCGGGGAGTAAAGACAAGAGAGGTGAATCGAGGTTCTGCCGCCAGACGGGCGATCAGCGCCACATCTGCCGTTGAACGGGGGAAAAGGACAGCATCCGGCAGAAGTTGATAGATACTGTTATCTGTCGACATTGTGAGGCGATCGGCGTAGCTGGTCGCCGTATCCCCCGTAAACCCTTGCTGTTCCAGTGCCTGCAAAAAGTTGAGCACCAGCTGAACGACGCCAGGTGCCTGAGAAATTTGTGGAATCATTATTGACCCTTTCCTGCGGTCTGTGTTGTGGACTCTGGGCCTGTCCCGGTAATGGCTATTTTACAGCCAGTGAGAGACTGTTCAGCTTCACAACGGTAAATAAAATAGCCTTACAGGGCGGCACCTAATCGTTTGCGTGTTGCACTATTTGTTGTATCACATTTTTTTCATATGCGCTCAGCAGAATTACAGGCAGAATCACCCTGTCAAAAACCGCTGAAATTGCTCATTATTGTATACGAGTGATTCGCGTGTTCAGATCGCGTCAACGTTCTGACGTACAGAAAAGGTGAAAAGTATTTATGGAAAACATTCGTCAGCCCAAGGATATTGCGCAAGTGCTGCTATCGGTGCTGTTTTTAGCCATCATGATTGTGGCATGTCTATGGATTGTACAACCCTTTATCCTTGGCTTTGCCTGGGCAGGCACCGTGGTGATTGCGACCTGGCCTGTTTTACTTCTGCTGCAAAAACTGCTCTGGGGCCGCCGTTCTCTCGCCGTTCTGGTGATGACGCTCCTGTTGGTATTGCTGTTTGTGATCCCCATTGCGCTGTTGGTGAACAGCATCGTCGACGGCAGCGGTCCGCTGATCCACGCCATGAGCGCTGGCGACATGACGTTACCCGAGCTTGCCTGGCTGAACAGCATTCCGCTGATCGGGAGCAAATTGTATGCCGCCTGGCACAATCTGTTGGATATGGGCGGCACGGCGATTATGGCCAAAATCCGGCCCTATATCGGCACCACAACCACCTGGTTTGTCGGTCAGGCAGCACATATTGGCCGTTTTATGATGCATTGTGGCCTGATGCTGCTGTTTAGCGCCCTGCTGTTCTGGCGGGGGGAGCAGGTTGCTTTAGGGGTTCGCCATTTCGCAAGCCGACTGGCGGCGAAACGTGGAGATGCGGCCGTTGTGCTGGCAGCGCAAGCGATTCGCGCTGTAGCGCTTGGCGTCGTTGTCACCGCGCTGGTGCAGGCGGTTCTCGGTGGCGTTGGTCTGGCGATCTCCGGCGTGCCTTATGCCACGCTGCTGAGCGTGCTGATGATCCTCTCCTGCCTGGTGCAATTGGGGCCTCTGCCGGTACTGATTCCATCCATCATCTGGCTCTACTGGACAGGCGACAACACCTGGGGCACCGTGCTGCTGGTGTGGAGCTGTGTGGTCGGTACGCTGGATAACGTGATTCGCCCAATGCTCATTCGCATGGGGGCTGATTTGCCGTTGATTCTGATCCTTTCCGGGGTTATCGGTGGATTAATTGCGTTTGGCATGATCGGTCTGTTTATTGGTCCGGTGCTGCTGGCCGTCTCCTGGCGTTTGTTCTCCGCGTGGGTGAATGAAGCTCCGCTTCCCGATGATACGTCAGACAGTGTTCTGGAAGCGCTGGCTGAACCTACAGAACCCCGCAAGTAGATCGTAAAAGTGTGGTGTTGCCGAAGCTTTTTTTCTGGTAACGCCATACGGCAGAACTGCCCGTTTAATCACGCGCCGACGGGCAGTTCAGATATTCCAAAACGCCAAACACTTTAGATTTATTAATCATTTAACCCCCTCATTAGCCAATATTGTTGCTGAACCTTTCTGATTCCCCTTCTTTGTGTCGCAAATTCTTTACAGCTTTTAAACTATTGAGACGAATCTGATCGACGCAAAAAATCCCCATGCCTACTATTAGCTCACGGTTATAGATCAACACATTGATTTATAAGCATGGACATCCCCTGAGTGAAACAACGAATTGCTGTGTGTAGTCTTTGCCCATCTCCCACGATGGGCTTTTTTTTATTCCCCTGAAGATGAACACCGGGTCTCTTTATTTCTCGATTGTGCTGAAAATTCCCTGGGCTATGGTTGCAAAATAATGCCGTGTTGCGGCATGTTGTAACGCAGACCAGGTATGTGAAGGGTAATAATGAATACGTTAACAATAAAAAATCTCGTCATTGGCGAAGGCATGCCGAAAGTGATTGTCTCTCTGATGGGCAAGGACATCGCCACCATAAAGACCGAAGCACAAGCCTATCTCGATGCTGATTTCGACATTCTGGAATGGCGTGCCGACCATTATAGGGATGTGGGTTCTGCGCAATCAGTGCTGGACGCACTGGGTCATCTTCGCCAGATAATGGGCGATGTCCCCTTACTGTTTACCTTCCGTAGCGCTCAGGAAGGAGGAGAACACGCGCTTTCCGTTGAAGAGTACACCGCGCTCAATCTGGCGGTAATAGACAGCGGGCTTGCTGACATCATCGATATTGAACTGTACACCGGTGATACACACGTCAAAAACCTCGTTGCCAGGGCGCATGAAAAAGGTGTTTATGTCGTCATGTCTAACCATGATTTTCACCAGACGCCAGCAGCAGACGAAATCGTCAATCGGCTACGCAAAATGCAGGCTTTGGGGGCGGATATCCCCAAAATTGCCGTCATGCCTCAGTCAAAGCGCGATGTATTGACACTGCTAACTGCCACGCTGGATATGCATGAAAAATATGCGGATCGTCCAATCATCACCATGTCGATGGCTAAAACAGGGGTCATTTCTCGCCTTGCGGGTGAGGTGTTTGGATCTGCCGCCACCTTTGGTGCGGTAAAAAAAGCGTCAGCTCCGGGACAAATTTCTGTGAATGACTTGCGCGCTATCCTGGCCCTCCTGCACTAACAAAGCATAAAAAAACGGCTCCTTTTTACGGGAGCCGTTATCGATTTAGTGACGTAATTTATCTTACTTCTTCAGTTCCGCCAGGCTCAGCCAGGTTTGCACGACGGTGTCCGGGTTCAACGAAAGACTGTCGATCCCCTCTTCCATCAGCCACGCGGCAAAGTCTTCGTGGTCGGACGGACCCTGACCGCAAATGCCTACGTATTTCCCTTGTTTCTTCGCTGCACGAATCGCCATCGACAGCAGTGCTTTGACCGCATCGTTACGTTCATCGAACAGCGCTGAAACCACACCGGAATCACGATCCAGACCCAGCGTCAGCTGCGTCATGTCGTTGGAGCCGATTGAGAAGCCGTCAAAGTACTCGAGGAACTGCTCCGCCAGCAAGGCGTTGGACGGGATCTCACACATCATGATGAGCTTCAGTCCGTTTTCACCACGTTTCAGCCCCTGACGTTCCAGCTCTTCTACCACCGCTTTCGCCTGATCAACCGTACGTACAAACGGGATCATGATTTCAACGTTGGTCAGCCCCATGTCATTGCGCACGCGTTTAACCGCTTCACACTCGAGCGCAAAACAGTCACGGAAGCTATCCGAAACATAGCGGCCAGCGCCACGGAAGCCCAGCATCGGGTTCTCTTCTTCTGGCTCATAACGTTCGCCGCCCACCAGGTTGGCGTATTCGTTCGATTTAAAATCAGAGAGACGGACGATGACGCGTTTCGGGAAAAATGCGGCGCCCAGCGTCGCGATGCCTTCCGTCAAACGACCAACGTAGAACTCGCGCGGCGAATCGAAACCTTTCATCATTCCGCGGATTTCGTTTTGCAGTTTCACGTCCTGGTCATCAAACTCCAGCAGCGCACGAGGGTGCACGCCGATCATACGGTTGATGATAAATTCGAGACGCGCCAGGCCAACACCTTCGTTCGGCAAACAGGCAAAGTCAAACGCGCGATCCGGGTTGCCGACGTTCATCATGATCTTCAACGGCAGGTCCGGCATGGTGTCAACGCTGGAACTTTTCACGCTAAAGTCGAGCAAATCGGCATACACGTAACCGGTATCGCCTTCAGCGCAGGAGACGGTCACTTTATCGTCATCCTTCATGCGTTCGGTCGCATCGCCACAGCCAACCACTGCCGGGATCCCCAGCTCACGCGCGATGATCGCCGCATGACAGGTACGACCGCCACGGTTAGTCACAATTGCTGCAGCTTTTTTCATGATCGGTTCCCAGTCCGGGTCGGTCATGTCAGTCACCAGCACGTCGCCGGGTTCAATACGGTTCATCTCGCTAATGTCATGAATGACCTTCACGGAGCCCGCGCCGATACGGTGGCCAATAGCACGACCTTCCGCCACAATTTTGCCCTGCGCATGCAGCGTGTAACGCTCCATCACCTGACCGCGTGAGCGGACGGTTTCCGGGCGAGCCTGGACAATGAACAATTTACCGGTGTGACCGTCTTTGGCCCATTCGATGTCCATCGGGCGACCATAATGTTTCTCGATCTGCACCGCTTGTTTCGCCAGCTCCTGAACTTCCTCGTTGGTCAGCGAGAAAATGTCGCGTTGTTCCTGCGGCACATCTTCAATTTTGACCTGTTTTCCGTGCTCCTGGGTCGGCGCATAGACCATACGGATTTTTTTCGAACCCATGGTGCGACGAACAATGGAAGGACGGTTTGCCGCCAACGTCGGTTTGTGCACGTAGAACTCATCCGGATTCACCGCGCCCTGCACCACCATCTCGCCCAGACCCCAGGCTGAAGTAATGAACACGACCTGGTCGAAACCCGACTCAGTATCAATGGAGAACATCACGCCGGACGAGGCGAGATCTGAACGCACCATACGCTGAACGCCCGCAGAGAGCGCAACGCCACGGTGGTCATAGCCCTGATGCACACGGTAAGAGATCGCACGATCGTTAAACAACGACGCGAAGACATGTTTCACCGCCACCAGCACAGCATCAAACCCCTGCACGTTGAGGAAAGTCTCTTGCTGGCCCGCAAATGAAGCGTCTGGCATATCTTCTGCCGTTGCGGAAGAACGCACCGCAAACGAGGCATGAGCATCATCCGCAGAAAGCTGCGCGTACGCATCGCGGATGGCATTTTCCAGCTCAGGCTGGAAAGGAGTGTCGATAATCCACTGGCGGATCTGCGCACCGGCTTTCGCCAGCGCAGTGACATCGTCAATATCCGTTTCATCCAGCAGTTCATAAATGCGCTGGTTTACGCCGCTTTGGTCCAGAAACTGGTTAAACGCATCGGCGCTTGTCGCAAACCCATTCGGTACTGAAACACCCATACCGGAAAGGTTAGTAATCATTTCACCCAGGGAGGCATTTTTGCCCCCAACTCTGTCTACATCATTCATGCCGAGTTGGTTATACCAAAGCACCAGCGGTGACGAGCCATTGTTGGACATCGAACAATCCTTTTGTGATAAATGAACGAGTTTAGGAAACACATTATTGCGTATTTATCTTTGCATATTTAACCCGCCGAAAAAAACGGTGAATCGTTCAAGCAAATATATTTTTTCTTTTTTCAGATTGTTTACGCATTTGCGCAAAGCCACGGACTGCGGGCGATCCCCCTAAAAACAGTCGGTATAAACATCGGTTCCAAAAAATGAAATGTACTTTTCATTAAATATAAAAATAGTGTTTCACTTTATAAAATAAGCAGTGAGTTATACGCTTCTGTCTTTTTTTAATTTATGCTTTCAGAGAATTATGTGTGCCCTTCAGGATGAACAAAATGGATAATGTTGTTGATCGTCATGTTTTTTATATTTCTGATGGTACGGCCATCACTGCCGAAGTGCTGGGACATGCCGTCATGTCGCAGTTTCCCGTGACGATCAGTAGCATCACGCTGCCGTTTGTCGAAAATGAGAGCCGCGCCAGGGCTGTCAAAGACCAGATCGACGCCATATACCAGCAAACTGGCGTGCGCCCGCTGGTGTTCTACTCCATTGTGCTGCCTGAAATCCGCGCGATCATTTTGCAAAGCGAAGGTTTCTGTCAGGACATTGTGCAGGCGCTGGTCGCGCCGCTGCAGCAAGAAATGAAGCTTGACCCAACCCCGATTGCGCATCGCACGCACGGCCTAAATCCCGGCAATCTCAATAAGTATGATGCGCGCATCGCCGCCATTGACTACACCCTCGCGCATGATGACGGCATTTCGTTGCGCAACCTCGATCAGGCACAGGTGATCCTGTTGGGCGTCTCACGTTGTGGAAAAACGCCGACCAGCCTTTATCTGGCAATGCAGTTTGGCATCCGGGCGGCAAACTACCCTTTTATTGCTGATGATATGGATAATCTGGTGTTACCCGCGTCTCTGAAGCCACTCCAGCACAAGCTTTTTGGTCTGACGATTGAGGCGGAACGTCTGGCGGCCATTCGCGAAGAACGCCGTGAAAACAGCCGTTATGCCTCCCTGCGTCAGTGCCGGATGGAAGTGGCGGAAGTTGAAGCGCTGTATCGTAAAAACCAGATCCCATGGTTGAACAGCACCAATTATTCAGTAGAAGAAATTGCGACTAAAATTCTCGACATTATGGGATTGAATCGCCGAATGTACTAACACACTAGTGCAATGATTTAATTTTCGTTATCATCTCTGATAGCTTGCGAGGTGTGACACGCCTCGCACTTGAAATCAGCAGGGATTGGTTTATCGTGATGCCCATCACTTCCCGGTAGTCCTGCCGTTGAAGCAACAAATTTCTGAGAGATGTAATGAACAGAACCGACGAACTCCGTACCGCGCGGATAGACAGTCTTGTCACCCCCGCCGAATTGGCGCTACGACACCCCGTATCGTCCGCTGTTGCAAGCCACGTTACCGACTCGCGACGCCGGATTGAAAAAATATTGAATGGTGAAGATCCCCGCCTGCTGGTGATCATCGGCCCTTGCTCGATTCACGATCTTGACGCGGCGATGGATTACGCCAGTCGTTTACAAACGCTACGTGCAAAACATCAGGCGCGCCTGGAAATCGTCATGCGCACCTATTTTGAAAAGCCGCGTACCGTCGTTGGCTGGAAAGGCTTCATCTCCGATCCTGATTTAAACGGCAGTTATCGTGTCAATCACGGCATTGAGCTGGCGCGCAAATTATTACTGAAAGTCAATGAATTAGGCGTGCCTACGGCGACTGAATTTCTCGATATGGTGACGGGTCAGTTTATCGCCGATCTGATCAGCTGGGGAGCCATTGGCGCGCGGACCACAGAAAGCCAAATCCACCGTGAAATGGCTTCCGCGCTCTCCTGCCCGGTCGGATTTAAAAACGGTACCGATGGCAACACCCGCATTGCCGTCGATGCAATTCGCGCCTCTCGCGCCAGTCATATGTTCCTTTCACCGGATAAATCCGGGCAGATGACCATTTATCAGACCAGCGGCAACCCCTATGGGCATATCATTATGCGTGGCGGTAAAAAGCCCAATTACCACGCTGAAGATATTGCCGCTGCCTGCGATACCTTGCACGAGTTTGATCTCCCGGAACATCTGGTGGTGGACTTTAGTCACGGCAACTGCCAGAAGCAGCACCGCCGCCAGCTGGACGTGTGTGATGACGTTTGCCAGCAAATTCGTAACGGTTCCACCGCGATTGCCGGGATCATGGCCGAAAGTTTCTTGCGTGAAGGCACGCAGAAAATCGTTAGCGGTCAGCCGCTGGTGTACGGCCAGTCAATTACCGACCCCTGCCTGAACTGGGAAGACACCGAACTGTTGCTGGAAAAATTAGCCTCCGCCGTGGAGTGCCGTTTTTGATGTATGGCCCATTCCTTCGGGGATGGGCGCTTCCTTTCTCATCTCGCTCATCGTCATCTTCGTTCTGCATCAACACGCAACGACCCCATTTAACACTTGCCGTTACTGTCCATATTATTGATAATAATAATCATTGTTAAATTGATTATTATTAATGAACGCTATGTCACGTATGGATCGCACAGAATCACCTCATTCTAAGGAACAGAGCAGCGTCCCTCCCTCCAACGATACCGAACGGCGGATCAGCAGTCAGACGTTATTAGGCCAACAAGGAAAAGTGATCATTGATCATGATGGTCAGGAGTACCTGCTGCGTAAAACCAACGCCGGTAAGCTTCTCCTGACCAAATAAACCGTTCTAGCTTGAGCAACTGACTTCCAGCCGTTTTCCCCAGTCGGGAGGACGGCTGACGTAGTCATCATCTCTGTCGGCAAACGGTGTGCGCAGTACCTGATGCAGTCGGTGCAATTCGCGCGTGTCCCCCCGTTCCGCATCCTCGATAGCACGCTGGGCCAACCAGTTACGCAGTACCACCGCAGGGTTGGCGCGCTGCATGTGTTGCTGACGCAATGCATCATCAACCTGTTCCAGTTGCAAGCGAGCACGATACTGTGTGAACCATTCGTCAAAGGCGGCGAGGTCGATAAACTCATCCCGTAGCGGAGATGCAGAGCTTTGCTGCTCTGTCTGGCTCAACATTCTGAATGTTCGGGTATAGTCGCTTCCCTCACGCGCCATCAGGCTGAACAAAGCATTGAGTAACGCATTGTCGTCTTTCTGTTCGCTAAAGAATCCCAGCTTTTGCCGCATCCGTTGGCCGTAACGTGTCAACAGGGCCAGTTGATAGCCATCCAGCGCATCATTGAGCGTCTCAACCGACATAAAAGGAGAAAGCGTCTGTGCCAGTCGTTGTAAATTCCAGAGCCCCACAGCGGGTTGGTTATCAAAGCTGTAGCGCCCCTGATGGTCGGAATGATTGCAAATCAGCCCTGGCTGATAATCATCAAGAAAACCAAACGGTCCATAATCTATCGTTAAGCCCAGGATAGACATGTTATCGGTATTCATCACGCCGTGGGCAAATCCCACGGTTTGCCAGTCAGCAATCAGCGTAGCCGTGCGTGAGACCACATCCCGAAACCAGAGCGTGTATTTATCTTCTTCATCCTGTAAATGAGGCCAATAGTGACGAATCGCAAAGTCGGCCAACTGACGCACTTTTTCGGGCTCACGGCGATAATAGAAGTGTTCAAAATGGCCGAAACGCATGTGGCTTTGCGCCAGGCGCATCAACATTGCACCGGTTTCCGGCGTTTCCCGGTAAACCGGAGAATCGCTGGTCACAATCGACAGCGCCCGGGTCGTTGGGATCCTCAGATAATGCATCGCCTCACTGGCCAGGCTCTCTCTGATTGTCGAGCGCAATACCGCTCGCCCATCGCCCATACGCGAATACGGGGTTAACCCCGCACCTTTCAGATGCCAGTCAAGTGTCGTGCCATCAGGCAGGAGTTGTTCTCCCAACAGAATGCCGCGTCCGTCGCCAAGCTGTCCCGCCCAGACACCAAACTGATGTCCGCTGTAGACCTGGGCCAGAGGCGACATACCGGGAAGTAAAGATTCACCACCCCAGACACCCGATCCACTTTCAACATTAAAAAGCGTAGCTGGAATATCAAGCTGTTGTGCCAAAACATCATTGTGCCAAATCACACGGGCATTGCTCAGGGGAGTTGGGGAAAGAGCGGTATACGTTGCCGGCAACTCATCGCGCCAGCGGGCGGTAAAAGACAGGGTCATAGGGCCTCCTGTTTGTAGTGTAGTCGGTTACTACCGTCTTAAACACCAGCAAATAGGAGGGTTATCCCTGTACCAGGGACGTTAGCTGACCCACCGCTACGGCTGGCCACAAACATCCCTGCAATGCGCTGAAACCTAATGAGGTTACGCGGGTTCTCATCTCTTCAGTATCGATACCCGCAATCATCACTGAATCACAGCAGGATGATATTTGTGAAACAATAGCCTGCATAAACGGTTCAAATGAAACGCTCATTGCTCTGTGCTGAACAAAACTTTTATCCAGCACGACGCGTTTGAAAAGACCGTCAAAAATGGCTTTCATTGAAGAATCACCGGCACCAAAATTAGCCAGTATGAGTGGAAACTGCGCCGCTAATTTCGCCAGTTGTGGATTTTCTTTTCCACGATTTAATTCAGGGTAATTTTCATTAATCATTAACTCAATAAATGAAAATCGCTTAACACGAGAGGTAAACTCGTCGTCATAAAATAATGCTTCAACCACTGCCGGCGTTAATTTAATCCAGGCGTTCAATTTTTGTTGAATAAAAAAATGTTGGCACGCTTCAATAAGTGAGAGTTTTTCTTCGAATAAACGGCACTGCTCTTCTGGCGACAGTCGGGGTATGACCAGCTCTGTCGGCATGCGTACAGAGCCATCGTCACTGACAAAGTTTGCAATGATCTCTACACCAACAAGGTCCCCTTTCTCACTCCGCGCGGGCAGAAACCAGAGATCGGAATGATAAGGATTATCCAGTGAAACAATCATTTTGCCAGCCCCGCAGTTTGGGTGTAATCCGGCATCCTGTAACAAAGGATGGAAAACGGCATCATTTCAGAGACTAATGGGGGTGCTTTCATTTTTTCCTTTTTATCCGGTAAACCGGGTCCTTTATTTAGCTTATCCTGATTATAAACCAATATCCAGTTTTGCACTTTTTCATGAGGTACGCGCGAATTTACGCTAACCACATTACTTTCATGAATAGTATGGTTATCAGGAAGCCCTCCTTATGTCGTTAACCGCAAAAATCCATTTTTAAATACGGATGACAAGGTAGGTAAACCTTGTCATCCGCATGATTAAATTCTTCGGGCCTGCCAAAAATTTTTACGCCAGTAGACATTGTCGAGAGACGAACGCATCACCCCTCTACTGGTCGACGCGTGGATAAATTGATTATTGGTGTCATAAATGCCGACATGCAGACCACTCTCCCCTGAACCGGTTTTAAAAAAGACCAGATCGCCGGGCAGGAGGTCATCTTTGTCGATTTCCGTACCAATTTTGGACTGTTGTCGGGTGTCTCGTGGCAGTTGCAGAGAGAACTGATCACGCATCGTCATCAGAACAAACCCTGAACAATCCACGCCGCTACGGCTCATTCCGCCATAACGGTACGGTGTTCCGCGCCAGTTCTGTAGCTGATCATTGAGACCCGCGATAACCGTAATGGAATCCGAAAGTCTGGCATTTGGCGCAGGAGCGCGATGGCTACTACACCCAGCTAACACCAGTGCTGCGATAAGAAGGAACCAAAAACGCATTCAGGACGAATCCTCTTTTTTATTTTTATATCTATATAGCGTGGAAAGCGCCTTATTTTCAAGAAGCCATTTAACTTAAGTGGTTGATATGAGCATTCTGTGGCCTTCCACATCAAGCCGACGGAAGTTTAACCCATACGCACGGGCTAAATTGGGCGGTGTCAGCACTTCCTCACGCGGACCACAGGCGAGCAACGCCCCACGTTTCAACAGCCACGCCTGATGCGCGTGGCGTAGCGTGTGGTTAAGATCATGGCTACTCATCACGACAGCAATTCCCTGCTGGCAAAGCCGACTGAGCAATCGGTCCAGTGCGTTTTGTTGCGCAACATCCAGACTGTTCATCGGTTCGTCCAGAAGCAACAGTTGCCCGTGAGGATTAGAATCCGGCGAAATTTGCAGCATCACCGCCGCAAGACGAACACGTTGCCACTCGCCGCCGGAGAGTTGATTCGTGCCCCGCTCCAGTTTATCGCCCAATCCGAGCGCGTCTGCCACTTCTTTCAGCAGATCGGTTCGTGTTTTATCGGGCTGATGAAGCGTCAGGTAATGCCAGACAGGCATGGCAAAAGGGGGATTTTGCTGTTGCGCAAGGTAAGCGCGATGTTGGGCAAGCTTTGCGGCAGGCCAGGATTCCAGAGCAGTACCGTCAAATACAATCGTTCCGTCACCGCTGGTCAAGCCCGCCATCCGCGCCAGAAGTGTGCTTTTCCCCGCCCCGTTAGGCCCGACAAGGTGCAAGATTTCCCCGGCTCTGATCGAACCTGAAAGTGGACCAAGCCGGGTGCTTTCAGCCACGTCCTGTAACTGCATCAACGGAGACATTATTTCTCCAACGCCAGTTTGATACTTTCCATGACAATGGGATCGTCAGGCGTCATATCGGGTGAAAAACGCTGCACGACGTGTCCATCCCGGCCCACTAAAAACTTCTCAAAGTTCCACAAAATATCGTCAGGATACAGCGGCGCACGACCTTTGCTTGCCATCCGCGCGTAAAAACCACTTGCCTGTGGGGCAACGGCCGCAGGCGCGGCAGCGATCAATTTTTGGTACAACGGGTGGCGCGCATCGCCATTGACATCAATTTTGCTGAACATCGGGAACGTCACGCCCCAGGTCGTGGCGCAGTACGTTTTAATCTCATCTTCGCTGCCCGGCTCTTGTCCAAGGAACTGGTTGCACGGAAAACCCAACACGGCAAATCCGCGCTCGCCCCAGGTTTTTTGCAGGTTTTCCAGTTGTTCATACTGCGGCGTTAAACCACATTTTGACGCAACGTTAACGATCAGCAGTACATTTCCGGCATATTTCTCCAGCGAGATGTCCTCGCCGTCGATGTTTGTCACTTGAGTGTTGAGAATGGTCTTTTGCATAGCGTCTCCCGGGTCACAGACGAATGAGTATTGAACAACATCAGTTTCTAATCATAGACCGAACAGCGATGATCTTTGTATTTAACGTCCTGCTTTTAATAGCAACCAGATGAAGACAGGCGCCCCCAATGTGGCCGTTACCACACCGATGGGAAGTTCTGCGGAGGCGAGCGCCAGTCGGGCAACCACGTCCGCCGTCAACAGCGCAATCGCGCCCGCCAGCGCACAAGCAGGCAATAAGACACGATGGTCGGTTAACCCGCATAAACGCAATATATGGGGAATAACTAAACCGATAAAGCCGATTGCCCCGGCCAACGCCACGCTCACGCCAACCATCCATCCTGTCGCCACCACCAGAAGATTACGCCAGAACCATAAAGGCAACCCAAGCTGGCGGGCTGAGGTTTCGCCCAATGCCAGCATATTCATAGGCTGCGACTGGCAGCAAATCCAGAGCAGAACCGGAATCAATGCGATCATCAACCAGCTCTGTTGCCAGTCAACGCCGCCGAACCCGCCCATCATCCAGTACATCAACTGGCGCAGGTCAAAAGAGGTGGAAAAATAGATCGCCCACGTCATCAGTGCACTACAAATAATGCCTAACGCCACACCGGCAAGCAGTAAGCGACTGGTCGAAAGATGACGACGGGCGAAACGCAGAAGAATTAGCGTGATAATGAGCGCACCTGCAATCGCGCACAGTCCTAACGCCCAACCCGGAAGCTTACCCTGCCCTAACAGCACGGCCGCAATAAGCCCCACGCCAGCGCCGTTGGAGACGCCAAGCAGTCCCGGCTCTGCAAGTGGGTTTTCAAACAGTGCCTGCATCACCGCACCGGAGAGCGCCAGCGCGGCCCCGACCAGCAAAACAGCCAGCGTCCGTGGCAGTCGAATTTGCCAGACAAACAGGTCCCCACGGGTACCAAACCACTCACCTGGACCTATCCACTGTTCTCCAGCACATAAGCTTACAACGGCTGCCAGCAGCGTTAGCGCCGTCAGACTCAGTATCCAGCGCACATGACGTCGCTGTTGTTGGCGGGCAAAAGTCAGCATATTTTCCATTCTGCTGAAAAGGGATGATATTGATTTTACGGTGCTTATACGGCAGTGAAAAGAAAAAAGGCCGCAAAAGCGGCCTTTTTAGTTAGTTAAAATTACTCTTCTTTGGGCGTTGCGTTTTCGACCCGACTTTTTAACTTCTGTCCGGGTCTGAAGGTCACCACGCGCCGTGCTGTAATGGGAATATCTTCGCCCGTTTTCGGGTTACGTCCCGGACGTTGATTCTTATCACGCAGATCGAAGTTACCAAAACCAGAGAGTTTTACCTGCTCACCGTTTTCCAGAGCACGACGGATCTCTTCGAAAAACAGCTCGACCAGTTCTTTGGCATCCCGCTTGCTAAGCCCAAGCTTATCAAACAGATATTCTGACATTTCAGCTTTTGTAAGCGCCATAGGTTCAATCCCTCAATGATGCCTGGAATCGCTCTTTTAATGCCTCTACACATTTGGCGACGGTAGCGGCAATCTCCTCTTCTTCAAGTGTACGGCTGGTATCCTGAAGGATCAGGCTGATAGCGAGGCTCTTATACCCCTCCGCAACACCCTTACCGCGGTACACGTCAAATAAGTTTACGCCAACTACCTGATTTACGCCAACTTTCTTACACTCGGTTAAAATATCCGCTGCAGGAACGTTTTCTGCGACCACCACCGCGATATCGCGACGGTTCGCCGGGAAGCGAGAAATCTCACCCGCCTGAGGCACCACGCGGTCTGCGAGCTTATTCCACTCCAGTTCAAACACCAGAGTGCGACCGTTGAGATCCAGTTTACGTTCCAGCTCAGGATGAACAACCCCAATAAAACCAATACGTTCACCTTTCAGATAAATCGCTGCGGACTGTCCAGGATGCAGTGCCGGGTTGGCTTCTGCTTTGAACTGAACGTCAGCAAGTTTACCGGTCAGGTCCAGCACAGATTCCAGATCGCCCTTCAGATCATAGAAATCAACGGTCTCTTTTGCCAGGTTCCAGTGTTCATCGTGACGGTTACCGCAAATCACCCCTGCCAGCATCAGATCCTGACGAATGCCCAGGTTCGCCTGAGTATCAGGAACAAAACGCAGGCCGCTTTCGAAAATACGCACGCGGTTCTGCTGACGGTTCTGGTTATAGACAACGGTCGCCAGTAAGCCAGTCCACAGAGACAAGCGCATTGCTGACATCTCAACAGAGATTGGGCTTGGCAGCAGCAGCGCTTCAACACCCGGGTGAATCAATTGCTGTACTTTTGGATCGACAAAGCTATAGGTGATCACTTCCTGATAGCCTTTGTCATTCAGCATCGTTTTAACGCGCTTCAGTGACAGATTGGCTTCACGGTGCGTCCCCATGATCAGACCCGCCTGAACGGGTTCATCAGGGATATTGTTATAGCCGTATACACGCGCCACTTCTTCGACCAGATCTTCTTCAATCTCCATATCGAAGCGCCAGCTCGGTGCAACCGCTTTCCACTCGTCCTGACCTTCCGTCACTTCGCAACCCAGACGGCGCAGAATATCGCTCACTTGCTCATCCGCGACATGATGACCGATCAGGCGATCCAGTTTGCTGCGACGCAGGGTGATGGTCGCGCGCTTCGGCAACGTCGCTTCATGGGTGACGTCAATGACCGGACCGGCTTCACCACCACAAATGTCGATCAGCAGACGGGTCGCACGTTCCATCGCTTTGTGCTGCAGAGCCGGATCCACACCACGTTCATAGCGGTGAGATGCGTCAGTGTGCAGGCCATGACGACGTGCGCGACCCGTAATGGAGAGCGGGCTGAAGAATGCGCATTCCAGCAGCACATTTTGCGTTTCGTCGTTCACACCGGAGTGTTCACCACCGAAGATACCGCCCATTGCCAGCGCTTTATGATGGTCGGCAATGACCAGCGTGTCAGCGCTCAGTTTGGCTTCAGTGCCATCCAGCAGCACCAGAGATTCACCCTCTTTCGCCATACGCACGACAATCCCGCCTTCGATGCGGTCTTTGTCAAACGCGTGCATTGGCTGACCCAGTTCGAGCAGCACGTAGTTGGTAACGTCAACCACAGCATCAATTGAACGGATACCACAACGGCGCAGTTTCTCTTTCATCCACAGCGGCGTTGGCGCTTTAACGTTGATACCTTTGACCACACGACCCAGGTAGCGCGGACAGGCTTCTGGCGCGTCTACTGCGATAGGCAGCGTATCATTGACCGTCGCAGCAACGGGCGCGATTTCCGGCTCGACCAGCGGCGCTTTGTTCAGCACAGCGACGTCACGCGCAACACCGATGATACCTAAACAGTCGGCACGGTTTGGCGTCACGCTGATCTCGATGGTGTTATCATCAAGTTTCAGGTATTCACGGATGTCGGTCCCGATCGGCGCATCACCAGGCAATTCGATAATGCCATTATGATCGTCGGAAATGCCCAGTTCAGAGAAGGAGCACAGCATCCCTTCCGACGGCTCACCGCGCAGCTTAGCCGCTTTAATTTTAAAATCGCCCGGCAGTACGGCTCCGACTGTCGCCACCGCGACACGCAGCCCCTGGCGGCAGTTCGGCGCTCCACAGACGATATCCAGCAGGCGTTCACCACCCACATTGACTTTCGTTACGCGCAATTTGTCGGCGTTAGGATGCTGACTGCATTCCACCACTTCGCCCACCACTACACCGTTAAACTCGCCGGCAACCGGATCAACACCATCAACTTCCAGACCCGCCATGGTGATTTGGTTCGACAGCGCATCGCTATCGATAGCCGGGTTTACCCATTCGCGTAACCACAGTTCACTGAATTTCATTATTTATTCCTGCCTTTATTTAAACTGTTTGAGGAAACGCAGATCGTTTTCGAAGAATGAACGCAGGTCAGTCACGCCATAACGCAGCATCGTCAGACGTTCCATACCCATACCAAAGGCGAAGCCAGAATAAATTTCCGGATCGATGCCGACATTACGCAGTACGTTCGGATGCACCATGCCGCAACCCAGTACTTCCAGCCATTTGCCATTTTTACCCATCACATCCACTTCTGCAGACGGCTCAGTAAACGGGAAGTAAGAAGGACGGAAACGGATCTGCAGATCTTCTTCAAAGAAGTTACGCAGGAAGTCGTGCAGCGTGCCTTTCAGGTTGGTAAAGCTGATGTTGGTGTCAACAATCAACCCTTCCATCTGATGGAACATCGGGGTGTGGGTCTGATCGTAATCGTTACGATATACGCGGCCCGGCGCGATGATACGAATCGGCGGCTGCTTTTCTTTCATGGTACGGATCTGAACGCCAGAGGTCTGCGTACGCAGCAGGCGGGTCGCATCAAACCAGAATGTATCGTGATCCGCACGCGCCGGGTGATGACCTGGAATGTTCAGCGCATCGAAGTTGTGATAGTCGTCTTCGATTTCCGGGCCAGTTGCCACGGTAAAGCCAAGCTCGCCAAAGAAACTTTCGATACGATCGATGGTACGAGTCACCGGATGCAGACCGCCGTTTTCGATACGACGACCTGGCAGAGAAACGTCAATCGTTTCTGCGGACAGACGCGCGTTCAGTGCAGCATTTTCTAAATCTGCCTTACGTGCGTTCAGCGCTTGCTGTACCTGTTCTTTCGCTTCGTTGATAACCGCACCAGCGGCCGGACGCTCTTCTTGCGGCAGTTCACGCAGGGTCGTCATCTGAAGGGTTAAGTGCCCTTTCTTGCCCAAATATTCGACGCGTACATTGTCTAACGCGGCAACATCTGACGCCTGGTTAATGGCTGCCTTTGCACTGGCAACCAGCTCTGCGAGATGTGACATGGTTTTCCTCATTGTGTCGGTGAAGACACCGTTTGTGGTCATTATTTTTGCTCTAACTATTTCGAGTTGCAGTCTGTACGCCTGCTACTTGAAATAGATCGCGCAATTTTAGATACAAAAAAAGCCTCCACTGGGGAGGCTTTCTGGCGCTGTTTTCCGTTTCATTTCTCACGCGCTAGCCTCCTGAAGTCAGGTGCTAAAGTAAAAAAAGAAACGGAAAATAGCAGCATTCATGCTTGCGTTACCTTGTAGGGTAAAAACCGAAAGACCTTTATTGAAAAGGGTTACGGATAAATTGTCAACTGATTGATTGAACTACAAATAAAAGAGAGGGAGCCAAGCTCCCTCTTTTCACTGGCTTACGCCAGAGCTGCTTTCGCTTTTTCGACCAGAGCGGTGAACGCTAATTTGTCGAATACTGCGATGTCAGCCAGGATCTTACGGTCAATTTCAACAGAGGCTTTTTTCAGGCCGTTGATGAATTTGCTGTAAGAAATACCGTTCTGACGTGCTGCTGCGTTGATACGCGCAATCCACAGTTGACGGAACTGACGCTTACGTTGACGACGGTCACGGTAAGCGTATTGACCAGCTTTGATAACAGCCTGGAAGGCAACGCGGTACACGCGTGAACGCGCACCGTAGTAACCTTTAGCTTGTTTCAAAATTTTCTTGTGACGTGCACGTGCCATTACACCACGTTTTACGCGAGCCATATGTGCTCTCCTGTATCTATATTCTTAGTAAAAAAAGTTAAACGTTAACGGCTTATGCGTACGGCAGGCACGCGATTACCAGACCCAGATCGCCTTTAGAAACAAGGCCTTTTGGACGCAAGTGACGTTTACGCTTAGTCGATTTTTTGGTCAGAATATGACGCAGGTTTGCGTGCTTACGCTTAAATCCACCACCACCGGTTTTTTTGAAGCGCTTAGCAGCACCGCGTACGGTCTTAATTTTTGGCATTTTAATAACTTCCACTTCGCATTGTTAATAAACGAAACATAGGCGAACAACGGCTGTGGAACCCGCAGGCTCCACAGACATTGCTACTTGAAGGCCTTACTGTTTCTTCTTAGGAGCGAGCACCATGATCATCTGGCGGCCTTCGATCTTCGTAGGGAAGGATTCGACTACTGCCAGTTCACTCAGATCGTCACGGACGCGCGTAAGCACTTCCATACCGATCTGTTGGTGGGCCATCTCACGACCGCGGAAACGCAGTGTGATCTTGGCCTTATCGCCCTCTTCCAGAAAGCGAATCAGGCTGCGGAGTTTTACCTGATAATCGCCATCGTCGGTACCAGGACGGAATTTAATTTCCTTAACCTGGATAACTTTTTGCTTCTTCTTCTGTTCCTTAGAAGACTTACTCTTTTCATAAAGGAACTTGCCGTAGTCCATAATACGACAAACTGGCGGTTCGGCGTTAGGGCTGATTTCAACTAAATCTACTCCAGCTTCTTCAGCTTTTTCGATAGCTTCTCTCAGACTCACAATACCCAAAGCTTCGCCTTCCAGACCTGTTAAGCGAACTTCCAGGGCGCGAATCTCGCCATTGATACGATTCGGACGTGCCGTTTGAACTCGTTTTCCGCCTTTAATACCTTATTCCTCCAGTTGTTGAAGACTGCGGCTGCGAATCTCTTGTTGCAGCTTCTCGATAACTTCATTTACGTCCAGGCTGCCCAAGTCTTTGCCACGACGGGTACGCACGGCAACTTTGCCTGCTTCTACCTCTTTGTCGCCACAGACCAACATGTAAGGGACACGACGTAAAGTGTGCTCGCGGATTTTAAAGCCTATCTTCTCATTTCTCAAGTCTGCTTTTACACGAATACCCGCATTTTGTAGTTTCTGCGTTAATTCGTTAACGTATTCAGACTGAGAATCGGTAATGTTCATGACCACAACCTGAACCGGCGCAAGCCAGGTCGGGAAGAAGCCTGCGAATTCTTCTGTCAGGATACCAATGAAACGTTCCATAGACCCAAGAATTGCGCGGTGAATCATAACCGGCACCTGACGTTCGTTGTTCTCGCCCACATAGGAGGCGCTCAAACGAGACGGCAGAGAGAAGTCCAGCTGTACAGTACCGCACTGCCACGCACGATCGAGGCAGTCATACAGGGTAAACTCAATTTTCGGACCGTAGAATGCACCCTCACCCAGTTGATATTCAAACGGGATATTGTTTTCTTCCAGTGCAACCGCTAAGTCCGCCTCAGCACGATCCCACATTTCGTCGCTGCCGATACGTTTTTCGGGGCGAGTGGAAAGTTTGACGACGATCTTCTCGAAGCCAAAGGTGCTGTACATATCGTAGACCATACGGATACATGCGTTGACTTCATCACGGATCTGCTCTTCAGTACAGAAGATATGCGCATCATCCTGAGTAAAGCCACGTACACGCATCAGGCCATGCAACGCACCAGACGGTTCGTTACGGTGGCAACTACCGAACTCCGCCATACGCAGCGGCAGATCGCGGTAGGATTTCAGACCCTGATTGAAGATCTGAACGTGACCCGGACAGTTCATCGGTTTGATACAGTATTCACGGTTCTCGGAAGAAGTGGTGAACATCGCATCTTTATAGTTGTCCCAGTGCCCTGTTTTTTCCCACAGTACACGGTCCATCATGAACGGGCCTTTCACTTCCTGATACTGGTACTCTTTCAGTTTTGAACGAACAAAAACTTCCAGTTCACGGAAAATGGTCCAGCCGTCATTGTGCCAGAACACCATACCCGGCGCTTCTTCCTGCATATGGTACAGGTCAAGCTGCTTACCGATTTTACGGTGATCGCGTTTGGCCGCTTCTTCCAGACGTTGCAGGTAGGCACTCAGGGCTTTCTTATCGGCCCATGCAGTACCATAAATACGCTGCAGCATCTTATTGTTGCTGTCGCCGCGCCAGTATGCGCCTGCGGTTTTCATCAGTTTGAAGTGATGGCAGAAACGCATGTTCGGCACGTGCGGACCGCGGCACATATCGACATATTCTTCATGATGATACAAGCCAGGCTTATCATCATGAGCAATGTTTTCATCAAGAATAGAGATTTTATACGTCTCGCCACGCTTCACGAAGGTTTCACGCGCTTCGTGCCAGCTGACTTTTTTCTTAATGACGTCGTAGTTTTTCTCAGCGAGCTCGTGCATCCGCTTCTCGAGCGCGTCGACATCTTCCTGGGTTAACGTACGGTCAAGATCAATGTCATAGTAAAAACCGTTGTCGACAACCGGACCGATAGCCATTTTGGTATTCGGCCAAAGTTGTTTGATCGCGTGCCCTAACAGGTGCGCACAGGAGTGACGAATGATCTCAAGACCTTCTTCATCCTTCGCGGTGATGATGGAGAGCTTCGCATCATGTTCGATGAGATCGGAAGCATCAACCAGCTCACCATTTACACGGCCAGCAATGGTGGCTTTCGCCAGTCCTGGACCGATGTCCAGCGCAACATCCATGGGGCTTACAGCGTGGTCGTAATGGCGTTGGCTGCCATCAGGAAGAGTAATAACAGGCATGTTATATCCTTATTTGCAGTGGTGACCCACACGAAAGATCACATACAAAGTTTCAATGTTAAATTTATCAAAAAGTTATGGACTGATTCCCGCTTCACTCTGCGAAATATGTCACGTACCACCCGCGTGGCGACATCGTAACCTACATCCGCTTTTTGATAACACCGTCTGACAGTGTACACGGCATTGCCTGTCGTTCAAAGCCGCAATCACACTGATCTCTATGATGTAAATCAACTCACTGACTTGCCGCGACTTTGTTACACTAAGAAAATCAGTTTGAATTTAACAGGAAAAGGATAATGCCGACGAACCGCTTTGCGAAAAAACACTGGAAGATGGTGGTCGTGTTGATTGCCATCTGTGGTGCGATGCTTCTGCTACGCTGGGCGGCGATGATCTGGGGTTAACCTTCAGAATAATGGCGGAGCGTTAAACGCTGTTTATTCCCTGCGCAACAATAAAACGCCAATGCGCGTTAATATTCACTTGCCCGTGATGACGGGAATAAATCGCTTAAAAAAACAACGTCGCATTTTAAAACGGCCGGATCGCCTGTAAACGACCCGGCGCACATTTACATCTTATAACCCAATGATACTGTCGTACGGCGATCAGTATGCTCTGGCGCCGTTTCCGGCGGCTCAGAGTTCCAGGTCACATTATAGGCAACCTTCAAGCCGAAATGTTCATTGATGGCGACATCCAGAGCCGTCTCCGAGTTAAGGGTGGTATCATCCGCCCCAAACACTGACACGCCCTGCGTGAATTTAGTGGTATCCGTCATCTGCCAGGCGTAAGCGCCCGAAGCGTAACCGAGCGGCTGAGTTTCCGTCGTATCATCCGTGTGTTCGTCATAACGAACGCCGGGACCGAATTCAAAGCGGAAACTGTGTACCGGACCATTGAGAAACTGACGACCATAACCTGCCGTCGCAATATCACGCTCGCGGTAGCCGTTGTAGCGGTCGGTAAGCCAACTCGCCTGACCAAAAAGATAATCATAATCAGTGGTGTTAAAACGACTACGACCACCCACGGCATATTTTTCCGAAGAACGCTCATCATTCGAAGAGGTGTTGCTGGCATTCCCCCACAGTGACCATGCGGTGGTTTGACCGTACCAGGTCATGGTGGTATCCGCCGTTAAGGAAGAGCTTTGGGTATTGCCTGACTGAGCAAGGTATCCCGCATTCAGGTTACCTTCAAAGGGTTTCTTCGCGGTGGTGGGATCATCCATGACAGTAAAAACGGAATCATCGGCGGCGGCATGCATTGACGCAACAACGCCACCCGCCAGCATTAATGCAGCGGGTACTGTCTTCAAAAGCTTCATTTATAAAGAGTCCGTACAACAAAAAAAGAGACCATGACGGTCCCGGAGACTTTCTTAGGGATCAAAGACAAACGATCGCTGGAAAGGTAACAAATTATAAAAAGGCGTGAATAACATAGCAATGAATTCTTATTTCATTTTTTGAATAAGGGCGTTCCTAAATCAAAAAAATATTTATATCTACACATAATACAAATTTTGAATAAATAGCCAATAAATCATATCGTTAATTGCTTCACTTTCCAGACGTTCGGTGCCAGACTGAATTCAGCCTAACAGGAGGTAATGATGGTACGTATCTATACGTTAACACTTGCGCCCTCTCTCGATAGCGCAACACTCACGCCGCAAATCTACCCCGAAGGGAAACTCCGCTGCACGTCACCGGTTTTTGAGCCCGGCGGCGGCGGCATCAACGTCGCCCGCGCAATTTCACATCTTGGCGGTACCGCCACAGCGATTTTCCCCGCCGGCGGCGCCACTGGCGAGCACCTGGTAGCCCTATTGGCCGATGAACATGTCCCCGTCGCGACAGTGGAAGCCAAAGACTGGACCCGCCAGAATCTGCATGTCCACGTCGAATCCAACGGCGAACAATATCGCTTTGTCATGCCCGGCGCATCGCTTAGCGACAAAGAATTTCAACTGCTTGAAGAACAGGTTCTCGAAATTGAATCCGGGGCGTTACTCGTCATCAGCGGCAGTTTGCCGCCCGGCGTCAAACTGGAAAAGCTCACGCAGCTCATCTCGGCCGCGCAGAAACAAGGCATCCGCTGCATTGTTGACAGTTCAGGCGAAGCCCTCCGCGCAGCCTTAGATATTGGCAATATTGAACTGGTTAAACCCAACCAAAAAGAACTGAGCGCGCTGGTCAACCGTGAACTCACCCAACCTGATGACGTGCGTAACGCGGCCCAGGAGATTGTGAAAAGCGGTAAAGCGCATCGGGTTGTTGTTTCTCTGGGCCCACAAGGGGCGCTGGCGGTCGACGCCGACCGTTGCGTCCAGGTGGTCCCGCCTCCGGTGAAAAGTCAAAGCACCGTGGGTGCGGGTGACAGCATGGTTGGCGCCATGACGCTTAAACTGGCTGAGGATGCGTCTCTGGAAGATATGGTGCGGTTCGGTGTTGCTGCGGGGAGCGCGGCGACCCTCAATCAGGGGACGCGTTTGTGCTCTTCTGAGGATACCCAAAAGATTTATGCTTATCTGACGCAGTCATAACGCTTTCCCCTCCTTTATTGTGAGGGGATTCGCCGACAAACCTGTCAGCATGGTGATTCTCCGTCTATGCTGAAAAGTCATGTGATTACAAAGAGGTGAATTATGGCCAGTGGTGATATCACCCGTTATGTCATAACCGTAACGTTTCATGAGCACTCCTTAACGGAAATTAATGAGCTTAATAATCATCTTACACGCGGTGGTTTCTTGTTGACCCTGACGGATGAAGACGGAAACGTACATGAACTTGGCACAAACACCTTTGGCCTTATTAGCGCACTGAATAAAGACGAGGTGACGGCACTCACCGCAGGGCTGGCTGAAAGTGCGTTAGGCAATAAACCCGGAATTTCCGTTGCGACATGGGAGGAGTGGCGCAAAAACAAACAATAAGTGCCATTACAGCGACGACGCGTCTCAGGTGTGCGTCAGTTCGTGTTTTTTTACCGCATTTATGCGCTAACCTTATGATCTGGCAGACAACATGGGGAGAGACATCATGTGGCAGGCTATCAGTCGTCTTTTAAGCGAGCAATTAGGTGAAGGCGAAATCGAACTGCGTAATGAACTGCCCGGCGGAGAGATCCATGCCGCATGGCATTTACGCTATGCGGAACGTGATTTTTTCGTTAAGTGTGATGAAAGAGAACTCCTTCCGGGCTTTACGGCCGAAGCTGACCAACTGGAATTGCTCTCTCGCAGTAAAACCGTTGCGGTGCCAAAAGTGTGGGCCGTAGGTTCAGACAGAGACTACAGTTTCCTGGTGATGGATTATCTCCCACCCCGTCAGCTGGATGCCCATAATGCGTTTATTCTGGGTCAACAACTCGCCCATTTACATGCCTGGAGCGAGCAGCCGCAATTCGGTCTTGATTTCGATAACGCACTCTCTACCACGCCACAACCCAACGCCTGGCAGCGACGCTGGTCGACCTTTTTCGCAGAACAACGTATCGGTTGGCAGCTAGAGTTGGCTGCAGAAAAAGGAATAGCGTTCGGTAATATCGACGCTATTGTTGAGCATATCCAACAGCGACTCTCCTCGCATCAACCGCAGCCCTCGCTTTTGCATGGCGATCTGTGGTCGGCGAACTGTGCGCTGGGTCCGAATGGGCCTTATATCTTTGACCCTGCCTGCTACTGGGGTGACCGCGAATGTGATCTGGCGATGCTGCCACTGCATACCGATCAACCCCCACAGATCTATGATGGCTACCAGTCGGTTTCCCCGTTACCGTTAGATTTTCTGGATCGCCAACCCGTCTATCAGCTGTATACGTTGCTAAACCGGGCGATTCTGTTTGGCGGCCAGCACCTGGTGATTGCGCAAAAAGCAATGGACAGACTGTTGGCAGCGTAGTGCATGTGCCCGATGGCGCGACGCTTTTCGGGCCTGCAACAGCGACGAACTGCAGGCCGGATAAGGCGTTATCCGCCATCCGGCATTATTTTTATCCGACAAATCCGAGCAGAGAAAAGAAGACGTAGCCGAGCACGATAATAATCACCGGCAGAATATAAAGCGGGAAAAACTGCAGAAAGATGGTGTGGTGCGGCACGACGATACGCGACTCGATCTCCTCACGCGAGATCCCCTCGGCGCCTTTGGCTTTCTCCAGAATCAACTGATCCTCAACGCCTTCACGAAGAAAACGCGCCTGACGGCTCATTCTGGCTCCAGAGTCCTGCAGCGCAAGACCAATAAAGATCAAGACGAAAATCACCCAGAACATCACATTGAGACTGTTTTGAAAATCCGGCGTCGGCGAGTTGTACCAGAACAGGTTCAAAAACGGAGTATTAACACGCATCATGTCGATCATCACGTGGGCAAAATCGAGCATCACCGCATTAATCCCCTCCTGCTTCTCGCTGTGGGCGTACATAAATTTCAGTACCGACACCAGCGTAGAAATCAGCGCAGGGATGAAAATCACCCATCCCAGGATCCTTTTTAAGATAGCAATGCGTCCAGCTTGTTGATACGTCATGAGTTCCCCTTGATAAAGACGCGTCGTTTTGGCCTAAGTCTACCTGCTGATAACTGTTTTCGCCCGATCTTTAAAGACGGTATGATACGGTAGTAGCCATAATGAACGCTCAATACCCTACGTTTTAATCTCAACAGGAGAGGTTGTGATGTCAACCCCGCGTCAAATTCTTGCTGCAATTTTTGATATGGATGGATTACTGATCGATTCCGAGCCGCTATGGGATCAAGCTGAACTGGATGTGATGGCAAGTTTAGGCGTAGATATCGCTCGCCGCCATGAACTCCCGGACACCCTGGGTTTACGTATCGATATGGTCGTCGACCTGTGGTACGCACAACAGCCCTGGAAAGGACCTGACCGTCAGGAAGTCACTGACCGGGTAATCGCGCGGGCTATCTCACTGGTAGAGGAAACGCGTCCACTGCTCCCTGGCGTGCGTGAGGCCATTGCGCTGTGCAAATCTCAGGGATTGTTGGTCGGACTGGCGTCAGCCTCCCCGCTGCATATGCTGGAAAAAGTCCTGACCATGTTTGGTCTTCGCGACAGCTTCGACGCCCTCGCCTCGGCGGAAAAACTCCCCTACAGCAAGCCGCACCCACAGGTTTACATCGACTGCGCAACCAAACTGGGCGTGGACCCGTTAACCTGCGTCGCGCTGGAGGACTCCGTCAACGGCATGGTGGCGTCGAAAGCCGCCCGTATGCGTTCGATCGTCGTTCCTGCTGAAGAGGGTCAACACGATGCACGTTTTGCCCTCGCCGACGTGAAACTGACCTCATTATCCGATCTTACGGCCGCCCATTTGCGTGGCTAACCGTCAGGGGCAATCGCGCATTGCCCCTTCCTCACATTTTTAAAACAGCGTTTCATTTTTAGTTGTATTCCCCCGCAACCTCTTTTATTCTTCTTTCATTCGTTATCGCTGATAAAAATGGGTAGCCGAGGTAAGTATGATTTTGGATGCGTTTAGTCTGGCGGGTAAAACGGCAATCGTCACCGGTTGCGATACCGGGCTTGGCCAGGGTATGGCTGTCGCGCTTGCCGAGGCAGGCTGCAACATCGTTGGTGTGAACCGGAAGATCCCCCAGGAGACGGCAGCGAAAGTTGCGGCGCTGGGCAGGCAATTTATGACGATTCAGGCCGACCTGAGCCAGCAAAGCGCTATCGCTGATATCGTGAGCCAGACGGTCGCCAAATTCGGTCGGGTGGACATTCTGGTGAATAACGCCGGGACGATTCGCCGCGACGATGCGCTGTCATTCAGCGAAAAAGACTGGGATGACGTGATGAACCTGAATCTCAAGTCTGTTTTCTTTCTTTCACAGGCCGTGGCGCGCCAGTTTTTACAGCAAGGCCATGGTGGAAAGATCATCAATATTGCCTCCATGCTCTCTTTCCAGGGCGGGATCCGTGTTCCCTCTTATACCGCCTCCAAAAGCGGCGTGCTGGGTCTTACCCGTCTGTTGGCCAATGAATGGGCGCCGCACCAGATCAACGTCAATGCCATCGCCCCGGGTTATATGGCCACAAACAATACGCAGCAGCTGCGTGATGATGCCGGGCGCAGCAAAGAGATCGTCGATCGCATTCCGGCCGGACACTGGGGTACGCCTGACGACCTGAAAGGCCCGGTGGTTTTTCTCGCATCAGACGCTTCTGCCTACATCAACGGCTATACCATTGCCGTTGACGGCGGCTGGCTGGCACGCTAATCACCACTTTTGTGACATAGGGTTACAACGTCACCTCTTCCGCCTACTGTACAAAAACCCTATACTGTATGAATTGACAGTTTATTGGGTTCTATCATGACGGCGGAAGGCCACCTCCTTTTTTCAATTGCCTGTGCGGTATTTGCCAAAAATGCCGAGCTCACGCCCGTTCTTGCGCAGGGCGACTGGTGGCATATTGTCCCTTCAGCAATTCTGACCTGCCTGTTGCCTGACATTGATCATCCAAAGTCATTGCTCGGCCAGCGGTTAAAATGGATCTCCAAACCAATTGCCAGGGCTTTTGGTCATCGCGGATTTACCCACAGTCTGTTGGCGGTATTCGCGCTGCTGACCACGTTTTATCTGAAAGTCCCGGAGAGTTGGATAATCCCGGCCGACGCCTTGCAGGGCATGGTGCTGGGCTACTTAAGCCATATTCTGGCAGACATGCTGACCCCGGCAGGCGTTCCGCTGCTCTGGCCGTGTCGCTGGCGCTTTCGTCTGCCCATACTTGTCCCGCAAAAAGGCAATCAACTGGAGCGTTTTCTCTGCATGGCGCTGTTTGCCTGGGCCGTATGGATGCCGCAGACAATCCCCGAAAACAGTGCAGTACGCTGGTCATCACATATGATCAATACGCTGCAATTTCAGTTCAACCGTTTTATAAATCACCAAATCGATTAGTAAATCGGCGCAACTGTCATTTTTGGCATAAACAATTCCATTTGAATATAAGAGGCAACTCACAGTTCTGCTAATCTTGCGGCAACAGAATCGTGGTAACGACGCGATACAAATAAAAAGATCAGGAGAACGGGGATGAATTTTCCATTAATTGCGAACATCGTAGTGTTCGTTGTGCTGCTGTTTGTGCTGGCGCAAGCCCGTCACAAACAGTGGAGTCTGGCAAAGAAAGTACTGGTGGGTCTGGTCATGGGCGTGGTCTTTGGCCTTGCCCTGCATACGATTTACGGGTCTGACAGCCAGGTCTTAAAAGATTCAGTTCAGTGGTTCAACATTGTCGGTAACGGCTATGTGCAATTGCTGCAAATGATTGTTATGCCGCTGGTCTTCGCCTCTATCCTGAGTGCGGTGGCGCGCCTGCATAACGCCTCTCAGCTGGGGAAAATCAGTTTTCTGACCATCGGCACCTTACTGTTCACCACGCTGATTGCCGCACTGGTGGGGGTACTGGTGACCAACTTGTTTGGTCTGACCGCTGAAGGTCTGGTGCAGGGTGGCGCAGAAACCGCGCGCCTGACCGCCATTGAAACCAACTATGTCGGCAAAGTGGCCGACCTCAGCGTACCGCAGCTGGTGTTGTCATTCATCCCGAAAAACCCGTTTGCCGACCTGACCGGCGCGAACCCGACCTCTATCATCAGCGTGGTCATTTTCGCTGCGTTCCTCGGCGTTGCGGCGCTGAAACTGCTGAAAGATGACGCGCCGAAAGGCGAGCGCGTGTTAACCGCCATCGATACCCTGCAAAGCTGGGTGATGAAGCTGGTACGTCTGGTTATGCAGTTAACGCCTTATGGCGTGCTGGCGCTGATGACCAAAGTCGTGGCCGGTTCTAACCTGCAGGACATCATCAAGCTGGGAAGCTTTGTCGTGGCGTCATACCTCGGCCTGGCCATCATGTTTGTCGTACACGGCGTTCTGCTTGGCGTCAACGGCATCAGCCCGCTGAAATATTTCCGCAAAGTATGGCCGGTCCTGACCTTTGCCTTTACCAGCCGTTCCAGCGCCGCGTCGATTCCGTTGAACGTTGAAGCGCAAACGCGTCGTCTGGGCGTACCGGAATCTATCGCCAGCTTTGCGGCTTCTTTTGGCGCGACAATTGGTCAGAACGGTTGTGCGGGTCTGTACCCGGCAATGCTGGCCGTCATGGTGGCACCTACCGTTGGCATTAACCCGCTGGATCCCGTATGGATTGCCACGCTGGTCGGTATTGTCACGGTAAGCTCTGCGGGTGTTGCCGGTGTGGGTGGCGGTGCGACGTTTGCCGCGTTGATCGTTCTGCCCGCCATGGGGCTGCCGGTCACGCTGGTTGCACTGTTGATTTCCGTCGAACCGCTGATCGATATGGGGCGTACTGCGCTGAACGTCAGTGGCTCAATGACGGCCGGTACTCTGACCAGTCAATGGCTGAAGCAAACGGATAAAACCATTCTGGACAGCGAGGATGATGCCGAACTGGCTCATCACTAATCCATTCTGACGATGTGAAAAAACCGCCTGTATGCCCTACAGGCGGTTTTTTTATATCCCACTATTCCGCCAGCTCATTTTCCTGGCGGATCTGATTTGCCCAGCGCTGCGCCGACTCCGGAACGGTAAACGCAGGCGATCGCTGAAACGACTCCCCCATTAAGACAAACGCGACGTATTTTCCACGCATGATCCACACGTCACGAAATGCGTCCATTTTCATCGCGTGGTCCGGCGGCGCAGGCTCCACGCGTGGAACATAGCTGATAACTGGGCGATTTTGTTGGCGAAGAGGTTTCATCATCAGTTGTTTCACTAAAGGCAAATTCAAAAAATCATAAAAACACTATCTTAGCCGATTTTGCCCCCCGGCGTCCCGTCCTGCGTGTGCGGTTACACGCATCGTGGCGATCGCGGGTGGGAAAGTTGAAGGGGAAAGTGCGAACAGCAAACATAAAAGGTGGGTGAAATAAAAAAATGCGGCGCCCTATCGCGCCGCAAACTCAGGCTCTACACATCAAGAAAACTGCCGAGACGATACCCACGTTCCGCAATGGCATTTTTCAATGACGGAGACGTAAGCACATCAAGCTCAGTCAAGCGGGGGTAACAATAGGCGCTCTGACGAAGAGTATTATCGACAAAGGCCGGATGACACATGACTTCAAGCGATGCCTCGCCTTTTTCTGCAGAAGCGTCAAGCACCTGCAAAAAGAGCGATTCTGAAATCGCCTCACCATAAAACTCGCTGCTAAACCCTTGCGAGCTTCGCAGCGCCATCGGCAAATCGGTATCTTTAAATACCGTCTGGCGATCGATTCGCAATGCAACGCCTTGTTGTGCAGCAAAATGCGCCACCAGCGGGAAAATCTGCGGGAACATATGGACATGGTGATGACTGTCCAGATGCGTTGGCGCTTTACCAAACAGTTCTATAAAACGCTGATACTGACATTCCAGTTCATGCGAAATTTCGTCCAGCGGCAATTCGTCTTCTTCCGCCATCTGCCAGATCCATTTCCCCAGACGGCCATCACGGGTCAGCCCAGGCATCTGCGTTAACGGTTTCCCCAGCGTCAGAACAAAATGCATCCCTACCGCAAGCTCAGGGACTTCACGGCTAAGTTGAACGGCATGATCGATAGCGTCACCATTGACCAGCGCGGTCGTGGAAGTGACCACACCATGACGAAAGCTGTCCACAATGCCGTAGTTTTGGCCTTTGCTCAGGCCAAAATCATCCGCATTCACAATCAATAAGCGTTCCATAGCCAACCTCTGTTAGTGTTCTTTGAGCTTTTCAATGCAGTCCGCAAAATGAGGCAGCCACTTTTCATGCGCCAGAATCAATTCACGCGCCAGGCTTTCCGCATCACGGTCAGAATGCACCAGCGGGCTCAGGTTAAGCGCCAGCAAGACATCATTAAATTCACCGCTCAGCGCCGCCTTACTTGCCGCGACTTCAAACCCTTTAATGGTATAGATAAGACCCAGCACTTTCTCGTCAAAATGCGTAATACGTGGATGTGGCGTTGCGCCGTTGCGTCCTAACGTACAGGTCATTTCCACCGCCCAGTCAGCCGGAATATTATCGACATGACCGTGATGTGGGATGTTGACATAATGTTCAGTCTGTTTGTCGTTATAGATTGCGTTAATCACTTCACACGCGGCGTCGGAGTAATATGCCCCGCCGCGCAGCTCAAGCTCTTTCGGCTTCACGTTCAGTTCTGGGTTCTTATAAAGGTCAAAAAGTTGTTTCTCAACTTTCTGCACCACCTGAGCGCGAGCGCCGCCTTTATAATATTCCCCTAATTCAATGGCCAGCATCTCTTTCTGTTTGAAGTAATACAGCAGGTAAGAGCACGGCAGCAGATTCAGAGAACGAATTAATCCTTCGCTAAACGGCAGGTCAAAAATATTCTTCACCGTTGATGCTTTCAACTCACCGGAAGCGACACCGTCCAGAAGTTCGGCAAAGCGTGATTCACCATTCACCAGCACGTCTTTAATAAAGACCATATGGTTCAGACCAAACAGGTCAATAGACAGATCGTCGCTTTCCGATAATTTCAGCACGTCATTAATAAACATCTTCATGCCAACCGGAATATTACACACGCCAATAAATTTCTTGAACCTGGTGTGTCGATAAACCGCTTCAGTCACCATTCCTGCCGGGTTGGTAAAGTTAATCACCCACGCATTCGGACAGAGTTCTTCCACATCGTTAATGATGTCGAAAATCACCGGAATGGTTCGCAGCCCTTTGAACAAACCACCAGCGCCGTTGGTCTCCTGACCAAGATACCCCTGACTGAGAGGAATACGCTCATCCAGTTCGCGGGCTTTCAGTTGGCCCACGCGCAGCTGGGTGGTGACAAAATCTGCCCCTTTCAACGCTTCACGGCGGTCGAGGGTCTTAAACAACTTCATCGGTACGCCGGCTTTGTCGATCATTCGCTGGCAAAGATCAAAAATAATGTCCAGTTTCTCTTTACCGCCTTCCACATCGACTAACCATAATTCGGAAACCGGTAATTCGTGATAGCGCTTAATAAAGCCTTCAAGTAATTCAGGGGTGTAGCTACTCCCGCCACCAATGGTGACGATCTTTAATTTCTGGCTCATAATATCTCCCTTCAGTGTAAAAACACTGGCGTGTATTATGCTTCGCCCAACGCTGGACAGTCGCACGGCGTCCCAGCATTATTTTTGGGCAAGCTTTAAAATAATTGAGTCGAACAAATAAATCGTTATTGATTTATTTCAGTCAGTCTTTTCCGGTAGCTATTCGGTGTAAATGACGTCAGTTTTTTAAAGGTCTTAATGAACAGGCTTGGGCTACTGTATCCCGCTTCATAAGCGATATCTGTCACCGAATAGTTGGTCATTTCCAGCTGTTTTTTCGCAAAATTGATACGGATTTCATTAATAATCTGCATCGGCGTTTTGCTGTAATAACGCTGGGTGGCGCGGGTCAGATACTCCTGGGATTTTGCAGACAGGTGTACCATATTTTCCAGCGCGCTTTCGCCAAACTGCGTTTTGTCGTGCATCCCCTCCACGGTGACTTTAAGCCATTGTGGAATATCGCCAATCACCTGCTCTTCCCGGTGGTGCCGTAACCGATTAATGATATAGAAGGTGACCACTTCTATAAATTCATCCAGCTCGTTGTCCCGAAAGTTGAGCGACGCAATCACTGTCTCGATATAGGTGAGAAAGGCGCTGTTAGCCCGATACACCTGCGATGCCACAAAGCAAAACGGTAATAAAGGGTGATAGTGCTGTTCAAAAAACCGTTTACTGATGCCGACATTCAGAATACGCGTGGCGCCAAATTCGTAAAAACTTTGATGGTGCGATCCCAGAGGGATAAAAACAAAGTCTCCACGCTCCAGCAACACCCGCTTGCCGTTGATTTCCTGATAGTAGCGACCGGTTAATACGAGGGTAAACTCATAGTAATCGTGCTGGTGCAGCCCACTGATACTCTCAGTTTTGTTGTAGATAAACACATGGAAATTTTTGCCGTTAAAAAGCTGCTGCTCAAAAGCGGTCGCAATTTCCGGTGCGTTAACCTGTAGCTGCATCATATTACCCCTCGCTATTTCAACTTCTCGTGAAGCTCTATCAACTCTGCGACCAGTTCACGCGCCAGCATTGATGTCATCAGATGGTCCTGCGCATGCACCAGAACCAGGCTGACTTTCATTTTACCTTCACCCTGATCGCCTTCAATCAGTTTAGTCTGCACAAGATGCGCTTCATTGAGCGCCATGCGTGACTGCTCCATCATGGCTTTCGCAGCTTCAAAATCACCCTGCTTGGCCTGCTTAAGCGCGGCGTATGCCAGGCTGCGAGCCTGACCCGAATTGATGATAAGCCCCATCACCACTTCTTCAAGTTCTTCCGCTTCTGACTGCGTATCCACGATATTTTCGAGATCGATCATAATCCGTCCTCTGGTGTGTCCCGGCATGGCGCGCCATGCCGGACTCAATTTAGAATTTCAGTGCGTTGGCAATATCTTCTTCGCTTTCTTCTTCCTCAATAACGTTTTGCGCTTTATTGGAAATGATCACGAATGGCAGATAAACCAGCGTCGATATACCTAAGTTAAACAGCGCCAGCAGTAAGGCGGCAACGTTGCCATTGGTGTTAAAGAAGGCGCCCAAACCGGTTGGCATCGTCCAGGGGGCAATGTTGGTCACCGGCGGGATAATCCCCATGTAATATGCCGTAACCGTGACCGCCGCCAGTATTGGTTGAACCAAAACAAAGGGAATAAACATCACCGGGTTCAGGATAATCGGCAAACCAAACAAAATCGGTTCGTTAATCTGGAAGATACCCGCTGGCAGCGCCAGTTTCGCAACCTGACGATGGTCAGCGCGGCGAGACGCGATAAAAATGGCGATAATCAGACCTAACGTCGCACCCGATCCGCCCAGCAGAACAAACGAGTCCAGCATCGGCTTCGCCCACAGATGGAAAGTGTGTCCTGCAGCGATCGCGGCATCGACGGAACCGTATTGTTGGTACAGAGAGACGTTTTCCAGCGCCCACGGCGTCATGATCCCGCCTTCAAGAGCAGAAAGCGCCAGCGAGCCGTGGATACCAAAGAACCATAACAGCGTATTAAAGACGACATACGCCCAGCCCACGACGCTGCCCAGCGAAGCCAACGGGGTGGAGATGGTGTCCAGAATCATCTGGTGGAAGTTGGTTCCCCAGTGCGTCAATGCCCAGGAGATAATGCCCATGATGGACAGAATGATAAAACCAGGGATCAATGCGGAGAAAGAGCGTGATACGGAACCCGGCACGCTATCGGGCAAACGGATAACCCAGTTACGGCGAACAATAAAGGTGAACATCTCAGCGACAACGATACCGATAATAATACCGGAAATAACGTTAGCGCCGCCCAGCCAGTTCGCGCCGACCGCATAGGCTTCGCCTACGCTATAAGGCGTTACCGTCATAAAAGAAGCAACAGCCAGCAATCCCGCGGCCATTGGGTCAACTTTACGTTCTTCACCCAGCGCCATACCAATAAAAAACGGTGCCACCAGCGACATTATTCCCAGCGTACCGTTGTAAACGCTACCGCCGATGGATTTAAAACCATTTAATGTTTCAATGGTTGATGGGTCCAGTCGCACTCCCATCGAGTAAAAGAAAGAGCCTTCGCCAAAACTTAAAAATACGTTATTAATGAGAACGAACATTGCCCCTGCGAGGGTCAACGGCATAATTTTAATAAAACCGTTTTTGATCGCATTAATATGCGGTTGTTTTCCTATTTTAACTGCAAAGGGAAGGAGTACCTTTTCAAGCGATGCAATGGCTATACTCATAGAAAAATACCCTTAAAGGCCGCAAATATTTACGGCACATATGTGTATGTATGAAATTACTCTTTGACGGGAAAATTTAAAATTAATTTGCAGCGGCTTTTTTAATTGCTGCAACAGCAGCCTTAAGCACGCCTAAACCATCGACTTTGCCATACAGCAGCGAGTCAATTACTTCTACCGGTTTGTCAGGTAACAAACGCTGAATTTCGGGCAACATATAAGCGATTTGCGGACCTAATAAAACAACATCTGCAACAGGTCCCTTTTCTCCGGCCAGCGTTTCCGGAAATGCTTCAATCACGACCGGAACTTCGTATTTCTCAGCCTGAGCACGCATTTTCGATACCAGTAACGATGTCGACATGCCGGCAGAACAAAACAGATAAATGTGTTTCTTTTCCATAAAAACGTTCCTCATGTGCGATTATCTGTCAGCCAGACATTGCGCAAGCCTTAACCTGCATCCATGCTCTGGGCAACTTGCGTAACCGAAATTACTTTTTTAGGTGGCTGAAATGAGTATACGGTATCGAACCCGGGGATGGTATTTCCTTGACCAAGCAAATTGTCTCTCATTGACCTTGCGTTATGACTGCCCTCACATTTTGGGCAAATAATTCGCGATAATAAATAAGATTATCACCGTCATAAAAAAACCGGCGCGATGGCCGGTTCTCTCAGATGCTCTGGCACCAGACAGGGGTGACTACTTGGCGGTCTGCGGGTCGGTGTCATACTCTGCACAGGTCTGGTAACCCGAGTTAACGACATGCCCGGTGTCGTCCAGCGCGACAAAATAGGTTTCCGTTTTACCATCCCGTTGACCCAAAATGTATGTCTGGCAACTACCGCGAGCGTGGGTCATGCTCACCTCGGAAGAAGGTTTCCCGGCAATTTGTGCAACCTGCGCCCGGCTCATGCCTTTCTTCACATCTTTGACGACGGGCTGCACAAATTGGTCTTTGGTACGATCATACGCCGTACACCCTGCCAACATCGTCATTACAGCCGCTGCGCTTAGAATTCCTGCCATTTTCATGTTCATTTTCCGTCCTCTTGTTTATCAGCGTGTTATATAAGCCTGGAATACATCAAACCATTTTTCAAGCTTACTATTCCTACGATACGTGTTTCGGAAAATTCTCTTTAAACAAAATGTTCTCTTTTTACGCCGTAAATTGCGCCACTCGCGCCAGTGAGCCTTGTCGTTTGCACAGCAAAGCGTTAGCTTTAACGCATCGTGATTATTTTGATCGTTTCGGAGGGGTTGAATGACTCTGCAGCAAAAGATTATCCAGGCGCTTGGCGCAAAACCGCACATTAATGCCGAAGAAGAAATTCGCCGCAGCGTGGATTTTCTAAAATCCTATCTGAGCACCTACCCCTTTTTGAAGTCGCTGGTGCTGGGGATCAGCGGCGGTCAGGACTCAACGTTAACCGGCAAATTATGCCAGATGGCGATAACGGAGCTGCGGGAAGAAACGGGTAATGTAAGTCTGCAATTTATTGCCGTGCGTCTGCCTTATGGCGTACAGGCTGATGAACAAGACTGCCAGGATGCCATCACCTTTATTCAACCTGACCGCGTATTGACCGTCAATATCAAAGGCGCCGTGCTGGCCAGCGAGCAGGCGTTGCGCGAAGCGGGGATTGAGTTAAGCGACTTTGTCCGCGGCAACGAGAAAGCCCGTGAACGGATGAAAGCCCAGTACAGCATCGCCGGGATGACCAGCGGCGTGGTGGTGGGGACCGATCATGCGGCAGAAGCGCTGACCGGGTTCTTCACCAAGTACGGTGACGGCGGAACCGATATCAACCCTATTTTTCGCCTGAATAAGCGTCAGGGGAAACAGCTGCTTGCCGCCCTCGGGTGTCCGGAGCATTTATATAAGAAAGCGCCCACCGCCGATCTCGAAGACGATCGCCCTTCGCTTCCTGACGAAGCCGCGTTAGGCGTCACCTATGACAATATTGATGACTATCTGGAAGGAAAAACGCTGGCGGCCGAGACGGCAAAAATTATTGAAGGCTGGTATTTGAAGACGGAACACAAGCGCCGTACGCCGATTACCGTCTTTGATGATTTCTGGAAAAAAAGCGAGATCTGACCGTTACGTCAGGCCGGATAGCACGTCCTCTATTCGGCCTGCCACCGCATGAATTATTGCACCGACGCTGGCGCATGACCCGCCAGCCAGGTGATCTCGCTAAACAGCAGTTTCCCCTCAGATTTCAACAACCGCAGCGTATGCCGCCCATCATCCCAGCAAGCCCCTTGATCGGCAGTCAGTAATTTTTCACCCAACTGCCAGGCTCCGCTAATGACAAACACCACGCCGCCGCGTGAGCCAAATGTCGTAAAGGAGCGGTCGGCGACTCTGACGTTCGCCTGGCAACAATCACGGCGGGTCATAATATTGAAATCCATCGACATTTTCCCCTCCGTCAGTTTCGCTTTCACCGCATGCTCGCCCGCAAAGGTAAACGGCTGATGCTGTTTGAGGGTATGGGTAAAGGTATTGCCGCCGTCCAGCGTGACCTCGCCCCCTTCCAACAGCGTAATCACGCGTTCCACCCCGGGGAAAAGTGCAAACTCACCGTTTCCGGCAATGGAGGCGATGCTCGCGCGCCAGTGAAAGTCACGCGTCGCCGGTGGAAAACAGCAAATTTCTCGCGTTTCACCCGCCCCATTACGCCAGAGGTTTACCGGCATTTTACGGATATCAAAGTATTCCATCGTCACTCCTGAAAGATGCGGTGCGCCATAATCATGCACGGTATCGTTATCGGCAGCAGTGAGGATTTACCTTAGAGAGAAATAAAGAAAAACCGCCGACCCTGTCCACCTCGTAAAGACGTGTTGTGAACAGGGCCGGCGGTCTTGAATGTTGACTGCGAAATTACTCGGCAGATGCAGGCATTTTACCTTCCTGCGCCGGACGTTCTGTCAGACGCTTCTCAAAATTAGCATTAAACTGTTTTTTCTGTTCCGGGGTCAGAATGTTGTAGATCTTGTTCTGGGTTTCCATGTGCGCCAGCATGTTCGCCTGACGCTGCTCTTCCATCTTCGCAATCTGCGCCTGCGCTTTGGCTTTATCGAAGGTGTCGCTGGCAATGATGTCATGCATCGCGCGGCGTTCTTCTACTGGCGGACGTTTCATCTGGTCACGCTGGCCTTTCATAATTTCGCGAACCTGCTGTTTCTGCGCATCGGTCAGGTTCAGGTCTTTAAACATCATATCGTGATGCGGACCGAATTGACCTTTATGGTGCATCATCGGTTTTGCGTCCGTCGTGGCCGCGCTGGAAGTGTCAGCAGCGTGAGCCAGGTTTGCAGCGCCCAGCGCCAGTCCAGAGGCAACTAACAGTGCAGTTAATTTACGCATAATCTTTATCCTTCCTTTCAGTTATTTTTACGGCATTCCTGATGAGGCTGTGCCGTGTTGACGAGATTAACTTTACTGGCTTATTCGTCAATAAGTCAGAGCAACGGTAAAACAATGAAAGTGTAAAAAACAGTTTTTCGCCAATTATGAAGAAAAAAAGAATAAATCGTGGAGAGTTGAAATAAATAATTACAATACGCTGATTTTGAAGGGATTATGAAAAACTATACCGGAACACTGGTGATTAATAAAGCAGTTATCCAGGAATAATCCGTAATCATGCAACCGGCGGTCTGATGCGTATAATTCCCTCAGGTGAACACCTGAGGGGAAATATCGCTAACGCAGTTTTTCCAGCATCAGTCCGGCACGTAAACCGTAAGCCACATTGGGATTGGGAAAGAGAACATATTCAATGTCATGGGTGACGATCACCTGTTCTTCGCCATCCTGTGCCAATAACGTCCCTTCTTTAAAGGGCGTAAAGTTCAGCGTCTGGTTATCCATATGCAGGACAAACGCGTCGCTGCGACGGGTAATTTGCGACACCACGCGGTAGCGTACTGGAGAGAAGTCCCCCGCGATGACGAGATTGCCGGCAAGCAACGACGCTAACGCCTGTGCGGTGGGCGCAAACAACGTGAGATCATTGTGACCAAACGGCAGCGCCTTACCGAGCTCCAGCGTGCAGGACAGCGCGCCGAAATGCTCACAACTAAAATGCGTAAACGTGCCTCCCGGTGCCTGATGGAACACCAGCGCCTCCAGACCCGCCGCACCCAGCCAGTGGAGAAACGTCTCCTCCCAGGGAGTAGATCGCTGGGGCAATACCCCAAACCGGACGTGATAAGAGCCGCGAATCGCGGTGTGCAGATCGAGATGCCAGCGTAACCGTTCACTGCCACCGGCGAAAAAATTCTCCAGACACTGCTCCAGCTCGCGGGTACGCTCCGTTTCTTCACTCTCAGGAAATACCTGCCATCGACCGCCAAACATCCGGTTCATGTCGCTGTGGCAATACCGTTTCCCCACCGAGAGCGCCTGCGGATTTCCCAGCACCACCAGCAGTCGCCAGCGCAGCGTCTGTCGCCCCTGAAAGAGCGCCGAAAGCAGCGCATCCAGCATCTCCACCGGCGCCGTTTCGTTGCCATGGATCCCCGCAGAAAGCACCAGAGCTCGGTCCACGGGCGTTTCAGGCGTGAGCTCCAGTAATCCCTGACCTAACCACCGCCAGCGAAAACCGGGGGCTTCCCCCTCCCGGATATCCGGCGGTTTTCCCGCCAGTGTCAGCGCAAGAAAGTTATCCATTCGTTGCTCCTGATTGCTGGAAAGGATAGACCGACCCCAGGTTAAGCAACTGCGTCAGCGCATCCAGCGCTTCCCGGCCCTCACGCAGCAACAGCGGATCGGCGAGATCGGCGGCGGTCAGGCGGTCGCGATAGTAGCGATCCACCCACTGATTCAGCGCCGTAAAGAGCGTATCGTTCATCATCACCGACGGATTCACCGCCCGTTGTTCCTCTGGCGTTAATACCACGCGCAAACGTAAACAGGCTGGTCCCCCGCCATTCGACATACTTTCACGTAAATCAAAGACCCGCAGGTCGCTTATCGGGTTGTCAGCGTCAAGCAGTCCGTTCAGGTAGCGCCATACCCCCGCATGGTCACGACATTCCTGCGGCAAAATCAGCATCATGGTGCCGTCTTCACGACTTAACAGCTGGCTGTTGAACAGATAGGTAGCAACCGCATCCTGTACCGTGACGTCAGACGACGCGACCTCTATCGGTGTAAAGTCGGCCACGCATGAGCGCAGCCGGTTCATTAGCTCGCCCTGATTCACGAACGCCTGCTGATGGCAAAACAGTACCTGCCGGTTAGATACCGCAATCACATCGTTATGGAACACGCCAAGATCGATCACCTCCGGATTCTGCTGGGCGAAAATAGCCTGGCGGGGATTCACCTGATTCAGCCGCGCCACAGCGTCGCTGGCCTCACGCGTTTGCCGTGCCGGATAGCGCGTTGGCCGTAAGGTATTCCCCTCTTCACATCCGTAAACAAACAGTTGCACACCAGGCTCGCCGTAATCCCCCCCCAGACGATTATGGTTCGCAGCACCTTCATCGCCCAACAGCGCCACCTGAGGCAGCGCGTTGTGGACGGAAAAAAACTGCTTATCGCGAAATATCGCCCGTAATAATGATGCGGTGGTCGACGCTTCCAGAGAGCGATGGAATTTGTTGTTCAGATTGGCGACGGTGAAATGCACTTTGCCATCCAGCGCATCTGCCGAAGGGCATACTGTCGCCGCATTAGCCACCCACATCGGTGAAGCTGAACTGGCGCGGGAGAGCCATTGCGGGGCCTGGCGCGCTACTTTTTCAAGCACCTGCTCGTCACTGCCGGTGAACCCTAACTGACGGAGCACGGGAAGATACGGACGCTCATGCGGCGGGATCACCGCCTGCACAAATCCGGCGTCCGCCAGCGCCTTCATCTTTAATAGCCCCTGCTTCGCCGCCAGCCGTGGATTTGACACCTGAAAACGATGACGGGTCGACGCCTCATTGCCGAATGACAGCCCGGCATAATGGTGCGTCAGCCCGACCAGGCCGTCGAAATTGACTTCATGCGCTTTCATACCGGCTCCTCATCAGAAAAATCGAGTCCGGGGCTGAGCGACGTGGGTAAGGTTAATGCCGGCGATTCAAGACTCGCCATCGGCCAGGCACAATAATCTGCCGCGTACCAGGCGCTCGCCCGGTGGTTGCCCGATGCACCAACGCCGCCAAACGGTGCGGTACTGGCAGCCCCGGTCAACGGCTTATTCCAGTTGACGATCCCGGCGCGCGCCTCGAGCAACAGTTGCTCAAACTGTTCACGGTCCGGCGAGACCAGACCGCACGACAATCCAAAGCGGGTGTTATTCGCCAGCCGAATCGCCTCATCAAAATCGTCATAGCGCCAGACCCCAAGCAGCGGGCCAAACACCTCTTCATCCGGCACGTTCGCCACGCCGGTCATCTCGATAATGCCTGGTGAGAGCAACGATGCGCCCTCTTTCAACACGCGCGGCGCCAGCAGCGTATTCCCGCCCAGCGATTCAAGTTTTTGCCACGCGTCATACACGTGACGCGCCGCCTGACTGGAGATCAATCCCCCCATGAAGGGCTGGGGTTCGTCGTCCCAGCCCCCTGGCGTCAGCCGTTGGCTGACCTCTACCAGACGCGCCAGAAACGCATCGCCCAATTCCCCTTTTTTCACCAACAGGCGACGCGCGCAGGTACAGCGCTGCCCGGCAGTGACAAACGCCGACTGAATGGTCAGATGCACTGCCGCATCAATATCCAAAGGTTCTTCAACGATCAGCGGATTGTTGCCGCCCATTTCCAGCGCGAGGATTTTTTCCGGCTGGCCGGACAACTGGCGGTGCAGTTGATAACCGGTGTTCGCGCTACCGGTGAAAAGCAGTCCATCAATATCGTCCAGCGCGCTCAGCGCCTGCCCGGTTTCGCGCCCCCCCTGCAGCATATTCAGCACACCCGGCGGCAAACCGGCCTGTTCCCACAGGCGCATGACGGCTTCGCCCGTCCACGGCGTTAACTCACTGGGTTTAAAAATCAGCGTATTCCCCGCCAGCAGCGCCGGAACGATATGGCCGTTCGGCAAATGCCCGGGAAAGTTGTACGGGCCAAACACCGCCAGGACGCCATGCGGACGATGGCGCAACGTCGCCGCGCCATCCGGCAGTTCACTGCGCTGTTCTCCGGTGCGGGTGTGGTAGGCCTTCACTGAAATGGCAATTTTGTTGATCATTGCCGTCACTTCCGTCACCGCCTCCCAGCGGGGCTTACCGGTCTCGCGGGCAATAATGGTCGTGAGCTCCGCTTTATTGCTCTCCAGTAACGCCGCAAATTTCTCCACCACCGCCTGCCGCTCATTAAACGCGCGTTTCGCCCAGCCGGGGAACGCCGCCCGTGCCGCGCGGTTCGCCTGTAAAACCTGCGTCGCATCGGCATCATTGCCCTGCCAGAGGACATCCCCGGTCACCGGGTTGCTTTTAATGCGATGTTCTCCCTGACCGGTTATCCAGTCGCCGTTAATCCATAGCGTCATACTTTTTTCTCCTCAGCGCACAGGCGCACCAGACGAACCTTATCTCCCGCGTGGCATTTCAGCGCATCTAATTGCGCTGCGGTCAGCACCAGACGCTGTGTGTCCGGATCGGTACGTATCAACGTGGCGCGAAAATGGTGGTAGTTTTCATTGGCGACCAGGCAGGCAGGAAACTCACCCTGCGCAGGCTGCCCTTCAACAACCTCCACCAGTCGGCTTTTGCGGATCGCGCGTACACGATCAATATCGCATTCAAGCGTCGGGCCACCGTCAAAAATATCGATATAGTTCCGGTAGCGGAAACCTTCTTTCTCGAGCACCGCGCGAGCGGGCGCGGTCTGCGGATGCACCTCGCCGATCACCGCCTGCGCCTCGTCCGAAAGAAAGTGCGTATAAATAGGATGCTTGGGCATCAGTTCGGCAATAAACGCTTTCTGCCCCGTTCCACACAGAAAATCGGCCCGGCTAAACTCCATCGAGAAAAAGCGTTTCCCAAGGCTCTGCCAGAACGGAGAATAGCCATGCTCGTCGATCACACCGCGCATTTCAGCGACCACTTTCTCGTTGAACTTGTCGCGAAATGCCGCCATGAACATAAATCGCGATTTCGAGAGCAGATACCCGTTCCCCTCTTTGCGCCAGTCCGGGTCGAGAAATAGCGTACACAGTTCGCTGCTGCCGGTATGGTCATTGCTGAGAAAAAGCGTCGGCAATGCGTTGTAAACATTCAACTCTTTCGACGCATGTACCAGCGTCCCGACCCGGTAGTTATACCAGGGGTCATTCAGCCCCACCGCCACTTCAATGGCGCAAATGCCCGCCACCGCGCCGGTTTCACTCTCTTCCAGCACAAATACGTAGCCCTGCTCGCTTTTTGGCAATTCACCCTGCCAGGTCTTTAATGCGCGATCGATACGCGCAATCAGCGTCTCTTCATTCGCCGGTAACGAGGTCAGCCCGCCGCCGGTTTTCGCGGCAAGCTTCATCAGCGCGGTAATATCCGCGCGTTCGATGGGACGGATCACCATCATGATGAACCCCCTGCTTTAATACGTTCGCAGGCCAGCGAGAAGCGATCCAACCCGGTAGACACTTCTTCTGCGCTGACGTTAAGCGCAGGGGCGAAACGCACCACGTTGCCACCCGCAATCAGCACCATGACACCGGCTTGTGCCGCTTCCTGTGCGATCAGTTTAGCTTTTCCGGCATATTCGGCCGTCAGCACACAACCAATCAGCAACCCCAGACCACGGATTTCGCTGAACAACCCAAAACGGGCGTTGATGGCATTCAGCCTTTCAACAAACCAGTCGTGACGCTGTTTGACGCCATTGAGCATCTCAGGAGTATTAACGATATCCAGTAATTTTCCGGCCACCGCCGACGCCAGCGGATTACCGCCGTAGGTCGTGCCGTGGGTACCCACCGTCATCACGCTGGCACACCGTTTTGTGGTCAATAGCGCGCCAATGGGGAAACCACCGCCAAGCGCTTTCGCGGTGGTCAGCAGATCCGGCGTCACGCCGTAATGCATATAGGCATAGAGTTCGCCCGTACGCCCCACGCCGGTTTGCACTTCATCAAAAATCAACAATGCATTGTGGCGCTCGCACAGTTCGCGAAGCCCCTGCAAAAATTCTTTCGTCGCAGGCAGCACACCGCCTTCACCCTGCATCGGCTCCACAATCACGGCGCAGGTGGTGTCGTCGATCAGTTCACTGGCCGAATTGAGGTCGTTATACACGGCGTGACGAATGTCCGGCGGCAGCGGTGCAAAATCCTGCGAATAGGCCGGTTGTCCACCTGCGCTGACAGTGAACAGCGTCCGCCCGTGGAACGCATTCTTGAACGCGACGATCCCACTTTTGTGGCTGCCAAAATGGTCATGAGCGTACTTGCGCGCCAGTTTTAACGCCGCTTCGTTCGCTTCTGCCCCTGAGTTACAGAAGAAGACACGTTCGGCAAAGGTGGCATCAATCAGCTGCTTTGCCAGTCTCAGCACGGGTTCATTGGTGTAACCATTACCGACATGCCAGAATTTTGCCGCCTGTTCATTCAATGCCTCACGCAATGCCGGATGCGCATGCCCCAGCGCGTTAACGGCGATCCCCCCCGCGAAGTCGATATACTCTTTACCCTGCTGATCCCACAAGCGCGAGCCCTCCCCACGAACCGGAATAAAAGGTGCGGGTGCGTATACGGGCATCATCCATTCATCAAAGTTTTCACGCGTAACTGACAGAGACATAGCGACCTCTTGGGTAAATTAAAAGTTATTTTTATGTTAATAAATATGAGTGTTTGCGCTGTAAATGTAGATTGCAGAGTTCGTGCCAGCCAGTGCTAAAAATGCATAAACGGGAGATGAGAACGGAAAATCAAACGGTTACGACCCAGCGATATTCACTTTAATTGCATAAAAAGTGAATATGTTTGCGTATCCGGTGAGTATGGAGAGGAAAAAACGCAATATTATTCAGTTGCCAAATATAATTCTGGAATTGTGATCGTATACGAAATTTATCGGAAATGACTGCCTCATTCTGACGCAGTGCGCCCTAAAACAGTGCATTTTTTGCGCCATTGTTAATGCCATTCGCACCCATCGCCGTAATCTCACGACAAGTGGCAGTCAGTTAGCCTAATTTCTGCTAACATCCTTGCACTATTCACCTTACAAAGTGGCAGCAACTATGAAATTTGTCTCTTTTAATATCAACGGCCTGCGAGCCCGCCCTCATCAACTGGCAGCCATTGTCGAAAAACACCAACCGGATGTTATTGGCTTACAGGAGACAAAAGTTCACGACGACATGTTCCCTCTCGAAGAGGTGGCAAAACTGGGCTACAACGTCTTCTATCATGGGCAAAAGGGCCATTACGGCGTAGCGCTGCTGACCAAAGAGACGCCGATTTCCGTGCGCCGTGGCTTCCCGCAAGACGACGAAGAAGCACAACGCCGGATTATCATGGCGGAAATCCCCTCTCCACTGGGAAATATCACCGTCATTAACGGCTATTTCCCTCAGGGCGAAAGCCGCGACCACCCGTTGAAATTCCCGGCAAAAGCGCAGTTTTACCAGAACCTGCAAAACTATCTGGAAACTGAGCTAAAACAAGAGAATCCCGTGCTGATCATGGGCGATATGAATATCAGCCCGTCCGATCTGGACATCGGTATTGGTGAAGAGAACCGCAAACGCTGGCTGCGCACCGGTAAGTGTTCCTTCCTGCCGGAAGAGCGCGAATGGATGGCAAGGCTGATGAACTGGGGTCTGGTTGACACCTTCCGCCAGGCAAATCCAGAAACCGTCGACAAATTCTCGTGGTTTGATTACCGCTCGAAAGGATTTGACGATAACCGTGGCCTGCGCATAGATCTTCTGTTAGCGAGTAATCCGCTGGCAGAACGCTGCGTAGAAACGGGCATTGACTATGAAATCCGTAGCATGGAAAAACCCTCCGACCATGCGCCAATCTGGGCCACCTTTCGCGGATAAATCATGCTGACGTCCTGGCGGCTACGCGGGCGAGGACGTGAAATATATTGAGTAAAATCAACAAAACGGCAGTAAGAATTTGTGACTTACTGCCGTTTATTATACTGTCACAATCGTTTTTTGTTTCCCGACAAACTCTCTATTATCAAGTCTTGATATAGGAAATCGCTGCGATGAAAGCCGAGTGTAAATTACCGATCGCCTGTCTGTTATTTGGCATTGTGGTTTACGCTATTCATTCATGCGGATTCTTTGATTTAGTCGTTAATTTACCCCATCTGCAAGAAATCGTTCGCCAAAGCGGCACGCCTGGTTACATCCTGTATATTCTGTTATTTATTATTGCCACGCTCTGTCTGATGCCCGGTAGCGTACTGGTCATTGTTGGCGGTGTGGTATTTGGTCCCCTTTGGGGAACGCTGCTCTCCCTGGTGGCGGCAACCCTGGCCTCCGCACTGTCTTTTCTGCTTGCCCGCTGGCTGGGCAGAGATCTGCTGCTGAAATACGTCGGCCACACGCCCGTATTTCAGGCGATTGAAAAAGGGATCGCCCACAGCGGTACTGATTTTTTAATCCTTACGCGTTTGATTCCATTATTTCCCTATAATATTCAAAATTATGCTTACGGCCTGACGGCTATCTCATTCTGGCCTTTTACGTTTATTTCCGCCATCACCACCTTACCCGGACTGTTGATATATACCCTGATGGCCAGTGAACTCGCCAGCGAAGGGGTCTCGACGGTCTTTATTGTGAAACTCTGTCTGGCAGGTCTGTCATTATTTATTTTAATTCAGCTTGCCAAAATATATGCCCGACATAAACGGGTTGATCTGCATGCTTCCGATACACCGAACAGCCCACCAACCTACTCATCGAATAATACGAAAGGATAGAGAGATGCAACATCATACAACGACATGGAAAAAAGGATTCACGGCGCTGTGCTTTTTGGCCGTAGCAGGAGTCAGCGGTTGCGATCAAAAAACAGATGCGGCGACAACGGCGCAAAAGACAGAATATGATGGTCTTTCAGAGAGTAAGCCGCTGCGCATCGATTCACAGGCGCACACTGTCACCCTGCTGGTGCAAATTAACGGGCGCTTCCTGACCGACGATACCCGCCACGGCATTGTGTATAAAGGCGGCTCCAACGGTCATAAATCACTGTTTATCGGCTATGCCGATCCCAAAGCACTGTATGACGCGTTGAAACAAGCCGGTGCCACTCCGGGTGATAATATGACGATGGAGAATAAAGAGACCACCCATGTCGCCGGGAGTAAACTGGATATGTCGGTCAACTGGGAAGGCGCGGCTAAATCATATTCCTTCAATGACGTTATCAATGACAGTAATGGCAAAAAACTGGATATGCGCTTTGGCGGTAATTTGCAGGCAGCACAAGAGATGAAAACCGGTTGCCTGGTGTGTCTGGATAGCTGTCCTGTCGGCATTGTCAGCAACGCCACCTATACCTATGGTGCGGTCGAAAAACGCGGCGAAGTGAAATTTAAAGGTGACGCCTCGATATTACCGCCAGACGGCACGCTGGCTACCGTGACATTCAACGTCGCTGAATAAGTTAACAGGTAAAGGATGATGGATAATAAAACGCGTATTCTCTGGTACTACCGAAGCGGAATCATCATCCTGTTGGCAGCCTTACTGTTAGCATGGGCGCTGCTTCCCGGCGTTCATGCGTTTATTAATCACAGTATTGCGGCCTTTGCCGCCGTGGACCAACAGGGCATTGAACGTTTTATTCAATCGTACGGCGCCCAGGCGGCGGTAGTCTCTTTCATTTTGATGATCTTGCAGGCCATTGCCGCCCCGCTTCCGGCGTTTCTGATCACCTTTGCCAATGCGTCGCTGTTCGGTGCCTTCTGGGGCGGTCTGCTCTCCTGGACAAGCGCAATGGCAGGCGCTGCCCTCTGTTTTTTCATCGCCAGGGTGATGGGGCGTCGCGTTGTTGAGAAATTAACCGGCAAAGCCGTACTGGAAAGCATGGACGGTTTTTTTGCGCGTTACGGCAAACATACTATTCTGATCTGTCGTCTGCTGCCTTTTGTCCCATTCGATCCAATAAGTTACGCCGCCGGTCTGACGTCGATCCGTTTTCGTCATTTTTTCATCGCGACGGGTCTGGGTCAGCTACCGGCAACCATTGTCTATTCGTGGGCAGGAAGCCTGTTAACCGGCGGGACATTCTGGTTCGTGACCGGACTGTTTATTCTGTTCGCGCTGACGGTGGTGGTCTTTGCTGCCCGAAAATTCTATAGCGAACGTCAAAAGAGGAGTTCCTGATGGGGTTGCCGCCTCTGAACAAAATCCCGTTGATTTTACGTCCCCAGGCGTGGCTGCATCGCCGCCATTACGGCGAAGTGCTCAGCCCGATCCGCTGGTGGGGGCGTATTCCCTTTATCTTCTATCTGGTTTCTATGTTTGTGGGTTATCTGGAGCGCAAACGCTCACCGCTGGATCCGGTGTTACGCGCGTTGGTCAGCGCCCGAATAGCACAAATGTGCCTGTGCGAATTTTGTGTCGATATCACCAACATGAAAATCGCGGAACGCACAGGCAGTACGGACAAACTGTTTGCCGTCAGTGACTGGCGGCAAAGTCCGCTGTTTAGTGAGTCTGAACGTCTGGCGCTCGAGTATGCTGAAGCCGCCAGCATGACCCCCCCTCGCGTCGATGACGCCCTGCGCAGCACGCTGACCGCCCACTTTGACGCGCAGGCGCTGACGGAACTGACCGCACTGATCGGCTTACAAAATTTATCGGCGCGTTTTAACTCGTCAATGGACATTCCCGCTCAGGGCCTGTGTCGCCTCCCGGGCGGGCCGTCATCAGACGCGAAATCAGAATAATAAGGGGAAAATATGCGCCATTGTGTATGGTTATTGGGGATCCTGTCGCTCTTTTCCCAGCCAACGTATGCCCTCGACTGGCAGCAGATCAAAGATGAGGCGAAAGGCCAAACCGTCTGGTTCAATGCCTGGGGCGGCGATAATGCCGTCAATCAGTATCTCGACTGGGTGAGCGGCGAAATGAAAACCCATTACGCAATCAACCTCAAAATTGTCCGTCTGGCCGATGCCGCCGATGCCGTCAAACGCATCCAGACGGAGTCTGCCGCCGGACGTAAAGCAGGCGGCTCGGTGGATTTGCTGTGGGTGAATGGCGAAAACTTTCGGACGCTGAAAGAGGCCGGATTGCTGCAAACCGGATGGGCGCAAACGCTGCCAAACTGGCGATTCGTGGATACACAACAACCGGTTAACGAGGACTTCGCCATTCCCACTGAAGGCGCAGAATCGCCCTGGGGCGGCGCGCAGCTCACCTTCATTGCAAACCGCGCGACCACGCCCGAACCACCCAAAACCCCACAGGCGTTGCTGGAATTTGCCAAAACGCATCCAGGGACCGTGACCTATCCGCGCCCACCTGACTTTACCGGTACCGCCTTTCTGGAACAGCTTCTTATTACGCTGACGACCCAGCCTGATGCTCTGAAAATCGCCCCCGATAACGCCACGTTTGCTGAGGTTACCGCGCCACTCTGGCACTATCTCGACGCACTGCATCCCTGGTTGTGGCGAAAAGGCGCTGATTTTCCGCCATCGCCTGCCCGTCTGGACGCCCTGCTCAATGCCGGTGTGCTGCGCCTCTCCATGACCTTTAATCCTGCCCATGCGCAGCAAAAAATCGCCAGCGGCGAACTCCCCGCCGCCAGTTACAGTTTTGGTTTTTCTCAGGGCATGATAGGTAACGTGCATTTCGTCACGATCCCGGCGAATGCCCGCGCCAGCGCAGGCGCGAAGGTGGTCGCCAATTTTCTGCTCTCCCCTGAGGCGCAGTTACGCAAAGCCGACCCCGCATTCTGGGGCGACCCTTCGGTGCTGGATCCGAAAAAGCTCCCGGATGCGCAACGTAACGTTCTGCAGTCGCGGATCCCGGAAGGATTACCCGCCGTACTGCCTGAACCCCATGCTGCATGGGTAAACGCGCTGGAACGAGAATGGCTACGCCGTTACGGTACGCATTAATTTCGCTGCTCTGGTGCACTATAGCGGCGATCTATTCGCCGCTGGTCCCCGCCGCGTTCGCGCTCATCATTCCCGCGCTGTCCGTTAAACACTGGCTGGCGCTGTTTGCCGACCCGCAGCTATCACAGGCGCTGCTGGCAACGCTGACCTCGGTGACCATTGCCACGGTTGGCGCGCTGGCGATTGCCCTGACGGTGATTGTCGCCCTCTGGCCGGGTGCGAAGTGGCTGCGTCTGTGCGCACGTCTGCCGTGGCTGCTGGCGATTCCGCACGTGGCCTTTGCCACCAGCGCGCTGCTGTTGTTTGCAGAGGGCGGGTGGCTGTATCGGACATTCCCTTTTTTCTCGCCGCTATTGGATCGCTATGGTATCGGGCTTGGCGTGACCCTGGCGGTGAAGGAGAGCGCCTTTATCCTGTGGATCCTGGCGGCACTGCTGAGCGAAAAACACCTTTCCCAACAGGTTATCGTGCTGGATACGCTGGGTTACAGCCGTCTGCAGTGTCTGAACTGGCTGCTGCTGCCTTCTGTAGCGCCCGCGCTGGGGGCGGTAATGCTGGCGGTTGTCGCCTGGTCTCTCTCGGTTGTTGACGTGGCGATCATTCTCGGGCCAGGCAATCCTCCTACGCTGGCGGTATTAAGCTGGCAATGGTTAAGTCAGGGAGATAGCGAGCAACAGATCAAAGGCGCGCTGGCCAGTTTGCTGCTGGTGGGACTGCTCGTTGCCTTCGCGCTGACAGGTTATCTGCTCTGGCGCTACTGGCAACGCACCCTCCCCGCGATCAGCGGCGTGCGTCACCGCCGTTCATCGACACGACCAGGCAAAACGCTTTCGGTGATGCTGCCGTTAACGGGCGTGCTGTGCGCCCTGCTGCTGGCGCTTATCGCTCACCCTGCGTCCGTCAACCATGAGGCGTTAATCAACAGTCTGTACCTGGGCCTGGCCGCCAGCGCCATCGGACTTATCGTGATTCTTTTATGGCTGGAGTGGGGACCCGCACGTGGCCATCGCTGGCTCTGGTTGCCGATCATTCTACCGGCGCTACCGCTGGTGACCGGGCAATATACCCTCGCGCTGCGACTGGAACTGGACGGCCAGTACGCCACCGTTATCTGGGGGCATCTGCTGTGGACTCTCCCGTGGATGCTGTTTGCGCTACGTCCGGCCTGGCAACGCATCGACCCACGCCTGATACTGGTGGCGCAAACGCTGGGCTGGACAAAAGGTAAGATATTCTGCTGCGTTAAATGTCCGTTGGTGGTACGTCCGGCGCTGCTGGCCTTTTCGGTAGGGTTCTCCGTCAGCATCGCCCAATATATGCCAGGACTTTGGCTGGGCGCCGGTCGCTATCCTACACTGACCACCGAAGCGGTCGCGCTCAGTAGCGGCGGCAGCAACGCAATCCTGGCGGCCCAGGCGTTATGGCAGCTATTGCTCCCGTTGCTGGTTTTCGCGCTGACCGCGCTCATTTCAAGGTGGATTGGCTATTCACGACAAGGACTCCGCTAATGCTCGCTGTTCGCCATCTCTCGCTGCATGTGGGACAGGTGCCACTGCTTAAACAGATGAATTTCGCTGTCGACAAAGGTGACATTGTCACTTTAATGGGGCCGTCAGGCTGTGGTAAATCGACCCTGCTCTCCTGGATGGTGGGGGCAATATCTTCGCATTTTCAGGCCAGTGGCGAACTGTGGCTTGATACACGGCGCATCGATGGTTTACCCACCGCAGAGCGACAAATCGGCATTCTGTTTCAGGATGCTTTGTTGTTCGATCACTTCAGCGTCGGGCAAAACCTGCTGCTGGCGATCCCTGCCAGGTTGAAAGGTTCAACGCGGCGAGACGCCGTTCAGCAAGCCCTTGAACGTGCCGGGCTGGAGGGTTTTTATCACCGTGACCCGGCCTCGTTGTCCGGCGGTCAGCGGGCGCGCGTTGCCCTGCTGCGTGCGCTGCTGGCGCAACCTCAGGCGCTATTGCTGGATGAGCCGTTCAGCCGCCTGGACACGGAACTTCGCGAAGCCTTTCGCCAGTGGGTATTTGCTGAAATACGCCAGCAGGGAATTCCCGTGGTGCAGGTCAGCCATGATGTACAGGATATTCCCCCGGGCGGTGTGGTGTTGCAAATGGCTGACTGGGCGTGAATTTGCGCACAAACTGCGTTAACGCAAAGTTTTTGCCTCACGGCAGGCAGAGAATAGCGCCCTCTTATTTCAATGTCGGGCTATTCGATGAAACGTGTTTCTCAAATGACCGCGCTGGCACTGGCTTTAGGGCTCGCTTGCGCTTCTTCGCAGGCTGCTGAAATGTCGCAGGCGCTCACCCTCCACCAGTTGCAACAAAAACAGGGCGCTGCCATTGATACGCGTCAAAGCGCTTTCTACAACGGCTGGCCACAGTCGCTCAATGGCCCCTCAGGGCACGAACCCTCCGCGCTGAATCTCTCCGCGAACTGGCTCGATAAAATGAACGATGAGCAGCTCACCGCCTGGCTACAGACGCATCAGTTAAACGCCGATACCCCGGTGGCGCTTTACGGTAATGAAACCGACATGCAGGCCGTCAAATCGCGTTTGCAAAAAGCCGGTTTACACCAGATTTCCACCCTCAGCGATGCATTGCAACAGCCTTCCCGCCTCCAGCGACTACCGCATTTTGAGCAACTGGTTTTCCCGCAGTGGCTGCACGATCTTCAGCAACAGAAGTCCGTGACGGCAAAACCGGCCGGTGACTGGAAAGTCCTCGAAGCAGGCTGGGGCGCGCCGAAGTTCTACCTGATGAGCCACATTCCTGGCGCCGGTTACATTGATACCAATGAAGTGGAAAGCGAACCGCTGTGGAACAAAGTGTCCGATGCTCAGCTTAAAGCGATGCTGGCGAAGCATGGCATCCGCCACGATACGACGGTTGTCCTGTATGGTCGCGACGTTTACGCGGCAGCGCGTGTCGCGCAGATCATGCTCTATGCCGGTGTGAAGGATGTTCGCCTGCTCGATGGCGGCTGGCAAAGCTGGTCCGATGCGGGCCTGCCGGTAGAACGCGGCACACCGCCGAAAGTGAAAGCGGAACCTGATTTTGGTGTCACCATTCCGGCGCAACCGCAGCTGATGCTGAATATGGAACAGGCTCGCGCCCTGCTGCATCGCCAGGATGCTTCGCTGGTCAGCATTCGCTCGTGGCCTGAGTTTATTGGTACCACCAGCGGGTACAATTACATCAAACCGAAAGGCGAGATTGCCGGTGCGCGTTGGGGCCACGCTGGCAGCGACTCTACGCACATGGAAGACTTCCACAATCCGGATGGCACCATGCGTAGCGCAGACGATATCGCCGCCATGTGGAAGCAGTGGAATATCCTGCCGGATCAGCAGGTTTCCTTCTACTGCGGCACCGGTTGGCGCGCCTCAGAAACGTTTATCTATGCCCGCGCGATGGGCTGGAAAAACGTCTCCGTCTATGACGGCGGCTGGTACGAGTGGAGCAGCGATCCGAAAAACCCGGTCGCCACCGGCGAGCGGGGTCCGGACAGCAGCAACTAAATCGTGAATGCCTGATGGCGCTACGTTGTGTAGGCCGGATAAGCGTAGCGCCATCCGGCAACACGTCTTATCCGGCACGCTGAAGCGATTTCAGCGTCAGGTAGCCACTCCAAATCCGCGTCAACGTCGTCATCCAGCACAACACGCCGAATACCCACGCAAGCCACGAAAAATAGGCTGGGAATAAACAACTCAACACAAACAGCAGAATCGTCTCCGTCCCTTCCGTCAACCCGCCGAGATAGTAAAACGATTTGTGCGCATAGCCGGGATTATCAATCTGATGTTTCGCCGCCAGCGCGGCAAAGGCCAAAAAGCTGCTGCCCGTGCCGATAAACGCAAACAGCAGCCAGCCACCGGCCAGCGCATTTTGCTCCGGAGCGGCGAGAATAAAGCCAAACGGAACCAGTGCGTAAAAGAGAAAATCGAGCGAGATGTCGAGAAATCCGCCCGCATCCGTCAGCCCCCGGCGTCTGGCTAATGCGCCGTCCAGGCCATCCAGAAAACGGTTCAACACAATAGCGACCAGCGCGGCCAGATACCAGCCCAGTGCCAGAAACGGCAAGGCCAGGACACCGATAGCAAAACCGAGCAGCGTCAGTCCGTCTGGCGTAATCGCCGGTTTATCCAGGAGGCTGGCGCACCGATGCAGGAGGGGTTTAATTCCAGGGTGAAGATAGCGATCAAGCACAAATGCTCCCGTAAGTGTAAAGGTCTTCAGATTAGATAAAACTGCGGATATTATGGCATTTTCTCTCGTCAGACAGTGTTGAATATAATGAAATCTCTCGACGTCGTTGCCGCCATCATTGAACGTGATGGCAAAATTTTACTGGCTCAGCGCCCGGAACACGCCGACCAGCCCGGAATGTGGGAATTTGCCGGTGGAAAAGTCGAGTCCGGTGAAAGCCAGCCACAGGCACTGGCGCGCGAACTCAGGGAGGAGCTGGGGATCGACGCGGTGGTTGGGCAGTATATTGCCAGTCATCAGCGCGAAGTGTCTGGTCGGTTAATTCATTTGCATGCCTGGCATGTGCCGGACTTTAACGGTACGTTGCGCGCGCATGAACACCAGCGCCTGCTCTGGTGTTCGCCTGAAGATGCGCTTAATTATCCTCTCGCCCCGGCAGACATTCCGCTATTAGAGGCATTCAGGGTTTTACGCGGCACCAGACCAGCGGATTCGTACTGAGGGTTTTCTCGTCACGCTGGCACTGCAACAACACGCCGTCGGCTTTGATGACGGCCCCTTCTGAATAGTTTTGGTCCTGGTAGATACAGCACAAATTGCAGGGCTGCGGGCGCTGTCCGCTGGAGCTGAAGACCTCCGGCGGCACGTTGACGTCGACATCCGGGCGATAACGGTCATTCGCCTGTACAGCGAAAGGCATAAGCACCACTGCAACAGCGGCCATCAATAAACGGCGCATAGTCATTCCTTTTAAATTGAACTCGTCTTCCATTATAACGGTCGTCAATGGCAGAAACTTTAGCCCTCTGATCATCGCTTTTGGTAATGACGCCCGTCTCGTTATTAATTTGCTTAGCACGATGATTTTTTTCTTGCTTAGCGTCACATTGCTGATGTTATATTCAAAATCTGCAAACACCTATTCACATAAAACACAATTACAACCACATTAAAATATAAGAGGTTTTTAAATCTATGGATCAGACATGTTCTCTGGAGTCGTTTCTCAACCATGTTCAAAAGCGCGACCCGAATCAAACCGAGTTCGCGCAGGCCGTTCGTGAAGTCATGACCACCCTGTGGCCCTTCCTTGAGCAGAATCCCCGTTATCGCCAAATGTCATTGCTGGAACGTCTGGTTGAGCCGGAACGTGTGATCCAGTTTCGCGTTGTCTGGCTGGACGACCGCAATCAGGTTCAGGTCAACCGGGCCTGGCGCGTACAGTTTAACGCAGCGATCGGTCCTTATAAGGGCGGGATGCGTTTCCACCCTTCGGTTAACCTGTCGATTCTGAAATTCCTCGGCTTCGAGCAAACCTTTAAAAACGCCCTTACCACACTGCCAATGGGCGGCGGTAAAGGCGGGAGCGATTTTGACCCGAAAGGCAAAAGTGAAGGCGAAGTGATGCGTTTCTGCCAGGCGCTGATGACCGAACTGTATCGTCATTTGGGGCCGGATACGGATGTACCCGCCGGTGATATCGGCGTAGGCGGGCGTGAAGTGGGCTTTATGGCTGGCATGATGCGCAAACTCTCCAACAATAGCGCCTGTGTCTTTACGGGCAAAGGTCTCTCCTTCGGCGGAAGTTTGATCCGCCCGGAAGCGACCGGTTATGGTCTGGTCTACTTCACCGAAGCGATGCTCAAACGCCACGGTCTCGGGTTTGAAGGGATGCGCGTGGCGGTTTCCGGCTCTGGCAACGTGGCGCAATTTGCCATTGAAAAAGCGATGGAGTTTGGCGCGCGTGTGGTCACCGCCTCCGATTCCAGCGGTACCGTCGTTGACGAAAGCGGCTTTACCACAGAAAAACTGGCGCGCCTGTGCGCCATCAAAGACAGTCGCGATGGGCGCGTCGCCGACTACGCGCGTGAGTTTGGCCTGACCTATCTGGAAGGCAAACAGCCGTGGTCAGTTCCGGTCGATATCGCCCTGCCATGCGCTACGCAAAATGAGCTGGATGTCGATGCCGCTCGCCAGCTTATCGCCAATGGCGTGAAAGCCGTGGCGGAAGGCGCAAACATGCCGACCACCATCGAAGCCACCGATCTGTTCCTGGAAGCGGGCGTACTGTTCGCGCCGGGTAAAGCGGCTAACGCAGGTGGTGTGGCGACCTCCGGGCTGGAGATGGCGCAAAACGCCGCGCGTTTAAGCTGGAAGGCAGAAAAAGTGGATGCACGTTTGCACCACATTATGTTGGATATTCACCACGCGTGCGTGGAGTACGGCGGTGAAAATAAACATACCAACTATGTTCGTGGCGCAAACATTGCGGGCTTCGTCAAAGTGGCTGACGCGATGCTGGCGCAGGGCGTGATTTAACGTTCTGTCGGTCTGACCATCAGACAATGCCGGATGGCGGCATAACTGCCTTATCCGGCCTACGACGACTTATCAGGCCTACACATTACAGGCCCGCTTCTGCTGATGGCGGGCTTTTTTTCGCCGTACGTTTACGCGGCGCGGACTTTTTCTTCTCGCCGCCGCCGGGTGCAACGATTCCCCGAAAACGCCTTACCGGCGTACGCTTCGCCTGGTCAATCAGTTGGTAGAGCGTTCCGACCAACGGCTGCATAAAATCCTGATAACGACACTGTTTCTCACTGATTTGCGTCAGGATCGACTCCCAGTGCGCGGTCATATCGGGTCGGGTCGCCATTTCCGGCAGCGAGTGAAACAACGCTTTACCGGCATCAGTAGAGTGAATGTAGCGCCCTTTTTTGATCAAAAAACCGCGTTTAAACAGTAACTCAATGATACCGGCACGAGTCGCCTCGGTGCCCAGACCGTCGGTTGCACGCAGGATCTTTTTCAGATCTTTGTCCTGCACAAAGCGAGCGATACCGGTCATTGCCGAGAGCAAAGTCGCATCCGTAAAGTGGCGTGGCGGTTGCGTCTGACGCTCGACCACTTCACCTTTCTCGCATAAAAGCTCATCGTCTTTCGCGACCACCGGCAGCGGCGTGCCGTCGTTCTCTTCATCACGTTCTTTATTACCCAGCAGCGTGCGCCACCCCGCTTCCGCCAGGAACCGGGCTTTGGCAATAAATTTACCCTTCGCAATGTCCAGTTCAATCACGCACTTGCGGAACACCGCATCCGGGCAGAACTGCATCAGATACTGGCGCGCAATCAGGTTGTAGACCTTCGCTTCGTTGTCGTTTAGCGAGATCGATGAGCTACGCGCGGTCGGGATGATGGCGTGGTGCGCATCGACTTTTTTGTCATCCCAGCAGCGGTTACGGGTATCCGGATTGACCGCAGGCTGCGGCAGCAGATCCGACGCATGGACGCTGATGGCGTTCAGTACCGCATGACGTCCGGCAAAATGTTCTTCCGGCAGATAGCGACAGTCGGAACGTGGGTAGGTAATAAGCTTGTGGGTTTCATACAGCTTCTGGCAAATATCGAGCACATTCTGCGCGCTCAGGCCGAAGCGTTTGGCGGCTTCAATCTGCAAGGCGGAGAGTGAAAACGGTAGCGGCGCTGATTCTGATTCCCGTTTATCGTTATAACTGGTGACCACCGCGGGCTGCCCGTTGATACGGTTTACCACGTGTTCCGCCAGCGGGCGATGAAGTAAACGCCCTTCTTCGTCCTGATACGGTTCACAGGCTTCGCTGGGTTGCCAGAGGGCGGTGAACCGTTCATCGGCCGGCGTCACAATATGCGCCTTAACCTCAAAGAAATCTTTGGCGACGAAATTTTCGATCTCTTCATCGCGGCGCACCACCAGCCCAAGAACCGGCGTCTGTACGCGCCCCACCGAGAGAACGCCCTGATAACCGGCGTTGCGCCCCAGAATGGTATACGCGCGGGTCATGTTGATGCCGTACAGCCAGTCGGCCCGCGCACGCGCCAGCGCCGAGACGCACAGCGGCACAAATTCGCTATTGGAACGCAGACGTTCAATCGCCCGTTCGACCGCCTGCGGGTTGAGATCGTTGATCAAACAACGTTGCACCTGATGGCGCTTTTCCGGGGCCAGTTGCAGGTAATCCAGCACTTCATCCACCAGCAACTGCCCTTCGCGATCGGGGTCTCCCGCGTGAATCACTTCGCTGGCTTCATGCAAGAACCGTTTGATGACGTTGAGCTGCTTCGTCACGGAAGGACGCGGTTGCAACTGCCATTTTTCCGGCACTATCGGAAGATCGGCTAAGCTCCAGCGCGCATAACGACTGTCATACGCGTCGGGCTGCGCTTGTTCAAGCAGGTGACCGATACACCAGGTCACCACTTGCCCATTTCCGCATTCAATAAAACCATCGCCTTTGCGATGCGGCTTTGGCAGCACATCCGCAATGGCGCGGGCCAGACTCGGTTTTTCGGCAATATACAACCGCATCGACTTAACGGATCTCGACCATGGCGCGTCCGCCACGTGCTTCAACCAGCTCACCGATGGCGGTCAGATCGATACCAAACTCCGCCGCGGTCGCTTTCACTTCCGCTTCGGATTCCGGCGTCACCGCCAACAACAGTCCACCAGAGGTTTGCGGATCGCACAACAGAGAACGTACCGCGTGCGGCATCTCGCCCATCAAATGCCCGTAGCTGGCATAGTTGCGTTCCGTACCGCCTGGCACTGCGCCCAGTTGAATATACTCTTCAACCCCCGGCAGTTTTGGCACATCCTGATAATCAATTTGCGCCTGTACGCCTGCGCCCTGACACATCTCGCTTAAGTGCCCCAGCAAACCAAAACCGGTCACATCGGTCATCGCCTTCACGCCGTCGATATTGGCAAACGCTGCGCCTGCAATATTCATTCGGCACATCACTTCGGTCGCCAGTCCCTGATGTTCCGGCTTCAGCAGTGATTTTTTCTCTGCGGTGGTCAGTACGCCAATCCCCAGCGGTTTGGTGAGGAACAACTTGCACCCGGGCTGCGCGGTACTGTTCTTTTTCACGCGCTCAGTAGGCACAACGCCGGTGACGGCCAGGCCAAAAATCGGCTCCGGCGCATCAATGGAGTGACCGCCCGCCAGCGCGATACCGGCTTGTGTACAGGCAAAACGCCCGCCTTCAGTGACTTCCCGGGCGATCTCCGGAGACAGCGTATTGATCGGCCATCCCAAAATCGCGATCGCCATAATCGGTTTGCCGCCCATCGCAAAAATATCGCTAATGGCGTTGGTCGCCGCAATGCGACCAAAATCGAACGGGTTATCGACGATAGGCATAAAGAAGTCAGTGGTACTGATAATACTGGTGCCATTACCCAGATCGTATACCGCCGCATCATCGCGGGTTTCGTTACCCACAAGCAGGTTCGGGTCGACAAACTTCGCCTGCTCGCTGTGCAGGATGGTTTCCAACACTTTGGGGGAAATTTTACAACCGCAACCGGCTCCGTGGCTGTATTGCGTTAAACGAATGTTTTGCTCGCTCATGGACATCTCCTGTCATTGCAATCCGACTATGGTAACGCTCATTCTGTGATGTGATAAGAGTGACTGTCTGAATTCCGGCGTCTTTGCTCATAATCCAGACAGTTTCGTCGAATATCTCAAAAATAACGGACGAAGGGGGTCGGATCCGGCAGGTTAATGCTCGTCGAGGCTTTCAGTTGCGGCGTCCCCAGATAGAGAAATCCCACAATTTTATCCTGCGCCCGGCACTGAAAAGCATCGCGCACGACCGGGCTTTCCGTTAATGCGCCACTGCGCCAGATCCCATTGAAGCCTTGCGCGATCGCCGCCATCTGCATCGCCATCACCGCACAGCCCGCTGACATCTGTTGCTCCCAGACCGGCACTTTGTGGTTCTCTTCGCACTTCGCCACCACGGCGATGATCAGCGGCGCGCGAAACGGTGCGGAACGGGCTTTCTCAACGGCTTTTTCATCCCCTTCTTCCACCATGGCTGCTTTCTCCAGCGTGGCGCTAAAACGTTCGCGACCTTCGCCTTCAATCACAAAAAAACGCCAGGGTTGCAGAGATTTGTGGTCCGGCGCGCGCATGCCCGCCCGCAGAATGTTTTGCAGTTGTTCACCGGCGGGAGCGGGTTCGGCCAGGCGAGAGGCGCTACGGCGGTTAACAAGTAATTCGAGAGCATCCATTTAGTTAACTCCAACAATGATGTTAATTCACAAAATTAACACGTGAGCAGATTTTGTTACAGCACAGGCAGTGATTCCTGCTGACAAGAGCCGGTTGGGTCATTACGATAGCCTCATCTTAGCGCTTTCTTCAGGTACGGTGAGAATGGCGTTGTGTTTCTTTGGTTAGGGAGTATACATGCGAACCCTGTGGCGATTTATTGCCGGATTTTTTAAATGGACGTGGCGACTGCTGAATTTCGTTCGTGAACTGGTGCTTAACCTGTTCTTTATTCTGCTGGTGTTGGTGGGTGTGGGCATCTGGATGCAGGTCAGCAGCAGTCATACCAGCGAGCAAACGGCGCGTGGCGCGCTGCTGTTGGATATTTCCGGCGTGATCGTCGATAAACCCTCCAGTACCAACCGCCTGGGCATTCTGGGTCGTCAGTTTTTTGGCGCTAGTTCTGACCGACTGCAGGAAAATTCGCTGTTTGATATCGTAAATACGATTCGCCAGGCGAAAGACGACCGCAATATTACCGGCATCGTGATGGACCTGAAAAATTTCGCTGGGGCGGATCAACCTTCCATGCAGTATATCGGTAAGGCGCTGCGTGAGTTCCGCGACAGCGGTAAGCCCGTTTTTGCCGTGGGCGATAACTACACTCAGGGGCAGTATTACCTGGCGAGCTTCGCGAATAAGGTTTGGCTCTCACCGCAAGGCGCCGTCGATTTGCACGGATTTGCCACCAATGGCCTGTATTACAAATCACTGCTGGATAAGCTGAAAGTCTCCACCCATGTTTTCCGCGTCGGGACCTATAAATCCGCCGTGGAACCATTTATCCGTGACGATATGTCTCCGGCCGCGCGAGAAGCGGACAGTCGCTGGATTGGCGAACTGTGGCAAAACTACCTGAATACCGTTGCCGCAAACCGTCAGATCCCTGCCCAGCAGGTATTCCCAGGCGCACAGGCCATGCTCGACGGGTTGAGCAAAGTGGATGGCGATACGGCGAAATACGCACTGGATAGCAAACTGGTGGATGCGCTGGCCTCCAGCGCCGAAGTGGAAAAAGCGCTGACCAAACAGTTTGGCTGGAGCAAAAAGGAAAATAATTACCGCGCCATCAGCTATTACGATTACTCGCTGAATCCCCCTGCAGAGACCGGCGACAGCATTGGCGTGGTCTTCGCGAATGGCGCCATCATGGATGGCGAAGAGACTCCGGGGAATGTCGGTGGCGACACCACTGCCTCGCAGATCCGCGATGCGCGTCTGGATCCTAAAGTGAAAGCGATCGTCTTGCGCGTCAACAGTCCTGGCGGTAGCGTCAGCGCCTCCGAAGTGATCCGTGCAGAACTGGCGGCAGCGAAAGCGGCAGGTAAGCCTGTGGTAGTTTCAATGGGGGGTATGGCCGCTTCCGGCGGTTATTGGATCTCAACGCCTGCCAGCTATATTGTGGCCAACCCCAGCACCCTGACCGGTTCTATCGGTATCTTCGGGGTGATCAACACCGTTGAAAACAGTCTGGATTCCATTGGCATCCATACTGACGGCGTCGCCACCTCTCCGCTGGCGGATCTGTCGATGACCAAAGCCCTGCCGCCGGAAGTGCAGCAGATGATACAACTGAGTATTGAGAACGGCTACAAACGCTTTATCACCCTGGTGGCAGATGCGCGTAAGAGCACGCCGGAGCAAATTGATAAGATTGCGCAGGGCCATGTCTGGACCGGACAGGATGCGAAAGCCAACGGTCTGGTCGACAGTCTGGGCGACTTTGACGATGCGATTGCCAAAGCCGCTGAACTGGCCAAACTCAAGCAATGGCATATTGATTACTATCAGGATGAGCCAACCGTCTTTGATATGGTCATGGACAGCATGTCAGGCTCGGTTCGCGCAATGTTGCCAGAAGCGATTCAGGCGATGCTGCCAGCCCCGCTGGTCTCTGCGGCAAACGTAGTAAAAGCAGAGAGCGACAAACTGGCGGCGTTTAATGATCCACAAAACCGTTATGCGTTCTGTTTAACCTGCGCGAACGTTCGCTAATCATCAACCCCTCTTCACATGAAGAGGGGTTTTTATGATCCAGAAGAAAATATCATGCAGAAGAAATCGATTTACGTTGCTTATACTGGCGGTACCATTGGTATGCAGCGTTCAGAACAAGGCTACATTCCTGTTTCCGGTCATCTTCAACGTCAACTGGCGCTGATGCCCGAGTTCCATCGGCCTGAAATGCCAGACTTCACCATCCATGAATATGCACCACTGATGGATTCATCCGACATGACGCCGGAAGACTGGCAGCACATTGCCGAAGACATCAAAGCGCATTACGACGAATACGATGGTTTTGTCATTTTGCACGGCACTGACACCATGGCGTTTACCGCCTCGGCGCTCTCCTTCATGCTGGAGAATCTGGGCAAACCGGTCATAGTGACAGGGTCACAAATCCCGCTGGCGGAGTTGCGTTCAGACGGTCAAATCAATCTGCTGAATGCGCTGTATATCGCGGCGAATTACCCGATCAACGAAGTGACGCTCTTTTTCAATAATCGCCTGTTTCGCGGTAATCGCACCACCAAGGCGCACGCAGACGGTTTTGATGCCTTTGCTTCCCCGAATCTACAGCCATTGCTGGAAGCCGGGATCCATATTCGTCGGCTGGGCACGCCGCCCGCACCGCACGGCGAAGGTGCATTGCTGGTTCATCCGATCACGCCGCAGCCGATTGGCGTGGTGACCATTTATCCGGGAATTTCCGCCGATGTGGTGCGTAACTTCCTGCGCCAGCCGGTAAAAGCGCTGATTCTGCGTTCTTACGGCGTGGGAAATGCACCGCAAAACAAAGAGTTCCTAAAAGAGCTGGAAGACGCCAGCTCGCGGGGTATTGTCGTAATCAATCTTACGCAATGTATGTCCGGCAAAGTGAACATGGGCGGTTACGCCACGGGTAACGCGCTGGCGCACGCCGGGGTGATTGGCGGTGCCGACATGACCGTTGAGGCGACGCTGACCAAACTGCATTACTTACTGAGCCAGGGATTAGACACACAAACCATTCGCACCGCGATGACACAAAACCTTCGCGGTGAACTGACGCCGAACGACTGAGTCGCCCTCAGGAGGACGAAATGACGAACCGGGCTTTGTTACTGGTCGATTTGCAGAATGATTTTTGTGCCGGTGGCGCACTGGCGGTTCCTGAAGGGGACAGCACGGTAGAGGTTGCTAACCAACTTATTGCCTGGTGTACATCCCGGGGAGATGCCGTGATCGCCAGTCAGGACTGGCACCCGGCCGATCACGGGAGTTTTGCCAGCCAGCATCAGGCACAGGCGTACAGTCAGGGGCAACTTGACGGGCTGGCGCAAACCTTCTGGCCCGATCACTGTGTGCAAAACAGCGACGGTGCGGCGTTACACCCCCTGCTCAATCAACGCGCCATTACGGCTATTTTCCATAAGGGTGAAAACCCGTTGGTCGACAGCTACAGTGCCTTTTACGATAACGGGCGCCGCCAGAAAACGACGTTAGATGCCTGGCTTCGTGACAATGGCGTAGACGAGCTGGTTATCATGGGGCTGGCAACCGACTACTGCGTGAAGTTTAGCGTGCTGGATGCGTTACAGTTGGGCTATACGGTGAGCGTCATCACCGACGGCTGCCGGGGGGTGAATATTCAGCCGCAGGACAGCGCACAGGCGTTTATGGAGATGTCTAGCGCAGGCGCAACGCTGTATACCCTGGCTGACTGGGAAGAGACGCAGGCGTAAATACCCTGTTTTGCTGACCACTCGGGATGACTTTACCCGAGTGGCCATTTCCCCATAAGAAAATTGAAATAAATCTCACCACCCTTCGCAAAGAGTAGAAATGCGAAAAAGCGCCATAAATGAAACTTACGATATTGAATCGCCGTATTAGCAATAACGACCAGGCTGACAGGGATATAAAGTAAAAATAATAATTCTATAATTCTCAAGAGTAGATTTGCTGTATGAGGAACAATCTGTTTTTCACTATAAAAATCATAAATTAGCAGATGCGCCTGGAGCAATGTCATATAAGGCGCGACACCGGTCACCCAGCATACGAACCACAGAGGACTGCGACCCGTTACCCATATAAAAAATGGATTGCAATTTCTTTTTTTCATACAGCAACGAATGCCTTAATAATCTCTGCACAGAATGAAAAGTAATTAAAAACACCGCTAATGACTGCCAGTATGGCCAGGACACGCCACACCCAAAACCCCTCATAGTTACCAATACTCATAGATATCGCCCATAAAGTTAGTGGGACTAAAACGACCTTCAGGAATATAATAATAAAAAAAATTACCTCTCCTGTATTTAGTTCTATTGTCCCATGACCGATTTGATAATTAATAGCATAAAGGCACAGTGAAATCATTCCGTTGAGAATGACGCCGGTTATCCAGTAAGTAAAACAAAGAGGATACCCCCCAGCCAACCAATTCACAAAATTATTATAAAATTGTTTTATGGTATTCATTTCATTGATTTAACCGTCACTATTATCTAATGTAAGAGCCATCATGATAAAATGAGGCGAATCGATTTCAACTTCTGATTTCGGACTTGCATATTGAAAATATGCATTTTTGATATAAGACGTTATTAGATTTTCAGCCCAAAAAGAATGCCCTTTTTCACTCTCAGTTCCTGTGATATGCCAAACGCTATATTTACCGGTTTGGCGTGTCAGCATCCATTGTCATATGCTGCACGTCAGCTGCAGAGATGGCAACGCTGTATACCCTGGCTGACTGGGAAGAGACGCAGGCTTAAGTTTTATTCGGGCATCGGCGTTGGCTGATGCCTTTTTCCCCTCATATTGCCTCCATGACAGCAAAAACCGCTTTTTATGTTCATAAAGCCAATGAACCCCTGCGATTTCAGTCACAAAAAACCGCCATCTTATCCCCTTACAATTTACGCCACGCTCTGGGAGCAGTATCGCGAGTCATTTAAGGAGTTAGCCGTGGCTTATTTATTACTGACATGGGCTGCCATTTTCTGGGGCGGAAATTATGTCGTCGGGCATATTCTGGTGCAATATGTCGATCCCTACGGATTGAGTCTTATACGCTGGGGGGGCACGACGCTGCTGATGTTTGCTCTTTACTGGAAGACATTTGTTCAGGACTATCCGGCACTGCGCCGTCATCTCAGGATGAATACCCTCTTCTCTTTGCTTGGTCAGGTTAGTTTTCCTCTCAGTTTGTATATTGGGCTGCAATACACCACCTCGCTAAACGCGTCCATCTATATTTCCAGCACACCTTGCCTGGTGTTGCTAATCAATTATTTTATTTTCCGGGAGCGTATTTCCGGAAGAAATATCCTCGGCGTTATTGCCAGTACTGCCGGAGTTATCTTTCTTGCGTTCTCCAACGCTAAAGGCGCCAGCAGTCTGCAGGCCTTCGGCTGGGGAGATGTGCTGACGATTGTGTCTGCATTGAGCTGGGCATTTTACTGCGCGTTGTTGCGGCTCAAAAATAAAGAGGTGAAAAATACCTCATTTGTTGCCTTCAGCTCCCTGATTGGCACGATCATTCTTGTGCCAATGTACTGGCTGCATGCCACATTTTCGCAAGACTTCCACGGTATGATTTACACGGTTTCACCTCCGGTTATAGCCGGGATCCTCTATTTAATTATCTTTCCATCATGGCTTTCTTATGTGTTCTGGAACAAAGGTGTTTCGCTGATAGGAACGACACGTAGCGAAATTTATACGCATCTCATCCCCATTTCTGGCGGGATAATGGGAATCGCTTTCCTCGGCAATACGCTGGAGACTTATCATCTCATTACCCTGCTTTTGATTGTTTTTGGCATCGTCTGCTGCTCAGCAAAAAACTTAGCAACTGAGAAAATCTAAACCGTGACGGAGATTTTTGGCAAGTCGTCACGAAAAACAGCGAACCGTTTCCCGAATGGACGGAAATAAACCGGTGAACGGCGCATGGGATCTGCTGGATAAGCAACCTGCCGAGAGAGAACCCCCCCCTGTTAAAAGAACTTCACGAAACGTTGCCAAAGAGCCAACGCGTGACCATTGCCGTGGGGGCGAATGTCGAAAGCCCGAAAAGCTGAGTGGATGTGAAAGCCTTTGCGCTTTTTCGGGCGTGGCTGGCCCGTACACAGGCCCAGCAAGCGTCGACGCCGCTGGGCAAAACCAACGTTACTGCACTTTCAGTGTCGCGATCGGCGGCGGTACAATGCCGAAATCGGCTTTCAACTGCTGCTTACTTTTCATCACCATCTGACCATTAGTGTCAATCGTCATATGTTGCGCGTCGGTATTGTGGCGCGCCTGCCATAACATCACCAGTTGCAGACTGTTCTCTTTTTGTTCCGGCGTCAGCGCGACGCCATCAGGCCATTTCCCCAGTTCAACCGCGGTGGATAACCGCTGATAAACTTCCGGTGTCATGCTGTCGATCATCTCATCAAGGTTCATGATAAGTCCGCTCCTCTGGAATAATTTGCTGAATCGTTTTTTCAACCTTTAATTTGTTCGCCATTTTCATCATCGGTAAAGCTTAATGAGGCTGAATTGACGCAATAACGCTCGCCAGTTGGCTGCGGGCCGTCCGGGAAGACGTGTCCCAGGTGCGCATCACAGTTTCCGCAACGGATTTCAATACGCTGCATCCCATGGGAATTATCTTTAATGTAACGAATAGACTCTTCGCTGACCGGCTCATAAAAACTGGGCCAACCACAGCCCGAATCAAACTTCGTCTGGGAGTGAAATAGCGCGGCATCGCAGACCAGGCAATGGTAGGTCCCACCCCGCTTGTTATGCAGCAAACGCCCGGTAAACGGCGGTTCTGTGCCGTGATTTTGCGTCACGTAAAATTGCATTTCCGACAAATTTTTTTTCAGTTCTTCCGGAGAGAGTTGCTTAGCCATTTACTCGTGTCTCGCTGTAGATATACTCACATCACGAAACCGATTCTAACAAAACATTAACACCCCAGTGCGAACTTTTGTTCTAAACTTGATCCTGGCGAAATGGCAGCTCGTGATTCGTGATCGCAATCACATTTTTATCTGAGTTGCCCTTTAAAATTCGGGGCGCCGCCCCCACGTGGTTTCAAGCCCAAAGGAAGAGTGAGGTGAATCAGTCGTGCAAAGCTTGTTCAGAGGATTGATTTGTCGCAATGATTGACACGATTCCGCTTGACGCTGCGTAAGGTTTTTGTAATTTTACAGGCAACCTTTTATTCACTAACAAATAGCTGGTGGAATATATGACTATCAAAGTAGGTATCAACGGTTTTGGCCGTATCGGTCGCATTGTTTTCCGTGCTGCTCAAGAACGTTCTGACATCGAGATCGTTGCAATCAACGATCTGTTAGACGCTGAATACATGGCTTACATGCTGAAATATGACTCCACTCACGGCCGTTTCAACGGTACCGTTGAAGTGAAAGACGGTCATCTGATCGTTAACGGTAAAAAAATCCGTGTTACCGCTGAACGTGATCCGGCTAACCTGAAATGGGACGAAGTTGGTGTTGACGTAGTTGCTGAAGCTACTGGTCTGTTCCTGACTGACGAAACCGCTCGTAAGCACATCACTGCTGGCGCGAAAAAAGTGGTTCTGACTGGTCCGTCCAAAGACAAAACTCCAATGTTTGTTAAAGGCGCTAACTTTGACAAATATGCTGGCCAGGACATCGTTTCCAACGCATCCTGCACCACCAACTGCCTGGCTCCGCTGGCTAAAGTTATCAACGACAACTTCGGTATCGTTGAAGGCCTGATGACCACCGTTCACGCAACCACCGCTACTCAGAAAACTGTTGACGGCCCGTCTCACAAAGACTGGCGCGGCGGCCGTGGCGCGGCTCAGAACATCATCCCTTCTTCTACCGGTGCTGCTAAAGCTGTAGGCGTTGTACTGCCAGAGCTGAACGGTAAAATTACGGGTATGGCGTTCCGTGTTCCGACTCCGAACGTATCCGTTGTTGACCTGACCGTTCGTCTGGAAAAAGCAGCTTCTTACGAAGACATTAAGAAAGCAATCAAAGCGGCTTCTGAAGGCCCGATGAAAGGCGTTCTGGGTTACACCGAAGACGACGTTGTATCTACCGATTTCAACGGTGAAGTTTGCACTTCCGTGTTCGATGCTAAAGCAGGTATCGCACTGAACGACAACTTCGTGAAACTGGTATCCTGGTACGACAACGAAACCGGCTACTCCAACAAAGTTCTGGATCTGATTGCTCACATCTCCAAATAAGTTGAGATGAAACAGTAATCTGTAAGAGAGCGACTTCGGTCGCTCTTTTTTTTGCCTGAAGAGAAAGGATTACGTGATGATCAATAAAATTTTTGCACTGCCAATAATCGAACATATTACCCCTGTCCTCTCCCGCCGCCAGCTTGATGAGCTGGAGGTGATCGTTGTCGACCACCCGCAGGTAAAAGCGTCTTTCGCATTACAGGGCGCGCACCTGCTCTCCTGGAAACCGGCAGGGGAAGACGAAGTTCTGTGGTTAAGCAACACGACGCCGTTCAAAACAGGCACCGCGTTGCGCGGCGGCGTACCGATTTGCTGGCCGTGGTTTGGACCGTCAGCACAGCAAGGGCTGCCTGCTCACGGTTTTGCCCGTAACCTGCCGTGGACGCTGAAAGCGCACAACGAAGACGATAACGGCGTGGTCCTGACCTTTGAACTGCAAAGCAGCGACGCCACCCGCAAGTATTGGTCGCATGACTTTACGCTGTTAGCCCGTTTTAAACTGGGGAAAACCTGCGAGATTGAGCTGGAAGCCCACGGTGAGTTTGAAACGACGTCCGCGCTGCACACCTATTTTAACGTCGGTGATATCGCGGCAGTGAAAGTGAGTGGCCTTGGCGATCGCTTTATCGATAAAGTGAACGATGCCAAAGAAGATGTGCTGGCTGACGGCGTGCAAACGTTCCCGGACAGGACTGACCGTGTGTACCTGAATCCACAACCCTGCAGCGTCATTCACGATGACGCACTCAATCGCACTATTGACGTCGTACACCATCACCACCTCAACGTTGTAGGCTGGAACCCGGGCCCGGCGCTGTCCGTGAGCATGGGTGATATGCCGGATGATGGTTACAAGACGTTTGTTTGCGTCGAAACGGTGTACGCTACCGCGCAGCAAAAGACCACCGAAGAGAAACCTTCTCGTCTGGCGCAAACGATCCGCGTCGCCAAACGTTAAGGGATAAGTGATGCCGGTGTTTCTGTCGTTTTCACAGGTCTGATAAGACATTAACCGCCATCAGGCATAGTTTGCCGGATGGCGATGCTTTCGCATCTTATCCGGCCTACAGAAATTCCGGCATCATCACACCATATCCAGCGCAGTTTTCCCCTTCGGGGCCGGATACGCGTTATCCAGTGCAGCCAGATCACTGGCTGAAAGGGTAATATTCAGCGCCGCCGCGTTCTGCTGCACATGCTCAACGCTTGCCGCTTTTGGAATCGCCATCACGCCCTGATGACTAATGACCCACGCCAGCAGGATTTGCGCCGCGCTCGCACTGTGAGCATGGGCAATCTCATTAATGACGGGATTGTTCAATAAGCCGCTACGTAGACGTCCAGCTTGCGCCAGCGGGCTGTAAGCCATCACCGGTATCTGATGCTGCTGACACCAGGGCAGCAGGTCATACTCAATCCCACGAGAAGCCAGATGATAAATCACCTGATTGGTGGCGCACTGCTTCCCGCCAGCAACCTGCCATAACGCATGCATAGCGTCATTATCGAGATTAGAAACGCCCCAGCGACGGATTTTTCCCTGCGCGATCAGTTTTTCCATCGCCGTGACCGTCTCTGCAAATGAGTAGCTGCCCGACCAGTGTAATAAATAGAGATCCAGGTAATCGGTATTCAGGCGACGCAGACTGCCTTCACATGCGGTAATGGCTTTCTGCCCTCCTGCATTCCACGGATACACTTTCGAGACCAGGAAGACCTTATCACGCCCGCCTGCCAGCGCTTCGCCGACCACCTCCTCTGCCGCACCTTCAGCGTACATCTCTGCGGTGTCGATAAGCGTTAAGCCCAAATCAATGCCCGCACGCAGTGCATTCACCTCGGCCCGTCGATGATGGGGTTTTTCACCCATATACCAGGTCCCCTGTCCCACCGCAGGGAGTGTGAGCTGGCCACTAAAAACAACCTGTTTTTCTGTCATCGTATCCTCCAGTGTTATGCACTACCGTAATGCAAAACAGGGCGCGAGCGCCCTGTTTTGATGCACAAAATGCACTGTAATGATGCACAATCAGAACTTGTAGGTAACCCCGGTGGAGATCAGACCACTCCAGGATTTGTCCACCATCGGGCTGTCGCTAATTTCATCCGACAAATGGGTATAGCGCGCAGTACCGTACACGCTCCAGTTACCGAGGAAATTGTAGTTGGCGCTAATTTCCAGGTACGGGTTCCAGCTGTCGTTCGGGTCGTAGCTACGCAGACCGCTATGCGAAGACTCTTTGCCCGAGACGCCATAGTAGTACTCGTTCTGGTTTTCGCTGTTCCATTCCACACCGATTCCCGGCGTTAATGTCAAACCGCCATTGGTGTAGCGGTACAGCCAGGCCAGATCCCACACGATGCCGTTGCTGTTATCCAGCGTGTCGCCCGCAAGCGTGGTGCGCAGGAAGCCATACTGCGTGTTATGAACGTAAGACAGCCCTGCCATCATGGTGCTTTTACGTTTGTCGAGCTGGCGAAGTTGGTGGTTGTCGCTGTCTTCCGGTTTGAAATACATCGGAGACCAGTACGCGGTAATCGATAACTTATCGGTATTGTCATTCCACAGGTAGTATCCACCACCCAGACCACGGAACCAGAAATTTTCACTTTCATAGGTAATGACTGGAACGGGATATACGTCGGTATCGTAATCTTTATAGGGGTGCTCAACCACACCAACACCTGCGCCCAACGTCAGGTTGCTTTCAGCTTGTGCGACATTCGTCGTCGTTGCGATAAGCACGCCAAGTGCCAGAAGTTTGAGTTTGGTCACAATCCATAATTCCTTATTCAAATGTTTAGCAGCAAAAGTGTAACCGCCAATACGTTTCAACCCAACTATTTTACTTATTACTCATAAAATGTAACCGTCTAATTTTTCAGCAGCAGATGACATTTCGTTTTCAGCCAGATGAACTCTGCGTGATTTTCGTTCTTTATCTTTACATTAAATATGCATTTTTTGTGGATGAGTTATTGATATGCCATTGAAATTCATTTACGCGCACAGGCAAGTTTTGCAAATGCCATCTACGCTTAATTTTAAGAAGGTGTATCACCGGGCACGTTGATCTCTTGGTCGCCAATTTGGCATGAGAGTTGCTGTTTTTTACCACACGAGACAGCAGAGGCGTCGTTCAGTTTACCTCTTCCGGGAGCCTCTACTATTCATATGAACGGCTCTTAACATGTGCTAAAAAACGAAAGGACGGCATACCATGAATATATTCGATCACTATCGCCAGCGCTATGAAGCTGCCAAGGACGAAGAGTTCACACTGCAGGAGTTTCTTACCACTTGTCGGCAAGATCGCAGTGCTTATGCCAACGCGGCAGAGCGGCTATTGATGGCCATTGGTGAGCCCATTATGGTCGATACTGCCCAGGAACCCCGACTTTCTCGACTCTTTTCAAACCGGGTGGTTGCTCGTTATCCCGCCTTTGAAGAGTTTTATGGCATGGAAGACGCGATTGAACAGATTGTCTCATATCTGAAACACGCGGCGCAGGGGCTGGAAGAGAAGAAGCAGATCCTGTATCTGCTGGGGCCTGTAGGGGGCGGTAAATCATCACTCGCTGAAAGACTGAAGTCTTTAATGCAGCTTGTACCGATTTATATCCTGAGCGCAAACGGTGAACGCAGCCCGGTAAACGATCACCCTTTATGCCTGTTTAATCCGCAGGAAGACGCGCAAATTCTCGAAAAAGAGTACGGCATTCCTCGTCGTTATCTCGGCACCATCATGTCACCGTGGGCAGCGAAACGCCTGCACGATTTCGGTGGCGATATCACTAAATTCCGCGTGGTGAAAGTGTGGCCGTCGATTCTTGAACAAATCGCCATCGCCAAAACGGAACCGGGTGATGAAAACAACCAGGACATCTCCGCGCTGGTCGGTAAGGTGGACATTCGTAAACTCGAACACCATGCGCAAAACGATCCTGATGCTTACGGTTACTCCGGCGCACTGTGCCGCGCCAACCAGGGGATTATGGAATTCGTCGAGATGTTCAAAGCGCCGATTAAAGTGCTGCATCCTCTGCTGACGGCAACACAGGAAGGAAACTACAACGGGACAGAAGGCATTTCTGCCCTGCCCTTTAACGGTATTATCCTTGCCCACTCGAACGAATCCGAATGGGTGACGTTTCGCAACAATAAAAATAACGAAGCCTTCCTCGACCGTGTGTATATCGTGAAGGTGCCGTATTGCCTGCGCATTTCTGAAGAGATCAAAATCTACGAGAAGTTGCTTAATCACAGTGAGTTAACGCATGCGCCTTGCGCTCCGGGAACCCTCGAAACACTGTCGCGCTTCTCGATCCTTTCCCGACTGAAAGAGCCAGAGAACTCAAGCATCTACTCGAAAATGCGCGTCTACGACGGTGAAAGCCTGAAAGATACCGACCCGAAAGCGAAATCTTACCAGGAATATCGTGATTACGCAGGCGTCGATGAAGGGATGAACGGTCTGTCAACGCGTTTCGCGTTTAAGATCCTCTCCCGCGTCTTTAACTTTGATCACGTTGAAGTGGCCGCCAACCCGGTGCATCTGTTCTACGTCCTCGAGCAGCAGATCGAGCGTGAACAGTTCCCACAGGAGCAGGCAGAGCGCTACCTTGAGTTCCTGAAAGGATATCTGATCCCGAAATATGCTGAATTTATCGGCAAAGAGATCCAGACCGCCTATCTCGAATCCTACTCCGAATACGGACAGAACATTTTTGACCGTTACGTCACTTATGCGGATTTCTGGATTCAGGATCAGGAGTATCGCGACCCGGATACCGGTCAGTTGTTCGATCGCGAGTCGTTGAACTCCGAGCTGGAAAAAATCGAAAAACCGGCGGGCATCAGCAACCCGAAAGATTTCCGTAACGAGATCGTCAACTTTGTTCTGCGTGCCCGCGCGCATAACAGCGGTCGCAACCCGAACTGGACCAGTTACGAAAAACTGCGCACCGTGATTGAGAAGAAAATGTTCTCGAACACCGAAGAGCTGTTGCCGGTGATTTCATTCAACGCCAAAACCTCAACAGATGAGCAGAAGAAACACGACGATTTTGTCGACCGTATGATGGAAAAAGGCTATACCCGCAAACAGGTGCGTCTGTTGTGCGAATGGTATCTGCGCGTACGTAAATCGTCATAAAACCAGCCCGGTGGCGTTGCGCTTACCGGGTCTGGAACGACAGCGAACCGTAGGCCGGGTAAGCGCCGCTTATCCGGCGCTACAGGCGTAGCATGAAGTTGGCAAATGCAGTACGGGGGGCATATGACCTGGTTTATAGACCGGCGCCTGAATGGGAAGAATAAAAGCACTGTGAATCGCCAGCGCTTCTTACGCCGTTACAAAGGGCAAATTAAACAGTCGATCTCCGAGGCCATTAACAAGCGTTCGGTCACCGACGTGGAGAGCGGTGAGTCCGTCTCCATTCCCACAGAAGATATCAGCGAACCGATTTTTCATCAGGGGCGTGGCGGTCTGCGCCATCGCGTACACCCGGGTAACGATCATTTTGTGCAAAATGACCGCATTGAACGTCCTCAGGGCGGTGGCGGCGGCTCAGGAAGCGGACAAGGCCAGGCCAGTCAGGATGGTGAAGGCCAGGATGAATTCGTCTTTCAGATTTCAAAAGACGAGTATCTGGATCTGCTCTTTGAAGATTTAGCCCTGCCTAACCTGAAGAAAAACCAACAACGACAGCTGACCGAGTATAAAACGCACCGGGCGGGTTTTACCTCTAACGGTGTTCCGGCCAACATTAGCGTGGTACGTTCTTTGCAAAACTCTCTGGCGCGCCGCACGGCAATGACGGCCGGTAAACGCAGAGAATTGCGAGAACTGGAAGCCGCGCTGGAAACTACCAGCAAAAGCGAACCGGTACAGTTACTTGAAGAAGAGCGGCTACGCAAAGAAATTGCCGAGTTGCGGGAAAAAATTGAGCGCGTACCGTTTATCGACACCTTTGATCTCCGCTACAAGAACTACGAAAAACGCCCTGACCCTTCCAGCCAGGCCGTCATGTTCTGTCTGATGGACGTCTCCGGTTCCATGGATCAAGCCACCAAAGACATGGCCAAGCGTTTTTATATTCTTCTGTATCTGTTTTTGAGCCGGACATATAAGAACGTTGAGGTGGTGTATATCCGCCACCATACCCAGGCCAAAGAAGTTGATGAGCATGAGTTTTTCTATTCTCAGGAAACCGGCGGAACCATTGTCTCCAGCGCCCTGAAATTAATGGATGACGTCGTGAAGGATCGTTACGATCCCGCGCAATGGAATATTTATGCAGCACAAGCGTCCGATGGCGACAACTGGGCGGATGATTCGCCTTTGTGTCACGAAATTCTGGCGAAAAAACTGCTGCCGGTCGTACGCTATTACAGCTATATCGAGATCACCCGTCGTGCTCATCAGACCCTGTGGCGTGAATATGAGCATCTGCAAACCACTTTCGAAAACTTTGCGATGCAACATATTCGCGATCAGGATGATATTTATCCGGTATTCCGCGAACTTTTTCATAAGCAGGGTGCCACTAGCAGAGATTAATCATCCACTATCAGCCAGCGGTTAACGCCACTGGCTGATTTCTGATAGCGACTATTTTACTTGCTGGTTTAATAAACACCCGGTTGATAATCAAGTCCGTTAATTCCCAAAGCCTCTCCATAATTTATTTCTCACGTTATCATTCGGAAAAACTCACATCAGACATTTATCTTTTCCGTTTTATCAGAGAATAGTCTCTGCCCTGGGCGAAAATAGTTGATCGCAATCAACACTGAACATTTTTATCATCAATAGAATCCCACCCACATCACAATCGATTGCCATCAAGAGTTTTTATGGAAAAGCATAAAATAAATGCACGGAGCATTCTTTTATTCACCCTGCTACTTTTCGTTATCTTATTTTGTATGACCATGCTATATCAGGAAAATTCCAGCGTAAAATCGATACCGCAATTAAATTATCTTATTGTTGTCGTAGCGCTATTTTTCTTGAACGCGATAATTTTCATTTTTATGATTTTAAAGTATTTTGCCAATAATCGTCATTTTTCAACTCTCATTATGAGCTTAGCATTCCTGAGCAGCCTGGTTTACTTTGTAGAAACGATTTTTATCATCAAAGAACCGATTATCGAGAGCGCATTAATTCAGATAAAATCAAATGACATCTCAATTTTTTATCTCTTTCGACAATTAAGTTTTATCTTCTTACTTTCTCTGGCGCTGTTCTGTTCAGACATCAATAACATAGACCAAACCGATAACAAGAAAAAAACCGCCGTTCTGTTAATGTCACTGGTCCCGTTCTTCTTCTTTCCTGCGCTTGCCCATAATCTGAGCAGTTATAATCCAGATTATTGCTGGTTTATTGTCGATTACTCCAGAAAAAATGAAGCCGTCACATGGGGTGCTAACTACCTTAAAATAATTATATGTCTCTGGTCATTCTTACTTTTCTTTATCATCACCCAAACCCGACTGGCATCTGACCTCTGGCCCTACATTGCCCTGCTTTGCCTTTCAGCAATATGTTGTAATTTATTACTGTTGGCTCTGGATGATTATAACTACACTGTCTGGTATATCAGTCGGGGGATCGAAGTCGCCAGTAAGCTTTTCATCATTTCAATTCTCATTCATAACATATTTAAGGAGTTATACTTAGCAAACAAACTGGCCATTCATGATGTACTGACCAATATCTATAATCGCCGCTACTTCTTTAATGAACTCGAGTTACGATTAAACACCAGGAACAAAACATGCTTTTGTCTTTTGTTTCTTGATATTGACCATTTTAAAAGGATCAATGATCGATGGGGACATGTGGTGGGAGATAGAGTGATCATCTCAATTGTTAATATTATACAACAAAGCCTTCGTTCCGAAGACCTACTGGCCCGCCTGGGCGGAGAGGAATTTGGCGTTATGCTTTATAATACTAATATAACCCAGGCCAGATTTATTGCTGAAAAAATTCGTAAAAATGTTGAAATGCTCACCGGAGAAAATAACATTTATAATGTCCCTGAACCGATGACAATAAGTATAGGTGCTTTTTTTGCGACCACGCCAGATTACAGCGCTTCAGATATCATGGTTCAGGCAGACAATGCACTCTATGAAGCTAAAAACAATGGCCGTAATCAAGTGGTGCTCAATCACACCTGAGTGAACTGTTTTAATTATGGTCATACACAATGTGTGTGACCATTGCCTTCCTACTTTTTCGCCTATCTCTTCATTATCGCTGTCCCACATCCTGTTCATGAGTATAATTAGCACCTTCTGCATTATGAGTACAAACGGGCATTGTGCGATAATCTGCAGTTCCCGATCGGTAAGGAGTGTCATTCACCATGAAATTGCATCATAAAGCGCTCAGGCACTTTATCTACGCAAGCGTCATCGTCCTGACCTCTTCTTTCCTGGTTTACGAGCTTATTGCCAGTAACAAGGCGATGAACGCCTATATGCGTTACATTATCGAGAAAGCGGATTCCTCTTTTCTGTACGATAAATATAAAAATCAGAGTATTGCCGCGCATTTAATGCGTACGTTCGACTCACCGAAAACGCCTGTGACGACAGCGGAGAAAAACGCATTATGCGCTGCCTTTGAGACCCTCAACGATACGCACGGACTCAACCTCACCGCGCATAATTACCCTGCGCTACACGGCACGTTGCAGACGTCTGCCGAACGCTGCACGGAACAACTTGATGACGTGTTCTTGCTCCCTGCCTTCGACCAGGCAGTGAACGTCAATCGCGAACAAGTGGATTTCAACCAGGGGCTGGGAACGCTGGAATATAAATTCCGTTATTATTTCGACCTGAAAAATCACTACATCTATTTCTATGATCTGGTCAATTCACGTCAATTTTCGATGCACCACTGGTCTTTCCTGCAAAATGCAACCTTAGGCATTGACCGGGAGGATATCGATGATTTATTTACCGGTCGCACGGTTATTTCCAGCATCTATCACGACGATCTCACACAAAAGAAAGTGATGAGTTTTTTAACGCCGGTCTATTTATCCGGAAAGTTGAAAGGCATGGTGATGGTAGACATTAACCAAGAGAACCTGAAGAATATTTTTTATACCCAGGACCGCCCTCTGGTCTGGCGTTATCTGAATGTGACGTTGGCAGATATCGAATCAGGAAACACGATCGTTATTCACCAAAGTGAAAGCGATCTCTTCCCGTATGTTCACCATGTTCATAACATTCCTGGTGGAATGCGTGTCACGCTATCCCTCGATTTAATGTACTTTGTCGTCTCTTCCTGGAAGCTTTTTGCCTTCTACCTGTTGGCCACTGCGCTGCTACTGAATATGGTCAGAATGCATTTTCGTCTGTATCACAACGTCACGCGTGAAAATATCAGCGATGCCATGACCGGGCTCTATAATCGAAAAATATTAACGCCCACCCTTGAGCTACGTTTACAACGCCTGGTGAAATCAGGAACGCCAGTGACGTTCATCGCCATTGATTGCGACAAATTGAAAATGATCAACGATACGCAAGGGCATCAGGAAGGTGACCGGACGATTACGATCCTCGCCAAGTCCATTGAGGCATCAATTCGTAAAAGCGATTACGCCATTCGTCTTGGCGGTGATGAATTCTGCATTATTCTTATCGATTATGCGGCGCACGCCGCTAACACACTCCCGATGCGGATCGCTCAAAACCTGCAAATCATCGCCCACGAAAGAACGATCAGCTTTTCCTGGGGGATCTATACCATGCAGACGAATGACACCATTGATGATGCATATCAGGCTTCCGATGCGCAACTGTACCTCAACAAGCAGCAAAAGCGGGATCGTTCGTGATAGTCTTTTCGCGTTGATTTTTCTCTGCAAAGTCAGGAGTAAACATGACCGAAGTTGTTAAAGGCACGGCGACGCATCAGCGGTTGATTGCCTTATTATCACAGGAAGGGGCAACCTGGCGCGAGGTCAGCCATGCGCCCGTGGGCAAATGTGAAGCCGTTTCTGAAATCCGCGGTACGGCGTTGGGCCAGGGTGCAAAAGCGTTGGTCTGCAAAGTGAAAGGCAATGGCGTAAACCAGCACGTACTGGCCATTCTTGCCGCCGATCAGCAGGCCGATCTCGCGCAACTGGCAACCCATCTGGGCGGTTTGCGCGCCTCCCTTGCTAGCCCGGTGGAAGTTGATGAACTGACAGGCTGCGTTTTTGGCGCGATTCCCCCCTTCAGCTTCCATCCCAATCTGAAGCTGGTGGCCGACCCGCTGCTGTTCGAACGTTATAGCGAGGTCGCGTTTAACGCAGGCTTACTGGAAAAATCCGTCATCCTGAAGACCGAGGATTACCTTCGCATCGCCCAGCCAGAGCTGGTCACATTCCGTCGCATGTCATCATGAGTTAATAGCTCCTTTCGAGGAGCAGCACTGAAATCACAATAACGACGGCAATGGCAAAAAAGGAAGAGGTAATCAGCAGCGTCTCAATAAACATGTGATCGTTCATGGTTTCACCCCGTGGTGACAGAAATGACAGCTCACTTGTTATTGATAGAGCAAATAGATGACACTGTAATGACAGCTTCTTCTGTTCAAAAATCGGCCTCTGGCATTCGCCTAAAAATAAAACCACCCCATAAAAAAGCCTGTTCAGCTACGCATTTACGCGTACAGTAAGCAGGCTTATCTTTTTTTGGCAAGGAAACCCCGATGTTTGATGTCACTCTGCTGATCCTACTCGGACTGGCGGCTCTCGGCTTTGTTAGCCATAACACCACTGTCGCCGTTTCAATTCTGGTGCTGATTATCGTCCGCGTTACCCCGCTGAATACCTTTTTCCCGTGGATTGAGAAACAGGGTCTCACGGTGGGGATTATTATTCTGACGATTGGCGTTATGGCTCCCATCGCCAGCGGAACACTTCCCCCCTCCACGCTGATTCACTCCTTTGTGAACTGGAAATCACTGGTCGCCATCGCGGTAGGCGTAGTTGTCTCCTGGTTAGGGGGACGCGGCGTAACGCTGATGGGCAGTCAGCCACAACTTGTCGCCGGCTTGCTGGTGGGAACCGTACTTGGCGTCGCCCTGTTTCGCGGCGTGCCAGTGGGTCCGCTTATTGCGGCGGGACTGGTTTCGCTGATCGTTGGGAAGCAGTAGTCAATCCCGTCAGATAACGGCCTGGTGTTTGTCCCAGGCCTTTTTTAAACATGGTGATAAACGCCGTTGTGGAGTCATAACCCAGCGTTTGCGCCACCTGTTGAACGCTCTGCCCGTCAATCAGCGCCTGTAACGCCAGGATCAGCTGCAACTGATGACGCCAGCGACGAAAACTGAGTCCTGTCTCCTTCACCACCAGTCGAGCCAGATTACGTTCGCTCATGGCAAACTCACTGGCCCACTGCCCCAGCGTTTGCCATTGGGCGGGCTCACGCGCCATCGTCGCCACCATTCGGCGAATTTTCGGATGTCCGGAGACCGGCAGTTGCATCTGCTCCTGGGGCTGCTGTGGAAGCTCATCAAACAGCACCTGCGTCAGTCGCTGTGTGGTCGGTTCTGTACGCTGAAGATCCGATCTGTCGGCCAACGCTAAGATAAGCTCCCGACACAGCGGGGCAATTTTCAACGTACAACAGCGTTCCGGCATTTTTACCGCCTCTGGCTCTATAAACAAAAAGCACAGTTCGGCCCCGGCGGTAACATGGTTGCTGTGCGCAATTCCACCGGGGATCCAGACGGCATACTGCGGCGGCACCATCCACATCGCATTTTCAACTTCGCAGGTGATCGCGCCATGCTGGGCGAGGATCAGTTGTCCCTTACGGTGCTGATGCAACGGGCTGAAAAGTTCGTCTTCTCTGGCGCGGATACAAAACGCGACGGCGACATCGTGGTGAAGATCGGGCTCATAGCCATCCAGTCTCAAACCAATCATCAACTTGTCCGATTTTAGCGATAATCTGTCATTTTAGCTTGATTCATCCAGTCTGTAAAAACGGTAAGGTAGCGCCTCGCCTGACACAATGAGAAGACAATGACCCTTTCACCTGCATTACGCGGCAAAAATACCGCCTTACTGATTGCCGGTATCCTGATGATTGCCACCACGCTGCGCGTTACCTTCACCGGTACGGCGCCGCTGCTGGAGGCTATCCGTACTGATTACGGACTGACGACGGCCCAAACCGGTCTCCTGACCACCTTACCCTTACTGGCCTTTGCGCTGGTTTCGCCTTTGGCGGCGCTGATTGCTCGTCGATATGGGATGGAGCGCAGCTTGTTTGCCGCCATGTTACTGATATGCCTCGGAATCGCCGTACGCTCGCTCCCCTCAACCTGTTTTTTATATAGCGGAACTGCCATCATCGGTTGCGGTATTGCCCTTGGTAATGTGCTGTTGCCAGGGCTTATCAAGCGAGATTTCTCGCAGCATGTGGCAAAACTCACCGGCGCGTATTCACTCACGATGGGTGCTGCTGCCGCACTCGGATCCGCACTGGTTGTGCCGTTGGCGCTACACGGCTTTGGCTGGCGCGGCGCGCTATTCATGCTGATGGCCTTCCCGTTGCTGGCCTTTCTCCTCTGGCTGCCCCAGTGGCGCAATACCGCCCTGGCCAGTCTGAGTACTTCCCGGGCTTTGCACACCCGCGGAATCTGGCGTTCTGCCCTTGCCTGGCAGGTCACGCTGTTTCTGGGAATTAACTCGCTGATTTATTATGTGATTATCGGCTGGCTGCCCGCAATTTTGATAAGCCAGGGCTACAGCGAATCGCAGGCTGGCTCCGTTCACGGTCTGTTGCAACTGGCAACCGCCGCACCTGGACTCCTGATCCCCCTGGTCCTGCATCGATTTAACGATCAACGCGGTATTGCCGCCGGGGTGTCGTTAATGTGCGCGATGGGTACCGCCGGAATCTGGCTGATGCCGGGGCAGGCAGTGCTGTGGACGTTGCTGTTCGGATTTGGCTCTGGGGCGACGATGATCCTCGGGCTGACCTTTATCGGCCTGCGTGCCAGCTCTGCGCACCAGGCGGCTGCGCTTTCGGGCATGGCGCAATCAGTCGGTTACTTGCTCGCGGCGTGCGGCCCGCCGTTGATGGGAAAAATTCACGACGCCCGCGGAGACTGGCACATTCCGCTGATGGTGGTGGCGGTGTTATCTCTGGTGATGGCTGTGTTCGGACTCTGCGCCGGGCGAGACCGGGCGATCGCCACACAATAACGTTGCGGGCAGGCGTCATAACCTGCCCTTTTGTTTAACCTCTTGCGACCCGCAGCATCGCCTGCACCAGCGGCACCGGTTTGCCAGTCAGCGCACCGCGTTCATGTTGAAACAGCGTGCCGACAAAAAACGGATGCGTCACCAGTTCAATAGCGCGAACCTCGCCGGCGTCATCCCAGCCGGTCACCCGCAGATCGCCACGTTCAAGTTCAGCGGTAAATTCCTCAGACACACCGTAGTTGCAGTGATAGCCCTCAGAGATCACCGTCTGCCCATACGCTTTGGCGATCAGCGTATTCGCCCGCAGTTCGATAGACTCGGTTTTTTCCACCAGGGAGCAGGCCAATGGCGCAATCACCGCCCGGCCTGAAGTATCCGTCTCAGCGTGTGCGGCATCGCGCCAGCCCACGACATTACGCGCATACTCCAGAATGGCATGCTGAAAGCCGCCACAGGTTCCGAGAAAAGGAATGCTATTTTCCCGCGCATAGCGAATGGCTATCAGCGCGCCTTCCGTATTCTGATACGGACTGCCAGGCACCACCCAAATCGCATCGTAACCCACCAGATCTTCAGCGCTACCGATATCAGACGTCGTCAGCCAGTCGTAGTCGGCCATGAGCTCCAGCACAGCAGCGGCGTCATCAATCGCCAGGGGAATAGCCTGATGCGCCACGATCTCTGGGTTGTAATCACCCACCAGCGCGATGCGTAGCGTATCTTTAACAGGGGAGAATTCCATGAGGAGTTCCTTATGCCAGTACAATGAGGGACAACATAAGGAATCTCAAACTACCGATCTTTTGCGGTTATCACAATCCCTTAATTTAGGGGGCATCATCGTCAGGTGCTATAGTGTTCGCGATGGCGTCAGTCTGGCATACCCTGTTTTATGGCAATCATAGGGATCGGTTAACCCGCCGAATGGATGAGAGGGAAACATGAAAATTCAGTGCAAACGCGTTTATGACCCGGCAGATCAAAGCGACGGATATCGCATCCTTGTCGACAGATTATGGCCTCGCGGGATCAAAAAAACGGATCTTGCATGCGATGAGTGGGATAAAGCCCTTACGCCGTCGACCGAATTGCGTAAAGCCTTTCACTCTGACGCGATAGATTTCACACACTTTTCAGAACAGTACCGCGCAGAACTGGCGCAACATACGCAGGAAGGCCAACGGCTGGCGGACATTGCCCGCCAGCAAACGCTAACGCTGCTGTATTCAGCGAAAAACACCGGGCAAAACCATGCTCTCGTGTTGGCCGAGTGGTTACGCGGTTTTTAATGCACTCACTTGGTAGCGGGATGATCTCTGCGCCAGAGCGCCCACTCATCAATGACTTCCCCACCGGGCAGTTTGCAGTCCGCACGCGCGCCTTGCGGGGTCTGTACCGGCACGAGCGTCCCCCCTTTTTGTTCACAATAGACCGCCGCAGGATTCGCCATACCGACCTGAGGGGGTTTAGGGGCATCAGGCAGTGTTGACGATGAGCATGCAGCCAGTCCCAGAACACAAGGCAGCACGGCAAGAATGAATTTCATAGAATCTCCCATTAACGCAATATCCGGACAGGGTAACCCGTCTGATAAGGCATCTCCATGTTTTATTAGCGCCTTTTCCCTGTGACTCACTTTCTGATGGAACAGATACATTTCATTTGTCAAAGTGATACTCTACTGCCCAGCAAAGCAGAAATTTTCAGCACACTGTGCTACCAATCAGGGAGAACCTTCGCGTCATGTCAGATCTGATCCTCGCCCGCGTCTCGCAATCACTCGCCACCGAACAGTCTCTGGAAAGCCTGGTTCGGCAACTTCTGGAGATGCTGGAGATGGTGACCGAGATGGAATCGACCTATCTGACGAAAGTCGATGTTGACACCCGTTTGCAACACATCCTGTATGCCCGCAACAGCAAGCAGATGCACATTCCTGAAGGATTATCCGTGCCCTGGGATGAAACGTTATGTAAACGCGCAATCGACGATAACTGTTTTTACAGTGATAACGTCCCGGAACGCTGGCCGGATTGCACCGCCGCCCAGGCGCTGGAAATCACCACATTTTTAAGCACGCCGGTTCATCTTCCGGACGGCACGTTTTACGGTACGCTGTGCGCCACCAGTAAGCAGCAACATAAATTGAGTCACCGTGGCGAACAGGTATTGCATCTGTTTGCCGGACTCATCGCCCAGTATATTCAGAAGGAGTCGCTGGTTTCTCAACTGCAGGAGGCCAACGCGGCGCTGATTGCATACTCGTATACTGATGTGCTCACCCGCTTACCAAACCGACGGGCCATTTTTGAGAATATGGACACCCTTTTCTCACTGGCCAGCCATCTGAATCGCAACGTCATTGTGGCGTATATCGATCTGGATCATTTTAAGCAGATCAACGATCGCTTTGGGCACGAAGCCGGCGACCAGTTTTTAATCCAGGTCGGTCAGCGCCTGACGAACTGGCGCAGCGAACACGACATTATTGGCCGCTTAGGCGGCGATGAGTTTCTGGCCGTGTGTCTTGCTGATGAAAATGACCCCAGCCCACAGGCGCGTCTGCACACGTTAAAAGACCGTCTGCAGCAGCAGATTCGTGGGGAATACCAGATAGAGGGCGAGGTTCTGTTCTACCCTGGCGCCAGCCTCGGCGTTATTGAAATCAATCCTCGCGAAACGGACGTTGACAGCGCCCTTCACGCTGCGGATAGCGCCATGTATCAGGATAAAAAGCGCAAAGATAAAACACCTTTTGTCACGCACTGAGCCCTGTTATTCTGGCGCGTCTTCAAATAACACAATCAGGTGGTAGCATGAGATTGGGTATTGTTTTTCCTGTCGTCATTTTTATTACTGCGGTTATTTTCTTAGCGTGGTTTTGTATTGGTGGCTACGCAACCCCCGGAGCATAACGGTGAAAAAAACAACGCTTATCATGATCGGCGTGGCCATTATTGCGCTAGTGGGAACGGAACTGGGCTGGTGGTAGCGGCGGTCATTTCGAAATAATAAAGGCCACCGTCGGTAGCCTTTTTATCTTGCGATATTCTTCGTTTAGCTTTTGATTTTTCTGTAGATAAACAGAACAACAATGGCACCAATAACGGCGACGGCAAAACTGCCAAAGTTGAAACCGTCAACTTTGCCAAATCCGAAAAATGTGCTGATCCATCCCCCTATAACGGCACCGACGATCCCGAGAATGATCGTCATAAAGAAACCACCGCCATCCTTACCAGGCATAATCCACTTCGCCAGAATACCTGCAATAAGCCCAAAGATAATCCATGAAATAATGCCCATTCTTTCCTCACTTATGTTTTTACGTCAGCGATTAATTCGCTGCTAAAAAGAATAGCACATAGACAGAAAATTGAAATTTGTGATCAACATCACCTTTCAGTATTTCACGTTCTTCCGTTATTCGATCAAATAAACACGCATAAAATACAGGGTTGAAATATTAAATGATAAAGATTATCTTTCTCATTACCGAATAGTTGAGCAAATAACTCAGGTATTCGGTACGACATTGCTCACATTGCTTCCAGTATGTTTTGCCCGCCTCAATGAGTGCGGGCTTTTTTTGACATCTGCCCGTCATTTCTGTCGATCCGTCTGTCATTTCTCGCCCTCCTTCTCAGCAAAGCCCCGCCGTCTCTGGCCTTCTGGTGTTGGCACAATTTATGCTTAATTTCCCCCGTCGCTACGACAAATCGAAGTCCATCGTCTGTAATGCGCTGACTTCTTCTAAAATTCGCGCTATTTCAGCTTTTAACAGGTCTGTTATTGATGAAAAAAATCACCAGTGTGTGCCCTTATTGCGGGGCCGGGTGCAAGCTCAAGCTTGTTGTTGAAAATAACAAAATCATCCGCGCCGAAGGTGCTGAAGGTGTAACGAACCAGAATCAGCTATGCCTGAAAGGATTTTACGGTTGGGATTTTCTTAACGACACACGTCTTCTGACGCCGCGTCTGACCCGCCCGATGATTCGCTATGAAAAAGGCGGCAAACTCACCCCCGTGAGTTGGGATGAAGCCATCCGCTATACCGCAAAGCGGTTGTCAGAAATTAAAGCGGCCTTCGGCCCTCGCGCCATCATGACCACCGGTTCTTCCCGCGGGACAGGGAACGAAACGAACTACGTCATGCAGAAATTTGCCCGCGCCGTGCTGAATACCAACAATGTCGATTGCTGCGCTCGCGTGTGCCACGGCCCTTCCGTTGCCGGTTTGCAGGAGACGCTGGGCAACGGCGCAATGAGCAACGCGATTAGCGATATTGAACACTCCAAATGCCTGCTCATTTTTGGCTACAACTGCGCGGATTCTCACCCTATCGTGGCGCGCCGGGTCATTAAGGCACGTCAGAACGGCGCCAAAATCATTGTGTGCGATCCAAGGCGCATTGAAACGGCCCGCATTGCCGACCAGCATTTGCAATTGAACAACGGCTGCAATATGGCGCTGGTCAACGCCTTTGGCTATGTCCTGATCGATGAACATCTTTATGATCGGGAGTATGTGCTAAAACACACCGAAGGGTTCGATGCTTACTGGCAAACCGTGAAGGATTTTTCGCCAGAATCCGTCGAACACTTAACCGGCGTCCCCGCACAGCAGGTACGTCAGGCGATGCGTACTTTCGCCGCCGCCCCTTCTGCGACGGTGATGTGGGGAATGGGCGTGACTCAGTTTGGTCAGGCCGTTGACGTTGTTCGCGGGCTGTCGAGCCTGGCCTTGCTGACCGGAAACCTGGGGCGTCCTCATGTCGGTGTCGGGCCGGTTCGCGGTCAGAATAACGTGCAGGGGGCGTGCGATATGGGCGTGTTGCCCAATCAATTCCCCGGTTATCAGGACGTGACGGATCCCGCAGTCAGAGAGAAATTTGCGCGCGCCTGGGGCATTGATGCCGCGCTGATGGACGATAAAGTCGGCACCCGTATCACTGAGGTGCCTCATCTGGCGCTCGAAGGTAAAGTCAAAGCTTACTACATCATGGGGGAAGATCCGCTGCAGACAGAGGCCGATCTGGGGCTGGTACGTTCAGGCTTCGACGCGCTGGATTTTGTCGTGGTGCAGGATATTTTCATGACCAAAACGGCAGAAGCGGCTGATGTGATTCTGCCCGCCACCTCGTGGGGTGAGCACGGAGGCGTATTTACCTGCGCCGATCGTGGTTTCCAGCGTTTTGAAAAAGCCATTGAGCCGACTGGCGATGTGAAGCGTGACTGGGAGATAATCAGCCTGCTCGCCACCGCAATGGGCTACCCCATGAAGTATGAAAATAATCAGCAAATCTGGGATGAGATGCGCGAGTTATGCCCGCTATTCTACGGTGTGACGTACGAAAAAATGGGCGACATGGGGCATATTCAGTGGCCGTGTCCTGACCTTGATCACCCCGGCACCCCGTATCTTTATCTGCACAGCAAATTTGATACGCCCAGCGGGAAAGGCAAGCTGTTTGCCGCCCCGTGGCGCGCGCCTGCTGAGGTGCCGGATGAGGATTTCCCGATGGTGCTTTGCACCGTGCGTGAAGTCGGACACTATTCCTGCCGTTCCATGACCGGTAACTGCGCGGCGTTACAGGCGCTGGCTGATGAACCGGGGAATGTGCAAATCAACGGACTTGATGCGGAAAAACTGGGGATTCGCCATCGCGATCTGGTCTGGGTCAGTTCTCGTCGCGGCAAGGTGATCAGCCGTGCCGACGTCTCCGACCGTATTAACCGTGGCGCAGTGTACATGACGTATCAATGGTGGATTGGCGCCTGTAATGAGCTGACTCAGGATAACCTGGATCCCATCTCAAAAACGCCTGAAACAAAGTACTGCGCCGTGAAAATTGAGCCGATTGCCGATCAGCGCTGGGCGGAAAACTATGCTGTAGACACTTACACGGCGATGAAATCGCGTCTCTGTGAGGCCATCGCGTAAGCGTCATTATCTCGCCTGGGTCCGTATTTGCGGACTCAGGCTACCTGTATCGGCTAACCCACTATTTCGCGAACTGCACATCACCGACCCGGGACGTGGCATTCTCGCCCGGTTTCTCCCGCTGCATAAACCCCAGCGTAATCAGAAATAATCCCAGCATAAACGGCAATTCATACAGCTCTTCAATCAGATCGGCATAGTGCAGGTGGTGCAGGAAAACGGGCGCCATCAAACGATGATGCTCTACTGCGTCGGAAATCAAAAAGGTCGCGGCGTTACCAGCCGCAAACATCATGTTCATTTTCCGTGTCGTATGAACGCACGGTATTGACCAGGTCTTTGACGACGTCTGCAGCGACATCCGGCACCAGCAAGGTCATCGGCGCTTCGGTCTCATAATCGACCGAGACGCCATTACTGTTATTGGTCACCGTCACGGTATATGTTGCTTTACCCATGGTTTACTCCTTCCCGGTACGCACGATTTTCCGTTGATTTGCGCTCTCCAGTAACACTTCCGGAGCAACAAAAAAATCGATGTTAAAGTAAGTGTCGTCGGTCATCACTTCGATGTTATGCCATTTTTCCGGTGGAAAAACGCCAAACTGACCGGCTTCAATAATCATCACCTGTTCTGGCTCGGGACTGTGTTCATCGGCATATCCGAGATATTTGACCGCCCCCTGCATCACCGACAAACGGGGATACACGCCCGGTCGGGTTCCTTTATCAAGGTGGCGTTCGAAAATTCCGGCGGGTGCCGTCTCTTTGTTCCAGAATGGCGTGGCGCGTGTGTGAATATGATTTTGTGGAATTTGAAGCATTGTCTTCCCTCTTTCCATCAACAACGCAGCGTATTTCATTTATCGCTGCGGTAAGAAGGTTACGCCTAAGAATATGCATTTAAAATACCATTTATTGGTTATTTTTTTGATTATGCACCAGGGCTGTATCTTGATTTGCGGGGAAAAAACAGAGGCCCGTCAGAATAAACGGGCCTGTCGATATTACGACTGCAGCGTCGCCAGACGCGCGGCAAAGCCGACGAAAATCAAACCAATCAGAGAATTGCCGACCTTTGCCAGTTTCTTTTTAGTCCGAATATATTGCGTCACAAACGCCCCCGAAATAATCAGGAAACTCAGGTAGAAGAAGCTCACCACTTCCAGCGAGATGGCCAGAATCAAAAATGACAGCCCCGTATGCGGCGCGTTCACATCAATAAATTGCACGAAGAACGACACGTAAAAAAGGATCGCTTTTGGGTTGGTCAGGCTCAGAACCAAGGCGCGTTTAAAAATCGCACCAAAAGGAACATCCTCGCCAGCCGACGCATTTTCTTTTGATTTCAGCGTCGCGTAGAGCATCTTTGCGCCAAGATAAAGCAGATACAATGCGCCGAGATAGCGAACAATACTAAACAGCACCGGCGTCGTTTTAATCATTGTTGCAACGCCGGCGTAAGCGAGAAACATCAGCACCGCATCGCCAATAAACACGCCGCTTGCCGCGAGATATCCACCTTTCATCCCACGCCCAACGCTATTTTTCAGCACAAAAAATGTATTAGGACCAGGGACCAGAACGATAAAAATTGCCCCGACCAGATACGTCCAGTAATTCAGAACTCCATACTCTGCGAACACGTTAACCTCTTCCTGAAAAAAACAGATACGCCTAGCTGCGAAACAATATGCTAACGAATGCGTCTGATGATGGAAAGGAAAATCAGGACTCACCGCCATACCCAGTACATTACTCCGAAAAACAGGCAATAAAGCAGCCTATTTCACCACCGGTAAATCTGAAAACCGAGTGGTATAGCGTGGGGAGAGCATTTCCCGTTTCATTTGCCATTGCTGCTGTACCCCCTGCCCGGCAAAATAGAGGGTGCCTCCCCCCTTTTTGCTGTTGAGGTGATCCAACACCGCCATTAATTTCTCACTGTTGGGGCGTGGGGCGTTTTCATCAAACAAGTTTAACTGAGCAATCCCCTGGCTGAAAAAATCACTGAGCATGACGCCGGCTTTCATATAGCGAAAACCGTCTTTCCAGATCCTGTCCAGCGCACTGCAGGCAACGCGAATAATGTCGCGGGTATCATTAGACGGAATCGTTAACTGGCCGCTGGCCTGAGGAGCATAAAACACCGCATTTGCGACATGCGGGCTGGTTCGCATAAAGACGCTGATAGTGCAGCAGTACTGTCGTTCTGCCCGGAGTTTTTCTGCCGCGCGTTCAGCATACGTACAAATGGCCTGATGCATCTCGTCGTAGTGGGTGATGCGATGGCCGAATGACCGACTACAAATAATCTGCTGTTTGGTGGGGGCAAACTCATCAAATGCCAGACAGGATTCCCCGCGCAGTTCACGCACGGTACGTTCCGTCACCACGCTGAAGTGTTTACGCATCACCCAGAGAGGGCTGTCAGCCAATTGCAGCGCCGACGTAATGCCCATCGCATTGAGTTTCTTACTGGTACGCCGCCCTATCCCCCAGACTTCTTCAACAGGGACGCGCTCAAGAAGATTTCTCTGACGCAGAGTATCTGACAGATCGACCACGCCGCCGGTCTTTTGCCATGTTTTCGCTGCAAAATTGGCGACTTTTGCCAGCGTTTTGGTCTGCGCAATGCCTACGCCAACGGTCAACCCCGTGTTCTTTCGTATCTGTTGACGAATTTGGCGCCCAAACGCCTCGAGTGAATAGCCACGCCCGACGCCTGACAGATCGATAAAAGCTTCATCAATGGAATAGACCTCTACCGACGGCGCCATTTCTGCCAGGGTCAACATCACACGGTGGCTGAGATCGGCATAAAGCGCATAATTGGAGCTAAAAACCGTGACGTGCTGACGCCGTAATTCATCTTTCACTTTGAAATAAGGCGCCCCCATTTTTACGCCGAGCGCTTTTGCCTGTGCCGATCGCGAAATAATGCATCCGTCATTATTTGAAACCACCACCACCGGTTTTCCCTCGAGATCCGGTCGAAAAACAGTTTCACAGGACGCATAGAAACTGTTTACATCAACCAGCGCGAACATGTCTGTGTGATTTCAACGTAAATGTCACAACGCCAAAGAGTTGCAGCTCTTCCTCGCTCTGCAACACGATGGGGGAATAATGCGGGTTGTGTGGGAATAGCTGAAGACGGGGCCGCGTTCGCAGCTCCTTCACGGTAAACTCCCCCGCCACGGCCGCCACCACAATATCGCCATGCATCGCCGTCAACGAACGGTCAACCACCAATAAATCACCATCGCTGATACCGGCCCCCACCATCGAGTCACCGCTGACCCTGAGGAAGTACGTTGCCCCCGGATGCTTCACCACCAGGGTGTTAAGATCGAGACTGTCCTCAACATAGTCTTGCGCCGGGCTGGGAAACCCGCATGAAACACGCTCCAGAAAAAGAGGTAACGTAATGGTGTTATTACGTTCACAGGAAAAAATATCATTCATCACGGCCATCTCAACAAATACTGTATATACATACAGCATATTATGTTTATCGGCCAAATCAAGCGACTTATGCGATGAAAGAATGAACCCGTTGAAGTCACAACACATTCAGTTATCCGTGCCCCACCACGTTCAACCTCAACGCGAGTCCTGACGACGACGCTTAAACTGGCTGACATCAATGTTGTACTGCTTTAGCTTACGCCACAGCGTTGTGCGCCCAATGTTCAACACGCTGGACATCTCCTGTACACGACCGCCGGTGACCTTTGCTGCATGAATAATGGCGTCTTTCTCAATACCGGCAAAGGTCAGCTGGGTTGAGAGGCGCGTGCCGCCCTCCTCGAAGCGTTCAGTAAAAAGATGCTCGGGTAAATGGTTCAGCCGGATATGACCGTTGTCGCTACTCATGGCGATGTTTTCTATCACGCTGAGCAACTCAAAATCATTCCCCGGCCAGGCACAATCAACCAGTTGCGCCATCGCATCATCCTCTATCTTCAGCCGCGTCGAGAAACGTTTCTCAAGACGCGCAAGCGTATTACGCACCAGCGCTGGAATGCTGTTTCGCCGCATTCGAAGCGGCGGAATGGTGATTTCAAAGGCATGTAACGCGTAGTAAAGCTGGCGACTAAAGCGGTTTTGTTCCACCAGCAACGCGAGATCCAGAGTCGTAGACGCGATGACTTTAACATCAACAGGAATCAGTCTGCGGGCATCAAGGCGCGTTAATACCCCTTGTTTGATCACCTGCAGAAGCGCCGATTGCAACTCCGGCTCCAGGTATTCAATTTTCTCCAGAAACAGCGTGCCACCGTTGGCCAGCTCCAGACGACTTAAACGCCCGCCCTCCGTCGTGCCATCGGTATCGCCCTGTCCCAACACGGTATCGGCATACAGCTGGCAGTTCACTGCAATATAGGGGCCTTCAGCACGCTCACTTTCATTATGAATGGCCTGGCTGAGCTGTTCTTTGCCAACCCCCTCCTCCCCGCAAAGTAACACCGGGAAGCGCCCCCGCGCGGCCTGTCGACCAAAATGCAGTAAGCGCCGGGTGTCAGGATCGTCGCCCGGCATTTGTGCAAAGGTGTGGCTCACTTTTCCTAATTGGCTGGTCACCAACTGGCGCATCTGTTCGACAGGATGGAGCAGCAGAATAAAACTGGCCCCCTGAGCCTCAATAATCGGTTTCAGGGTGATGACCGCATCCACAAATTGATGCTGGCTTTCAAACGTGACTTCGACATGGTTGAGCTGACGCAGTTGCCGGACTGCACCCTGTAAAACGGCAGGAAGCGTGACCAGCTCAGTGATATTTTGCCCCTGACTCGACTGGGCATCCAGATGCAGCAATCGCGCGGCCTGCGCATTCAGAAATTGCAGCGTGCCCTGTTCATTCCAGGCCATCACACCGTCGACCATTCCTTCGAGCAGGCCGTACAGCTGATTCAGATGGCGATTAGACTCGGTAAGCAGGCTGTCGGTCAGCAGTGAATTGCCCACTTCACGCGCTATCGCCAGCGTTAGCGGCAGATCGGACGCCGCCTCCTGCCCAACAGGACAGCACAAGGCGATGGAACCCGACTGGCGACCGTGGTTATCAAAAATAGGCGTAGAGAAGAAACTCCAGCCAGACAGCCTCTGTTTAAAATGTTGCTCGCCAGAGGTTTGAATCGGTTGTCCAACCGCAGGCGCCAGGGATAAGGCACAGGTACCAATAATACTTTCCGCACAGTAGGCACCGTTGATAAACCCCAGTTCGCCAAGCTGTTGCAGCGTAAGCGGATCGCCGCAGCGGCTAAGTATGCAGGCCGACTCATCAAGAATAAATAACCCACATCCCCGGGGAGACATGTATTCCCAGGCATCCTCCAGCGCCGCTTGCCCCAACGCCAGCAATGCGGTTTTTCGCCGACAAATAGAGTCAAACGTCAGCCCCTGTGCCTGATGCGGCATGATCCAGGGCTCCCGCTGCATCATTTTGCTACAGCGTTGCCACGAAGCGCTAAGAACAGTAGAAGAGACGGCGTTGTCGCCGGTTTGATGTAGAGTCGCCATGTTTTCTCCGCGCGCATGCGCGCGCTTTTCCACGTCCCGGTCACCGGGAACCCTGCTTCGCATTTTTCTGCGGCAAAGATGGTTGAATCTCTCATTTTTGCCGAAAAATTCATCTTCACGTTCCATTATGAAACATAAATAAAAACAAATGTTCCGTATTGAAACATAAATTTGTGGAATATTTTTTTCGCGTCGCTGCGGCACAATGATCGTATCGGCAGTATGTGGTCGCCGTGCCGTTGTCCATAACCGATACCCTCACTCAGATGTCTGCGATGTGTTCCCTTTTGCAGTCATCTCATGACGACCTACGGAGCACAAAAAATGAAAAAATTGATTAACCGTGTCGAAGATGTCCTGAATGAACAACTGGCCGGTATGGCGAAAGCCTTTCCTACACTGACGCTGCATCAGGACCCGGTGTATGTCACCCGTTCAGACGCCCCTGTGCAAGGGAAAGTGGCGCTGCTGTCGGGCGGCGGTAGCGGACATGAACCCATGCACTGCGGCTACATTGGCCAGGGGATGCTTTCCGGCGCCTGTCCGGGTGAAATTTTCACCTCTCCGACACCGGACAAAATGTTTGAATGCGCGATGAGTATCGACGGCGGTGAAGGTGTCCTGCTGATTATCAAAAATTACACCGGCGATATTCTTAATTTTGAAACAGCCACCGAACTTCTGCACGACAGCGGCGTGAAGGTAACGACCGTCGTCATTGATGATGATGTGGCGGTCAAAGACAGTCTCTATACCGCCGGTCGCCGGGGCGTGGCAAACACGGTTTTGATTGAAAAATTGGTCGGCGCCGCGGCAGAACGCGGCGATTCGCTGGAAGCCTGCGCGGAACTTGGACGTAAACTTAATAACCTCGGTCACTCAATTGGTATCGCGCTGGGTGCGTGTACGGTGCCTGCCGCCGGTAAACCCTCGTTTACTTTGCAGGATAATGAGATGGAGTTTGGCGTTGGCATTCACGGCGAACCGGGTATTGACCGTCGGGCTTTCACCTCTCTCGACAGGACCGTCGATGAAATGTTCGACACCCTGCTGGAAAACGGTGCTTACCGCCGTACGTTACGTCACTGGGACCCTGTACAGGGCGCATGGCAAGAAGACAAACAGGGCAAACAACCGCTGCAGCGCGGCGATCGCGTGATTGCGCTGGTCAACAATCTTGGCGCGACGCCGTTATCCGAGCTGTTCGGCGTCTATAACCGACTCGAAAGCCGTTGTCAGGACGCGGGCATTCACATCGAACGCAATCTGATCGGATCTTACTGCACCTCCCTGGATATGGCCGGATTTTCCATCACCCTCTTAAAAGTGGACGATGAGACGCTGGCATTATGGGATGCCCCGGTACATACCCCGGCTCTCAACTGGGGAAAATAAGGAGATTTTTTATGTCGCTCAACAGAACGCAAATTGTTAACTGGCTCTACCTGTGCGGTGAAATCTTCACCAAAGAGAGTGATTTCCTCACCGGGCTCGACAGAGAAATTGGTGATGCTGACCACGGTTTAAACATGCATCGCGGATTTAGCAAAGTGGTCGAAAAATTACCCGCGATTGCCGACAAAGATATCGGTTTCATTTTGAAAAATACCGGGATGGTCCTGCTCTCCAGCGTAGGGGGCGCCAGCGGCCCACTGTTTGGCACCTTTTTCATTCGCGCCGCTCAGGTTACCCAGTCCCATCAAAGTCTGACCCTCGACGAGGTCTATACGATGGTGCGCGAAGGCGCCGAGGGTGTGGTCAGCCGGGGTAAAGCCGAACCGGGTGATAAAACGATGTGCGATGTCTGGCTGCCGGTGGTGGAATCCTTGCGCCACTCCTGCGAACACGCGCTGTCCGTACCCGCAGCGCTGGAGGCTGCCCGTCTCCAGGCGGAAGCGGCGGCGCAAAGCACCATCACCATGCAGGCGCGTAAAGGTCGCGCCAGCTACCTCGGCGAGCGCAGCATCGGTCACCAGGATCCGGGAGCGACTTCCGTCATGTTTATGGTGCAGTGTCTGGCGGCAGCCTCCAGAGAGTAAGGGGAATACGATGGTAAACCTGGTCATTGTTTCTCATAGCGCCAGGCTGGGCGAAGGCGTTGGGGAGTTAGCCCAGCAAATGTTGATGGGGGGAAGTTGCAAACTCGCGATTGCTGCGGGCATCGATGACCCGCAAAATCCCATTGGTACCGACCCCATCAAAGTGATGGAAGCCATTGAGTCCGTGGCTGACGCAGACCACGTGCTGGTGATGATGGATATTGGCAGCGCACTGCTGAGCGCAGAAACGGCGCTGGATTTGCTCGATCCGGCTATCGCGGCGAAAGTGCGTCTGTGTGCCGCGCCGCTGGTTGAGGGGACGCTCGCGGCGACCGTGAGCGCAGCGATGGGCGCCGGTATCGATAAAGTCATCAGCGATGCCATGAACGCCCTTGATGCCAAACGTGAGCAACTGGGTTTACCCTCGTCGTTTGCAGCAAACAGCCCCACGACGGCATTCTCAGTCCACGACAGCGAAGCGCGTTCCCTTTCCGTCGTCGTCAAAAATCGTCATGGACTCCACGTGAGACCGGCTTCCCGGCTGGTCGCCACCCTGTCGGGCTTTAACGCCGACATGCTGCTGGAGAAAAACGGTAAATGCGTCACGCCAGACAGTCTGAATCAAATCGCCTTGCTGCAAATACGCTGTAACGACACGCTGCGGCTGATCGCCAAAGGCGAACAGGCAGACGAAGCGCTGGCGGCGTTCAAACGCCTCGCCGCAGAGAATTTTGGCGATTCACCGGAAGAGAGCGAGCCTGGCGGGCTGACGCGACCGTTACCCGACCAATTGACCGGCATCGCGTTTTGTTACGCGCCCGTGTTGCCAGACATCGCCAGTATCACTGCCACGTCTCCTCAGGAAGAACAGCAGCGTCTTCGCGCCGCAATCCGGCTTACGCTCGACGACCTCAGCGCATTGACGGCGCTGGCGGAAGAAAAATACTCCGCTGACCTGGCCGCTATTTTCTCCGGGCACCACACGTTGCTGGACGACCCGGAACTGGATGACATGGCCAGCGCGTTAATTCTCCATCAACACTACAGCGCAGAAGCGGCATGGCAAAATGTACTGAGTGACCTCAGAGAGCAGTATCAACATCTCGACGACGCCTATTTGCAGGCGCGCTACATCGACATTGACGATCTGCTCCACCGTACGCTTCGGCATCTGAGTGGCATAAAGGCACAAATGCCCCTCTTCACTCGCCCTACTGTCGTGATCACGGAAAATATTTTCCCGTCCACCGTGTTGCTGCTCGACCCGCAATTCGTGAAAGGGATCGGCCTGAGTGCTGGCAGCGAGATGTCACACTCCGCGCTCATCGCCCGTGAGATGGGCATCGGCTGGCTTTGTCAGCAGGGCGAGTCTGTCCGCACGCTGAAGACCGGAGAAACGATTACCCTGGATATCGCCACCCGCCGCATTCTCCGCCCAGAGTAAACCCATAAATAGCGCGTCCCTGCCCGAAAAAGGCCGCGCTATTCATTTCATGCACTACGGCGAGAAATGCCCGTGAGTTCCCAAAATGTCGGTTCGATCACGCGCAGAGGGCAATCGTGGACTAAGGTTTTCTCAAGGTAAATGCCGTTAACTCAGGCACACCGCTAAGGAGGAACCTCAATGATAACCCCAGCTATTCGCCAACCAGGCGTATTGTCTTTCATGATTAAACTGGCTCTGACCGGGACGTTTCTGACCCTCGCCTCGATGTCTGTACACGCACAAGAACAGAACGACAGTCTGCCGCAACCCCCGGATATTCTGCTGGGACCGCTATTCAATGATGTGCAGACCGCCAAACTGTTCCCCGACCAGAAGACGTTTGCCGACGCCGTTCCCAACAGCGATCCCCTGACGATCCTTGCCGATTATCGAATGCAAAAAAGTCAGTCTGGCTTCGATCTACGCCATTTTGTCGACGTGAATTTTACGCTGCCCAAAGAGGGGGAAAAATACGTTCCTCCGGATGGACAATCGCTGCGTGAACATATTGACGGGCTGTGGCCAGTGCTAACCCGTTCGACAAAAAGCGCAGGGAAATGGGACTCTTTGCTGCCGCTGCCTGAGCCTTATGTCGTGCCCGGCGGACGTTTTCGGGAGATCTATTACTGGGATAGCTATTTCACGATGCTGGGACTGGCTGAAAGCGACCACTGGGATAACGTCGCGAATATGGTCGCCAATTTCGGCTACGAAATTGACAGTTGGGGCCATATTCCCAACGGCAACCGCAGCTATTATTTAAGCCGTTCACAGCCCCCCTTCTTCGCGTTGATGGTGGAGTTGCTGGCGCAACATGAGGGCGATGACGCCCTGAAAAAATATCTGCCGCAGTTGCAAAAAGAGTATGCCTGGTGGATGGAGGGGGCAGAATCTCTTCAGCCAGGGCAACAACATAAGCGGGTGGTCAAACTCGACGACGGCACGGTGTTGAACCGTTACTGGGATGAGCGTGACACGCCGCGTCCGGAATCCTGGGTAGAAGATATCGCCACCGCGAAGAGCAATCCGAATCGCCCGGCCACGGAAATTTATCGCGACCTGCGATCGGCGGCCGCCTCCGGTTGGGATTTTAGCTCCCGCTGGATGGATGATCCGCAACAACTCAGTACCACCCGAACTACCAGTATCGTCCCTGTCGACCTCAATGCGCTGCTGTATAAAATGGAAAAAATTCTCGCCCGCGCCAGTAAAGCCGCAGGCGACGATGCCAAAGCCAGCCAGTACGAAACCCTCGCCAGTGCGAGACAAAAAGGGATCGAGGACCATCTGTGGAATGCACAAGAGGGGTGGTACGCTGACTACGATCTGAAGAGCAAAAAAGTCCGTAATCAACTGACGGCGGCGACGCTGTTCCCGCTGTATGTGAATGCTGCGGCAAACGATCGGGCCAGCAAAGTGGCGGCGGCAACCCAGGCGCATTTACTGCAACCAGGCGGCCTTGCCACGACGTCGGTGAAAAGCGGGCAACAGTGGGATGCCCCCAATGGCTGGGCGCCGTTACAGTGGGTCGCGACCGAAGGGTTACAAAATTATGGTCAGGATACGGTGGCCATGGATGTCAGCTGGCGTTTTCTGACCAATGTTCAACACACCTGGGAGCGCGAGAAAAAGCTGGTCGAGAAGTATGATGTTAGCAGCACCGGGACGGGTGGCGGTGGTGGCGAGTATCCGCTGCAGGATGGGTTTGGCTGGACTAACGGCGTTACTCTGAAAATGCTCGATCTGATTTGCCCCAAAGAAAAACCGTGCGACAACGTACCCACTACGCGCCCCACGCCGACAGAGACCGCGCAGCCTGCGCCACAAAAGCAGGCGACACCCTCTACCCCGTAAGCAGGATGAAATGACCCGGCAGAGCGCCGGGTCAGCTTTTATCAGAAACTGTAGCTCGCGCCGACCTGAACCGTGCGGTCGCGACCAATCCAGCAGTTGGTGCTGTCATAACAGCTGAAGGTCTCTTTGTTGGTAATATTCTGCGCGCTGGCTTTCAACGTGACGCCAGTCAGCGACGGGAGCGCTTCCCCCAGACGATAAGATACGGCCATGTCGTACTGCGTGGTGCCGCCAAGCTTGCCCCCTTTGTTATCCGGTGAGATCTCCATCGGCCCGGTATAACGCGCTCCGGCGCCCATATTCAGTCCTCGCAGAACCGTCTCATCAAAGGTGTAGTCGCCCCACAGGTTAAACGCGTTTTCGGGTACCTGCGTCGGGCGCTTACCTTCGTAAGTCTCATCTTCGGTATTGATGGCATGGGTATAGGCGTAGTTGGCGATCAGCGTGATGTTATCCGCCGGGCGGCTCACGACAGATACCTCTGCCCCTTTCGACTCTATCTCGCCGGTCTGACGGTAATCCCAGGTTGGCGTAGCGGAGAGGACGTTTTTCTGGCGAATGTTGAACACCGAGGCGGTAAAGGTGGTGGCATATTCTGCCAGCAGGTATTTCACCCCGCCCTCAACCTGCTTGCTGGTGGTCGGCTTCACATCCTTTGCCGTCAATGTACCTTGTGGCGAAATCGGCTTAAAGCCTTCGGAGTAGCTGATGAACGGGGAGATGCCATTTTCGAAGGCGTACAGCGCGCCAAGACGCTTGGTTACGCGATCCTGCGAGATCCATGTTTTATCGCCGTTTTGCATATCATCCGTGGTGGTGGAACGGTAGTCGTCGTAACGTACGCTCGCCAGCAGATTCAGCCCGCCAAATTCCACCTGATCCTGCAAATAGTAGCCATTCTGCTGGTAGGAAAGTCGGTTTTTCTGCGCGGTATAAAGCCCGAGTTCATCGCTGTGAATTTGATGATAGTTCGGATCGCGCATATCGATCCCCGGCGTGTTGCTGGCATAACGATACAAGTAATGGCTGTCGAGTTTTTGGTAGTCAAAACCCGCCAGAAAATGATGTTTCCAGTCACCCAGTTCAAGCGTTTTGGTCACCTGGTTGTCGATATTAACGCTCTTCAGATCTTCATCGGTGGTGTACGCAAAACGATTTAATTCCCACACCGGATTCGTGCCATTCCCGGTTGAGTAGACGCTACGCTGGTGCGTATCGACATCAAAATAGCGGGCTTTCTGCGTAAAACCCCAGCCATTGTCAAACTGGTGTTCAAAACTGTACCCCAGCATCCATTGCCGCTGTTTGAAACCACTCCACTCATCCCCGGCATAGTCACGGGGATCGGCATACCCTGAGCGCAAATAGGCAATGGGCAGCGGGTTGGAAGGCGACAACGACGGCGTATTCTGCGCCAGCGCATCGATGGTCAGGCGCGTTTTATTATCCGGCTGCCAGGTGACAGAGGGTGCCACCAGATAGTTTTCATAACGCGTGGTGTGCGGCTGATCGTCACCTTCCGTCGCTTTGCCCAGCAGACGGTAGTTCCAGTCGCTGTCGCTGATTTGCCCGGTCGAATCCAGATAACCTTCTTTCAGATTGCGGGTCCCGGTCGTAAAGCCCATTTCCGTTTTTTGTTCCGCTTGCGGCTTTTTCCCCTGAATGTTAACCAGCCCGCCAGGCGATCCATTCCCATAAAGCACCGATGCCGGACCTTTCAGGATATCCACGCTTTCAATCATCAGGGGATCGATCCGTGCCTTGGTATTGCCAGTCACGTTATAGGGGAGCTGCAGGCCGTTGTAATACTCCTGCTCTACCGTAAAACCACGAATTTTGTATTCGCTCATGTACGAGGTACTGCCCCGCACTTCCGTAGATACGCCCGGCGCGTAGCGTAAGATCTCATTCACCGAGTTCGCGTGGCGCTGCTCGATCTCTTTACTGTCGATGGTGTTAATGACCTGCGGCGTTTTGCTTTCCGGCACAGCCGACTTGGTGGCGCTGTTGGTCCAGGCGGGCAGCAGACTCTCCTGACCGGCGGCCGTCACGACAATGGTTGATTCTTCGGCATAGGACGGGAGTGTCAGTGCCAGGGTGATACATCCAGAGAGCGCGCGCAACGTAAAACAATGGGTGGTTTTCATGGGTTAATTATTATATGAGAAATGGAACGACAATTATTCGCATTTTCATTAACAAATCAAGCGATCCCTCCCCCTTTACATTCACGTAGTTACGGAACCTGCGGAAAGAAAAACGGCCCCCGCAGGAGCCGTTCTGTTAATTTCGCCGCAGGAGTCGAAAGACGCCCAGCACAAGAATCGCACCAACGACGGCCACCAGGAAACTATTCAAATTGAATCCACTGATACTGCCGCCAATGCCAAACATGGTCGCCAACCATCCACCGACAACTGCACCCACGATACCGAGAATGCAGGTCAGGAAAAAACCTCCACCATCACGGCCCGGCATGATCAGTTTGGCGATAACACCTGCAATCAGACCAAAAACAATCCAGGCAATAATTCCCATTTTCAGGCCCTCTTTCCAGTGAACGCATGCGCAAGACGCTCTTGCACTCGCACCCTAAGTATAGGCAAGCCACGATTCTGTGCTTTTGGGGGCCGCCTTAATTCGTTCAGTTTGAAAAAAAATTTCACCCATTTGTATTAAGTTCTGCCACGAAATGCCGATAATTGACGACAGTCTGTCAGGTATCCAGGAGTCATTAGGCGTGAGTCATTACCATGAGCAGTTCCTGAAGCAAAATCCATTGGCGGTGTTAGGCGTTCTTCGTGACCTCAATAAAAATCAGGTTCCGTTACGCATTTCCTGGTCGGGAGGCCAGCTCATCAGCAAAATTCTCTCGGTCAGCCCGGAGAGTCTGGTGATGGATTTCGGCAGTCAGGAGAATGAAAATCTTGCTGTTCAGCGCGCCAGACAGATAACCATTACCGCCGAAACGCAGGGTGCGAAAGTCGAATTTACGTTACCGCAGCTGCAGAGCGGCGAATACCAGCAGCTTCCGGCGTTTATGACTGCACTACCGCCCACCCTGTGGTTTGTACAACGACGCGAATATTTCCGTATCTGCGCCCCGCTGCATCCTCCCTACGTCTGCTCGGCAAAAATGCCGGACAACAGCACGCTGCGTTTTCGCTTATTCGACCTCTCTCTCGGCGGAATGGGCGCGTTGCTGGAAGGCGCCAAACCCGAAGGGTTGAAGGAGGGAATGCGGTTTTCTCAGATTGAACTCAACATGGGCGAATGGGGAATTTTCCATTTTGACGCGCAGCTCATCTCGATTAGCGAGCGTAAAGTGATCGACGGGAAAAATGAAACGATCACCACTCCCCGCCTGAGTCTGCGTTTTCTTAACGTCAGCCCGGCGGTGGAGCGGCAATTACAGCGGATTATCTTTTCGCTGGAGCGCGAAGCGCGGGAAAAAGCGAATAAGGTGCGCGAGTAACATCAACCCCGGTTACATGGCATTCAGCGCTTGCTGAAGTTTCCAGATGTAGCGCGGTGCCTGTGGCGCAGGATGGTTATCGGCAACATGTTCGATAAACTCATCAGGGTCAAGATCGTTGATCTTGCTGATCGCTTTTTTCCTGTCAGAGGAGAACGTGCGCAGCAGCGCCCCGGCCCCGTTCGCGTAGGAAACCACCAGCGCATATTGCATCACCTGCGGATCTTCGATTCCGGCCAGCGGACCGTTTTCCAGAATGCTCAGATAGGCGGCACCCATGGAGATATTACGTTCCGGATTTTTCAACTCGCTGGTCGACGGTTCGCCACTCCACCCCATTCGGCGATACACATCCCGTCCGGAGGTAGAGGCTTTCAACTGCATCAATCCTACGGCATTCGATTTACTGACCGCATTAGGGTTACCGCCGGATTCAATCGCGATAATCGCGGTGATCAGCTGCGGGTCCACGCCCCAGGCCGCACCGGCTTTTTCGCTGATCGGCATCCATTGCATCGCGCGTTTGACCGGAACTTCCGCATTCCAGGGCGGATTTTTATAATCCTGTTTTGAACTACAACCCGCCAGTAACACGATTAAAAAAGCAAACCATCTCAATTTCACTTCGTCTATCCTTTTCGCCGGAATCCATCGTTGAGGTGACAACAACACAACGTTGCGCTGAAACTTCAGCAGGCCGGATAAGCAAAGCACTACCCGGCAAAACGTTCTAATATATGCGGCATGATATACATTTGCATTCTATTGTCAGCAAGGAATTGCCATGTCTTTGTTTCATTTAATTGCTCCATCGGGCTACTGCATCAACCAACAAGCTGCATTACGCGGGCTTACGCGCCTTAGGGAAACGGGGCATCAGGTGAATAACGCTTCTGTCATCCATCGCCGTGAACAGCGCTTTGCCGGAACGGAAGCAGAACGCCTGGCCGACGTGAATTCCCTCGCCAGCCTGACCACTGCCGATACCATTGTGATGCCGGTGCGTGGCGGTTACGGCGCCAGCCGTTTGCTGGAGAACATTGACTGGCAGGCCCTGACGGCCCGACAACAGCACAATCCGTTACTGATCTGCGGACACAGCGACTTTACCGCCATTCAGTCCGGTTTACTCGCCCACGGCAACGTCATCACCTTTAGCGGCCCAATGCTGGCGGCTAACTTTGGCGCTGAAGAAATGAATGCCTTCACGGAATACCATTTCTGGCTCGCGCTACGCAACGCGCAATATACCGTGGAGTGGCAAGGTCAGGGGCCAGCCTGTCAGACCGAAGGGACACTGTGGGGCGGCAATCTGGCGATGCTGATTTCGCTCATCGGCACACCGTGGATGCCAAAAATTGAAAACGGCATACTGGTGCTGGAAGACATTAATGAGCATCCTTTCCGCGTTGAGCGTATGCTGTTGCAACTGTTTGATGCCGGTATTTTAAACCGGCAAAACGCGATTGTGCTGGGCAGCTTTAGCGGCAGTACGCCAAACGAGTATGATGCGGGTTACGACCTCGACGCGGTATACACCTTTTTGCGCTCACGTCTGTCTGTGCCGCTGATTACTGGCCTGGATTTTGGTCATGAGCAACGCACTGTGACCCTGCCATTAGGCGCACACGCGGTGCTGAAAAATGCGAAAGATGCCACCCAACTCACGATATCGGGTCATCCCGTACTCAAATCGTAAAAAAACCGGTCCGAAAGCGCAGAGTCTGACCCGTCAGGCGTTCAGTAAAACGCTGTTTCTGTCGTTTTTGTGTTAGGGTTTATTATTAAGAAACAGCGTAATTCAGGAGTAACCGAACGTTGGATGCCGCAGCAATCATTAGTCTGTTTATTTTGGGTTCAGTCCTCGTAACCTGCAGTATTTTATTAAGTTCATTCTCATCTCGCCTCGGCATCCCTATTCTGGTTATTTTTCTCGCTATCGGTATGCTCGCGGGCGTGGATGGCTTGGGCGGTATCCCCTTTGATAACTACCCTTTCGCTTACATGGTCAGTAACCTTGCGCTGGCGATCATTTTGCTGGATGGCGGCATGCGCACGCAGGCCAGCTCCTTTCGGGTCGCGCTGGGACCGGCCTTATCGCTGGCCACCGTGGGGGTTCTTATCACCTCCGGGTTAACCGGGATGATGGCAGCATGGCTGTTTCACCTCGATCTCATTGAAGGGTTGCTGATTGGCGCCATTGTCGGCTCAACGGATGCGGCGGCGGTATTTTCACTGCTGGGCGGTAAAGGGCTTAACGAACGTGTGGGTTCTACGCTTGAGATCGAGTCCGGAAGTAATGATCCGATGGCTGTGTTTCTGACCATTACGCTGATTGCGATGATCCAGAATCATGAGACGGCTCTGAGCTGGATGTTTGCAGTCCACATCATCCAACAGTTTGGCCTGGGGATTATGCTCGGCTTAGGCGGCGGCTACCTGCTTTTGCAGATGATTAACCGCATATCGCTGCCCACCGGTCTGTACCCTCTGCTGGCGCTCAGCGGCGGGATACTGATTTTCGCCGTAACCACTGCACTGGAAGGCAGCGGCATACTGGCGGTGTACCTGTGTGGACTCCTGCTGGGCAATCGCCCAATTCGCAACCGATTTGGGATCCTGCAAAACTTTGACGGCCTCGCCTGGCTGGCACAAATCGCCATGTTCCTGGTGCTGGGGCTGCTTGTGAACCCCTCGGATCTGCTGCCGATTGCCGTTCCGGCGTTGATCTTGTCCGCCTGGATGATCTTCTTTGCCCGCCCGTTGTCGGTCTTCGCGGGGCTGCTGCCATTTCGCGGCTTTAATCTGCGCGAGCGGATTTTCATCAGTTGGGTTGGGCTGCGGGGAGCGGTGCCGATTATCCTTGCGGTCTTCCCGATGATGGCTGGACTGGAGAATGCGCGGTTGTTCTTCAACGTCGCGTTCTTCGTGGTGCTGATCTCCCTGCTGTTTCAGGGAACATCGCTCACCTGGGCGGCCAAAAAAGCCAAAGTGGTGGTTCCCCCTGTCGGTTGGCCAGTCTCTCGTATGGGGCTGGACATCCATCCGGAAAACCCCTGGGAGCAGTTTGTTTATCAACTCAGCGCCGACAAATGGTGCGTTGGCGCAGCGCTGCGCGATCTGCACATGCCAGAGGATACACGCATTGCCGCCCTGTTTCGCGATAATGCCCTGTTTCATCCGACCGGCAGTACCCGGCTGCGTGAAGGCGACGTCCTGTGCGTGATTGGCCGCGAGCGCGATCTGCCCGCGCTGGGGAAACTGTTCAGCCAGTCGCCGCCCGTGGCGTTGGATCAGCGCTTCTTCGGCGACTTTATTCTGGAAGCCAGCGCGAAATATGCTGATGTGGCGCTGATTTACGGGCTGGACGATGGCACAGAGTACCGCGACAAACAGCAAACGCTGGGTGAAATTGTTCAGCAACTGCTTGGCGCCGCCCCGGTCGTGGGTGACCAGGTGGAATTTGCCGGGATGATCTGGACAGTGGCGGAAAAAGAAGACAATGCGGTACTGAAGGTCGGTGTTCGTGTCGCAGAGGATGAAGCGGAATAACGACGCAACATGCCGGATAAGCCTGGGGCGTTATCCGGCAGAACATTAAGTTACACTGTCACTACTGGCACGCGTAACGCTAACGCGCACATAAGCTCATAGCCCACCGTGCCTGCTGCAGAGGCGACATCGTCAATTTTCACCTCTTTGCCCCACAGCTCCACCGGCGTGCCAATCCCCGCCTGTGGACACGGCGTCAGATCCACCGCCAGCATATCCATTGATACCGTCCCCACCGTTCCGGTGCGTACACCGTCGACAAGGACGGGGGTTCCGCTCGGCGCATGGCGCGGATAGCCGTCCGCATAACCGGCCGCGACAATGCCAATGCGTTGTTCGCCACGGGCGGTATAGCGCCCGCCGTACCCCACCCGGTCGCCCGCTTTCAGGGTCTGCACGCCAATGATTTCGCTGCGAAGGGTCATCACCGGCTTCAGCCCGGTATTGGCGATATCCTGCCACTCTCCTGACGGCGATGCGCCATACAGAATGATACCCGGCCGCACCCAGTCAAAATGAGCCTCAGGATGCCATAGCGTAGCCGCCGAGTTGGACAACGAGCGACGACACTCCAGTCCTTCCGTAGCCAGAGATACCCGGGCCATGGCTTCACGGATGCCGTCCGGATGCTCGGCATCCGCAAAGTGCGACATCAGCGTCAGTTCGCCGACATTCGGCAGCGCACGCAGTTGCTGCCAGACGGTTTGCACTCTTTCCGGCAGGAACCCCAATCGGTTCATGCCGGTATTGACCTTCAGATAGACATCCAGCGGCGCGTTCAGTCGGGCATTCTGTAGCGCTTTCAACTGCCAGTTGCTGTGCACGCTGGTCGTCAGACGATATTTGTCGTACAGCGCCAGATCCTCTGCGTGGAAAAAGCCTTCCAGCATCAGAATCGGCCCCTTCCAGCCGCGTTCCCGCAGGGTGACCGCCTCCTCCAGATTGAGCAGGGCAAAGCCGTCAGTCGCGCCCAGAGCCGACCAGACGCGATCAATGCCATGCCCGTACGCATTGGCCTTTACCACCGACCAGATACGGGAGTTCGGTGCTGCCTGGCGCGCAATCCCCAGGTTTTGTTTCATCGCCTGCAGGTCAAGGCTGGCCAGTATAGGACGAGTCATCCGGATTCCTTATTAGCTATGTGCGCCATGCAAATGTCGTGGACGTGAGGGAGTAAATCCCGGTTGATAACGCGCAACGCTCAGGTCATCGTAAGGGATAGCCGGCGTCCGTCCGGAAAGAATGTCGCTCAGCAATTGCCCCGAGCCACAGGCCATGGTCCACCCCAGCGTGCCGTGTCCGGTGTTCAGCCAGAGATTTTTGAAGTGGGTACGCCCGACGACTGGCGTACCGTCTGGCGTCATCGGGCGCAGTCCGGTCCAGAACGTGGCCTGTTCAACATGCCCACCGCGCGGGAAGAGATCGCGCACGACCATCTCCAGCGTTTCGCGACGTGGTTGTAACAGTTCGGTATTAAAGCCCACAATTTCCGCCATCCCGCCCACACGGATGCGATTATCAAAACGGGTAATCGCAATTTTGTAGGTTTCATCGAGGATCGTAGACACCGGCGCGCCATCCTCCTGCGCCACCGGAATGGTCAGCGAATAGCCTTTTAGCGGATAGACAGGAATATCGACAATCCCTTTCAGCATAGCCGTCGAGTAGGAGCCAAACGCCATCACATACGCATCGGCCTTAATAATTTCCTCGCCGCACTTCACGCCATAAATCTGCTCGCCCTCATAAAGCAGCTTTTCCACCGGCGTGTTGAAGCGGAATTTAACGCCCGCCTGCTCCGCCATCAGCGCCAGTTGTTGAGTAAACAGCTGGCAATCGCCGGTTTCATCATTCGGCAACCGCAGGCCACCGGTCAGCTTATGCGCCACTTCCGCCAGCGCCGGTTCGACTTCCGCCAGGCGGCTGGACTCCAGCAACTGATACGGAACGCCTGCGTCTTCGAGCACGGCAATATCGCGGGTCGCGTTTTCGTACTGCTGCTCAGTGCGGAACAGTTGCAGGGTTCCACCCTGACGGCCTTCATACTGAATGCCGGTTGATGCGCGCAGCGCTTTCAGACAGTCACGGCTGTATTCCGCCAGACGCACCATGCGTCCTTTGTTTTCCATGTAATGGCTTGTGTCACAGTTACGCAACATTTGCCACATCCATTTAAGTTGAAATTGCGTCCCGTCAAGACGAACGGCCAGCGGCGCGTGCCGCTGGAACATCCATTTAATTGCCTTCAACGGAACACCGGGTGCCGCCCACGGCGCCGCATACCCCGGGGAGATTTGCCCCGCATTCGCAGCACTGGTTTCCAGCGCCGGGCCGGGTTCGCGATCGATGACGGTCACGTCATGTCCAGCCTGACTCAGATACCAGGCGCTGGTCACGCCGACAACGCCACTTCCCAGTATGACAACTCGCATAGCCACTCCGTTAACAGTAGGTAAAAGAACAATCATCTAATTACATCTTGATAACTCAGATGAAAATATTATTCAACATATGGCTTTTTTATGGTGACATACCTCACATATGTCTCTTGTGTCAGGCATATTGCTGGTTTGGGATCTCCTGCTGCGCGTCATTTTTATCCAGCATAAAATGCTGAAACACCTGCCTTATACGGCATCCCGATAACGTGAAATCGCAAAGAAAAATTTTCCCCACCAGCACGCTTTTTAACACGGTGTTCTATGCTTGAGATGAGGTGCTCCAGACAGAGAGCGCCGCTAACAATGAGGGTGCGCGAATGGCTACGATTGATTCCATGAATAAGGACACCACACGTTTGAGCGATGGACCCGACTGGACGTTTGATCTGCTGGATATCTATCTGGCGGAAATAGACCGCGTGGCGAAACTCTACAGACTGGACACCTACCCGCACCAAATCGAGGTGATCACCTCCGAACAGATGATGGATGCCTACTCCAGCGTCGGCATGCCGATCAACTATCCTCACTGGTCGTTTGGCAAAAAATTTATCGAAACCGAGCGACTGTATAAACATGGCCAGCAAGGGTTAGCCTATGAAATCGTGATTAACTCTAACCCGTGTATCGCCTATTTAATGGAAGAGAACACTATAACCATGCAGGCGCTGGTGATGGCGCACGCCTGCTACGGGCACAACTCGTTCTTCAAAAATAACTACCTGTTCCGCAGTTGGACCGATGCCAGTTCGATTGTTGACTATCTGATTTTCGCGCGGAAATACATTACCGAATGCGAAGAGCGCTACGGCGTGGATGAGGTGGAAAAACTGCTCGACTCTTGTCACGCGCTGATGAACTACGGCGTCGACCGTTACAAACGACCGCAAAAAATCTCCTTACAGGAAGAGAAAGCCCGGCAGAAGAGCCGCGAAGAGTATCTGCAAAGTCAGGTCAATATGCTGTGGCGCACCCTGCCGAAACGCGAAGAAGAGAAAACCATCGCCGAGGCGCGTCGTTATCCGTCCGAGCCACAGGAAAACCTGCTCTACTTTATGGAGAAAAACGCCCCGCTGCTGGAACCCTGGCAGCGTGAGATCCTTCGCATCGTGCGTAAGGTGAGCCAGTATTTCTACCCGCAGAAACAGACGCAGGTGATGAACGAAGGCTGGGCGACCTTCTGGCATTACACCATCCTCAATCATCTGTACGATGAAGGTAAAGTGACCGAACGGTTTATGCTGGAATTTTTGCACAGCCATACCAACGTGGTGTTCCAGCCGCCGTACAACAGTCCGTGGTATAGCGGGATTAACCCCTATGCGCTCGGCTTTGCCATGTTCCAGGACATCAAACGCATTTGCCAGTCACCCACCGAAGAGGACAAATACTGGTTCCCGGACATCGCGGGTTCCGACTGGCTGGAAACGCTCCATTTTGCGATGCGCGACTTTAAAGACGAGAGCTTTATCAGTCAGTTCCTGTCGCCCAAAGTGATGCGTGATTTCCGTTTCTTCACCGTTCTGGATGACGACAGACACAATTATCTGGAGATTTCGGCGATTCACAACGAAGAGGGATATCGCGAAATTCGCAACCGTCTCTCATCGCAGTACAACCTGAGCAATCTGGAGCCGAATATTCAGGTCTGGAATGTTGACCTGCGGGGCGATCGTTCTCTGACATTGCGCTACATTCCGCACAACCGCGCGCCGCTGGACAAGGGGCGTAAAGAGGTTCTGAAACATGTGCATCGGTTATGGGGATTTGATGTGATGCTGGAACAGCAAAACGAGGACGGTAGCGTCGAGCTTCTGGAGCGTTGCCCTCCACGCATGAACAGTCTGTAAAAATAAGCCCCTTCAACATGAAGGGGCCTTTTACTCTTTTCGCCGATGGTTCAAAGAGCCGCTTAGCGGCCTTGAATCGCTAAATCACCGGGCAGATTTTTCTGCATACGATGCCAGATTTCACCACTGTCATGACCGTAACGACGCACCGTTTCATAAACCTGATCGTGAGAACCCTGGTCACACAGCGTTGACAGCTTGTGGTAAAACGCCAGCGCCAGGCTGCGCGCTTCAGGATTCGCGAAATAGTGACGACCAATGCGGGTGTACAGCCCTTTCATCCCATTAATAATCAGACCGTAAATGGGGTTACCGGAGGCAAACGCCAGACCACGGAAAATGTTGTAGTCCAGATCGGCGAACGCATCGGCGTGATCGGCCACTTCATTTGCCGTCGCCAGCACTTCTTGTGCTTTCTCTGGATGTTGACGAAGCGCTGTGCGGATAAAGATTGTGGAAATGTTGGTACGCACCGACAGCAAATTATCGATCAACTGCGGGACACTCTCATGATCGAGTCGCGCAAGCGTCTCAAGAATATTGAGCCCGGACGTTTCCCAGAAATTATTCACCTTCGTCGGTTTGCCATGCTGAATGGTCAACCAACCGTCTCGCGCCAGACGCTGCAACACTTCACGTAATGTGGTACGCGTTACCCCGATAAGCTCGGAAAGTTCACGTTCTGCAGGCAAGATAGTGCCAGGTGGGAAGCGGTTATTCCAGATACTTTCAATAATGTACTCTTCCGCGAAACCCGCCGGGCTCTGCGCCTTAATGACCATAGTGAGATTTCCATTACACAGCAAAACATAGTTGCACTCATCATACCAGACGGGTTTCATGGCTGATAGCGGACAAAATAAAGAAAAAAGGGATCAAGGCTTCATTTTCTGCATTTCCCGATTCCACACTCTTTGCACAAGGGCTTGCCTGCGCGCGCCCCTGCCCGTAAGCTTTGCGCCTTACATAAAAACGCCATTTCATATTTCACGGTAAGGGAAACTGCATGGAGATCTCCTGGGGGCGCGCATTGTGGCGCAACTTCTTAGGCCAGTCACCAGACTGGTATAAACTCGCACTCATTATCTTCTTAATCGTCAACCCACTGATATTCATCATCAACCCGTTTGTTGCTGGGTGGTTGTTGGTCGCTGAGTTTATTTTTACGCTGGCAATGGCGCTGAAATGCTACCCGCTGCTGCCCGGTGGATTACTGGCGATCGAAGCCGTAGTCATCGGTATGACCAGCGCCTCACACGTCCGTGAGGAGATTGCCGCCAATCTTGAGGTCCTGTTGCTGCTGATGTTCATGGTGGCGGGTATCTATTTTATGAAGCAGCTTCTGCTGTTCATTTTTACCCGGTTGTTACTCAACATCCGCTCTAAAACCATCCTGTCGCTTGCCTTTTGTCTGGCGGCGGCGTTCCTCTCTGCTTTCCTCGACGCCTTAACCGTGGTCGCCGTGGTGATCAGCGTTGCCGTCGGTTTTTACGGTATTTATCACCGCGTTGCCTCTGCGCGTGGGGAAGATAACGACCTGCTTGACGACAGCCACATCGACCAGCACTACAAAACCGTACTGGAGCAGTTTCGCGGATTCTTGCGCAGTTTGATGATGCACGCTGGCGTGGGCACCGCATTAGGCGGCGTGATGACCATGGTGGGCGAACCGCAAAACCTGATCATCGCCAAAGCCGCAGGCTGGCATTTTGGCGACTTCTTCCTGCGCATGTCGCCCGTCACCGTACCGGTACTGTTTTGCGGTTTATTAACCTGCGCACTGGTAGAGAAAATGCGCTGGTTTGGCTACGGCGAAACCTTGCCAGAAAAAGTGCGCGGCATCCTGCAAGAGTTTGACGATCAAAGTCGCAAGCAGCGCACTCGTCAGGATAAGCTCAACCTGATTGTACAAACCATTATCGGTATCTGGCTGGTTATCGCGCTGGCATTGCATCTGGCGGAAGTGGGATTAATCGGTCTGTCGGTCATTATTCTGGCGACCTCGTTGACCGGCGTCACCGATGAACATGCCATTGGTAAAGCGTTCACCGAGTCGCTGCCGTTCACCGCACTGCTGACCGTGTTCTTTGCGGTTGTCGCCGTGATTATCGATCAGCACCTGTTTGCTCCGATCATTGAGTTTGTTTTACAGGCGCCTGAACATACGCAGTTGCGGTTGTTCTATCTTTTCAACGGTCTGCTCTCTTCCATTTCTGATAACGTCTTTGTGGGAACGATTTATATCAACGAAGCCAAAGCGGCAATGGAAAGTGGTATTGTTAGCTTAAATCAGTATGAGTTGCTGGCCGTCGCCATCAATACCGGCACCAATCTGCCTTCCGTTGCGACACCGAATGGCCAGGCGGCATTTTTGTTCCTGCTGACCTCGGCACTGGCGCCGCTCATTCGTCTTTCCTATGGCCGGATGGTCTGGATGGCGCTGCCGTATACGATAGTACTGACCCTGGTCGGTTTATTCTGCATTGAATATACGTTAACGCCAGTAACAGAATGGATGACGCAATTAGGCTGGCTGGCTACACTTTCATAACAATAAACCGAGCAAATCACTGCTCGGTTTCGCTTTTTGCATGATAATTATCCAATTACACTTTATTTCATTTCCCGCTAGTGGCGTGAAAATTGAATTGGTTTACACTGCCGACTCTACGCATGTTGCAGGGAAATTATTATGTTACGATTTTTGAACCAGTGCTCACGGGGTCGGGGCGCATGGTTACTAATGGCATTAACCGCACTGGCGCTTGAAATGGTGGCGCTGTGGTTCCAGCATGTCATGCTGCTTAAACCTTGCGTCCTGTGCATTTATGAACGTTGCGCGCTGTTCGGCATTATGGGCGCAGGTCTGGTTGGCGCTATTGCGCCAAAATCACCGTTACGCTATGTGGCACTGGTGATCTGGATTTACAGCGCATGGCGCGGCCTGCAGCTGGCGTATGAACATACCATGATCCAACTTCACCCTTCGCCATTCATGACCTGTGATTTTATGGCACGTTTCCCGAGCTGGCTGCCTCTGGACAAATGGCTGCCGCAGGTGTTCGTCGCCTCGGGTGATTGCGCACAGCGTCAGTGGGAGTTTTTAACGCTGGAAATGCCGCAGTGGCTGTTGGGGATTTTTGCCGCGTATCTCGTCGTGGCCGTTCTGGTGGTCATTGCCCAGCCGTTTAAGCCTAAAAAGCGCGATCTGTTCGGTCGATAACCTAAGACGCTCTTTCGGGAGCGCTGACTGCGATAACAACGTACATCATCTCAGAATCAGCGTTTAACGCTTAGACGAACTGGGCAGGATAAGACTCAACCCGACTGCGGTCGGGTTTTCTTACACATCACTGAGTCTTGATATACTTAGTACTTGATATCGCGAGCCTGATCGCGCCCTTCCTGTTTGTTCTGGCGATGATCCTGGCGGCAATCGGCATTACCGACAACGCCATTACGGCATTCCTGCTTAACTTCACGAGATTCCTGACGAGTATCCTGACGAACCTCTCTGGCATCACGGCGCTCTCCGGCCTGCTGGGTTTCAGCCTGCGCGGGAACGGGAACAATGGTCATCAGGGACGTGGCCGCCAGCAGCATCAACGCAAACTTCTTCATTATCAACCCTCAAAATATTCATCACGCCTCTACGACGTTCTAAAATTATAGGTTTAAGACATATTTTTTTGCTTGATGGAAAGTGCTGGCTTTTGCCGTTTTTATCTTACCTCTTCAATCCTCTATGAAAATAAATTGCCACAAAATATAACCATTAAAACCGGCCATTTTGGGGCCGCAGATGGCCCTGTGCGATAAGGTAAACACTGGTGAATAACAGCAATCCGGCAACGGCTATCATCCAGTAAATTTCATTTGGGGCAGGACTGAAGATGAGATTGCCATTTGCATCATCCGGATAGTTGAGCAGCGACCAGATACCGGCAATCCCCTGAATGGCGCTGGCACACAATAACGCCACTCTTGCCCCCGCGAAGCGGGCCAGTATGGTCGCAGCCAAACCGGCGGTGGTCAGCAGCCAGCCGCCTAAACACATCAGAACCAAAAACATGCCGCCAAATAATGTCCCCCCCACCTCTCGCGGCGTTATCAGCAGGATACCGAAAAATGATTGCACACCGAGCAGGAGGAGTGCCGCTATTCCGCAGAATACGTAATAGATCAGGAGCTTCATTGCGCCTCATTAAACAATTAATAACGGCCTTATTGTACGGGCTAACGGGTAAACGATAATACCTTTTATTTCAGGCACTCACTGTGCCCATTCGGGTTTGTTGGGGACAGTCATCTTTATAAACCCATAGAACGTTGAGTGACCGGTCGGGAGGAAGTTGCCGATCGTGCTGTGCTGCCTTGACCCATGTGCATTGCTGGGCAATTATCGGCAAATCTCCACGCGTACCGCTGTTTGAGAACAACAGGGGTACGCGTTTTTATTTATCAATGACGGCTGTCTGAACAGGCTCATGCACTATGCATGAGTCCATTATTTGAGGTTATTAATGAAAAATACTGCATTGCTGCTCTCCCTACTGATGACAGCGCCCGCCCTGGCAGACGTCAGCATCAATTCCAATGGTGTTCGGGTCAGTATGGATCGAGAAGACGAGATCAATGAGTGGAAAAATAAGCACAAGAATGAGTGCTCATCAGTCACCATCGGTGGCGTCAAAGTCACCAGCGACGGTTGTAGCGGCGGCAAGAACAAAGAGAACCACAGCGTCCACGGCGACAACAACCCTGGCAAGGGGCACGACAAAAACAAGAACAAATATGATGACGATGATGACTATAACGTCAAGGTCGAGCACTATGACGCTGACTCCACAAAAGGCAAAGGCAAGAGTAAGCAAAACAAATAAAATGTATTCGCTCAGACCGGATCTGACTGCTACTGGTTATTAACCCATGACCCGTAGCTCCTCGCCCAATGCGGGCGGGGAGCAATCACGGTGAGAAAATCAAATAAATCGAGACACACTGATGTGTGCTGGACATTAAGTGCCGGAGCCAACCCAAATTTTATTGCCGCACAAAACGAGTAAGCAATAACCTCTTTTATTTCAATGCCTCACTGCGCCCATTCGGGTTTGTTGAGAATATGATCCTGCCAGTCCACGACCTCGGACTCTTTCACCGCAATATGGCGCACTGAAATACGCTCACCGTGCATGGCGGCTTTTGAACCGCTCACCAGCGGGTGCCAGTCCGGTAATCCCTTCCCTTCGGCCAATAAACGATAGGCGCAGGTCATCGGCAACCATTCAAAGGTCGGGAGATTGTCGCGGGTGAGCTTGATGCAATCGGGTTCGTACTCGAAACGACGTTCGTAGTTACGACACTGACAGGTTTTGATGTTTAGCTGACGGCAGGCGACGTTGGTGAAATAAATTTCATCGGTGTCTTCATCCATTAATTTATGCAGGCAGCATTGACCGCAGCCATCGCATAACGACTCCCACTCAGCATCGGTCATGTCGTCCAGGGATTTACGTTGCCAGAAGGGTAAGTCGTTCATTCGGGTATCCGCCATTGCAATAAAAGCTGCACCTTATAACCACTCTGGCAGGCTGATGCAAGTTTTGCCGCCCAAAAAGGCGGCAAGCAGAGATTACAACACCCGGGTGGTCAGCGTTTTACCATTAAAACTGACGGTCAGTTCATCACCACTGTGTAACGGACCCACCCCTTCCGGGGTGCCGGTCAGTACTACATCACCGGCTTTCAGCGTGAAAAATTTACTCATATAGGCAATCAGCGGAATAATCGGGTGGATCATATCCGCTGTCGTTCCCTGCTGACGCATTTCGCCGTTAATGCTAAGACCGAGCGTGGTGTTCTGCGGGTCATCCTTAAACTCGGCCACCGGAATAAATCCGGACAGCGGGCATGAGTTATCAAATCCCTTCGCTTTCTCCCAGGGTTGCCCGGCCTTTTTCATTTGCCCCTGAATATCACGCAAAGTGAGATCAAGCGCCACACCGTAACCGGCAATGGCTTTACGCACATGATCTTCCGAAGCCTGGCGTAGCGTCGCGCCAATCAATACCGCCAGTTCGACTTCGTGATGTACGGACCCCATATTCGCCGGGATCACCAGCGGCTGGCGCAAATCACACAATGCGGTTTCTGGTTTAATGAAAAGTACCGGTTCTTCCGGCGTCGCGCTACCCATCTCCTTAATATGCTTTGCATAATTACTGCCTACGCAAACCACTTTACTCACTGGGTAATCAAGCAGAGCACCTTGCCAATTATGGTGTTGATACATTATTTTCCCCTAACGTAATCGTGGACTTCAGGAACTGCATCGACGAGGCATGACGCGGCCGGATACAGTTTAACGTTTAGCGTCTGATTTATTTTCTCTGACTACTGAAAGATGCTGTTTCAGTAAATCTTCCGGCGGCGGCGGCAGTTGTAAATAATACCCCTGTTCAGCAAGCGCCTGTTTTACTTTATCAAGATCGGCGTTAACGAGTTTTTTACGCCCGTCGAGCGGCAGGATCATCGCCAGCTGGGGCTGGCCAAATCCCTTCAGCAGTTCTTCAGGAACCCGTGAGAAATCGTCTTTTTTTTCGACATATAAATAGGTCTGGTCACGCTTAGGACTTCTGTAGATCACACAAAACATACATTTACTCTTTTTAATGCGTAATTTCGACATACGCTAACATCAATCAAACCCGCACCACAAGCCAGCTGCCTCAGTTTTGCAGTGCAGATTTTTGCATCCCGTCACTGTTTTTTGTCAATCCTATGGCACAAACCTGTCACACGCCTTTGAAGAGGAGCGTCATCGTCCGGAGGTGGCACCAAACTGGGTGGTCGCTGTTGCATTGCATCTCCCCTCCCCACGGGCTCATATCAGTAACGTAACCGACTAAACCGGCACTGTAGCCAGGTCGGTTTGACGAGACCCCCTGCCACTATTATCAATCTTGCGCTGCAGAGCAGCTTTCGCATCAGCTAACGCCTTCGTGTTTTTGGCATCAAACGCTGCAACGTCGCGCTGCCGGATGTCCATGTCGGCGATAGTGGCGCGCTCGCCTGGCTGAGTTTTTCCGTTGCCTAATCGCGCTGGTCTTTGTAGGTGATGGCGTTCTCGCGGTAGTGAACCACCGCCCAACCAGCACCAGCGAGAGCGCATATCTCCGTCGCGGAAATAATAGCCGTGAATCTGCTCATAACTTCGGCTCGTAAACTTCACGTTGAATCTGGCGAGGAGGTTATCGGCTTTGTGTTTGAACGGGTCATAACCGACTTCCGGTATCAGATATTGACCGTGATGACTTCAGTCAGGCAACGAAAAAGCAAGGATCTCCGACGTCCGTTTTCATGTCCTGTGACACACCTGGGCAAGTTGGCATGTTCAGAACGCAACCCCGTTAATGATGTTAAAAGAAATGGACGGGTGGGAAACACTGGAAATGGTGAAAAAATACACTTCCCAGTGGTGGGGAACATTTAAACAAATTCGTAGGTTCTGTCACGTTTTTGGCACATGAAAATGAGCTTGATATGAGAAGGGAATTGAAAAATGCAGCATCACATTGACAGATAAAGGTTTTTTTGAAAAACGGTGAGTTAACTCTATTTAAGATAAGTAGACTTTTATTCTGAATTAACGGGATGGTGACTTGCCTCAATATAATACTGACTATAACATGCCTTCTGGACTTCGGAATATCACTCCGCACTGGAGATGATAAATAGCAAATTGAGTAAGGCCAGGATGTCAAACACGCCAATCGAGCTTAAAGGCAGTAGCTTCACCTTATCAGTGGTTCATTTGCATGAAGCAGAACCCGAGGTTATTCGTCAGGCGTTAGAAGACAAAATCGCGCAGGCACCTGCTTTTTTAAAACATGCTCCTGTCGTGGTTAATGTCAGCGGCCTTGAAAGCCCGGTAAACTGGCCGGTTCTACAAAAGGTTGTTGCGTCCACCGGTCTGCGTATTGTCGGGGTTAGCGGATGCAAAGACGCCCGACTGAAAGCGGAAATCGACGGGATGGGCCTCCCTTTACTGACCGAGGGTAAAGAGAAAGTGGTTCGTTCCGCTCCCGTTGAAGTCGCTGCGCCCGTTCCCCCACCGCAAAACGTTACTCCTATCACAAAAACGCGATTAATTGATGTACCGGTTCGTTCCGGCCAGCGTATTTATGCTCCACAATGTGATCTGATTGTTACAAATCACGTCAGCGCTGGCGCGGAGTTGATTGCCGACGGCAATATTCACGTTTACGGTATGATGAGAGGCCGCGCGCTGGCAGGCGCAAACGGCGATCGGGAAGCGCAAATTTTTTGTACGCATCTGACGGCAGAACTGGTGTCTATCGCAGGTGTTTATTGGCTGAGTGATAAAATCCCAGCAGAATTTTATGGCAAAGCGGCACGTCTGCAGCTGGCAGAGAACGCTTTGACAGTTCAACCGTTGAATTGATCCCTTTTAACAAGGAATTTCTATGGCACGCATTATTGTTGTTACTTCGGGTAAAGGGGGCGTTGGCAAGACCACCTCCAGCGCGGCCATCGCTACTGGTTTGGCCCAGAAGGGAAAGAAAACTGTCGTTATTGATTTTGATATCGGCCTGCGTAACCTCGACCTGATCATGGGATGTGAACGTCGCGTCGTTTACGATTTCGTGAACGTGATTCAGGGCGATGCGTCACTCAATCAGGCGTTAATCAAAGATAAGCGTACTGAAAATCTCTTCATTCTTCCGGCATCACAAACCCGCGATAAAGATGCGCTGACCCGTGAAGGCGTCGCGAAAGTGCTTGATGACCTGAAAACGATGGATTTTGATTTCATCGTCTGCGACTCTCCGGCAGGTATCGAAACCGGCGCGCTGATGGCGCTCTATTTTGCCGACGAAGCGATTATCACCACCAACCCGGAAGTCTCCTCGGTACGTGACTCTGACCGTATTCTGGGCATTCTGGCCTCAAAATCACGCCGCGCAGAAAATGGTGATGATCCGATTAAAGAACACCTGCTGTTAACGCGCTACAACCCTGGCCGCGTCAACAAAGGCGATATGCTCAGCATGGAAGACGTGCTTGAGATCCTGCGTATCAAACTGGTGGGCGTCATCCCGGAAGACCAATCCGTATTACGCGCATCTAACCAGGGCGAGCCGGTCATCCTCGATATCAACGCGGATGCAGGCAAAGCGTATGCAGATACTGTGGAACGTCTGTTGGGAGAAGATCGTCCTTTCCGCTTCATTGAAGAAGAGAAGAAAGGTTTCCTCAAACGCCTGTTCGGAGGATAAGTTATGGCATTACTGGATTTTTTTCTCTCGCGGAAAAAGAGTACAGCTAACATCGCAAAAGAGCGACTGCAAATTATTGTCGCGGAGCGCCGTCGCAGTGACGCCGAGCCGCATTATTTACCGCAGCTGAGAAAGGATATTCTCGAGGTTATCTGCAAATATGTGCAAATAGATCCGGAAATGGTCACCGTGCAGCTTGAACAAAAAGACGGCGATATTTCTATCCTCGAACTTAACGTGACGTTACCAGAAGCAGAAGAGTCCCGATAACACTCTGCAAAAATAGCGCATGTATTATGGAAGGCAGATAATTCTGCCTTTTTTTATTTTTAATCGCCCACCAAACACTCAGCGCTTCACGTTTATTCCAGCGTAAACGTTGGATAACGTTCCTGAAAATAACTGCGTAAAAACTCTACCGTAATACGAATTTTTGCCGAGGTCGCAAGGCGCGAAACATAAACAGCCCAGATATTTGCCGGTTGATAATACTCCGGCAGTACGTGTACCAGATGACCACTGGCAATGTTGTCGCACACATCCCACCATGAACGCAGCGCAATCCCCTGCCCATCCAGACACCACTGATGCACAATCTCGCCGTGGTTGGATGACAGCGCGCCGGTCACTTTGATCGAGTGCACGCCCTCTTTATTGCGTAATTGCCATACCCCAAAAGGATGGTCGCGCTCCTTAATGACCAGACACGGAAATGTTGCCAGCTCAGCGAGTTGTTTCGGCGTACCGTGCTGCGTCAGGAACTCTGGCGATGCGCACAAAACCCGATAGTTGGTGGCCAGTTTGCGGGCAATTAAATTCGGCGCAATATCATCCCCAATGCGGATATCGAGATCGACCCCTTCATTGACCAGGTCCACCAGCCGGTCTTCAACATCAAAGCGCAATTCCAGTTGCGGATACTGCTTTGCCAGGGCGGAGAGCGCCGGGGCGACAACCCGACGCCCAAAACCAAAACTGCTGATTACCCGTAGCATGCCCTGCGGCACCTGCCGCACGTCGGACAGTTCATCCATCATCTGATCCACATCCTGCAAAATGCGCTGCGCCCATTCGTAGATGCGCTCCCCCTCTTCGGTGATGGTGACCCGGCGGGTGGTTCGGTGTAATAACACAACGTTCAGCGTCTGTTCCAGCAGCGCGACACGCTTGCTGATAAACGCAGGGGAAACGCCCAGCTCTTCCGCCACGGCGGCAAATCCGGCACGACGGGCGACCAGCATAAAGACGCGTAAATCATTCAGCAGCGGCAGATTATTCATGATCTGTGTTTTATGTTTCACCAGTTAGGGGGATTAACTATCAATCAGTCAATTATAGGATAAAGGGGAAGTCAATTTTGGTTGCTGATAAGTGAGAGCTGGTATGAAGAAAACCTGTCGTATTGCCGCTATTCCCGGAGACGGTATTGGTAAAGAAGTTCTGCCTGAAGGTATTCGCGTCTTACAGGCCGCCGCTGAGCGCTGGGACTTGTCGCTGAGCTTTGAGCCGATCGAATGGGCCAGCTGTGAGTACTATACCCATCACGGAAAGATGATGCCTGATGACTGGCACGAGCAACTCAAGTCCTATGATGCCATCTATTTTGGCGCCGTCGGCTGGCCGGAAACGGTGCCTGACCACGTCTCATTGTGGGGCTCACTGCTGAAATTCCGCCGCGAGTTTGATCAGTACGTCAATCTGCGCCCGGTACGTCTCTTCCCGGGGGTTCCGTGTCCGCTGGCCGGAAAACAGGCAGGTGATATTGATTTTTACGTAGTGCGCGAAAATACCGAAGGTGAATATTCTTCGCTGGGCGGACGCGTCAACGCCGGGACCGAGCATGAACTGGTGATTCAGGAGTCCGTGTTTACCCGTCGCGGCGTGGATCGTATTCTGCGTTACGCCTTTGAGTTGGCGCAGAACCGCCCACGCAAAACGCTCACCTCCGCCACCAAATCGAACGGCCTTGCCATCAGTATGCCTTACTGGGATGAACGGGTTGAGGCGATGGCCACGCAATACCCGCAGATCCGTTGGGATAAGCAGCACATCGATGTACTGTGCGCCCGCTTCGTTTTACAGCCAGAACGCTTTGACGTGGTGGTTGCCTCTAACCTGTTCGGCGATATCCTGTCCGATCTGGGCCCAGCCTGTACGGGAACCATCGGCATTGCGCCGTCTGCCAACCTCAATCCTGAGCGTACTTTCCCGTCACTGTTCGAGCCTGTCCACGGCTCAGCGCCGGACATCTACGGTAAAAACATCGCCAACCCCATTGCGACCATTTGGGCTGGCGCCATGATGCTGGATTTCCTCGGTAATGGCGATGCGCGTTTCCATAATGCACATAATTCCATTCTGGCGGCCATTGAACAGGTGATTGCCAGCGGACCGAAAACGCCCGATATGAAAGGCGTTGCCTCCACACAGCAGGTGGGTGACGCCATTTGTCAGGCTATCCTGCGTTGAGGTCAAACCACAAAATAAGAGCCGCGTCACTGACGCGGTTTTTTTTATTCATTCGCCCTGGTAAATACCTGCGTCATTTCACCTTTTATTATTTCCGTTCCGTGTTTTATTGCTTCACGCATCCGCTAATTGTTTAATTCATGTAACAACTAAATAATTAAATCGTTAAAAACAGCAGTAACAAGTCTTGACCCTACAGCGTGATTACAACAACAGGCCAATGCCAAATACGGGCGACGACGCCCAGGAGATCACCCATGTTGAGCAATGTAAAAAAGAAAAAAGATGTGCCGCTGATCGCCATCAGCTTACTGGCCATTCTTTTCATCGCAGCAGCATTAAGCCTCTTCCCCCAACAATCTGCGCAAGCAGCAAACACCATTTTTAACGGCGTTACCCGGATGCTCGGTTCCGCTGTTCAGGTCCTCGTACTATTGGCAATGGGGCTCGTCATTTATCTGGCCACCAGTAAATACGGCAATATTCGCCTGGGGGAAGGAAAACCGGAGTACAGCACCCTGTCCTGGTTATTTATGTTTATTTGCGCCGGATTAGGTTCTTCCACGCTCTACTGGGGCGTTGCGGAATGGGCGTATTACTACCAGACTCCGGGTCTGAATATCGCGCCGAACTCGCAAAAAGCCCTCGAGTTTAGTATCCCGTACTCCTTCTTCCACTGGGGGATCAGCGCGTGGGCAACCTATACCCTGGCCTCATTAATCATGGCCTACCATTTTCATGTGAGGAAAAATAAAGGGTTAAGCCTCTCGGGGATTATTGCCGCCATCACCGGCGTGCATCCGCAAGGCGTCTGGGGCCGTCTGGTTGACCTGATGTTCCTGATTGCCACCGTCGGCGCATTGACCATCTCTCTGGTCGTCACCGCTGCCACCTTTACTCGCGGGTTGTCCGCACTGACCGGATTACCGGACAACTTCACGGTGCAGGCCTTCGTTATCCTGCTGTCCGGCGGAATTTTCTGCCTCAGCTCCTGGATTGGTATCAACAACGGCCTGCAACGGCTGAGCAAAATGGTCGGCTGGGGTGCGTTTCTGCTGCCGCTGCTGGTGCTTATCGTGGGTCCAACGGAGTTTATTACCAACAGCGTCATCAACGCCATTGGCCTGACCACGCAGAATTTCCTGCAAATGAGTCTGTTCACTGACCCGCTCGGCGACGGTTCATTTACCCGCAACTGGACCGTGTTTTACTGGCTGTGGTGGATCTCTTATACCCCAGGCGTGGCGATGTTCGTTACTCGCGTGTCGCGCGGTCGTAAGATTAAAGAAGTCATCTGGGCGCTGATCCTCGGCAGCACCGTCGGCTGCTGGTTCTTCTTCGGCGTGATGGAAAGTTATGCCATCCATCAGTTTATTAACGGAGTGATCAACGTCCCGCAGGTGATGCAAACGCTGGGTGGCGAAACCGCCGTGCAGCAGGTATTGATGTCGCTCCCGGCCGGAAAACTGTTCATGGCCGCGTATCTGGCGGTGATGATTATTTTCCTCGCATCCCACATGGATGCGGTGGCCTATACCATGGCGGCAACCAGCACGCGAAACCTGCAGGAAGGTGAAGATCCTGAGCGTGGACTGCGTCTGTTCTGGTGTGTGGTTATTACCCTGATTCCGCTGTCAATTTTGTTTACCGGCGCCTCGCTGGAAACAATGAAAACTACCGTGGTACTGACAGCGCTTCCGTTCCTCGCCATCTTACTGGTGAAGGTCGTTGGCTTTATTCGCTGGTTAAAGCAGGACTATGCCCACGTCCCTGCCCATCAAATTGAAAGCACTCTTCCCGAAACGCAGGACAGCGCGCCCGTATCAACGCCCACGCTGCCAGCCGGGACAATACTCAAAGGCGACCACTGAGCGCCACGAGCCAACATCCTCTTACTGACAAAAAATAAAAGGTAACCCTATGAGCAATCTGAGCCCTGAATTTGTTTTGCCTGACAACTTTTGTGCAAACCCGCAGGATGCCTGGACCATTCCGGCACGCTTTTACACCGACCAGCAGGCATTCGAACATGAAAAAGAGAACGTGTTTGCCAAAAGCTGGATTTGCGTCGCTCACAGCAGCGAACTGGCGAAGCCGAATGATTATGTGACCCGCGAGATCATCGGCGAAAATATCGTCCTGGTGCGCGGTCGCGACAATATTTTGCGCGCCTTCTATAACGTCTGCCCGCATCGCGGTCATCAGTTACTGAGCGGCGAAGGGAAAGCGAAAAACGTGATTACCTGCCCGTACCATGCCTGGGCCTTCAAGCTGGATGGCAACCTCGCTCACGCCCGTAACTGTGAAAATGTGGCCAATTTCGACAGCGAAAAGGCCCACCTCACCCCGGTTCGCCTTGAAGAGTACGCCGGTTTTGTCTTTATCAACATGGATCCGAATGCACCCAGCGTTGAAGAGCAGTTACCGGGGCTGGCGGCAAAAGTGGTGGAAGCGTGCCCGGAGGTTCATGACCTGAAACTCGCGGCCCGTTTTACCACCCGCACCCCGGCAAACTGGAAGAATATCGTCGATAACTATCTGGAGTGCTACCACTGTGGCCCGGCACACCCTGGCTTCTCTGATTCCGTACAGGTGGATCGCTACTGGCATACCATGCATGGCAACTGGACACTGCAGTACGGTTTCGCCAAACCTTCCGAGCAGTCATTCAAATTTGAAGAGGGCGTGGATGCGGCCTTCCACGGCTTCTGGCTGTGGCCCTGCACCATGCTCAATGTCACCCCTATCAAGGGGATGATGACGGTTATCTATGAATTCCCGGTCGATGCGGAAACCACCCTGCAAAACTACGATATCTACTTTACCAACGAAGAATTAACGGATGAGCAGAAGTCGCTGATCGAATGGTATCGCGACGTGTTCCGCCCGGAAGATTTGCGCCTGGTGGAAAGCGTACAAAAAGGGCTGAAATCACGCGGCTATCGCGGTCAGGGGCGCATTATGGCGGATACCAGCGGGAGCGGAATTTCCGAGCACGGTATCGCTCATTTCCATAACCTGGTCGCCCAGGTGTTCCAGAATTAATTGCACAGGGAGAGAGCCATGTCCGTATTTCAGTCTTCACTTTTTCGTCAACAAGCGTTTATTGCTGGCGTCTGGCGAGATGCCGATGATGACGCCACGCTGACGGTGACGAACCCGGCAACAGGCGCGACGCTGGGGAAAATCCCCAATATGGGCGCAGAGGAAGCGAGTCAGGCGGTTGACGCCGCCTCGCAGGCATTACCGTCCTGGCGGGCGATGACTGCCGCTCAGCGTGGGATGTTACTCAAAGCCTGGCATCGTCTGATCCTCGACAACACCTCCGCGCTTGCGCAGATCATGACCGCCGAGCAAGGCAAGCCGCTGGCGGAGGCAGAGGGGGAAATTGCCTACGCCGCGTCGTTTATCGAATGGTTTGCCGAGCAGGGGAAACGTACCAACGGCGACGTTATCCCCTCCCCGTCCACCGATAAACGGTTGATGGTGATCCGCCAGGGAATTGGCGTCTGTGCCGCCATCACGCCGTGGAATTTCCCTGCGGCGATGATCACCCGCAAAGCCGGGCCTGCGCTCGCAGCAGGTTGTACGATGGTGCTCAAACCGGCGAATGAAACGCCATTCACCGCACTGGCGCTGGCAGAACTGGCGCGACAGGCGGGGATCCCGGCCGGTGTTATCAATGTCGTGACCGGTAAATCCCGTGATATCGGGGCGGTATTCACCGGTGATGAGCGCGTGCGCAAACTCTCCTTCACGGGGTCAACCGAAGTGGGCCGCGTCCTGATGCGCCAGTGTGCCGACAGCATTAAAAAGGTGTCGCTGGAGTTGGGTGGCAACGCGCCGTTTATCGTCTTTGAAGATGCCTGTCTCGACAAAGCCGTAGAAGGCGCGCTGGTTGCCAAATTCCGTAATGCCGGGCAAACCTGCGTGTGCGTGAACCGCTTTTATATCCATCACGCCATTTACGACGCGTTTTGCGAGAAATTCGTCGCCAGGGTCGCGGCGCTGCGGGTGGGCGACGGCAGTCAGCCCGGCGTGCAAACAGGACCGCTGATCAACAGTGATGCCGTGCAAAAAGTGCAGTCCCTGCTCGACGATGCGCTGACCCGTGGCGCCACGCTGTTAACCGGCGGCCAGCGTCATGCAGCAGGCGGAAATTTCTTTACCCCCACGGTGATAGGCAACGTGCAGCCAGGCTCTCAGCTGTTACAGGAAGAGATCTTTGGCCCGGTAGCCGCGCTGGTGAAATTCGACGATGAACAGGATGTTATCCGTCAGGCTAATGACACCATTTATGGCCTGGCATCGTATTTCTACACCAATGACGCCGCGCGGATCTGGCGCGTTTCAGAACAGCTTGAGTACGGGATGGTGGGGATCAATACCGGACTTATCTCCAATGAAGTCGCGCCGTTTGGCGGCGTCAAACAGTCGGGGCTGGGGCGCGAAGGGTCAGAGTACGGGATCGAAGATTATCTGGAGATGAAATACCTCTGCCAGGGGCTGTAACGATGACAGGTCCCGGCGCTGTAGTTAAGCAGCGTCGGGCTGATTTTTAAGGGAGTGCTGCGATGTCTGAATATCAAATGCATCAGGTGCGGGTGAGTCAGGTTGACACCCTCACCGCGCATGTAAAGCGTTTTACCTTAGTCGCCGCGTCGGGCGGCGGGTTACCCGCCTTTAGCGGCGGTAGTCATATCATTGTCCAAATGCGCGAGGGCAATCATCTCTACAGCAATGCCTATTCGCTGATGAGTTCCCCGTTGGATACCTCTCACTGGCAAATTGCCGTGCGGCGGGAGGAGAACTCCAAAGGGGGATCGCGCTATCTGCATCAGCAGGTAAAACCCGGCGACACACTTACCGTTTCCACCCCGAAGAATCTCTTCGCGCTCGCGCCGCAGGCGCATAAACATCTGCTGATCGCCGGGGGGATTGGGATCACCCCATTCCTCTCTCAGATACCCGAACTGGAACAGCGCCAGGCGCAGTGGCAGCTCCATTATTGTGCCCACAGCCAGGAGAACTGCGCGTTTCACGGTGAGTTATCTCAGCATATCAATGCCAATCGTATTCATCTGCACCTTTCGTCAGAAGGCACACGGCTGGAACTGGCGCGGTTGCTGGCCGATGTTGAACCGGGCACTCATATCTATACCTGTGGTCCTGCGGCGCTTAACGATGCCGTAAGACGCGAGGCTACCGCCCTCGGCATCGACAAAAATGCTCTGCATTTTGAACAATTTGCCGTTGAAGATAAGGCGGGCGATGCCTTTACCCTCGTGCTGGCCCGTTCGGGACGCGAGTTTATCGTCCCCGAAGAGATGACGATTTTGCAGGTGATCGAAAATAACAAAGCGGCGAAGGTGGAGTGTTTGTGCCGTGAAGGTGTGTGCGGCACATGTGAAACGGCGATTCTCGAAGGGGAAGCCGATCACCGGGATCAGTATTTCAGCGACGATGAAAAAGCCAGCCAGCAAAGTCTGCTCATCTGCTGCTCACGCGCCAAAGGTAAGCGACTGGTACTGGACTTATGATCTCACTGCGAATAACGGGAGCGCCTGGCTCCCGTTTTCGTCTGGCTTAGCGGGGATACTCTTGCAGCAGACGGTTGAGCTGTTCAGCCATCAGCTCCGCACGCCATCCGGAAATCAGCTCCGGCAACGTCGCCTGCGGTTTCAGTTTCCAGTGCCAGTTGAGCAACTGGTTTATCTGGCGGCGGGACGCGAGCAGTTCGGCGCTGAGATTATGCGCCGCACTAACATCGGCAACCAGCGCCTTGATGGCTTTGAATGCCTTGCGGTAGCCCGGCATATCCATCAGGTTCAGCAAGGGTTCCGGGAGGCTCTCTTCCGGGAGCGCCTGCGCTTGCGCCACCAGCGAAATCAGCGTCTTGCCGTGAAAACGAATTTCACTGCCGGAAAGCCCAAGACCGTCGAGTTCCCCCAGACTGCCTGGCATATAACGGGCAACAGCCCACAGATGTTCTTCGCGCACCACAAAATTGACCGCCAGATCGCGCTCACGCGCTTTACGCAGTCGCCAGTCGGCCAACAATTGCAGACAGGCCAGTTGACGGGTACGCAACTGCCAGGCGTTGGTGATTTCACGCCAGGCGTCTTCAGGCGCGAGGATCTCCTGACGGCGTTGCTGCATCAAACGACACTCGTCCAGCGCGGCTGGCAACCAACCGCTCTCTTGCGTTTCCGCCATCAGTTTTGCGGTGATCGGTAATAGATACCAGACATCGGCCGCCGCATATTCACACTGGCGTTCCGTTAGCGGTCTGGCCAGCCAGTCGGTGCGGGATTCACTCTTGTCCAGCGCCACGCCGGTGAACTCTTCCACCATCGATGCAAATCCCCATGACAAGGGACGCCCGCAAAACGCCGCAAGGATTTGCGTGTCGATCAGCGGCTGTGGCAGCTCACCAAAGGTATTAAGAAACACTTCCAGATCTTCGCTGCCCGCATGCAGATATTTGGTAATGGCGGTATCACGTAAAATGGTGCGCAGTGGGGACCAGTCGGTGATCCCGTGCGGATCAATCAGCGCAACGTGTTCGCCATCAAACAGCTGGATAAGACCCAACTGCGGATAATAGGTGCGCGTGCGGACAAATTCAGTGTCCAGGGCAATGGCCTTAAACGCACGGGCCGCTTCGCACAGCGTTGCCAGTGCGTCGTCCGTCGTGATCATTTGGTAATTCAAATCGTGTTCTCTTAGGTTTGCGCCAAAAAAAACGCCGGCTTAACCGGCGTCTGGCGACTCATTTAAAGCTCATGCCTTATTGTCTACTTTGCCACGCGCTTCGTCACGTAATTCTCGTCGCAAAATTTTTCCGACGTTAGATTTTGGCAACTCGTCACGGAATTCCACCAGCTTAGGCACTTTGTAGCCCGTCAGATGGCGACGGCAGAAAGTGACCAACGCTTCATCGGTGAGAGAAGCGTCTTTTTTCACCACAAAAATCTTCACCGCCTCGCCGCTGCTGCCGGACGGCACGCCCACCGCTGCCACTTCCTGAACGCCAGGATGCTGCATCACCACATCTTCGATTTCGTTCGGATAGACGTTAAAGCCGGAGACCAGAATCATGTCTTTTTTACGGTCAACGATGCGCAGGAAACCTTCTGCATCCATCACCGCGATATCGCCGGTATGCAGCCAGCCGCCTTTGACGATCTCATCCGTCGCGTCGGGACGCTGCCAGTAACCCAGCATCACCTGTGGGCCTTTGATGCACAGCTCGCCCGGTTCTCCCGGCGGCACTTCGTTGTCATCATCGTCCACCAGTTTGACCTCGGTCGAGGGAACGGGTAAGCCAATACTGCCGCTGTGATAATCAATATCGTGCGGGTTAACGCTCACCAGCGGTGAACATTCGGTCAGCCCGTAGCCTTCCAGCAGGTATTGCCCGGTCAGCTTCACCCAGCGCTCCGCTACGGCTTGCTGGACGGGCATTCCGCCACCTGCTGACAGATGCAGGGTAGAAAAGTCGAGCTGCTGGAACTCTTTGTTGTTCAACAGAGCATTAAACAGCGTGTTCACGCCCGTCATGGCGGTGAACGGGTATTTCGCCAGTTCTTTTACCAGGCCGGGAATATCACGCGGGTTAGTGATCAGCAGGTTTTGCCCGCCCAGCTCAATGAACAGTAAGCAGTTCATGGTCAGGGCGAAGATGTGATACAGCGGCAGCGCGGTGACCACCAGCTCTTTACCCGGATGTAAAAGCGGCCCGTAGGTGGCATGCACCTGCTCGAGGTTTGCCAGCATATTGCGGTGCGTCAGCATCGCCCCTTTCGCCACCCCGGTGGTGCCGCCGGTATACTGCAGGAACGCCAAATCTTCAGGCATCACCTCAGGCTTCACATATTGCATGCGGTAGCCGTTCTGTAACGCGCTACGAAATGAAATCGCATCCGGCAGATGGTACTTCGGCACCAGACGCTTAATGTATTTCACCACGAAATTAACCAGCGTACCTTTCGCCGTGGAGAGCTGATCGCCCATACGGGTCAGGATCACGTGTTTTACGGCCGTTTTCTCAACCACTTTTTCCAGCGTATGGGCAAAGTTGGAGACAATCACGATGGCCGTCGCGCCACTGTCGTTGAGCTGATGTTCCAGTTCACGCGGCGTATACAAGGGATTGACGTTGACCACGATCATCCCGGCGCGAAGGATGCCAAACAGTGCGACAGGGTACTGCAACAGGTTCGGCATCATCAACGCGACACGATCGCCCTTTTTAAGCCCGAGCCCCTGCTGCAAATACGCCGAAAATGCCCGGCTACGCTCTTCGAGTTTGCGGAAGGTCATCACCTCCCCCATATTGACGAACGCAGGCTGATCGGCGTAGCGCGCCGAAGCCTGTTCAAACAGTTCCACCAGGGATTGATAACGGTCAGGATTGATCTCCGCCGGGACATCTGCGGGATAACGGTTAAGCCAAACCTTCTTCAAAACATCACCTCTAAAATGCGTGTTCGTCGTCATCACAACCCCAGTAAATAAACAAGCCGTTAACATAATATTAACTCAGCGTACCAGTTTATTAATTACTCAACTGAAAGGTTGCGAAGCGCGTCACTATTTATTTTTCTTCTATCCGTATTAATGCAGAAACAGCGGACGAGCCGCTGTTTCTTTTATCGACAAAACAATGAGTTACTCTGTTACTATCGTCTGAACCTGAGCGGGACCGGGGTTATACCATCCGCCATAACCATAGCCGTAACCATAGCCATAGTGTCTGGCGCGTGCACCGTAAAACCACGGATCTATCGGCTGAGGCGGCATCACAACCTGTTGCGTAACCCGCCAGCGCTTATAGCCCGTAACCTGCATCAGCATAAATTTATACGGGGTATTGCCGATTTTACCGTCGACAGTTCCGCTGATTGGGCCGACGACAGTAACCAGTTGACCACGAAAATCAACCGGGTCAAGGAACCCGTTCACGTCTGCCATAATGCGTCCGCGTGACACTTCGCCCAGCACCGGTCGCGCGCCGCTATCCAGAGACACCGTGGCGATCTCCAGACGGGTTTTCCCCTGCTGGTTTTGCACGTCCACCACTTTGCCGCCAAAACGCGCTTCCTGGCCGACATACAGTTGCGGCGCGTTCATCACCCGCGCCAGATCCTGTTGCGGCGTGGGACTCGACCCTTTGATGGCATCCGGAACGGTGACACAGCCACTCAGCATAAGCGCAACGGCTGCCGCCAGCATTCCTTTAACAATCTGTTTGTGAACCGCCATAATGCGACTCCTTCTTCTCAGCACATATCACTGCATCAGGCTAATACTACTGAGATTCATTCTTTACCGGGAAGTTTCTTCCACGCCACGTTGTTACGCAAATAAACCGGCTCGGCATGTTCAACCGCGACGGTTTTTCCTGCCGCCAGCATTTGACTGGCCAAAGGCAGCATATCTTCTGCCGCAGGCAGCAAGACGTTGCCATCTCGCAGCGCCAGACCGCTCTCGTTTGCCAGCTCCGGCCATGCTGGCCAGCCCGTGCCCACCGTGGCCCACTCGCCGGAAAGTTGCTTCAACCGCGCAATCACCGCGTCCGGTTTTAACACCGCTTCAGTGTCTTCACCGTGCCATACGCCATTTTCATCGCGCTGGTATTCGGCCCAGTACACTTCGCCCATTCGGGCGTCAATCGCCGCCAGAACGCGGGTGGCGCCGGTTTTACGCCAGGCGCCCTGCGCCATCGTTGCCAGCGTCGAGACACCGATCATTGGAAGAGAGGCACCCAATGCCAGACCTTGCGCAATACCGATACCAATGCGCACGCCGGTAAAACTGCCCGGTCCGCGGCCAAAGGCCAGCGCGTTGATTTCGGCAAGCGTTGTGCCGCTGGTTGCCAGGATATCCTGAACCATCGGCAAGATTCGTTGGGTGTGTTCTCGTGGGCAAAGCTCAAATTGAGCGTTGATATTACCGTCATTCCACAGGGCAACAGAACAGGCTTCTGTGGCGGTATCGATAGCCAGAATTCGCATGGGTCTTCGTGCTTAGATCAATAAAATGGCGCGTATCTTACCATACTCCGTAACAAATTACTTAACCGATGGGAGGGCAAGAAACCGGACGGCGCGAGCAATATCCCGGGTACGCGGCGCGGGCGGGAGGCTGGCCAGGAACGTCGCGCCATAGGGGCGCATAACGAGCCTGTTATCACAAATCACCAGCACGCCACGGTCATCGGCATCACGGATCAGGCGCCCCACCCCCTGCTTCAGGGTGATGACCGCATCCGGTAACTGAACCTCATCGAAAGGATCGCCGCCGCGCAGTCGGCAGTCTTCCATTCGCGCTTTGAGCAGCGGGTCATCCGGCGAGGTAAACGGCAACTTGTCGATAATCACCAGCGACAAGGTATCGCCGCGCACATCGACGCCTTCCCAGAAACTGCTGGTCGCCACCAGCAGCGCGTTACCCGCACTGACGAACTGTTGCAACAGTTGACCTTTGCTGGTTTCGCCTTGCAGCAGCACCGGCAACGTCATGGTGGCGCGGAACTGTTCGGCAAGGTCGCGCATCATGGCGTGCGAAGTACACAACATAAAGCAGCGCCCATTGTTTGCTTCAATGATGGGTCGTAGCATTGCGGCCAACTGGCGCGCCGCGCCGGGTTGGTTGGTCTGCGGCAGGTTTCGCGGCACTAACAGCAGCGCCTGCTGCGTGTAATCGAACGGACTGGGAAGCAGCATGGATTCTGCCTCTTCAATCCCCAGTCGCGCGGTAAAGTGGCGGAGATCGTCATTCACCGACAGGGTCGCTGAGGTAAAAATCCAGCTGCCGGGTTTCTGCGCCATCACCTCTTTGAATTTATCCGCGACACTCAGCGGCGTCAGCGCCAGGGTAAAATGGCGCGACGTGCATTCATACCAGTAGCTGTAGCCTGGCTGATTGATCTCTTTTAGCCGCTTGAGGCGGGTGCGATACAGCGTGGCCCGCTCAAAGGCGGCGTCTAACAGCGCCGAGCGCCCCAGAGAAAGTTTCGCGACGTCGTAACACAGTTCGAGCGTGTCATCGAGCAACAGAAAGGCCCGCTGGACGCGCGGATCGGCGAGAAGCTCGCGCAGGTTCCCCCGGTAGCCAGGCTCACCTAATTGCAAACGGAAATCTTGCGCACTCTGGGCAAGACGGTCGGCACATTTTTGCAGTTGTTGGGTGTCTTTGAGTTCGGTGCGATACGCAATCGTAAAATCTTTTGCCAGATCAAGTAGCTGTCGGCTGGAGAGTGACTGCCCAAAGTACTGGCTGGCGATGTCGGGAAGTTGATGGGCTTCGTCGAAGATCATCACCTCGGCCTCGGGGATCAGTTCACCGAAACCGCTCTCTTTCACCACCATGTCAGCCAAAAAAAGATGATGGTTGACCACCACGACATCTGCATCCATCGCTTTTTTACGCGCTTTGACCACAAAGCACTCTTTGTAGAGCGGGCAATCGCTGCCCAGACAGTTGTCATTGGTGCTGGTGACCAGCGGCCAGGCCTGGGAGTCTTCCGCCACGCTAACGCAGGTACTGATGTCGCCATCAAGGGTTTGATTAGACCAGGAGCGCAGTAAGATGACGTCGCTCAAAATTTGCACCGGCAAGTCACCGCCGGCCAGCGCCTGCTGTTCAAGACGCTCCAGACACAAATAGTTTGAGCGCCCTTTCAGCAGCGCCAGTTTGCCGGTGAACTTCAGGGCGTTTGCCACGGTAGGGAGATCGCGACTGTAGAGCTGATCCTGCAACGCTTTCGAGCCCGTTGAAATAATCACTTTCTTTTTGGCGCGCAACGCAGGCGCGAGATAGGCGTAGGTTTTCCCTGTGCCTGTCCCGGCTTCGACGACCAGAGGGGCCGAGGTTTCAATCGCATGGGCCACGGCAACGGCCATTTGTCGCTGTGGTTCGCGCGGCTTAAAACCCGCTATCGCTTTCGCTAACTGACCGTCTACGGCAAAATCGTCCGACACACTACCCCCTGTTCATTTGAACAGGGATTATGTCAGGCCAGAGGATCTTTCGCCAGTTGAAGAGGTGACGACGGCATAACAATGTGGCAGTCTTGCCGCGTAAAAATGGAACCTTAACGCTAACGAGGAGTAATTGATGACTATTGTACGTATTGATGCCGAAGACCGTTGGTCTGATGTGGTCATCCACAATAATACCCTGTACTACACTGGCGTACCTGAGAACCTGGAGGCTGACGCCTTCGAGCAGACGGCCAACACCCTGGCGCAAATCGATGCCGTATTGGAAAAGCAAGGCAGCAATAAAGCACGTATTCTGGATGCGACCATTTTTCTTACCGATAAAAGTGATTTCGCGGCGATGAACAACGCCTGGGACGCCTGGGTTGTTGCCGGACATGCGCCTGTACGTTGCACGGTACAGGCTGGGTTAATGAACCCGAAATACAAGGTTGAGATTAAAATTATCGCTGCCGTCTAAGGTCGCGTTATTCGTCCTCATCCTCAAAACGCGCCACGATCCGCTCGCCGGTATGGGTGGCGCGTAACTCCGCAGCCACCAGCGTAATCGCCTCCCCGCTACTCATTCCTTGTGACATCAGTTCCTGAATGCGTTCTACCGCTTTTTGCTGCTGATCGTGCGTGAGTGAAGGTAAACCTGCAAACATGATGAACTCCTGCTAAATTGTTAACGCTAATTATTTCATGCTACCCGGCACATAGCCAGTAGAGTAGTCACGAGTCAGGACAGATGAAGACGTTATCTCCCGCTGTAATCCAGTTACCCTGGCGTCAGGACGCCGCTGAACACTATTTTACGCCGCTGAGTCATACCCCCTGGGCCATGCTTCTGCATTCTGGTCACGCGGATCATCCGCATAACCGCTTTGACATTCTGGTGGCCGATCCCATCACAACACTGGTCACACGTGGAGAAAAAACGCGGGTCTGTGATGCGCATAACTGCACCACAACGACGGATGATCCGCTGAACGTCGCGCAGACAGCGCTGGCGTCTCTGGAGATGACCCCATCGCACAGCGACGATTTACCGTTTCAGGGGGGGGCTGTGGGGCTTTTTGGTTACGATCTGGGGCGCCGTTTTGAATCTCTGCCCAATATCGCCCAACACGATATCACGTTGCCGGATATGGCGGTGGGAATTTACGACTGGGCGCTGATTGTCGATAACCAAAAGCAAACCGTGTCGCTGCTCAGCCATTCGGACGCAGCCGCACGACTCGACTGGCTGGAAAGCCAACAGGCGCCGGTGCATGAGCCGTTCAGATTAACTTCTGCCTGGCAGTCGAACATGACGCGCGAGCAGTATGGTGAAAAATTTCGCCAGGTACAGGCTTATCTACACAGCGGCGACTGCTATCAGGTGAATCTTGCCCAGCGTTTTCAGGCTGACTATCAGGGTGACGAATGGCAAGCCTTTGTGCGTCTCAATCAGGCCAACCGGGCTCCTTTCAGCGCCTTTTTACGTCTGGAAGATGGCGCTATTTTGAGCCTTTCGCCAGAACGATTTATTCAACTCGCGGACGGCCACATTCAGACCCGGCCCATCAAAGGGACACTTCCGCGTCTGGAGGATCCACACGATGACCGTCAGCAGGCGCAAAAACTCGCCAGCTCACCGAAAGACAGGGCGGAAAACCTGATGATTGTCGATCTGATGCGCAATGATATTGGCCGCGTCGCCGTTCCGGGGTCAGTCAAAGTGCCCGAACTGTTTGTCGTTGAGCCGTTTCCGGCGGTACACCATCTGGTCAGTACCATCACCGCGCAGTTGCCCGACCACCTGCATGCCACCGATTTGCTGCGTGCCGCCTTCCCTGGCGGTTCGATCACCGGCGCGCCGAAAGTCCGTGCAATGGAAATTATTGATGAACTGGAGCCACAGCGACGCAATGCCTGGTGCGGCAGCATTGGGTATCTCAGCGTTTGCGGCAATATGGATACCAGTATCACCATTCGCACCCTGAGCGCTACGGAGGGAAAACTGTCGTGTTCCGCAGGCGGCGGGATTGTGGCGGACAGCCAGGAAGCGGCGGAATATCAGGAAACGTTTGATAAAGTGAATCGTATTTTGCATCAACTGGAGAACTAATACGTGGATAACAGCAGCCTGACGCTCGATGATTTTTTATCACGGTTTCAACTTTTACGCCCTGAGATGAATCGTGAAACGCTAAACAACCGTCAGGCCGCCGTACTGATCCCCGTCGTTCGTCGCCCTCAGCCTGGACTGCTGCTCACCCAGCGTTCCGTCCATCTGCGTAAACACGCCGGTCAGGTGGCCTTTCCCGGCGGCGCGGTAGACAGTAGCGATGCGTCGATTATCGCCGCTGCACTGCGCGAAGCCCACGAAGAGGTCGCGATCCCGCCAGAGGCCGTTGAGGTGATTGGGGTACTCCCTCCGGTAGATAGCGTTACCGGGTTTCGGGTGACGCCCGTCGTTGGCATCATCCCACCCGACCTTCATTATCACGCCAGTGAAGATGAAGTGTCTGCCGTGTTTGAAATGCCGCTGGCGCAAGCGTTGCAACTGAGGCGATATCATCCACTGGATGTGTATCGTCGCGGGGACTCTCATCGCGTCTGGCTTTCCTGGTATGAGCATTATTTCGTCTGGGGCATGACGGCCGGAATTATTCGTGAGCTGGCGCTGCAGATTGGCATGAGACCCTGACTATACTTAACTTTACACGTACCGAACACGACTTGAAACTCCACGCCCAATATTAGTAAAAGCAAGGTTACCTATTAGTTTAATTCATGTGAATAGTTAAGCTGATAGCCCTATTCCCTCTTACACTATGCAAAGTTATTACATCGTTACTGGAACCCCAGTTACCCTGTCAGGAGTATTATCGTGATTAGTCTATTCGACATGTTTAAGGTGGGGATTGGTCCCTCATCCTCCCATACTGTAGGGCCTATGAAGGCGGGTAAACAGTTCGTCGATGACCTGGTCGAAAAAGGATTATTGGATAGCGTTACCCGTGTCGCCGTGGATGTATACGGCTCACTGTCATTAACGGGTAAAGGTCACCACACCGATATCGCCATTATTATGGGTCTGGCGGGGAACGAACCTGCCACCGTTGATATTGATAGCATCCCGGGTTTTATCCGCGACGTTGAAACGCGCGGACGCCTGTTGCTGGCTCAGGGTCGGCATGAAGTGGATTTCCCGCACAATAACGGGATGCGTTTTCATAATGACAATCTGTCATTGCACGAGAACGGAATGCAGATCCATGCGTGGAACGGCGAAACCGTCATCTACAGCAAAACCTATTATTCCATCGGCGGCGGTTTTATCGTTGATGAAGAACATTTTGGTCAGGACGCAACGGGTGATGTGAGTGTGCCTTATCCGTTCAAATCAGCCACCGAAATGCTGGAATATTGCAACAGCACCGGCCTGTCGCTTTCTGGCATGGTGATGCAAAACGAACTGGCACTGCACAGCAAGAAAGAGATTGAAGAGTATTTCGCCAATGTCTGGCAGACCATGCAAGCCTGTATCGATCGCGGCATGAACACCGAAGGCATTCTGCCTGGCCCGCTGCGCGTTCCGCGCCGTGCGTCTGCGCTGCGCCGGATGCTGGTTTCCAGCGACAAGCTCTCCAGCGATCCGATGAACGTTATCGACTGGGTGAACATGTTCGCCCTTGCTGTTAACGAAGAGAACGCGGCGGGTGGCCGGGTGGTGACGGCACCAACCAACGGCGCCTGCGGTATCGTCCCTGCGGTGCTGGCCTATTATGATCATTTTATTGAGTCAGTCAGCCCGGATATCTATATCCGTTACTTCCTGGCCGCTGGCGCTATCGGCGCACTGTACAAAATGAACGCCTCTATTTCTGGTGCTGAAGTCGGTTGCCAGGGGGAAGTTGGCGTGGCCTGTTCAATGGCCGCTGCGGGTCTGGCGGAACTGCTGGGCGCCAGCCCGGAGCAAGTCTGTGTTGCAGCCGAAATCGGTATGGAACACAACCTGGGCTTAACCTGCGATCCGGTTGCGGGTCAGGTGCAAGTGCCGTGTATTGAACGTAACGCGATTGCCTCTGTGAAAGCGATCAACGCCGCGCGTATGGCAATGCGTCGTACCAGCGCACCGCGTGTCTCGCTGGATAAAGTCATTGAGACTATGTACGAAACGGGCAAGGATATGAACGCCAAGTACCGTGAAACGTCGCGTGGCGGGCTGGCCATTAAAGTGCAGTGTGACTAATACTTGAACCTCGCCCATCTGCAACGGATGGGCGAATTTTACGCGTCTCCCTCGTCTACGGTAATTTTCCCCACTACACTTGCTCTGTCGCGGTTGGCTTTTGTTGCCAACGGCTTATCGGGCAGCTCGCATGCAAACAGCTCAACGGATCATCAAAAACTACCGTCGTAACCGTTTCATTGTTTGCACGATTTGTGCGCTGACCACACTCATCCTGACGTTATGTGTCCGCTTTATGTCGGAACGAAATTTTAATCATCATCGAACCGTGTCGTTCGCCAATCATGCCGTTAACGCACTGGATGATGTCCTGCGTCCCCTCCAGTCAGGGCGGGATGTGATGCTGCCGTTGATTGGCCTGCCCTGCTCCGTCACCCATTTAGCGCTGCGTAAACAGGCCGCCAAACTGCAAACGGTTCGTTCCATTGGCCTGGTCGAAGGGGGCGTGTTGTACTGCTCCAGCATCTTTGGCTATCGCAATGTGCCGGTCAGCCAACTGCATGCAAACCTTCCGGCGCCAGAGCCTTTGTTGCTTCTCTCCATCGATCGCTCGCTGATCAAGGGCAGCCCTATTCTTATCCAGTGGTATCCGTCATCATCCAATGGCAAAAACGGGGTGCTGGTGATCGTGAACATCGATTTGCTGGTGGATATGCTTCTTGAACCTGAACAGCCGCAAATCACCAGCGCGAGTTTGTCCGTCGGCAATCACCATCTCCTTTATGGCAGAGGGGTCGTCGACACGTTACCTCCTCTCAATGGTGAACAACGTTACCAGCTTTCCTCACAATATTTTCCGTTCACCATTAGCGCGACCGGTCCTGGGGCGGGAGAACTGGCGCTAAAGCATCTGCCCTCTCAGCTCCCGCTCGCCATGATGCTCAGTCTGTTGGTGGGGTATCTCACGTGGCTGGCGACCGCCAACAGAATGAGTTTCTCCTGGGAGATCAATCTGGCCCTTGCCGCGCGCGAGTTTGAGCTTTTTTGTCAGCCATTAGTGAACGCCCGTACACAGCAATGTATTGGCGTAGAAATTCTGCTGCGCTGGAATAATCCCCGCCAGGGTTGGATCTCTCCGGATGTGTTTATTCCGATCGCCGAAGAGCACCATCTCATTGCCCCACTGACCCGCTATGTGATTGAGGAAACGGTTCGTCAGCGGCATTTTTTTCCGATGAGCAGTCAGTTCCATATCGGTATCAATGTGGCGGCCAGCCACTTTCGTCATGGCGCACTGTTAAAAGATCTCAACCGATACTGGTTTAAAGCGCATCCCATCCAGAAGCTCGTTCTTGAACTCACGGAACGGGATGCGTTGCTTGACGTGGATTATCGCATGGTACGCGAACTTCACCGTAAAGGTGTCAAACTCGCGATTGATGATTTTGGGACGGGAAACAGTTCACTGTCGTGGCTGGAAAAACTGCGGCCAGATGTGCTGAAGATCGATAAGTCGTTTACCGCCGCTATCGGCACCGACGCGGTGAATTCGACAGTGACCGATATCATCATTGCCCTCGGACAGCGGTTGAATATCGAACTGGTGGCGGAAGGCGTGGAAACACAAGCGCAGGCACAGCATCTTCGCCAACACGGCGTACACATACTGCAAGGATTTCTGTATGCGAAACCGATGCCATTACGTGATTTTCCACAGTGGCTGGCGGGCAGCTCACCGCCGCCCGCCCAGCATAACGGGCACATGATGCCCGCCATACCGTTTCGTTAAACCCGCTTATTCATCTTCGTCATGCGCGGGTTGCTCTTTAACAATACGTACCAGATCAACCCGATAGTCATTGGCTTCGACAATCGTAATGCTCAATGGTGCGACTTCAATAACGTCTCCCACACGCGGAATATGGCCATTTACTGCGATGACCAGTCCCGCGACCGTGGCGATTTCATCGTCGTCGTCCACCAGATTATCGACCGCAAGCGCCTGTTGCAGGGCGTGGAGATCGGTCCCACCTTTCACCAGCCAACCGTCAGCGTCGGTAATGATTTCCGGTGTTTCATCGGCATCCGGGAACTCACCGGCAATCGCTTCCAGAACATCCAGCGGCGTGACCAGCCCCTGCACCACGCCAAATTCGTTGGTGACGATGACAAAGCTACCGCGAGCACGACGCAATACGCCTAACAGATTGATCGGGTCCAGCGTTTCCGGAACCACAATCGCCGGCGATGCGGAGGCGATGGCCGCGACATCGACGCCCTCTTCCAGAGCAACCAGCAGTTCTTTCGCACGGACGATACCGATAATTTCATCAAGCTCGCCACGGCAAACCGGGAACAAACTGTGCGGAGAGGAGAGCAATTGCTCGCGGATTTCATCCACGCTCAGACTCGCATCAACCCAGCTAATCTCACCGCGTGGCGTCATAATGCCGCGTAACGAGCGCGACGCCAGCGTCAGCACACCGTTAATCATGTAACGCTCTTCATCGGCAAAGGCACCTTCCAGGACGGGAACCACCGCCGGGATATCCGATTCACTCTGCACATTCGCCTGACGTTTTCCGCCCATTAAGCGCAGAATCGCGTCAGCGGTACGCGCACGCAGCGGTAACGTCGACTGATGGCGGATAAAATTACGCCGGGCAATTTGGTTAAACAGCTCAATAATAATGGAGAAGCCAATCGCCGCGTACAGATAACCTTTCGGAATGTGGAAGCCGAAACCTTCAGCCACCAGACTCAAACCAATCATCAGCAGGAAGCTCAGACAGAGCACGACCACTGTCGGATGTTGGTTCACGAAACGTGTCAGCGGTTTAGAGGCCAGCAGCATCACCGCCATTGCAATGACCACTGCCGCCATCATCACTGGCAGGTGGTTAACCATACCTACAGCGGTAATAACCGCATCCAGCGAGAAGACCGCATCCAGAATGACAATTTGCGTAACCACCACCCAAAAACTCGCATAGCCTTTACCGTGCCCGGAATCATGCTCGCGATTTTCCAGCCTTTCATGGAGTTCCGTGGTGGCTTTAAACAGCAAGAATATCCCCCCGAGCAGCATGATCAGGTCACGCCCCGAGAAGGTTAAATCCCAGACGGTAAAGAGCGGTTTGGTTAAGGTCACCATCCACGAAATGATGGACAGCAACGCAAGACGCATGAACAGCGCCAGTGACAAACCGATGAGACGTGCTTTATCGCGCTGCTTTGGCGGCAGTTTGTCAGCCAGAATCGCGATAAAGACCAGGTTATCAATACCCAGAACAATTTCGAGAACAACAAGCGTGAGCAGCCCCACCCAAATTGAGGGGTCCATTAAGAATTCCATGACAAGCTCCTGCTTAAGGAATAGCCAGACGGCGCACTGAACATCTCAGCCGATAAAGCAATGTGCAAATTCAGGTTGTGGCAAACGTTGCCAGAATGGCAGGCGCAAAGCGGCCTAAAGGTGAAATGACGTCGGTGACGATCCATACATCGGGCTACTGCCCTATACTCCTTAGAAATTAAAACAGATCATAAACATAACAGAGGCACTATCTTTTTGGCAAAGATTTACGGTCCTTTGCAAAGAGATGTGACAGAGATATTTTACACCACGAAATTTCTCGTAACCGAAACCTAAATTACGGATCTTCATCACATAAAATATTTTTTTCGATATCTAAAATAATTCACGAAAATCACAGGTTTTCTATTGTAACCCTTTTCTGAATCGATTCGATTGCGGACGGCGATTCAAAATACATTTTTGCGTCGATGTGTTAACGATAATAAAGGAGGTAGCAAGTGACCATTGCTATTGTGATAGGCACACATGGTTGGGCTGCAGAGCAGTTACTTAAAACAGCCGAAATGCTGTTAGGCGAGCAGGAAAATGTCGGCTGGATCGATTTCGTTCCAGGCGAAAATGCCGAAACGCTGATCGAAAAGTACAACGCTCAGTTGGCAAAACTCGATACCAGTAAAGGCGTGCTATTTCTCGTCGATACATGGGGAGGCAGTCCGTTTAACGCTGCCAGCCGCATTGTCGTTGACAAAGAGCATTATGAGGTTGTCGCAGGCGTTAACATTCCCATGCTGGTGGAAACGTTTATGGCCCGTGATGACAACCCGAGCTTTGACGAATTAGTTGCTCTGGCGGTAGAAACCGGACGTGAAGGCGTGAAAGCGCTGAAAGCAAAACCGGTTGAAAAAGCGGTGCCCGCACCGGTTGCCGCGCCAAAAGCGGCCGCACCGGCGAAACCAATGGGTCCTAATGATTATATGGTCATTGGTCTGGCCCGTATTGATGACCGTCTTATCCACGGCCAGGTGGCAACACGCTGGACCAAAGAAACGAACGTTACCCGCATTATCGTGGTAAGCGATGAAGTGGCTGCGGATAACGTCCGTAAAACGCTATTAACACAAGTCGCACCTCCGGGCGTAACGGCACACGTCGTAGATGTCGAGAAGATGATTCGCGTCTACAACAACCCGAAATACGCCGGCAATCGCGTCATGCTGTTGTTCACCAATCCTACTGATGTGGAGCGTATCGTCGAAGGTGGCGTCAAAATCACCTCCGTGAACATTGGCGGTATGGCCTTCCGCCAGGGCAAAACGCAGGTTAACAATGCGGTTTCCGTCGATGAGAACGATATCGTCGCCTTCAAAAAGCTCAACGAACGCGGCATCGAACTTGAAGTTCGTAAAGTTTCCACCGATCAGAAACTGAAAATGATGGACCTGATCGCCAAAGTGGCGAAATAACCCGTCCGCATTTAATTAGCTTTCACACTTAAGTCTGTATAGCAATAGGAGAAGTACAATGGAGATTACCACTCTTCAGATTGTGCTGGTGTTCATCGTCGCATGTATCGCGGGTATGGAGTCGGTACTTGATGAATTTCAGTTCCACCGTCCGCTGATAGCCTGTACGCTGATCGGCGCCGTTCTCGGGGATATGAAAACCGGTATTATCATCGGTGGTACCCTGGAAATGATCGCTCTGGGCTGGATGAACATCGGTGCCGCCGTGGCACCGGATGCCGCACTGGCGTCCATTATCTCAACCGTTCTGGTTATCGCCGGTCACCAAAGCATCGGGGCAGGTATCGCGCTGGCTATCCCGCTGGCGGCGGCAGGTCAGGTTCTGACCATTATCGTACGTACCATCACCGTGGCATTCCAGCACGCAGCAGATAAGGCGGCCGAAAACGGCAACCTCACGGCGCTTTCCTGGATCCACGTCTCCTCCCTGTTCCTGCAGGCAATGCGTGTCGCAATTCCGGCCGTTATCGTGGCTATCTCTGTCGGTACCAGCGAAGTGCAGAGCATGCTCAATGCGATTCCAGAAGTCGTGACCGGTGGTCTGAATATTGCGGGCGGTATGATCGTCGTCGTCGGTTATGCAATGGTCATCAACATGATGCGTGCGGGCTACCTGATGCCGTTCTTCTACCTCGGCTTTGTGACAGCGGCATTTACTAACTTCAACCTGGTCGCTCTGGGTGTGATTGGCGCAGTCATGGCCATCCTCTACATTCAGTTGAGCCCGAAATATAACCGCGTAGCGGGTGCGCCGGCTCAGGCTGCTGGTGATAACTCCCTCGATAATGAACTGGACTAGCAGGTGAGCGAAATGGTTGATATGACTAAAACAACTACCGAGAAAAAACTCACTCAGAGTGACATTCGTGGCGTGTTCATTCGTTCTAACCTGTTTCAGGGTTCATGGAACTTCGAACGTATGCAGGCGCTGGGTTTCTGCTTCTCTATGATACCGGCAATCCGTCGTTTGTATCCTGAGAACAACGACGCACGCAAACAAGCGATTAAACGTCACCTGGAGTTCTTTAACACCCATCCTTACGTGGCTGCCCCGGTACTGGGCGTTACGCTGGCAATGGAAGAACAACGAGCTAACGGCGCGGAGATCGACGATGGTGCCATCAACGGTATCAAAGTCGGTCTGATGGGACCGTTGGCGGGCGTCGGTGACCCGATATTCTGGGGTACTGTTCGTCCGGTGTTTGCCGCACTGGGCGCCGGTATCGCGATGAGCGGCAGCCTGCTGGGTCCACTGTTGTTCTTCATTCTGTTCAACCTGGTTCGTCTGGCAACCCGTTATTACGGCGTGGCCTACGGTTACCGTAAAGGTGTCGATATCGTTAAAGATATGGGCGGCGGCTTCCTGCAAAAACTGACTGAGGGGGCGTCAATTCTCGGCCTGTTTGTCATGGGGGCGTTGGTTAACAAGTGGACGCACGTTAACATCCCGCTGGTGGTTTCCACCATCACCGGTCAGGATGGTCAGACGCGTGTCACGACGGTACAAACTATCCTTGATCAGCTGATGCCGGGTCTGGTTCCGTTGTTGCTGACCTTTGCCTGTATGTGGTTGCTGCGTAAGAAAGTCAACCCACTGTGGATCATCGTTGGCTTCTTTGTCATCGGTATTGCGGGTTACTCTGTAGGTCTGTTGGGTCTGTAATAACGTTGTACTTTACCGGGGGCCTGCCCCCGGTTTTTATTTGGAGGATTCATGACAATCACGGACCTGGTGCTGGTTCTCTTTATTGCCGTGTTGCTGGCATTTGCCATTTACGATCAGTTCATCATGCCCCGCCGTCACGGCTCCACCCTGCTTTCTGTTCCCCTGTTGCGTCGCAGCCGTGTGGACAGTGTTATCTTTATTGGCCTGGTGCTCATTCTTATCTATAACAACGTCACCAGCCACGGGCCGCAAACCACCACATGGTTATTATGTGGTCTGGTATTAATGGGATTGTATCTGTTCTGGATCCGGGCGCCCAAAATCATCTTCAAGCAAAAAGGCTTCTTCTTCGCCAATATGTGGATAGAATATAACCGGATTAAAGAAATGAATTTATCCGAGGATGGCGTGCTGGTGATGCAATTAGAACAACGCCGATTGCTGGTCCGCGTACGAAATATAGACGATCTGGAAGGAATATATAAACTTTTCGTTTCTTCTCAATGAGTTAATAATATAGCCTGAACTATATCCCGGTATATCAGCCAACGACAAACATAGCTCAGGCTATATTTTAATAGCTAAAATTATTATTCCTTTTAACCTTTCATTGATATTTAAATCTAAATGAAAATCGTTTTCAGTTAGAGGTCAAATATTATTTCCTCATTGTTGTTTTATATTCTCAAAATATGTTAAGGTTGCGCCGTCATTTGGGGAGTAGCCGATTTCCAGACTCCGGAAATGTACGCGTCAACATACTCGTTGAAAAACGTGGCGCGTACGGACTGAAACTCTCAGTCAGGCGAGACCATATGCACATCAACTGCTATGCCAACCAGACGGCTGATACTGTGATCACAGATAAGCGTCAGGGGGCATGTTTGCTGGGGGCAGTGATGTGTTTTATGGAAACCCCGGTCAGGACGCTGTCATGCATTTTACCGCTACAATTCTTCTCGCTTTTGGCATGTCGATGGACGCCTTCGCTGCGTCGATTGGTAAAGGTGCCACACTGCATAAACCCAAATTCTCCGAAGCTCTGCGCACCGGCCTTATTTTTGGCGCTGTCGAAACGCTGACCCCGCTGATTGGTTGGGGCATGGGAATGCTGGCAAGCAAATTCGTTCTCGAATGGAACCACTGGATCGCCTTCCTGCTGCTGATTTTCTTAGGCGGGCGTATGATCATTGAAGGCTTTCGGGATAACGATGAAGAAGACGCAGAGCCCCTGCGCCGTCACAGTTTTTGGCTGTTAGTGACAACAGCTATTGCCACCAGTCTTGATGCCATGGCCGTTGGGGTCGGTTTAGCCTTCCTGCAGGTGAATATCATCGCGACTGCGCTGGCCATTGGTTGCGCGACGCTTTGCATGTCGACGCTGGGAATGATGATTGGCCGATTCATTGGCCCGATGCTGGGCAAACGCGCTGAAATTTTAGGCGGGATCGTGCTGATTGGCATCGGCGCCCAGATCCTCTGGGCCCATTTTTACGGCTAACTGTCGCGCTGCCAGAGGTGAAGACTGAAATCGGTCTGGCAGTCAAACACGTCCCTGGCTGACAGCGCTTCCCACACGTCGGGTTTCGCCCGCCATGCAAAAGGCGTCATCTGTAACAATGCAACAGCCTCACTGCCGCTTAGGCTCATCGGATAGTTCAACGCCACGCTCTGCTGTAACGTAAAACCGTCGATCTGCTCCGTGTGCGGGGCATGCAGGCGGATCTCATCATAAATCAGCCCCTTGAGCTCCATTAAATGGCGTGGCCCCGGCGTTGCGGTGATCACCCATCCCCCCGGTTTGACGACTCTGGCTAACTCTTCGGCTTTGCACGGCGCATAGATCCTGATAATGGCATCCATTGACGCATCAGCAAATGGCAGGCGATGACTCGAGGCAACGCAGAACGTCACCTGCGGATAACGCTTCGCCGCAGACTTAATCGCCACTTTTGCCACATCCAGGCCAAACACGGTGATTCCTGGCTGCGCATCGGCAAAAGCATGTGTGTAATACCCTTCGCCGCAGCCAATATCGAGAACCGATGTCGCATGGGAACTTAAACGTTCATTGAGGATATTGACGATAGCGTCACGCAGCGGCTGATAATGCCCGGCATCAAGAAATGCCCGACGCGCCTGCATCATTTCCGCACTATCCCCCGGATCGCGCGAGCGTTTATGCTGCACCGGCAGTAAGTTGACATAGCCTTCTTTCGCCACATCAAATTGATGTCGTTGCGGACAGATAAAACTGTTTTTTACTTGCGCAAGAGGGTGGTGGCAAAGAGGACAAGAAAACAACATGACAACTCCGGCTGATGGCTTCGGGGCGCAAGTGTAACGCGAATTGCCCCCCGGGAAAATATACTCTCACTAATTCACGTTGCAGGACAACGCGCAGGAGCCCCCTGAAGGCTGGCCCGCAGGCCTGGTGGCTTGACTCTCTTACAGTGCAGGGGTCGAAACGCGGCTGCCGTGCATGACAAGCAAATGGTCAGAATCGGCGGGCATGCCATCAGGCTTGACGTTTTCGAGGCGCAATACGTCTCCCATAATCTGGCTAAATACCGGAGCCGAAACCGCCCCACCATAATAAGAACCATTCTGCGGATCGTTGATCACAACCACCAGCGCAAATTTCGGATCACTCGCCGGGGCGACACCCGCCGTGTAGGCCACATATTTGTCGACGTACTTTCCATCGTCACCTATTTTTTTCGCCGTGCCGGTTTTCACCGCGACACGGTAATCTCTCACCGCAGCTTTGGTTCCCCCGCCTCCGGGCAACGCAACGCTCTCCATCATATGTTCAACTTCGTGGACCAGACCTTCAGACATCACCCGGGTGCCAATCACCGGAGGATCGATACGGGTGATGGAGAGAGGCCGATAAATACCAAAGCTGCCGATCGTCGCGTACACATGCGCCAACTGCAGGGGCGTAACCATCAGACCATAACCGAAAGCGAATGTTGCCCGATCGAGATCGCTCCAGTAACGTCGTTGGGGTAGCAAACCGCTGCTCTCCCCGGTTAATCCCAGCCCTGTCGGCGCACCAAAGCCGAAACTTTTATAAGTATCAAGTAATTGCTGAACCGGCATCGCGAGTGAGAGATGTGAAACCCCCGTGTCACTCGATTTTTGCAAAATGCCGGTTAAAGAGAGTTCAGGGTAGAAGCCCACGTCGCGGATACGATGGCCATCAAGATTAAACGGATGCGTGTCGATCACGCTGTCTGGCTGCACAATGCCCTGCTTTAGCGCAGTCATGACCACCAGCGGTTTGACGGTTGAGCCCGGTTCGAAGGTGTCGCTAATGGCACGATTTCGAAAATCGTCCAGCACGGCCCCTTCACGATTGTTCGGGTTAAAATCCGGGAAGCTTGCCATCGCAAGAATTTCGCCGGTGGCAACACTGACCAGCACTGCTGCGCCCGACTCCGCTTTGTTCCAGGTGACGGCATTGTCTAAGGCATCTTCCGTCACGGTCTGCAAACGCTCATCGATACTGAGTTGCAACTCATGTGCCGGAACAGGCGCGACTTCCGTGATGTTCTCAATCACGTGCCCGAATTTGTCTTTACGCACAAGGCGCGAGCCCGGTTTTCCCGTCAATTGCGAATTAAAACTTTTCTCAACCCCTTCAATGCCCTGCCCATCAATATTGGTAAAACCAATCAGGTTAGCCGCAACATGTCCGGCAGGATAAAATCGGCGAGATTCTTCACGCAGATTGATCCCCGCAAGGTTAAGTTTGTCGATCCATTGTGCTTGTTGTGGAGACACCTGGCGCGCCAGATAGATAAATCGCCCCGCCGGATTACTGTTAACCCGCTTTGCCAGCGTACTTAACGACAGATGCAGCGTACTTGCCAGTGCTTGCCAACGTTCGTTATATCCCACGCCGCCCTTGCTGATGATGGTTTTCGGATCGGCCCAGACCGCATTCACCGGCACACTGACGGCCAGCGGACGCCCTTCCCTGTCGGTAATCATCCCGCGCGGAGATACCGTCGTGACTTCACGTAACGAGCGCATATCTTCTTGCCTGACCAGGTTTGTCGGCGTGACAATTTGTAACCACGCAACGCGCCCGAGTAATAACCCCAAACTTACCAGTATTGCCGCACAAAGCAGTGCATAACGCACGGGGGTAAAATTAGCCACAGCGCCGTCGCTTTTCTTTTTCACCTGATCTCCAGCAAACTCACTTTTCAGGTGATTGATTTAACGAAAAATAGTGAGGGAAATCGGGAAAAACAATGCTACGAACTTCGCGGTTTTGCAACAAAGCGCGAACAGAAGGATATTCAGAAATGTTTTGACGCAAGTTGAATTAAAAAGCCCCGCATTTGCGAGGCTTTATATCTGAGGTTGATGCGCCTGAACGCTTCAAATCAGTGGTATCGATCAGATAGCTGTTACGTTAACAGCAGCCGGACCTTTCTGGCCGTCCTGAATTTCGAACTCAACGTTCTGGCCTTCAGCCAGAGTTTTGAAGCCATTACCCTGGATAGCAGAGAAGTGTACAAACACGTCTTTGCTGCCATCAGCCGGAGTAATGAAACCAAAACCTTTAGACTCGTTGAACCACTTAACTTGACCTTTAATCTTTGCCATTTGCAAAATTCCTTAGATTGTTTTCTTCGCCCGCAGGCATAACATAGATAAAACTGAGACATTACTGCTTGAGGCACTAATATAAGGTTCGGCAGAGAAGCGGTATTCAACGACAACGTTTTTACTCAGGACTTCTTTACTGAAAATGCCACACATAAACAGAACTGTACCTCGTTTAACCCAAGCCGTGTTATCACATACAACGTTAAATATGGCAAGCCATTTTTAAACGTGTCTCGATCAGTCGCACAAATCCCGAAAGTCGCCAAAGCGCGACTGCACAGTTATGCGCTAAATCCGCTGAAGATATATTTTCGCCTCTCTACGTCCGCTCTGACAGACCGCGTTCAGAACAGACGCTTTTCTACCATAGCTCAATAACTTCGGTTGTTCCAGGCAAGTCGCTCAACTTATCGCCACAAGTGACAGATATCACTTTTTATGCTTTGTAATGCATAATTTGTCACATAACAAAATCACACCAATTGCAAAAAAACAGATACGAATGGCTGATTTTTTAATGGATTAATGTACCAAAATTCTCCCACGACGTTGTGCACCAAAATAATGAAGATACGATGACAATGCACAAAAAAAGTGAGAGAAACGTTTCGTTATTAATAAAAACGATCACCATCACAAAAAAAGAATAATCATATTTTAGTTGTAGGGAATAACATTAATTAATGCTGGGAGGGATAAGATATTAATTGTTCAATGAAATATTACGTTGCCAGGACCCACTGCAGACGATAATCAAAATGCACACTTGCACCAGAATAGTGCATCACCGCGAAGGATGACAGGATGACGTGTCCGCAGACGGTGCTGGCAAACTCGCATCCTGTCAACCCGGCTACCTTTCCGCTACCAGACGAATGATATCATCGTCCTCTTCCCGTACATTTGCTGCGGGGGTCGCTTCAGCCGCTTTCTCAGGTTCATTTGCTTCACACAGACGACGCAGCAACGCGTTTTGACGTTTTTGCTGGTCTAACAAGGATTCGAGCAATTCGATCTGCTCATTGGTACGCGAACTTGCGCGGTTGACGAAGAACCACAAGACAAGACCAACAACCAGAACCACCACCGATACCATTAAAGACGCGAAAGTCAGCGCGCCTGAGTTCAGAACTTCGTTCATTTTACCACCTCAATGTAGACGGGGCATTTTAGCACTGCTACACGAGAAGGTAATCACCTGTCGTAAAAATGCGGTTACCAGGGAATAAATTTATTGATGGCGCAAATACCGCTGAAAAATTGTACATCCTGATCGCACATGATGTTGAACACCTGCGCCCAAAGCAACAGGCAAACCAGCACGCCAATTATCAGGAATACCCACCGAAACTTTTTCACTCAGTTCTCCGAATCCACATCTTATGACTCTAAATTACCATGCGTTACCTAAACCGAGGCTAACTGCGGCGACATTATGTATTTTTAGGAATGATTCACTTGTATCAGCAGATGTACAGGCTACTCTTATTATAACGAAAGAAGAAAAGAGGTTGTAATGCGTTTGATCATTCGCGCGATTGTCTTGCTTGCTCTGGTATGGATAGGTTTACTACTCAGCGGTTATGGAGTTTTGATTGGAAGTCAGGAGAATGCGGCAGGTCTGGGCTTGCAATGCCAGTATCTGACCGCCCGAGGCACCAGCACGGCACAGTATATTCACACTAATAGCGGTATTATTGGCCTGACCGATTGTCCTGTATTGCGAAAAAGCACGGTTGTTGTCGATAATAACTAAATCTGTTTAGTCGAATATTTCCCCAGGGCATAACCCTGTTATGCCTTATTTATTCTTCCGTTCATCATATTAAGTCCCGCTAATATTTACTTATCTAATATTGAAATGATCCAAGTGATGAATGATTAAGTCATATTTAAAAAGCCAGCCAGCAGTATGTGACCGTCTGGCTTTTTAATATCAGGATGCGAACGCTGCTTAGAACGGGTAGTCGTTATAGCCCATTTGCTCGGAAATCTTGCGTGCCGCCGTGTGCAGCATTTCGACATACTCGTGCAAACGCTCTTCTGAGAAGCGCAGCGTCGGGAAGGAGATGCTCAGACCCGCAATGACGACCCCGAAGCGGTCGAATACCGGTACGCCAATACAGCGTAAACCTTCTTCCTGCTCTTCGTTATCTTCGCCATAACCCTGCTCACGGACTTTATCCAGCAATGTCAGTAATTCATCAGTAGAAGTTATAGTACGGTCAGTGCTGCGCTTATACTCAACCCCTTCCATGATCTGTTTGACTTCGTCACGATCGCGCCAGGCCAAAAGCACTTTACCAATCGCGGTACTGTACAGCGGGTTACGACGTCCAACCCGCGAGTACATACGCAGGTTGTACATTGAATCTATTTTGTGAATGTAGACGATACTGTCTTCATCCAGCGCACCGAGGTGTACCGTTTCTTTGGTCAGACGCGAAAGCTCACGCATTTGAATATCGGCGCTACGGATCAGATCAACATTCTGTAAAGCACGTGCGCCCAATTCAAACAGCTTCAGGGTCAGAGAATACTTTTCCGACTCGCCTTCCTGAGCCACATATCCCAGCGTTTTCATGGTCTGCAAAAAGCGATAAACAGTGCTTTTCGACATCATGACGCGTTGCGACAACTCGGTAATACCAATTTCGCGCTCTTCCCCCAGCGCCTGTAAAATGCCAAACACCTTCAGCACAGAAGAAACAGAATCAGGTTGTTTATCCAGATCTGCGATAGCCATTTATCACCTCATTACGAGTGTTTTATAAAAATCAGAACAATTTTTTATTATAATTTCACGTTACACTGCTCGCAATCCATCTTTGCTTACTTAGTGACAATTCTGCGACATAAGCCCTGAATATCAATGCTAAAATAATTACTCTGATCATAATCCCAGAAAGACTCTGAATTCCTATGGAAAAACGCCAGACAGATGGATTGCCTGTTCCTCAACGGTACGGTGCCATTCTCACCATCGTTATTGGTATTTCGATGGCCGTCCTCGACGGTGCAATTGCTAACGTTGCGCTCCCCACGATAGCCGCCGATCTTCAGGCTTCACCCGCCAGTTCAATCTGGGTGGTGAACGCCTACCAAATTGCCATTGTGGTGTCCCTGCTCTCTCTCTCATTCCTGGGGGATATGTTTGGTTATCGACGTATATATAAATGCGGGTTAGTTATTTTCCTGCTGGCGTCCCTGTTTTGTGCCTTGTCTGACTCATTGCAAATGCTGACGATGGCGCGCGTCGTACAGGGATTTGGCGGGGCGGCGCTGATGAGCGTCAACACCGCGCTAATTCGCCTTATTTATCCCCAGCGTCATCTTGGACGAGGAATGGGCATTAACTCATTCATTGTCGCCGTATCATCAGCGGCAGGTCCCACACTAGCTGCCGCCATCCTCTCAGTCGCGTCGTGGCAGTGGTTATTTCTGATTAACGTGCCGCTAGGCATCCTGGCATTGCTACTGGCCATGCGCTTTTTGCCGCCCAACGGATCGCGCAGTACGAAACCGCGCTTTGACCTGCCGAGCGCAGTGATGAACGCCTTAACTTTCGGACTGCTGATCACCGCCCTTAGCGGATTCGCACAGGGACAGTCATTGCTGCTGATCGCCGCCGAGTTAGGCATCATGCTTGTTGTCGGTTTTTTCTTTATTCGCCGCCAGCTTTCGCTTCCGGTTCCCTTACTGCCGGTGGACTTGCTGCGAATCCCGCTTTTTTCCCTCTCTATTGGCACCTCGATCTGCTCCTTTTGCGCGCAAATGCTCGCCATGGTGTCCCTGCCCTTTTTCCTGCAAACCGTTTTAGGCCGCAGCGAAGTGGAAACCGGCCTGTTGTTAACGCCCTGGCCGCTGGCCACGATGGTGATGGCGCCGCTTGCCGGTTACTTAATCGAAAAGGTACATGCGGGTCTGCTGGGCGCATTGGGGTTGGCGGTGATGGCGGCAGGCTTGTTTTCCCTGATGTTGTTGCCTGCTTCTCCCTCTGACATCAGTATTATCTGGCCAATGATCCTGTGCGGCGCCGGTTTCGGTTTATTCCAGTCGCCAAACAACCATACGATCATCACCTCAGCCCCCCGCGAGCGTAGCGGAGGTGCGAGTGGCATGCTGGGAACGGCACGTTTACTGGGGCAAAGTTCGGGGGCCGCATTGGTAGCGCTAATGCTGAACCTGTTCGGCGATGGTGGAACCCACATCGCGCTGATGGTTGCAGGTATTATGGCCACGCTGGCGGCCATTGTGAGTGGTTTGCGCATCACGCAACCCCGGGCAGGAGCATAAAAAAAGCGCGTCATCAGACGCGCTTTTTTACAGTCAGACGTGACGTTTTGCCGGAGCGCCGATTCAGCTCACCGACATATCATGCCTGTTACTTCAGATATTCTCCACTGCGCAGCGCTTCAATACGCTTATCCAGCGGTGGGTGCGTCATGAACAATTCGCTCAGCGATTTCGACTTGCCGTTGATACAGAATGCCATCATGCTGCTGGCTTCCTGCGGCTCATAGCTGGTTTTCAGACGCTGCAGCGCGGCAATCATTTTTTCGCGACCGACAAGTTTCGCCGAACCGGCATCGGCATGGAATTCGCGGTGACGAGAGAACCACATGGTGATAATGCTCGCCAGAATACCAAAGACCAGCTCCAGCACTGTCGCAACAGCGAAGTAGATCAACGGATTACCATTGCCACCCTCACCTTCTTCTTCACGGTTACCGCCCATAAAACCAGCGGCGATCTGCGCAAGAATACGCGAGATAAAGATAACAAACGTGTTCACCACCCCCTGAATCAGGGTCATCGTCACCATATCGCCATTAGCGATATGGCTGATCTCATGCGCAATAACGGCTTCAGCTTCGTCCGGGCTCATGTTTTGCAGCAAACCCGAGCTCACGGCGACCAACGACGCATCACGACGAGCACCAGTTGCAAATGCATTGATATCTGGCGCATGGTAAATAGCCACCTGCGGCATAGCAATCCCCGCCTGGCGGGCCTGCGTCGCGACCGTATTCATCAGCCAGCGTTCTCTTTCATTGCGTGGTTGCTCGATGACCTCTCCACCAACGGATTTCAGCGCCATCCATTTGGACATCAGCAGCGAAATGAAGGAACCACCAAAACCAAACAGCAGCGCCATGATCAGCAGGCCTTGCACACTGCTCGACTGTATCCCCGTCAGGCTCAGCACCAGCCCGAAAACGACCATCACGGCCAGGTTCGTCAGCAGGAAGAGCGCGATTCGCATCATAATCTTCTTTTAACCTCAACTTAACAAAACGCACTATGCGATTACCCACATCGTATGGGTCTTATCGCTATTTTCAAGCATCAATGGGCTGTAAGTCACCAGAAAGACACAACTTTACATTTGAGAGCCATTGTCTGACAGCCCCCTGCACTTGTTAAAAAAAACAGGCACAATTTCTTGTGCCTGTTCAGGGTTATTGCGTGACTGCGGGTTGCTCCGCAGGCTTCTCTTTCTCAAGATGGGCCAGGTCCAGCGCTATTTTCACCGTCTCATCAAGATACGGATCGGGCTCCTGGTAATCCTTCGGCAGATCGTCCAGGTTCTTCAGCGGTGGTTTACCTTCGCGTTTAAAGCGGTCATTGATACGCGCCAGTCGCATTGCATCATCTTCGTTATTCTCTTTTTCACGTTGCGCAAAATTGAGAGACGCGATGTTGCGTTTATCTTTCATGGCGTTGTAACGGGCAATATCCTTCATGATGTACTGGAATTCAGGATCACTGGCGATACGTGCAGTGTGTTCCTTGAGCAATTCCGGACCGAATGGCGTCAAATCCTCTGACTTCACATAGGTTGCCGCATCAACACTGTCCCACGGCAACGCGTTATCTTCGAACTTCTCACCGGTTTCAGTCTCTTCATTACCTGTCGGCATGAGGATATCTGGTGTAACGCCTTTACGCTGAGTACTACCGCCATTGACACGATAGAACTTCTGGATTGTGTATTGCACGGAACCCAACGCCGGCCATTCAGGACGCAGCATCTGGTCGTAAATACGATTCAGTGAACGGTACTGCTGCACGGTACCCTTCCCGAAGGTTGGCTCACCCACGATCAGCGCACGCCCATAATCCTGCATTGCGGCGGCAAAAATTTCAGATGCGGATGCGCTAAAGCGGTCGACTAACACCACCAGCGGACCTTTGTAGTAGACAACGCCGTCGGTGTCGCTGTCTTCGCGAACCTTACCGTTGTTGTCACGCACCTGCACAACCGGGCCAGAAGGGATAAACAAGCCAGAGAGCGAAACGGCCTCTGTCAGCGCGCCGCCACCGTTGGTGCGCAGATCGATAACGATGCTGCTCACGTTCTGTTTTTCCAGTTTCTGCAGTTGAACTTTGACATCATCCGTCAGGCCAACATAGAAACCAGGAATATCCAGCACGCCCACTTTTTCTTTGCCGACGGTTTTCACCGACATTTTGACAGCACGGTCTTCAAGGCGGATACGTTCACGCGTCAGCGTGACAATTCGGGTCTTCGTGCCTTTACCGGCAGGCAGGACTTCAAGGCGAACTTTACTGCCCTTCGGTCCTTTGATCAGCGCAACAACATCATCAAGACGCCAGCCAATCACATCCACCATGCCTTTACCGTTCTGGCCGACGCCCACAATGCGATCGCCAACGCTTATCGCTTTGCTCTTCGCCGCCGGACCGCCAGCCACCATGGAGTTGATGACCGTGTAATCATCATCCATCTGCAGCACAGCGCCAATACCTTCCAGAGACAGGCTCATTTCGGTATTGAATTGTTCCGTGTTACGCGGGGAAAGGTAATTGGTATGCGGATCGATTTCGCGAGCGAAAGCGGTCATTGCCAGCGAGAAAACGTCTTCGCTGTTGGTCTGCGCCAGACGGCGAATGGCAAATTTGTAACGACGCGTCAGCGTCTCACGAATTTCTTTGTCGGTCTTGCCCGTTAACTTCAGGCTCAGCTCGTCAAATTTTACTTTGCCATCCCACAGCGCATTCAGCTCGGCCTCATTCTTCGGCCAGGGGGCTTTGCTGCGATCGAGGTTAAACGTATCGGTACCGGTGAAATCCATCGGACGCTCCAGTACGCTTAACGCATACTGATAACGTTCAAATCGACGTTTTTGCGCCAGATTATAGAGATCGTAAAAGACATCCAGCTTGCCCGAACGTAGCTCATCGCCCAGCACGGTTTTCTTTTTAGCAAACTGTTCGACATCGCTCGCCAACAGCACGTTGTGGCTGAAGTCGAGTAAATTCAGATAACGATCGAATATTTTCGCCGAAAACGACTGATCCAGATCGAACTGACGATAGTGGGAACGTGTGAAACGGGACGTCACACGTTCACTCACTGTCGCATGCTGTGTTTCTTCCTTCAGTACAGGAATTTGATCGGCACGCGTAATGTCGTCCACAGCAAATGACTGGCCTGCTATTGCAAGCAGGCCAGCTAACGCGGTAAGCCTAAAAAAAGTGTTCATGCCCGGCCTGGCCTCCGTTTCAGAACACCAGGTGTTCTGCGCGTACAATCAAAGACATACCCGAATTCAGCTGTACACGGACGCCATCTTTGGTGATTTCTAATACGGTGGCATCCATCGCATTATTACCTGCTTTCACCTTCAGAGACTGCCCTACCGTGAGGACTGAAATGTCAGAAACCGGGGTGTGCTGCTCTTCGCGAGGTGCACGAGGTGCTTTCGCTGCCGGTTTCTCAGCGCGAACTTTACGTTCAGCGCCTTCTTTGCGGCGTGGTGCAGGACGCGGCTTACGTTCGCGACGCGGGGCGTCTTCTTTTTCGCCTGCGGCAGCGGCAGCTTCGCGTTTTTTCGCTTGCTGTTCTGCGCGCTGCGCCTGAACGCGAGCTTTTGCCTCTTCAAGCTGCTTACGTGCGTGCTCAACGTGCTGCTCGTCCAGCTCACCACAAGGGTTGCCGTCGAGATCGACACGCGTTGCACCCGGTTTAACACCGTACAGGTAACGCCAGCTTGAAGTGTAAAGACGTAAAGCGGAGCGAAGTTGTGTCTTGCTAAGGTTCATTTCACCCTCAACACGCTCTACCAGATCCTGAAAAATGCCAATTTTCAGTGGGCGCGCTTCGCCTTCCGCACTAAAACAGTGGGGAAAACGTTCGGCCAAAAATGCGATAACTTCTTTACTGCTATTCAACTTAGGTTGATTTTCCATGAAATTTCCTGATTACAACGGACGTAGCCAACTAGCCGCAGGCATGAACAGGCGTCATTATAATGACGCCATCAGTAATTGCTACGTTATCCGTTGATTATCCTGCATCGGCCGCAAAGAATTTTTTGTAATCCGTCATTGCAAGCACCGTCTCAAGCTGTGCGACAAGCTGACGCAGCCCCTGTTCATCTTCTTCAGTGAAGCGACCAAACGCCGTGCTATCAATGTCCAACACCCCCAGAATCCGATTCCCGACCGTCAGCGGCAGTACGATTTCGGAATTGCTGGCCGCATCGCACGCGATATGCCCGTCAAAGGCATGAACATCTTCGATACGCTGAACGCTGTTCTGCGCCACTGCCGTGCCACAGACACCGCGCCCAACCGGAATACGCACGCAGGCGATTTTCCCCTGGAACGGACCTAACACCAGCGTGTCGTTTTCAAGCAGGTAAAAACCCGCCCAATTTACTTCTGAAAGACGTTCATACAGCAATGCGCTGGTGTTCGAGAGCGTCGCCAGAAAGCTTGTTTCACCTGCCATTAATGCCTGAAAGTCGCGATTAAGATCCGTGTATAACTCTATTTTGTTCATTTTATAATCACTTGGTTGTCTTACTTTAAACTGCAGCCTATTAAAATAAGCATTAAATGCGTTAATGCTCAAGATCATTCCCGTCATGAGTTAAGATTACAGACATCTCACATTTTGATTCGCGATACATGGCTCTTAATACTCCACATATCACGCCAACGAAAAAAATAGCGGTCAGATCCATCGGCGAGGCATTGCCCCGTGCACATTATCAACGTTGCCCTCAGTGCGACCTGCTGTTCAGCCTGCCTAAAATGCGTTCTTACCAGAGCGCGTACTGCCCGCGCTGTCAGGCCAAAATTCGCGACGGCCGCGACTGGTCGCTGACGCGTCTGGCGGCGATGGCCATCACGATGCTGTTGCTGATGCCTTTTGCCTGGGGTGAACCGCTGCTGCACATCTATTTACTCGGGGTACGCATTGACGCCAACGTCATGCAGGGTATCTGGCAGATGACAAAACAGGGCGACCCGATTACCGCCGCGATGGTGCTTTTTTGTGTCGCCGGTGCGCCGCTGGTGCTGGTGACCGCCATCGCCTACCTGTGGTTTGGCAACATTCTGGGTATGAACCTGCGCCCGGTGCTGTTGATGCTGGAAAGGTTAAAAGAGTGGGTCATGCTGGATATCTACCTGGTCGGCATCGCGGTGGCATCAATTAAAGTGCAGGATTACGCCTTTTTGCTACCAGGTGTCGGGCTCACTGCCTTCATCGCGCTGGTGATCCTCAGTATTCTGACCTTATCCCACCTCAATGTGGAGCAGTTATGGGAGCGCTTTTACCCTCAGAAACCGGCCCGGCGTCCCGACGAAAAACTTCGCGTTTGTCTTGGATGTCACTTTACCGGTTACCCTGATCCCCGTGGGCGTTGCCCTCGCTGTCATATCCCACTGCGGTTGCGCAGAAAGCAGAGCATACAAAAATGTTGGGCCGCCTTATTAGCCTCCATCGTCTTTTTGCTACCGGCCAACCTGATGCCCATTTCGATTATTTATGTCAATGGCGGGCGTCAGGAAGACACTATTTTTTCAGGTATTATGTCACTGGCGAGCAGCAATGTTGCGGTGGCCGCCGTGGTCTTTATCGCCAGTATCCTGGTGCCATTTACCAAAATAATTGTGATGTTTACACTGTTGATCAGTATCCACTTCAACTCTGTGCTGGGGCTGCAAATGCGTATCCGGCTTCTGCGGCTGGTTACCTGGATTGGTCGTTGGTCAATGCTGGATCTCTTTGTTATTTCATTAACGATGTCTCTGATTAATCGCGATCAGATACTGGCTTTTACTATGGGACCGGCTGCGCTGTATTTCGGCTCAGCGGTAATATTGACTATTCTTTCAGTCGAATGGCTGGATAGCCGCTTACTTTGGGATGCACATGAGTCAGGAAACGCCCGCTTCGCCGACGGAAGCGCAGATTAAAACAAAACGCCGTATTTCTCCCTTCTGGCTGCTGCCGCTCATTGCCCTGATGATCGCAGGATGGCTGGTTTGGGGAAGTTATGAAGATCGCGGTAATACCGTCACCATCGATTTTATGTCGGCGGATGGCATTGTTCCTGGCCGAACCCCCGTGCGTTATCAAGGGGTTGAAGTTGGCACGGTGCAGGATATCAATCTGAGTAAAGACCTGCGCAAAATCAAAGTTCGCGTCAGTATCAAGGCCGACATGAAAGATGCACTGCGTGAAGATACGCAGTTCTGGCTGGTCACGCCGAAAGCGTCTCTGGCGGGGGTTTCCGGCCTGGACGCGCTGGTCGGCGGCAACTATATCGGCATGATGCCCGGAAAAGGCGAGCCCAGCGATCACTTTGTGGCGCTGGATACACAACCAAAATATCGCCTGAACAACGGCGAATTAATGATCCATCTTCAGGCGCCGGATCTCGGCTCTCTCAACAGTGGCGCGCTGGTCTATTTCCGTAAAATTCCGGTTGGCCGCGTCTATGACTACGCCATCAACCCCAATAAACAAGGGGTCACGATTGATGTGCTGATTGAACGACGCTTCACTAACCTGGTGAAAAAAGGCAGCCGTTTCTGGAATGTCTCGGGGGTGAATGCCGACATCAGTCTCAGCGGCGCAAAAGTGAAACTGGAAAGTCTGGCGGCGCTGGTGAACGGCGCTATCGCGTTTGATTCCCCCGACAATTCTCAGCCCGCTGCCCAGGATGATACTTTCGGGTTGTACCAGGATCTCGCGCACAGTCAACGTGGCGTACTGGTAAAACTTGAGCTGCCCAGTGGCGACGGCCTGAAGGCCGGTTCAACGCCATTGATGTATCAGGGGCTGGAAGTGGGTCAGTTAACCCAACTGCATCTTACCTCCGGCGGAAAAGTGACCGGTGAAATGACGGTGGATCCTGGCGTTGTGACACTGCTGCGCGATTCAACACGCATTGAGCTACGCAATCCGAAACTGTCGCTCAGCGATGCCAACCTCAGCGCATTACTCACCGGCAAAACCTTCGAACTGGTGCCCGGTGAAGGTGTGCCGCGTAGCGAGTTTGTGGTGGTGCCGGGCGAACAAGCCCTGCTTCATGAGCAAAATGTCCTGACCTTTACCCTCACCGCGCCGGAAAGCTACGGCATTGATGCCGGACAGCCGCTTATTCTGCACGGGGTGCAGGTGGGCCAGGTCATTGAGCGTAAACTCACCAGCAAAGGCGTCACATTTATGGTCGCTATCGATCCACAACATCGCGATCTGGTTCAGGGCGACAGCAAATTCGTGGTCAATAGCCGTGTCGATGTCAAAGTCGGTCTGGACGGCATTGAGTTTCTCGGCGCCAGCGCCAGTGAATGGATAAGCGGCGGCATTCGCATTTTGCCTGGCACAAAGGGCGAGATGAAGTCCAGTTATCCGCTGTACGCCAATCTGGAAAAAGCCGTAGAAAACAGCCTGAGCGACTTGCCGACAACCACCGTGAGCCTCAGCGCCGAAACATTACCGGATGTACAGGCCGGTTCCGTCGTGCTGTACCGTAAATTTGAAGTGGGTGAAGTGATCACCGTGCGTCCGCGCGCCAATGCCTTTGATATTGATCTGCATATCAAGCCTGAATACCGCAATCTGCTAACCAGCAACAGCGTGTTCTGGGCTGAGGGCGGCGCGAAAGTACAGCTCAATGGCAGCGGCCTTACCGTGCAAGCCTCCCCGCTCTCCCGGGCGCTAAAAGGGGCTATCAGCTTCGATAATTTGAGCGGCGCCAGCGCCAGCCAACGTAAAGGCGACAAACGGATCCTTTATGCGTCGGAAACCGCAGCCCGCGCGGTCGGCAGCCAGATCACCTTACACGCCTTCGACGCGGGAAAACTCGCCGCAGGCATGCCGATTCGTTACCTCGGCATCGACATTGGACAGATCCAGACGCTTGAGTTGATTACTGCACGCAATGAAGTTCAGGCCAAAGCGGTACTCTACCCGGAATATGTGCAAACCTTTGCCCGGGGCGGTACCCGTTTCTCGGTGATCACCCCGCAAATCTCTGCCGCGGGCGTCGAGCATCTGGATACTATTTTGCAGCCTTACATCAACGTTGAACCGGGGCGCGGCAATCCACGTCGCGAATTCGAGCTACAGGAAACCACCATTACTGACTCGCGCTATCTTGATGGCCTGAGCATTGTGGTTGAAGCCCCTGAAGCCGGTTCGCTGAACATCGGTACGCCGGTTCTGTTCCGGGGAATTGAAGTGGGCACGGTAACCGGAATGACGTTGGGAACACTGTCTGACCGTGTGATGATCGCCATGCGTATCAGCCAGCGTTATCAGCACCTCGTACGCAACAACTCCGTCTTCTGGCTGGCTTCCGGCTATAGCCTCGATTTCGGTCTGACCGGCGGGGTCGTGAAGACAGGTACCTTTAATCAGTTCGTTCGTGGCGGTATCGCGTTTGCCACCCCGCCAGGCACGCCGCTGGCACCGAAAGCGCAGGCAGGTAAACACTTCCTGCTGCTGGAAGTTGAACCCAAAGAGTGGCGCGAGTGGGGTACGGCTCTCCCTCGTTAACCGCTCCGCTCCGGCGTGCCCGCGCCGGAGCGTTTGTGCTACACTGCGCGCCTGTTTTACTGCCGGTGGTATATTCTTGTGGCTCAACACGCCGTTTATTTTCCTGATGCTTTTCTGACGCAAATGCGTGAGATAATGCCTTCAACGCTCTGTTTTGATGATTTTCTTGCCGCCTGCCAGCGTCCGCTACGCCGCAGCATTCGCGTCAACACACTGAAAATCTCCGTCTCCGCGTTTCTCGAGTTGACGGCCCCTTACGGCTGGTCACTGACGCCCGTACCCTGGTGTGAGGAAGGTTTTTGGATCGAGCGTGATAATGAAGAGTCACTGCCGCTGGGCAGTACGGCCGAGCATTTAAGCGGTCTGTTTTATATTCAGGAAGCAAGCTCAATGCTGCCGGTCGCCGCACTGTTTGCCGACGGAAATAGCCCTGAGCGGGTCATGGACGTCGCTGCCGCCCCAGGTTCTAAAACCACGCAAATCGCCGCCAGAATGCATAACCAGGGCGCGATTCTGGCTAATGAGTTTTCTGCCAGCCGCGTCAAAGTGCTGCATGCGAACATCAGTCGTTGCGGGATCAGTAATGTCGCGCTGACCCATTTTGACGGTCGCGTGTTCGGTGCCGCACTGCCAGAAATGTTTGATGCCATTCTGCTGGACGCCCCCTGTTCAGGCGAGGGCGTGGTGCGCAAAGATCCTGACGCGCTCAAAAATTGGTCGATTGAGAGCAACCTTGACATCGCCGCCACCCAGCGCGAGTTGCTTGAGAGTGCATTCCACGCATTACGCCCCGGCGGAACGCTGGTTTATTCCACCTGTACGCTCAATCGCGATGAAAACGAAGCCGTCTGTCTGTGGCTAAAAGAAACCTGGCCGGACGCCGTTGAATTCCTCCCGCTGGATGACTTATTTCCCGAGGCAAAGCGGGCATTGACGCCGGAAGGTTTTCTGCATGTCTTCCCGCAGATTTATGACTGTGAAGGCTTTTTCGTTGCGCGTTTACGCAAAACACAGGCTATCCCTGCGCTACCGACGCCAAAATATAAAGTCGGTAATTTTCCGTTTACACCGGTGAAAAGTCGCGAAGCGGCACAGATTACGCAGGCGGCCAACGCCAGCGGCTTGCAATGGGATGAGAATCTGCGCCTCTGGCAACGTGATAAAGAGATCTGGCTTTTCCCGGCGGCGATTGAAGGGTTGATTGGCAAAGTGCGCTTCTCCCGACTCGGTCTCAAATTAGCGGAAACCCATAACAAAGGATTCCGCTGGCAGCACGAGGCCGTCATTGCGCTGGCCAATCCTGAGCACAAAAATGCCTTTGAACTTTCGCAGCAAGATGCGGAAGAGTGGTATCGCGGTCGCGATGTTTATCCGCAAACGTCTCCAGCCACTGACGATGTTCTGGTGACCTTCCAGCATCAGCCGATAGGTCTGGCAAAACGCATTGGTTCGCGCCTGAAAAATAGCTATCCCCGCGAACTGGTGCGTGACGGCAAGCTGTTTAGCGGTAATGCCTAAAAGCGCGCAAAAATAGCGCACTTTTTTACTGGCGCTTTTGCCGCCGTTGACTACGCTGAAAATTGGGCGATCGAACTGGTCGTACCACAACCAGCGAATTTCAACGGAGAGCAAATGATGAAAACCAGTGTGCGTATTGGCGCTTTTGAAATTGATGACGGTGAGTTACACGGTGAATCGCCGGGGGATCGAACGTTAACCATTCCGTGTAAATCCGATCCTGATTTATGTATGCAACTGGATGCCTGGGACGACGAAACCAGCATCCCCGCCCTCCTCAATGGAGAACATTCCGTTCTATTCCGCACCCGCTACGATCGCCATTCCGATGCCTGGGTCATGCGTCTTGCCTGACTCAAAAAGAACCCGTCGCCAGACGGGTTATTTATCTCTTCCTTTCCCTCATCCGATAACCTCTCCTACACTAACGGTACGGCAGTACAATTTGAGGATCGAATGTTCGCACTGGTACTTTTTGTTTGCTACCTGGATGGCGGTTGCGAGGATATCGTGGTGGATGTCTACAATACTGAGCAACAGTGCCTGTTCTCAATGGACGATCAGCGAATTCGCCATGGAGGCTGCTTCCCGATAGAAGACTTCATCGATGGATTCTGGCTGCCAGCCCAGAAATACAGCGATTTCTGATTACTGCAACTGGACCAGCGTCAGTTCGCCACCAAATACGGCACCGGTATCAATATAGTGCAGGTTATCCATATCCACGCGATGACGTAACGGGGTATGGCCAAACCAGAAGTGATCCGCCCCACCAATACCGCCACCGCGTCCCGCCAGCCGTTCACTCAGACGCGTGCGACTCCACAACACCTCATGCAAGTCGACAGGCTTTTGCCACTGATACTCATCGTCCGGATAATCAGCATGCGCCACAACGTGCGTGCCATTGTGGCAATGCAGCTCCAGAATCCACGGAAGTTCGCGGCAATCGTCCAGCGCGCGCCTTGCCTGCGCCTGCTGTATTGCAGGCAACGCCATAAACCAGCCCCCGCCATTCATCGACCATAACGAAGGTTCTTCTGATTTCAGCGCATCCATCGCCATTTGCTCATGGTTCCCTCTGATCGCCACCATCCAGTTTTTACGCAGCAACCGGAGGCAGCCCAGACTGTCTGGCCCACGATCGATAACATCGCCTACCGAGACCAGCAGATCCTGCCAGGGATCAAAATGGCATTCGCGTAATTTCGCCATCAGCAAGGAAAAACACCCGTGGAGATCGCCCACAATCCAGACGTGTCGCCACTGGTTTCCGTCAATGCGCAGGTAGACATTTTCAGGCTGTTTCATCTCTCCTCCTCTCCCATACGACACACCACAAAAATGTAATCACAGAGGCAAAAAAGCCAGGCCGATTGAGGGGCGGAGTATGGAATGGTTTAAAAAGAGTACAGCGTGTAGCGCAGGTTTGTGCCAGGAAATGACAGCCTATTTTGCACTTAAAAAGAGACGGAATACGGTTCCCGCATTGTCCTGAATTTTATTTTTTCTTTATAATTCGTATAAATAAAAGATTCTTAAAAACAACCGATCTACGTTGTGTTTTTAAAGCCTGCGGTTACAGCTGAAACATCAACGGATTGCGAGGCCTTTTCAGTCAGGTTTTAGGCTGAAGAATAATATTTCCAAGTACCCATTCAAGTTTTGTCTCCTGAATGGGTAAAGCGACTTACTGCGACTACCAGCTTAACGGCGTTGAGGTGTAGTCCACGAAATGATGTCCCCCCTTCCCTTGATAACTTTCCAGAACGTTAGCCAGCCCCTTAACGCTTTCTTCAACCGTAAGCGGTGCCTGCGCGCCACCCATATCAGTCTGCACCCAGCCCGGATGCAGTGACAGAAGCGTCAGACCACGAGAATCTGTCTCCGGTAACAAGGCGCGTGTCAGCATGTTCAGGGCGGATTTACTTGCCGAGTAGAGAGGCATATCAGCCTGCGTGTTTTCGTTCAGGCTGGCAAGCTTTGAACTGGTGAAGGCCAGGATCCCTGTTCCCGGCTTAACGGCATCAAGCACTAAATTTGCTAACCTGATAGGCGAGAACGTATTGGTCATAAACAAGGACAAGAGCTCTTCTGGCGTCGCGGAACTGGCTGACTGACGCTCCGGACCCTGCACGCCAGCATTAATCAGAATGACATCGTATTGCCCTGGCTGCAGCAACTGACCGAAAGCAGTGCTTTGCTGCACATCATTAATATCGAGAGTCAGCCACGTAATTGCTGGATACATCTCTGCTCCAACAGACTGCCTGCGCGTTGCAGAGACTGCCCATCCCCGATGATGCAACTCCTGACTCAGACCAAGCCCGATCCCCCGAGATGCGCCAATGATGAGTGCCTGATGTTGCTTACTCATATTTCCTCCGTTTGAGTATGGTCGGATTGTGCCTGGTAGCAGAACCCAGCAGCAGCGACCGGATCTTCCTACATCCTGATATCAGTATTCCCATGAGCCCCAGACTGAAGACTGAAGACTGAAGACTGAATACGAAACGTTAAGATATTACTGATGTATTAAACATAAGGAACGTTCAATTTGTGCTGAAATTATTTTTTCTGTGAAGGGCGAATTTATTTACGGCTGAGGGGACGAGCACAGCGGCCAAACTCTCCGGCCCGGATAAAAACAGGCGTACAATAGCCGTTGGCAAGTATTATTGTTGCCTTTGCGAAAAGTGAAACAATACACACGCCGTCAATTCATTTTTAACCAAAATGATTCCTGGCAAACGTTATGAAATTGCTTTTTCATTGGTCTGATATCCTGTCCAGCCGCATCTGTGACTTCCCAACAGATCCAACATTCAGGACAAACATGAGCGGAGCTTTGCATTGCTTCAAGTTCATTGGTGTAGCTGATTATCACACCACTCTCATGAAGCCATACCTTAGAGATAGTCTCAACTTCTGCTAAATCATCTTTTTCCCTGCTCTCTTGAATGCAATTTACTTTCTTTCCATTTTTAATAGCATTCACATAATACCTTAAGTCGATCATCACCGGGTTCGTCGCAAAAAATAACTGTGGTAAGAATATATTATCCTATTGCTTCTCCCACAGCATCACAGATGTAACAAAATACGGTCTACCACACACCGTCAACCTTTGGTATAGATCCGGTATACACACCAGACAACTTTCCCTCATTGAACTCACAACCAGAAGCTGACATTAGATATATCGAAGTTTGATAAAGAATAAAACGCCTGGCAGTATACACCGCATATTAAGCGGTGCGGGCGACGTGCAAGTCTTCGGTGACAGCAAGAAAGCAACGGAGGTATTGAAGCTCAATGATACAGACGACCTTGCTCTACTCATATCTGACGTGGATGAAACCGACGCCTCTTGTGCATATACGGCGCAAGACTGAGCAATCCCAGTACTGCAAGCAGCACACCTACCCACAGCGGTGATCTCAATCCATAGCCAGCGTCGATTCCCAGCCCTCCAAGCCATGCGCCCATGCCCAAACCGATATTGATGACCGAGTTATGCACGGTATTGACCATCGGCCCAGGTTGGGCTGCCCTCATCACGCGTGCCACCATTGCAGGGTTCATCGTAACACCGACCAAACCAACCGCCAGCGCCATGGCAACACTGACAATGGGGATATGCGCCAGCAGCGCAAAGACAACCAGCGCAGCCGTTAAAAGTGACAAACCCCAGGCCATGACAGGAAATGTGTGCTTGTCCGCATAGCGTCCGACTACAGCATTGCCCACGATGTTGGCAACGCCGTAGCTGCCGAGCAGCCAGGGGATCATCGCGGCAGAGAAGCCGGACACTTCAGTCAGGATGGGGGTGAAATAGCTGAAGGCTGCAAAGGTGGCGCCGACAATCAGCGCACTGGTGGCATAGGCTGCCCACAGGTTCCTGCTCCTGAACTCGCGCAACTCGGCCCCCAGGCTGATGGCGGTGGATGATGGGGAGCGAGGAACCAGCCCCCCGATGACCAGCGCGCACATCACGGTCAGGATTGCCACTAGCCAGAAGCTGGCGCGCCAGCCCATGTGCTGGTCAATCAATGTGGCCACAGGCACACCCAGCGCTGCCGCCAGCATCAAACCGCCCAGCACGATGGACGCTGCCCGTCCGCGCATATCCTCAGCCACAGTATCGGCGCAGATCGACAGCGCTGCGCCAAAGCACGCCGATGCAGTCACACCTGTGAAGAAGCGTGCCACGGTCATGACGGCATAGCTGTCGGTCACGGCAGCGACCGATTGCGCCACCGCATACAGACCCAGCAGCAGCAATAAGGCCGTCTTGTTCGGCATGCGTAGTCGCAGCAGGCCAGCCGTCAGCAGTGGGCCACCCACCACCATGCCAAGCGCATACACGGAAATCAGGTAACCAACCTGCGTAACCGACACATCAAAGGCAATGGTCAGCGACGGCATCATGCCAGCGACCATGAACTCGGAGGTGGTCAACGAAAAAATCGTCAATCCAAGGATGTAGATGACTAGTGGCATGCAGAACTCCATTTTTTAACGTTCATTCCAATATTGGTTAAAATAAAAGGCCAAAAGGCCTCTGTGAGTATTCGCCGCCTGCTTAGAGCCTGGCCAGCGTACCCTTTATCACATCTTCAAGAAACTCGCGATCCGGCATGGACTGGCCCAGCACACGCAGGCCGTAATAGCTGCTTAGAAAGGCTCGCGCCAACTCCAATGCTGAGGACTCTGAGGACACTTCGCCATTGCGCTGTCCAACGGTAAACAGATGGCACAACACCTGCTCCAGTTTGATCACATACACACGACTGATCTCGGCAATGACCGGATCTTTGCCAGCACGGTCGAGCACGGCAAACAGAGCCATACAGCCCCGACCTCTGTTTGGTCCCAAATCGTCCTCGATGCCCCAGCGCATCAGAGCAAGCAAACGCTCTTTGACGGAACCGGGAGCATTGAGGATGTCCGCTTGCGCCTGAAGGCCTTGATCCTGGTAACGGCGCAAGGCTATCTCATAGAGCTTCTGCTTGTTGCCAAAAGCATTGTAGAGGCTGCCGCGCCCCAGGCCCGTTCGTTCACACAGCACCTCAGCGGAAGCACCGTCGTAACCGTTCGACCAAAACACGTCCATCGCCGCCTTGATAACTGCGCTGTCGTCGAATTTTCTAGGTCTTCCGCTCATAAGAATGTCGAAATAATTGAATGCCAGTGAGTTGTGTATTTGGCATAAACATATCCATATTTTAACGACTGGTCAAATATTGGTTTACCTAATGAATGCTTTGCCCACGCTACTGCCCGATTTCCCAAGACACACTGCCACGGCACAAAGCTGGCCCTTGTTGAATTCTTTAGCACTGCCAGGTTTCCCATTCACGATACACCTCAATGGCTGACTATAGGCCAGACGTGCGTGCCGGGTTGAAAGGTGCTGCACATCCTTAGTTTTTTTGTCTGCTTCTCGCTCGTAGCAGTCCGATGATGGCTCTATGGTTGGTTTCGTGCCAAAAACGAAGACGACCAACATCATGGTGTGTTAATCAATGAGGAATTGGTCAAAGATCGTCTGTTTGTTGTCCTTTTCGTTCGACTTTGCAAAGATGTATCGCACACGATTTACTCGCGCGAACAAACAGCAGAGGAACGATGCCATGAAGACCCTCTACCAAACTCAAGACACCACCACCGTTGGCATCACCCTCGCCGTAAAGCTTGAAGTCACGATTCCGGACCTGCCAGGCGCAGGATTTACTCGCCATGACCCACGCCGTGTGCCCCAGCAGCAACGCACTTCGTGGCAATGTCGTCGTCGAACTGGTTCTGCTCTGAGGATTCCGATATGACCACCTTTCATCAACTGACTGCCACCAGCCTGCGTGGCCAGCTCATCTCTATGGCCGACTACGCGGGTAAACTGGTTCTGGTGGTTAATACCGCCAGCCATTGTGGCTTCACGCCACAATACGCAGGCCTTGAAGCGCTCTACAAGAAGTACGCCGCCCAGGGGCTGGTGGTACTTTGTTTCCCCTGCAACCAGTTCGGTAAGCAGGAACCCGGCGGCGCCGACGAAATCGCGCAGACCTGTCACATCAACTACGGTGTGAGCTTCCCGATGTTCGAGAAAGTGGAGGTCAACGGCGCCGCTGCGCACCCGGTGTTTCGTTATCTGAAAGAAGAATTGCCCGGCGTGCTGGGTGGGCGGATCAACTGGAACTTCACTAAGTTCCTGATCGGACGCGACGGCAAACCGATCAGGCGTTTTGCACCGTTCACCACCCCAGAGAAAATGGAAGCCGCAATCCTTGCTGCACTTAAAATCTAAGTGATCCTGTAATCCGAGCCATTCCCTTTTAGAGAGCACTGATGATATCCGTGCGAGGTCAATTTCCGCTCTTCGCTGTGAGTTCAATCGATGGATGCAACACGCTGGTTAAACCGCTTCGTGCCACATGCGGTCCTTAATCAGATGCTTCACAATGAATGGGTAACCGATTGATTGTTTTAACAGAGCGCACGGACTGATGTTATATTGTAACGCTCTGCCCCTGAAAATATATAAGGAGTGAACGTGCAGCCAGGAATGAAGGAAAAAATCATCAGAACGTGTGAAGCAAAAATTGCTTCTAAGGGCAGCAATGTAGGGCTTTCATTCTATGCCTTTTTTGCCAATAAAAATGATGATCCTGAACTGCTGATGGAGGTTGCGCATTGGTGGATTATGGAGATGAAACTAGATCACTTTGAAAAGGCAGAAAGGATAAAATCCCTCGTTTTAGCCATGTAGCGTGTCTGTGGCTATAGGTTCTTCTGAAGCAATGGGTTTAGCAGAGGACTGACTTAACCCGGTTACTGACCTGACGGATGTAATGAGTGTCCGCTCCTCGCTCTAAACAGACATAGCTAATCTCAAGATTGGCTATGAATTCGTATCATCAGTTACTGGAAAGCGTTGAGATGACTAAATCGCTTATCTTCAAATCGCTACACTTTTGCCTACCTGTGTTTTCCGCCAGCCAATGGATTTAACGTATTCATTCAGTGGCGTACTTTGTTCTGAACCCATGTCAGCAGACCTCCATTTACGTGTTGTATCCCATAGCCGAACACACCTCTGATTTCTTCATGCAGAGCAGCCTCAGACAGATGAGTGATCCGGTGCTGATTCTGTTTACGACCACAGTCAACAAACGCCTCATTAAATACCCTTCAAACCATCAGGGTTTGTGAAATCCGCCATAATTAGTAGGGATATTCAAAGGTAGGAGACAATCATGAAGGAGTTACTAAAGCTAAATATCGACGAGTTCAAAACTCACTTCCTGGGGGAGGTGATTCTTCCTGACGATGCAGGCTACGACGAGGTGCGCCAGATCTGGAACGCCATGATCGACCGCAAACCCGCGCTGATCGCCCGCTGCACGTCGCCTGAGGATGTCGTCCAGGCCATAGAATTTGGACGAACGCAAAATCTCCTCATTTCGATCCGAGGAGGTGGACACAATATCGCGGGCAATGCCGTGTGCGACGACGGCCTAATGATCGACCTCTCGCTGATGAAGAAAGTGCAAGTGGACCTTGCAACCAACAGGGCTAGCGTTGAACCTGGCTGCACCCTTGGCGATTTTGATAAGGTGGTGCAGGCACATGGCCTTGCCACGCCACTGGGCATCAACTCGACCACAGGTGTGGCCGGCCTGACGCTCGGCGGCGGGTTCGGCTGGCTGAGTCGCAAGTACGGTATGACAATAGACAATCTGCTCTCCGCGGAGGTCGTTACGGCAGATGGCAGCCAACTGCACGCCAGCGAATCAGAAAACTCGGATCTCTTTTGGGGGTTGCGGGGTGGAGGTGGCAACTTCGGTGTTGTTACTTGCTTCGAATTCCAACTCCATCCCGTCGGGCCGAATGTATTGAGTGGACTCATCGTGTTTCCGTTTGATCAGGCAAAGCCCGTTATCTCGCAGTTCGCCCAATTCACCGAGACGATGCCGGAAGAGCTCAATGTTTGGATGGTAACGCGCAAGGCGCCTCCGCTACCTTTCCTGCCCGAGGACGTTCACGGGAAAGAGATGGTCGCGCTCGCGCTGTGCTATGTGGGCGACCCTAAAGAGGGCGAGAAGCTTATTGAGCCATTACGCGGGTTTGGTACGGTGCTCGGCGAGCACATCGGAGTGCAGCCCTATATCGCCTGGCAGCAGGCATTCGACCCGCTATTGTCAAAAGGGGCGCGCAACTACTGGAAGTCGCACAACTTTTCGCAACTCAGTGAGGGGGTTATCGATGCCATCATCGAATACGCCGCCAGGTTGCCGTCACCCCAGTGTGAGATATTCATCGGGACAATTGGAGGCCAGACGGCCAACGTCTCGCCCGAAGCAATGGCCTACTCAAGTCGGGATGCCAACTACGTGATGAATGTGCACGGTCGCTGGGAGTCAGCCACAGAGGATGAGCACTGCATTACCTGGGCGCGCGAATTCTTCGCTAAATCACAACCGTTTGCCAGCAGCGGTGCATACATCAACTTCCTCACCCAGGAGGAGACTGACCGCATCGCCTTCGCTTACGGTGCGACCTGGAATCGACTAGTGGAGCTCAAGAAAAAGTACGACCCGACGAACCTCTTCCGGATGAATCAGAACATCAAGCCGGAATGAGACCAGGTATTGCGCCTGACAGCAGTATGTCGCCAGCACGCTACGCGTACTGCGGATGCTAAACGTTAGGCGCAGTAACGACGCGCATTTATTGGCCACGCAGTTGCCAGTCGACACCTATTTTGGGGTTGAGATGGATATCGACGTGATCCTCATTTCGAACAGCAATTTTGTCTGCACTGTTCGCTCTTAGCCGACTGCCAGTGTCATGCGTTTGCCCGCTCCGTGCCAGAAGCGGACGTCGTAGAGGCCTCTAATGATAACTATTACTTTCTCTTTTGCCGTTTTTATCTTTTAACGTGTGCTGAAAATCCCTTTCACTGTTTAAGAGCATAACTGTGTACTTTAAGCAGAATTCATCCGCGCGATTTTGGGCGGGGTAAGTCGGGGACTTCATCGTCTTCGGGGTAAAGCGGTGCTGAGGGGCGCAGAAGCGGTGCGGTGAACTGGTGTTATGTTAAATATGTGTGATTGTCATACTACAACGGGACGTAATGGTAAATGACTGGCTTAATATCCGTTTAAAGTTTTACTCGTCTGAGTCGATAAAAAAAGGATTAACAGAAACTGTAAGGTGATGCGCATGTATGGAAAGCTGGTCGTTACGGGAATAATGGTAACCTTGTTGAGTGGATGTACGGCGGGGTTTAGGCCTTCGCTGGAAGACTATAAAGGTTCAGATGCTGCTCGGGTTCGTGCTCCATCTAATGGCAATACCGCTCTGCAATTTTACGAAAAACAGATAAGTGGTTGTTATAAAAAAGTTTTAGAGCGTCGGATTACGACTGGTCTGGCTATTATCGGTATTCCTGTCACAGGAAATAAAAAAATTGGAATGCCAGAGTCACCTAACAACATGGGCGTTTTCATCAATGAATTTACTCTCAAGCCGGGGCAACTGGTGACGGTAATTCATTATTGGACCCAGGCTGGGTACTCTCAAAATACAGACCAGTCTGTCTCCGCAAGATTCATTCCTCAGCCAAATCATGATTACGATATCGTCGTTACTGGCTCAGAATTTTCCGGAGATAAGGTATCGGTAAAAGATCTGGATCCAGGCGCTAAGATAGTGGAATGGGAAGGCAAGTACTGCCCGTCCAGTGTTTTCGATTAATGGCATGGCGCTGGTCATCTTCTGTACGGCATTAATCTGGTTTTAAGCCCGCCTGTGGAGTGGGCTTTTTCATGCGGTGCGGTGAACGGATGCTATGGTTAATCGATTTGAAATCTGAACGGTTTAACTCAACTCAGGATGCCTCGCAGTTCTTCATGTCTTCATTATGATCTGGCAACCTTCATTCAGGCCGGTAGTGGACTGACCCCGCCCCGGTAGACAATCCTGCCCCATAGCTGAAACTGTTTCCTGGTGACCACGATCCACGTACGCCGATGAGGGAAAATACCATCAATAAGGCGCTGCACACGATGGCCTTAGCGCTCTGTAAGCAGTGCAGCGGCAACGTTAATAGTCGGTGTTTTTGCCTGGATTATCACTTTTGTTTCTCTTGTCTTATGTATTATTGCTGCGGTTCAATATTGAGAATAAAAAACAAAAGAACCAGAAGAAATTTTGGAAATAATTTATCCACAATGTTAACCATTGATGAAATTAAAGTAACATCTCGTAAAATTGGAGTTTTTCATTTCTCATAGACGAGAATTTACATATCATGATATAATGTGACAGAAAAACACGCAGGTTATTAACCTGCTAGTAATGTAAATAAATTTTTGAGGAGACTATTCCAGTGGGACGTAAATGGGCCAATATTGTTGCTAAAAAAACGGCTAAAGACGGTGCAACGTCTAACGTATATGCAAAATTCGGTGTAGAAATCTATGCCGCTGCTAAACAAGGTGAACCAGATCCAGAATCAAACTCATCTTTAAAATTCGTTATTGAACGAGCGAAACAAGCACAAGTTCCAAAGCACGTTATTGATAAAGCAATTGATAAAGCCAAAGGTGGCGGAGATGAAACGTTCGTGCCAGGCCGTTATGAAGGCTTTGGACCAAATGGTTCAATGATTATCGCTGAAACATTGACTTCAAATGTTAACCGTACGATTGCTAATGTCCGCTCAATTTTCAATAAAAAAGGCGGGAATATCGGTGCGGCAGGTTCTGTCAGCTATATGTTTGACAATACTGGAGTGATTGTATTTAAAGGAACAGACCCTGATCATATTTTTGAAATTTTGCTTGATGCTGAAATTGAGGTTCGTGATGTAACCGAAGATGAAGGAAACATCGTTATTTATACTGAACCTACAGACCTTCACAAAGGAATTGCAGCTCTAAAAGCAGCTGGAATTACTGAATTCTCAACAACAGAATTAGAAATGATTGCACAATCAGAAATTGAACTTTCACCAGAAGATTTAGAAATCTTTGAAGGACTTGTTGATGCCCTTGAAGATGACGATGATGTTCAAAAAGTATATCATAACGTTGCAAATCTCTAATTATAAATTAAAGAAATCTGTCATTATGGCAGATTTTTTAACTTATAAATTTGTATAAAAAAAGCATATCTAGCCAAATATATTGATTATAAAAAATAGATAAAAACTACTATCACCCAAAAGAAATCACATTAATTGAAATTCCTGGTCTTAACTATCTGGTGATAGACGGCAAAGGAGCACCTGCAAGTTCAGTTTTTCAAAAGGCGATTCAATGTTTATATGCGACGGCTTATATGATTTCATATGCCTTACCGAAGTCCATATTTTTCAATTGAAAATTTAATGATATTCTGCGTCAGGCTTCAGCGTACTTTGCGCTGACGGAGGTCGACCGCCATGGTAAGTATCAAATCACGTTGTTTCAGTAGTGCTTTATCCTCTCCACGATGGCGTTGCCCCAGTGTCACATAGCATATCGCACTGCGCCGATGCTCTTCGTTATACTGTAAGTATCCCAGCAAAGCGAACCATTATCTTTCAGAGATCTTCAGGCCTGCGGATTAGTTTACCTTTAAAGCGAACTTCTGCTTCTCGCTCATAACCGACGTCATGCCCCGAGCCTGCCAGATATAGTCATTTGTTTACACCAAAAGTGTGTAATTCATTAATAAGCATACGCCTCTGTTGAGGTGATCATATTTACTATGCCACTACAACCAGTTATACCGAGTGCAATGATCGCGCAAGAGATCGAGAAAACGGCGAGCAGTGTTGGTGAGGGGCGATTTTTGTGAATAGAGAACGCAATATTGTGCCTGCGGCAGGTTGTCGATCGGCAATATTGCCAGTTGTTGTTGAAACCAGATGGAACGCACCATCGCTCTGGCAACCACCACCAGATACCCCGTCTCCAGTACCATATTCATGCCGCTAATAAATGAGTCAGTATGTACTGCAGGAGTGATCAGATGCTGATAAAGTTCACTCCATTCCAACTGTACCTGTTGGTAATACCCCATATCCGTTTTTGGCAATATCCATTTCGCCTCTGTCAACTCAGCGAATGTAGAAGACCGGGACAGCGGATTATCTTTGTGAGAAATAATGCAAAATTCGGCGCTAAACAGTGGCTCACAGATTAAATCATCTAACGGCAATTCCGGACAGACGGTACCGACAGCAAAGTCCAGTCGCCCTTCCCGCAACGCAGGCAGCAGCGTAGAGAGTTGTGCTTCATGAATGAATACATTGGATTGCGAAAAGGATTGGCGAAACGCATCTACAAGCGCCGGTAAGACAGTGAGGGAAAGTAATGAGGAGCAACCAATAGCTACACTGCCTTGCTTAAGTTGATCGAGTTGCTGAATTTCATGAGCGGCGCGCTGGAGCTCTTCAAGAATCAACTGCATACGATGCGAAAAGGCCCGCCCCGTTTCGGTCAGCGTCATTCCATTGCTGCTGCGAATGATTAACTGGGTTTGCAGTACCTGTTCCAGTTCCCGAATGGTGCGACTCACCGCCGGTTGCGATTGCCCAAGCGCCCGCGCAGCCCCTCGAATGCTGCCACTACGAATCACCTGCTGAAAGACCTTCAACTGCTGAATCTTGGGTAAGTAGCGCATCCTGTGCCCTATCAGAAAAAAACATCACCGATTAAAAATTAGTATCTTATGCCCCTTCAATAAAGTCGATAATTTCAATGGCGCAAGCACTTATATACAACATCATAAAGTGACTCAAGTCACACAAAATACACGCCACCCTATTCATTGGTTTTCCGGGTGATAATTAAAAGGAATACATCCGATGAAAAATCGTTCGTTGATGGTTTTTTTGCTGTTTATGGGTTACGCCGTGGTTTATCTCGATAAGACGCTTATCGGCTTTGCACTGCTACCTATAGAAAAAGAGTTTCACTTACTGCCTGAACAACTCGGTTATATCACCGGGATGTTTTTCCTCGCCTATTCGTTGTTTCAGGTTCCCGCTGGTTGGTTAAACGATCGTATCGGTTTTAAGAAAGTCCTCTGCTGTTCTTTGTTATTGCTGGGCGGATTTGCTCTGTGCTTTGGCTTACTGGGCTTCAGTCTGGGCCTGTTGGTCACTTTTCGTTTTCTTTCCGGTATGGGGCACTCAGGGTATCCAACGGCTTGCGCCAAAGCGGTGGTCGCCAATTTTCCTCTCGAACAGCGTACGTTTACCCAATCTATTCTGCTCTCCTCTGCCGGACTGGCGATGACCGTCGGGCCGCTGATCGCCGTCTATTTACTGGCGCATCTTGGCTGGCGGGGCTCATTTTCTGGGCTCGGTTTGATCGCCTTCGCCATCATGATAGCCGTCTTGTTGCTGGTGCCAAATCCGCCTAAAACAGCAGACGAAAAATCCGTGGCAGCAGCGGTGAGTTATAAGGCCTTGTTGAAAAACCCTATCGTGATCCTGCTGTTTATCTCGATTTTTTGTATCAACATCCCTGCTTATGGTCTGTTGGCCTGGTTACCAAAATTCCTCGTGCAGCAACGAGGGATGCCAATGGGTACCTCCAGCCTGGTCGTTGCAGCGGGTGGCCTTGGAATCTGGATTTCCTCACTCGGTAGCGGCTGGCTGGTCGGGCGCTATCTGCAAGGACGTGAGCCCCTGTTTGTCTGTTGCAGTTCGCTGCTCAGCGCATTGTGCATCTGGTTGGTATTTATCAGTCAATCCGCGCTGGTTTCCAGTGTGTTCCTGTTTATTGGTTATATCTTCCTGATGGGTTCATTTGTCACCGTCTTCACGCTGCCAATGAAACGCCTGCAGACCGAAGTCATAGGCGCGGGTATGGGCATGATAAACACCGGGGGAACACTCGGGGGCTTTATCGCGCCTATTGCTATCGGCTATTTAGTTACCCTCAGCGGTAATTACACGACGACCTTTATCTTTTTAGCCATGGCTATGGTGGTTTCCGGGTTAATTGTTTTACCGCTGGCGGGCAAATCACGTCACCAACTCTCACCTGAAGGAATCAGAAAATGAATGCTGAACAACTCATCGCTGACGTGGAACAGGAAGTCCTGACATGGCGTCGTCATCTCCACGCCAACCCGGAATTGTCGTTTCAGGAGCATAAAACGGCCGACTATATCGTGGAGCAGCTTACAAGCTTTGGCGGGCTTAAAATCAGCCGTCCGACAGCAACGAGCGTGATCGCGTATCTGCAGGGCGTTACTGCAGGTCCATGCTATGCATTACGTGCGGATATCGATGCCCTGCCATTGCAGGAAAAAAATGACGAGCCGTTCTGCTCGACGAATCCTGGGGTGATGCACGCCTGTGGTCATGATGCCCACACGGCGATGCTGCTGGGTGCCGCGCGTGTGTTGTGTCAGATGCAGGAGCAATTAAAGGGGTCTGTCTGTTTTATCTTCCAGCATGCGGAAGAATTGCCGCCGGGCGGCGCACAAGAGCTGGTTGATCTCGGGTATCTTGACGATGTGAGTATGATCTTCGGACTGCATGTTTTCCCGACGGTCCCAACCGGGATCGTCAACATGAAGCAGGGGATTTTCAGCGCCGCTTGTGACAACTTCGACATCGTGATTCAGGGCAAAGGCGGCCACGGCTCGACACCGCAGTACTGCATCGATCCTATTATGATTGGCGCTGAAGTTGCCACGTCATTACAGAATATCGTATCGCGTAAAATCGATCCGCTCACGGTGCCGGTGTTGAGCATCACCACTTTCCAGGCCGGGGCCAGCTATAACGTGATCCCCGATAGCGCTCGTCTGGCGGGGACACTGCGTACGCATAACCGTGAGGTTCGTGAGAAAGTACCACAACTGGTGGAACAGACCGTCGCAGGTATCTGCCAGGCCCATGGAGCCAGCCACAAAATTAGCTGGACACGGGGTTTTTCCAGCGGCGATAACCATCCGGATGCGTGTGCTATCGCCCGCCAGGTGGTGGCTGACGCGTTGGGACCAGAGGCTCTGGAGGAGGTTGATACCCCACTGTTTGGCGGGGAAGATTTTTCGTCATATCAGGAGAAACGGCCTGGTTGCTTTCTGTTTATCGGCTGCGGTAATGACGCTATTGGCGCTACCCATGGCCTGCACAACCCCTACTTTAAACTGGATGAGGATGCCTTGCAGGTGGGTGTGAAACTGCATGTAGGCTTTATTCGTCAGCTATTAATGCGTTAATCCATAAGATCTGGCCCATCAGGCATTTTTGTTGCGGCCAGTTTCAACACGTCTCATACCATGACTGGCCGGGAGCATGTAGAAGAAAGAATTCGGGAAGGATTTTGCACAAAAACGGCTGGGGCATAAGGCGGAAAAAATGACAGAGAAGTACCCGGGCAGCAAAAAAAAGAGTAGGTGATGATCTGATTTTTTTCGGCGTAAATGAATTGTTAATGTTAATGTCGGGTGGTATAACGGGGAAAGACCGGATATTGAAATTCGGGAAAATTTCGGGGCTTTTCGGACATGATGTCTTAACTGCCTGAAATTAAAGACAGATAAAAAGAGACCGAATACGATTCCTGTATTCGGTCCAGGGAAATGGCTCTTGGGAGAGAGCCGTGCGCTAAAAGTTGGCATTAATGCAGGCTAAGTCGCCCTGCCCTTTAAGAATAGATGACGACGCCAGGTTTTCCAGTCTGTGGCTAAAGTGGCCGGAAAAAAAGGATGCTTGTCACCCGCTACAACGTAAAAACCGCAAGTTCTTCTTCGAGAAACTTGCGGTTTTTTATTGGAAATCAGAAAGATATTTCTGACAATTAACAGAGTTTTCCTGCTCTTTCAATAAACGGCGCCAGGCTCATTTTTTCCCCTGGCTTCGCAGGATCGTCAATCTGAATAATGGTAAGAGGCTGAGCATTGGTTTTCCCGCTGCTTACCTGCTGTTGCGCGATATCATTGAGCGGGTATTGCACCAACGTACTGGGGTTGATCACATACAAGGCATTCCCCGCCCGACACGTCAACATCACTTCTTCACGGTTAAAAGCCCACTTGTCTTTACCGATTTCAAAGCGGCTTACGGTGATCACCTGGGGTGCCGCCAATGCTGCTCCTGAACTTGCCAGTAGTAGCAGAGAAAGAATCATTTTTTTCATGCGTTTTGCCTGTCCATCAGAACGGTTCCAGGGTCGCAAACAGGCTGACAATGGCCAACACGACGCCCCCGATTCCCCATTCAATTTGAGTCATCCAGATAAACCAGAGATTCGCGCGGTGATTTTCGTCGCGCATCCGTGGTACGAGAACATACCGATTCGTCAGTGCAATTGCCACCATTAGCAGTACCAGCACAATTTTTAGCACCAGTAACTGCCCGTACGCGGTGTGCCATGGCGCAGCAAACCCGTTAATAAACAAGATATTAAAGATGCCGGTCAGTAACACGCCAGCCACGAAAGCGTGACCATAACGGGAAAAGCGCATCATGGTATCAATGGCCTGCTCGCGCCAACGGCTTCTTGCGATGCGCATACAGTAGATAACGGGCAGCAACCCGCCAAACCAGGCCGCCGCGCAGATCAGGTGTAGGGCGTAGTTTGTTTTCACCAGCCCACCCAGCACACCGTTATTTACGGCGGCGTGCCCCACACCCGCGAGGAAAAGGAGTTGGCCCAGCGTGAGGATAAGCAGCAAACGCGGCAAATTACGCGGCACAATCAGCACCACACCCAGCGTGACGAAGGCCAGGATAATCTGCCATAGCCAGACACCACCGAATTGCGTTTGCAGGACTGCGCCCCACACGGGGACGGAAAAGACATCCTGCCAGCCGGAACCCATTAATCCGCCCTGAACCGTAAACATCAGTGCAGCGCTGATAAAACTCCACGTTGCGGCATGTTGTTGCAGTCGCAAGAAACGGCGCGCCATCAATCGGCGAATCGAGAACGGCGCCAGCCATGCGCTATACAAAGCGCAGCCGAACACCAGCATCAGAGCGGTAAAATGGATAAATCTGAGCGCGACCCAGGCGAACGTCAGCATAGTTACTTCACGCTAAAGGTGTATTGCCCTTTGGTTTTATGCCCGTCTACCGAGACGACATGCCACTCCACCGTGTAAGTTCCCGGATTAAGAGGCTGGTCAAGCGGGACTACCAGTTGTTTTTCATCCTGATCGTTGCGCTTCGCTTTTTGCGTTTTAATGATTTCCTGTTTTGCTCCCGTGAGCGTCACCCCGCTGAATCCCGGTTCAATACCCTCAGAAAAATTCAGCGTGATGGCCTGCAAAGCGGCTTCAACTGCGGCATTCGCAGCAGGATATTGGTGTGTCAAATGAGCATGGGCCCAAACGGCAGGAGCGACCAGCGTAGAGACAAGAAAGATGAATGCATAACGCAGCGATGGTGTAGCAAAAACCATATCAAATATTCCTTTTTGTTATGTCATAACCCTATGAGAATAACCTTCTATAATGATTGAGTCGAGAATCATCATTTGTGGCTTGCCATTGCGCCTGGGAGTTAGTAACTTTTGCGCGCACTTGATGAGGAGAAGCGCATGAAAACAAATCTGGCTCTACTTGAACAGGCTGAAATGGATAAGGTCAACGTCGACCTGGCCGCTGCAGGCGTGGCATTTAAAGAGCGCTACAACATGCCGGTCGTTGCTGAAGTTGTCGAACGCGAGCAACCAGAGCATTTACGCGGATGGTTTCGCGAGCGGCTGATCGCACACCGTCTGGCCTCCGTTTCACTTTCACGTTTACCTTACGAGCCTAAAGTTAAATAAAGCTTATATAACGTTACACTTCCTTACATGACAATTGCTACAGTATAAGTGCATCCTTAATGCCTGATTTAAGGATGATTGTAGACACTATGAAAAGGAAGTCATTATGTCACACTGGAAAATCGCCGCAGCACAGTACGAACCCCTACAGACCACTCTGGCGGAGCACGTCACGCACCACCTGAAATTTATTGAGAAAGCCGCCAGCCATCGATGTGAATTGCTGGTATTTCCTTCCCTGTCGCTGCTGGGATGCACCGATCAGGATGATTCACTGCCCGCCCCGCCCGACAGCGCGTTATTACAGCCTTTGGCTTACGCCGCCGCTACGTACCGCATGACGATCATCGCAGGTTTGCCGGTGGAACATCACTCCCGTTTCGTTAAAGGTATTGCGGTATTTAGTCCGTGGATCTCTTCACCGCTAACCTTTCATCAAAGTCATGGCGCCTGTATTGCCCGGCATCTAAAGACCATCAGCGTTGTCGACGAACAACCTGAAGGCATGGATATGGATCCGGCGTTTTCGCTGTTCACCACCGGTCAAAGCGTGAGTGAGCCAAACCTGCTGGCCTCCACTTCCCGACTGCAGCGCTTCTCGCATCAATTCGCCATTGCCGTTTTGATGGCAAATGCGCGCGGAAGCAGTGCATTATGGGACGAAAGCGGTCAGCTCATCGTCCGTGCTGACCGCGGTTCGTTATTGTTGACAGGTCAGCGTACCGCACAGGGCTGGCAAGGTGATATCATTCCACTCCGCTAAGCGTTTTGGTCAGGAGCCTCCCATGTTGCGCATTATAGATACAGAAACCTGTGGCCTGCAGGGTGGAATTGTTGAGATCGCGTCAGTTGACGTCGTTGACGGCAAAATAGTGAATCCCATGAGCCACCTGGTGCGTCCTGACCGCCCCATTAGCCCGCAAGCCATGGCGATCCACCGCATTACCGAAGCCATGGTGGCCGACAAACCGTGGATTGAAGACATTATTCCGCTCTATCACGGAAGTGAATGGTATGTCGCGCACAACGCCAGTTTTGACCGTCGCGTTCTGCCGGAGATGCCCGGCGAGTGGATCTGCACCATGAAACTCTCCCGCCGGTTATGGCCGGGAATTAAATACAGCAACATGGCGCTGTATAAATCACGCAAACTGAGTGTGCAGACGCCTCCGGGGCTTCACCACCACCGCGCGCTGTATGACTGTTACATCACAGCGGCTCTGCTCATCGATATCATCAACACCTCGGGCTGGTCGGCAGAACAGATGGCCGACATCACCGGTCGCCCTGGGCTTCTGACGACCTTTACGTTTGGCAAGTATCGCGGTAAGGCCGTCTCTGAAGTCGCGGAACGCGATCCGGGCTATCTGCGTTGGTTGTTCAACAATCTTGACAGCATGAGCCCGGAACTGCGCTTAACGCTAAAACATTATCTGGATAACGCTTAAACGTCTGCCTGTCCGGGTAAGGTCCCCTGCGCCAGCGCAATCAGGAACGCGAATTCCAGCGCCACGCCTTCATACGACTTAAAACGCCCGGATTTGCCGCCATGTCCGGAATCCATGTCCGTACACAGTAGCAGCAGGCGTTCATCGGTTTTGAGTTCCCGCAGTTTTGCGACCCACTTGGCAGGCTCCCAGTACTGCACCTGGGAATCATGCAGTCCGGTGGTGACCAGAAGATGAGGATAGTCCTGCGCGCTGACGTTATCGTAAGGACTGTAACGCTTCATGTAGGCGTAATATTCAGGATCCTGCGGGTTGCCCCACTCTTCAAACTCTCCGGTGGTCAACGGGATCGATTCGTCGAGCATGGTGGTCACCACATCCACAAACGGAACCTGCGCAACAACGCCGTGGAAAAGTTCAGGTCGCGCATTAATCGCAACGCCCATCAGCATTCCCCCCGCACTCCCCCCCATGCCATAGCACAGTGAAGGCGAACCGTACCCCAGATTGACTAAGGCGTCACAGGCATCCAGATAGTCGTTGAAGGTATTGTTCTTTTTCAGAAACTTGCCGTCTTCGTACCACTGTTGCCCCAGTTCGCCGCCACCGCGCACATGGACGATGGCATAGACAAAGCCACGATCCAGCAGGCTGAGTCGACTGCTGCTAAAATCGGCATCCATACTGGCACCGTAGGAACCATAGCCATACACCAACAGTGGATTATGATGCCTGCGAAAATGCTTTTGATGGTACACCAGTGAAACCGGCACCTCGGCGCCGTCACGCGCAGTTACCCACATATGCTCACTGCGATAATTCGCGGCGTCAAATCCTGGGACATTGGTCTGTTTAAGGACCCGTCGCTCACCGGTGTCCATATCCAGTTCAAATAACGTATCCGGCGTCGTCATTGACGAGTAGCCATAGCGCAGGCGGGAGGTTTCCGGTTCCGGGTTATAGGCAAGCCAGGTCACGTAAGCCGGATCGTCAAAGGCGATCCCTACCACCTCACCTGTTTTACGGTTTATCTGCCGCAGACTGGTCAACCCGCGCTGACGTTCTTCCACCACCAGCCAGTCGGTGAAAAGCGTGAACCCTTCCAGCATGATGGCATCTCGCGGCGGGATCAGCGCCTCCCAGGCGTTTTCATCACGGACACGCGTGCGGTACAGACCGAAATTTTTACCCTGCCGGTTTGAACGCAGATAAAACGCATGCTGGTAGTGATCGAGGCTGTATTCATGTTCCTTACGGCGCGGTAAAAACACGAACGGTTCAGCATCGGCAAGCTCCGCATCGAGCAGGCGTACTTCACTGGTCGTCGCGCTGGCGAGTTGGATCACCACGTAATGCTGCGATGTCGTTTTATGCAGACTGACATAAAACATATCGTCTTTTTCTTCGTAGACCAGTTCATCGCAGGATGTTGGCGTTCCAACCGTATGCCGCCACACCTGGTACGGCAACAGCGTGACGGCGTGTTTACGCACGTAATAGAAGGTCTGTGAATCATTCGCCCATACCAGTTCCGGCTCGACATTATCCAGCAGCTCCGGATACCAGTTGCCAGTTTCCAGGTTACGAAAGCGGATCCCATACTGGCGACGGGACAGATAATCTTCCGCCAGCGCCATAATGGTGTTGTCAGGGGAAATCGCGAGTCCACCCAGCGTATAAAACTCGCTGTGTGCCGCTCGCTGGTTGCCATCCAGCAACGTCTCCCATTCATCCCACTCTTCAGTGAACGCGGATTGCCGCTGGTAGATGGCGTATTCGCATCCCGGCTCATAAAGATGTCGGTAGCGATAGCCATTCTTTATGTAAGGCGCAGAGACGTCCTGAGGGGGGATCCTGTCGATAATTTCTTTCAGCACACGCTCCTGCAGCGCCTGCTGAGAAGCCATGACCTTGTGCCCGTAGGCATTTTCCTGATGCAGATAGTCCAGAACATCTGGCTGCGAACGGGAATCGTCGCGCAGCCAGTAGTAGTTGTCGATTCGGGTGTCGCCATGCACGGTCATGGCGTGAGGAATTTTGTGAGCTTTTGGTAGCATGTCATTGTTCTTTTGCAATATACACTCTATAAGGTGTGGCAAAAGTTACGCGCAATGCAAGCGAAACATGCGACTTCACAAAGTGTATTAACCCGGCAACGCCTGTTTTTGTTGCTGCAGATCCCGTTCAATATCTTCCCGGACGTCCTGCGGGATCTTCAGGGCATCGCCTAACGCGTTCAGGTAGCTACGCTCCATAAAGTGGTCAATATCGATAGCCGCACAGCTCAGGAAGTAAATTTCCAGCGCCTCTTCTTCATTACGGATCCCCTGAGCCAGTCGCTGCGGGTCGAGCGGTTGTTCAATGGCGTGTTCAATGAGTCTCCGCCCCTGCTCTTCCACACCGGCTTCGCGTAACTGCTGTTCAATGGCCGCGCGCTCTTTCGCATCAATATGCCCATCGCTTTTCGCCGCAAAGACCAGCGCCAGAATCAGTCGCTCGGTACGCACATCAAGCGGTGTGCTATGTGTGCCAAACTGCGGTTCATCCTGATGCGCCGTACGGACTTTATCCTTGTATTTGTTCCATAGCACCGTACCGGCGACGGCGCCGCCGCCCACCAGCAACGCGCTGGTGCCGTATTTGGTCAGTAATTTACGAGACGATTTATTGGCGACCAGTAAACCCGCCAGGCCGCCTAACGCGCCGGGAACCAGCAGTTTACTGAGACCTTGATCACCAGAAGACGATGAAGAAGACCCTTTTTGCCCGAGAAGAGATTGTAATTGGTTCAGCCAGTTGGCCATGTAGCCCCCTCAAGTACAGACGATTTGTCGTCAAAGCGTACCCGAGAGGATGTCAGGAAGTGTCTGGTTCCGCAAAAGATGCGCAAATTCGGTGATTAGCGCAATTGGTACTCCGCCTTTCCAGCGCTGCAATCAACGCTGACCTGATAGTGAAGATCGGCGTTTTTACCGCGCGCGGTCAGCGGCACGGACCATTTACCCTCTTTGCCCACAATGTCCTGCGCATTTACCCATACCACCGGATCGATTTGCCCCAGCGTTTTTTGATCATCTGCCCAGCGCACAATGCGGTTTTGCTGATAATCACGCTTTACGCTCGCGGCAATACCTTCAGCGTCCAGACCTTCACACTTTGGAAACGTCACCGATTTGCTGTCGGGATTATTGGCGGCGAAGGCCGATACGCTGGCGGATAACAACAGCAGGCTCAACAGCGCTCCTCTCTTATTCATACTTTTCTCCTTAGCACAATGATTCAGGAAAAGCATGGTACAAAACGCCAGGAGCGCAAGTCAGATTCAGGCGGCCTGGGTATCTTCCTCTGCGGACGCCGCGTTATCGACGGCCTGCGGAGAAGGCAGTTTGCCGGTTTTCAGGATCGTACTCAGCACATCTTTCTGTTCAGCCAGCCAGAGAGACAGCGCTTCACGCTGTTCGTCTTCCAGTGAGACCGGGGATTGCTCAAGCCACGTGTCGAGCAAATCTGCTGTATCGAGCATTTTGTCGTATGCATCGGCTTCCTTTTTGCTGGTAAAAGACATCTTCTCCTCACCTTCCCGAATGACTACGTATTTAACTTCAACCGCCATTTTGCAGCCTCTCAATATACCTGTATTTTTGTACAGTATATTACTTTTCGGCATTGAAATCAACCTGGCAATAAAGACAGACGCAAACGTTTTCGTATATACTGCGCCCGGATAAATCAGGGGATATTTTTATGACGTTATTAGGCACAGCGCTGCGTTCGGCAGCGACGCGGGTGATGTTGTTGGGTTCAGGCGAACTGGGTAAGGAAGTGGCGATTGAGTGCCAGCGTTTGGGCGTCGAAGTGATCGCCGTCGATCGCTACCCCGACGCGCCAGCGATGCACGTTGCTCACCGTTCGCATGTCATCAATATGCTGGATGGTGACGCGTTACGTCGCGTGGTCGAGCTTGAGAAACCGCATTATATCGTGCCGGAAATTGAAGCGATCGCCACCGATACGCTGGTGAAACTGGAGCAGGAAGGGCTGAACGTCGTGCCCTGCGCCCGGGCAACCCAGCTGACCATGAATCGTGAGGGGATCCGCCGTCTGGCCGCAGAAGACCTGGCGTTGCCGACCTCCTCTTTCCGTTTTGCGGACAGTGAAGCGAGCTTCCGTGAAGCCGTGGCAGACATCGGTATTCCCTGTATCGTTAAGCCGGTAATGAGCTCTTCGGGCAAAGGGCAAAGTTTTATTCGCTCTGCCGGGCAACTGGCGCAGGCGTGGGACTACGCGCAACAAGGCGGTCGCGCCGGTGCGGGCCGGGTGATCGTCGAAGGGGTGGTGAATTTCGATTTTGAAATTACGCTGCTGACCGTCAGCGCCGTTGATGGCGTCCATTTTTGCGCCCCCGTCGGACATCGTCAGGAAGATGGCGATTACCGCGAATCCTGGCAGCCGCAGCAAATGACGCCGCTGGCCCTTGAGCGGGCGCAGGAAATTGCCCGTAAAGTGGTACTGGCGTTAGGCGGCCACGGCTTATTTGGTGTCGAACTGTTTGTTTGTGGCGACGAGGTTATCTTCAGCGAAGTGTCTCCCCGGCCACACGACACCGGGATGGTCACGATGATCTCTCAGGATCTGTCGGAATTTGCTCTGCACGTTCGCGCCTTCCTCGGTCTGCCCGTTGGCGCGATTCGCCAGTATGGCCCTGCCGCCTCGGCCGTGATCCTGCCGCAACTCACCAGCCAGAATGTGTCGTTTGATAATGTGCAGGCGGCTGTTGGCGCCGGTCTGCAGGTACGATTCTTTGGGAAACCGGAGATCGAGGGAACCCGTCGCCTGGGTGTTGCGCTGGCAACTGGCGTGTGCGTTGAAGAGGCCATCGCACGCGCGAAAGACGCTGCCGCTCAGATAAAAGTCAACGCATAAAAAAACGGGCCAAATGGCCCGTTCTGGCAAAGCCCGGTGGTGTACCGGGCTTGTATTCACTTACTGTTTCGCGCCTTCTACCGCTTCGCGAGCCAGTTGAGTAATGCGGTCGTAATCACCCGCTTCCAGCGCATCGGCCGGAACCAGCCAGGAACCACCGATACACAGCACGCTTTTCAGCGCCAGGTAATCACGGTAGTTAGCCGGAGAGATACCGCCGGTCGGGCAGAAACGTACCTGAGAGAACGGACCCGCAATCGCCTGCAGCGCTTTGGTGCCGCCGTTGGCTTCCGCCGGGAAGAATTTGAACTCTTTCAGACCGTAGTCCATACCCAGCATCAGTTCAGAAACGGTGCTGATACCCGGAATCAACGGGATCGTTCCTTCCGTTGCCGCTTTCAGCAGAGGCTCAGTCAGACCCGGGCTAATGGCGAACTGCGCGCCCGCTTCAGTCACTTCTGCCAGCTGCTGCGGGTTCAGTACGGTACCCGCACCGATAATCGCGTCAGGCACTTCTTTGGCAATCGCGCGGATAGCATCCATCGCACATGCGGTACGTAAGGTCACTTCCAGAACGCGCACACCACCTGCAACCAGCGCTTTTGCCATCGGCACCGCGTGTTCCAGTTTATTCACCACAATCACCGGAACTACCGGGCCAGTGGTCAGGATTGCTTCCGCACTTGTTTTCCAGTTTTTCATCAGAGTTTTTCTCTCGCCTGATTACAAAATTTTTCGTTTTAAAAAGTGATACAGGTTGCGCCCTGCTCCGCACCGGAGAGTTTTTCGCGCAACGCGCTGAACATCTCACGTCCTGTCCCTACCCTTGATGAGCTCAGATCCGGGATGTGAGGCTGGCGAGCGGCAAGTTCCGCTTCATCGACCAGCAGAGTCAGTTCACCTGTCTGTCCGTTCACACGAATGATGTCGCCATCGCGCACTTTCGCCAGTAACCCGCCATCGTAAGCTTCCGGCGTGACATGGATTGCTGAAGGCACTTTACCTGAAGCACCGGAAAGCCGTCCATCAGTAACTAACGCAATTTTGAAACAACGGTCCAATAATACACCAAGTGGCGGCATGAGTTTGTGCAATTCTGGCATTCCGTTCGCTTTTGGTCCCTGATGGCGTACGACTACCACGCAATCACGGTCCAACAACCCGGCCTCAAATGCCGGTAATACGTCGTGCTGGCTCTCAAATACAATGGCTGGTGCTTCAATGATCTGATTTTCAACCGGTACCGCAGAGGTTTTCATCACTGCACGCCCCAGGTTGCCACTCAGCACTTTCGTCCCGCCGTGGTGCGAGAACGGCTTATCAAAGGTCGCGATAACATTGCTATCAAGAGACTTCGCCGCCCCTTCACGCCAGTCCAGCTCGCCATCGTTCAGCCACGGTTCCAGGGTATAACGAGACAAACCAAAGCCCGCCACGGTGTTGACGTCTTCATGCAGCAGGCCCGCGTTGAGCAGTTCACGCATCAGGACAGGCACCCCGCCCGCCGCCTGGAAGTGGTTAATGTCCGCCGGGCCATTCGGGTAGAGGCGAGCCATCAGCGGGACGACATCTGAAAGGTCGGAGAAGTCATCCCAGTTGATCACAATACCGGCGGCACGCGCCATCGCCACCAGATGCATGGTGTGGTTGGTTGACCCTCCCGTTGCGAGCAGCGCGACAATGCCGTTCACCACCACTTTTTCGTCAATCATTTTGCCGACAGGCATCCATTCGTTACCGTTGCCGGTCAAACGCGTCACCTGACGGGCCGCCGCCGCGGTCAGCGCGTCACGCAGTGGCGCATCGGGATGCACAAAGGAGGAGCCCGGTAATTGCATCCCCATAAACTCCACCACCATTTGGTTGGTGTTGGCGGTGCCGTAGAACGTACAGGTGCCTGGCGCATGGTAAGAGGCGGCTTCGGATTCCAGCAACGCCATACGGTCAACCTTACCTTCAGCATAAAGCTGGCGAATTCGGACTTTTTCTTTATTTGGCAGGCCGCTGGCCATCGGACCAGACGGCACGAAAATGGACGGCAGATGACCAAATGAGAGCGCCGCCATCGCCAGTCCTGGGACAATTTTGTCGCACACGCCGAGGAATAACGCCCCATCGAACATATTGTGTGACAACCCGACCGCCGCCGACATGGCAATCACTTCGCGGCTCAGGAGTGACAGTTCCATTCCGTCCTGGCCCTGGGTCACGCCATCGCACATCGCAGGCACACCACCCGCCACCTGACCGATCGCATTCGCCGCGTGCAGCGCTTTGCGGATAATCTCAGGATAATGCTCATAAGGCTGGTGCGCAGAAAGCATGTCGTTATAGGAGGTAATGATCGCGATATTGTTACGCAACATGCTTTTCAGCGACGCTTTATCGTCGGGTTGGCACGCAGCAAATCCGTGCGCCAGGTTTCCGCACGCTAACTGGGAGCGGTGAACCGTCGACGTTTTCGCTTGCTCAATACGAGCAAGGTAGGCAGAACGTGTTTTGTGTGAACGTTCGATAATACGTTGTGTTACGCGTAACAAATTCGGATTCATAGAGGCTCCTAAAATTTATCTGTCCGGGCCGCAGGATTACCAATGTGTTTCATCAGGGTTAAACAATGCTGAAACGCTTGTAAGCCGGAGCTCAGGGGCAAAATCGTTTCAGTCAGTGTAATAAAAAAAGCCCCGCGGGTGAATCCACGCGGGGCTTAAAAGTGCAAAAATTATTCTACAATCTGTGTTAGATCATGTTACCGGTAAAATAACACCGTCGCGGAAGATGAAATTTTATTCAAATTCATTCCAGGAACGGCCATCACGGGTGATCATCGCCACGGAGGCAACCGGTCCCCACGTCCCCGCCTGATACGGCTTAGGCGCGTCGTTATCCATCGCCCAGGCTTCGGTGATGGAGTCTACCCATTTCCATGCTTCTTCCACCTCATCACGGCGCACAAACAGCGCCTGAATGCCCCGCATGGTTTCCAACAGTAAGCGTTCATAGGCATCCGCCAGATGCGTTTGGTTGAACGTTTCGGAGTAGCTCAGATCCAGCTTGGTAATCTGCAGATTATGTTTATGATCCAGGCCCGGGACTTTATTGAGTACCTGAATATCCACGCCTTCATCCGGCTGCAGGCGGATCGTCAATTTGTTCTGCGGCAGATCCTGCCAGGACTCTTTGAACAGGTTGAGCTCCGGCGTTTTGAAGTAGACAACCACTTCAGAACATTTGGTCGGCAGTCGTTTGCCGGTACGCAGGTAAAACGGCACGCCCGCCCAGCGCCAGTTATCGATGTCGACACGAATGGCGACGAACGTTTCGGTATTGCTGCTCTTATTCGCCCCCTCTTCTTCCAGATAACCCGGCACTTTTTTACCTTGCGCGAAACCGGTGGTGTACTGACCACGAACCGTTTTTTCACGGACGTTCGAACGGTCGATACGACGCAGCGATTTCAGCACTTTCACTTTTTCATCGCGAATACTGTCAGCGCTCAGATCGGACGGCGGCGACATGGCGATCATGCACAGAATTTGCAGCAGGTGGTTCTGGATCATGTCGCGCATTTGACCAGCCTGGTCAAAGTAGCCCCAGCGACCTTCAATGCCCACCTCTTCCGCCACGGTGATTTCCACGTGATCGATGGTGCGATTGTCCCAGTTATTGACAAACAGGGAGTTGGCGAAACGCAGCGCCAGTAAGTTCAGAACCGTCTCTTTTCCGAGATAGTGGTCAATACGATAAACCTGGCTCTCGTCAAAATATTCACCCACCTGGTCGTTGATTTCACGAGAGGTGGCCAGTGATGTGCCGAGCGGTTTTTCCATGACCACGCGCGCAGGCTTAGCATTCAGCTTCGCCTCGCCTAACCCTTTGCAGATGGCGCCAAAGGTGCTGGGCGGCATCGCAAAATAGTTAATGGTGGTGCGCGCTTTTTGATCCAGCATCTCCCCCAGGCGGGAAAAGGCTGCGGTATCGTTGACATCCAGATTGCAGAAATCCAGGCGACCACTCAGGGTATCCCACAAACCTTCATCAATTTTTTCCTTCATGAAGGTTTCGAGCGCTTCGCGAACCACCTTGGTGTAGGCTTCTTTATCCCAGTCAGCACGACCAACCCCAATAATGCGGGTATCCGGGTTAATCTGACCGGCTTTCTCCAGTTGATACAGGGAAGGCAGCAATTTACGACGCGCCAGGTCGCCTTTCGCGCCGAAAATGACCAGGTCACATGCCTGGGCTGTTTGCGTTACCGCCATGTCATTCTCCTCAGTTAACTATCCTGGTACTTCTGCCAGGTTATAGTTGTAATTTTATTACAGTGCACTGTACTGCTTTTACGTGATTCCGGAAACCGTAAACACTTATCCACCGGTGCGATCCCGGCTTGTCAGGCGTTTTGCCGCACGTTCAGCCGCAAAACGGATAAAAAAGTCGTCGTTTTCACACACGTAGCCGACAGTTAAAATCAGACACCGATCATGTAATGAAAAAAAACAACAACTATTCTATCCATTTTGCCCCCTTAATGGGCGGCCGGGGGTAATATCTAACAAAATTGCCTCTCGATTTCCTGTATCTCAGAAATCGTCGTCACCATGAGTTTTCTACATCATGAATATGCTGGAAAAAATCCAGGTACAACTGGAACATCTGAGCAAATCAGAACGCAAAGTCGCCGATGTTATTCTTGCTTCCCCTGAGCAGGCCATCCATTCGAGTATTGCAACGCTGGCCCTGGAAGCGAACGTCAGTGAGCCTACCGTAAACCGCTTCTGTCGCAGCATGGACACGCGCGGGTTTCCTGATTTTAAACTGCATCTGGCGCAAAGTCTGGCAAATGGCACGCCCTATGTTAATCGTAATGTGGATGAAGATGACAGCGTTGAGTCCTACACGGGAAAAATCTTCGAATCTGCGATGGCCAGTCTCGACCATGTCCGCCAGTCGCTTGATAAATCGGCTGTGAATCGCGCGGTCGACCTGCTGACGCAAGCGAAGAAAATTTCCTTCTTCGGCCTTGGTTCTTCCGCCGCCGTGGCACATGACGCCATGAACAAATTTTTCCGCTTCAACGTTCCGGTCATATACTCCGATGATATCGTCCTGCAACGCATGAGCTGTATGAATTGTAGCGATGACGACGTCGTTGTGCTCATTTCGCACACGGGCAGAACCAAAAGTCTGGTGGAGCTGGCGCAGCTGGCGCGCGAAAACGATGCGATGGTGATTGCACTGACCTCCGCAGGTACGCCGTTGGCGCGCGAGGCCACATTAGCGATTACACTTGATGTACCGGAAGATACTGACATTTATATGCCGATGGTCTCTCGACTTGCTCAACTGACCGTGATAGATGTGCTGGCAACCGGATTTACTTTGCGTCGCGGGGCAAAATTCAGAGATAACTTGAAGCGCGTCAAGGAAGCGCTTAAGGAATCGCGTTTTGATAAAGAACTGCTCATAAGGAGCGATGACCGCTAAAAGCAATAACAAGCACACCCTTTTCGTCATCCGGCTTTATATCCGGATCAATGTTCACGCAACACCAAGTTGTTTCAGTCAACGGAGTATTACATGTCCAGAAGGCTTCGCAGAACCAAAATCGTTACCACGTTAGGCCCGGCAACTGATCGCGATAACAACCTTGAGAAAATTATCGCTGCGGGTGCGAACGTCGTACGAATGAACTTCTCTCACGGATCGCCAGAAGATCACAAAATACGCGCTGATAAAGTTCGTGAGATTGCCGCAAAACTGGGGCGTCATGTGGCAATTCTGGGCGATCTCCAGGGGCCAAAAATTCGCGTATCGACCTTCAAAGAAGGCAAAGTATTCCTGAACATCGGCGATAAATTCCTGTTAGACGCAAACCTGGGGAAAGGTGAAGGCGATAAAGAAAAAGTCGGTATCGATTACAAAGGCCTGCCCGCGGACGTGGTTCCTGGCGATATCCTGTTGCTGGACGATGGTCGCGTACAGCTAAAAGTCCTGGAAGTTCAGGACATGAAAGTTTTCACTGAAGTGACCGTCGGCGGCCCACTCTCCAACAACAAAGGCATCAACAAACTCGGCGGTGGCCTCTCTGCAGAAGCGCTGACCGAAAAAGACAAAGCGGATATCGTCACTGCAGCGCAAATCGGCGTTGATTATCTGGCCGTCTCCTTCCCTCGCTGCGGTGAAGACCTGAACTATGCGCGTCGCCTCGCACGCGATGCTGGCTGCGATGCAAAAATTGTCGCCAAAGTCGAACGTGCCGAAGCCGTTTGCGACCAGAATGCGATGGATGACATCATTCTGGCTTCCGACGTTGTGATGGTCGCTCGCGGCGATCTGGGCGTTGAAATCGGCGATCCGGAGCTGGTCGGTATTCAGAAGGCCCTGATTCGTCGCGCCCGTCAGCTGAACCGTGCGGTTATTACCGCCACGCAGATGATGGAGTCGATGATCACTAACCCAATGCCGACCCGTGCAGAAGTCATGGACGTGGCCAACGCCGTGCTGGATGGCACCGACGCCGTTATGCTGTCGGCGGAAACCGCAGCGGGCCAGTATCCGGCTGAAACGGTGGCCGCGATGGCGCGCGTTTGTCTGGGCGCAGAAAAAATCCCGAGCATTAACGTCTCTAAACACCGCCTCGATGTGCAGTTCGATAATGTCGAAGAAGCCATCGCCATGTCGGCAATGTATGCTGCAAACCACCTGAAAGGGGTGACGGCCATTATCGCCATGACCGAATCAGGGCGTACTGCGCTGATGACCTCGCGTATCAGTTCTGGCTTACCGATTTTCGCGATGTCTCGTCATGAGCGCACGTTGAACCTGACCTCATTGTATCGTGGCGTCACGCCGGTGCACTTCGACAGCGCGGCTGACGGCGTTGTGGCGGCAAGTGAAGCGGTTAATTTGCTGCGTGACAAAGGCTATCTGGTGTCCGGCGATCTGGTGATCGTCACCCAGGGCGACGTGATGAGCACCATCGGTTCGACCAACACCACCCGTATTCTGACCGTCGAGTAATTTCCCGGTGCCAGAAAGTAAAAAGCCTCTCTGACGAGAGGCTTTTTTTATTTGATGGGATAAAGATCTTTGCGTTTATACGGCTGAATTTCGCCCGGTTTACGGGTCTTCAGCAGTTTTAATATCCAGGTGTATTGTTCAGGATGCGGACCTACGAAGATTTCCACCTCTTCGTTCATTCTTCTGGCGATAGTGTGGTCATCCGCAGTCAGAAGATCGTCCATCGGCGGGCGCACCAGAATCGTTAACCGGTGTGTTTTGCCATCATAGACAGGAAAAAGCGGAACCACGCGTGCACGGCACACTTTCATCAAGCGACCAATCGCAGGCAAGGTTGCTTTATATGTCGCGAAGAAATCAACAAACTCACTGTGTTCCGCACCGTGATCCTGATCCGGTAGATAGTATCCCCAGTATCCCTGGCGGACAGACTGGATAAACGGCTTAATGCCGTCATTACGGGCATGCAAACGCCCGCCGAAGCGACGACGTACGGTGTTCCACACGTAATCAAATACCGGGTTGCCCTGATTATGGAACATGGCCGCCATTTTCTGCCCCTGTGATGCTATCAGCATCCCCGGGATATCGACGCCCCACCCGTGCGGTACCAGAAAAATCACTTTCTCATTGTTGCGGCGCAGTTCCTCGATAATCTCCAGTCCCTGCCAGTCGACACGTTTCTGTACTTTTTCAGGGCCTCGCATCGCCAGTTCGGCCATCATTGCCATTGCCTGAGGCGCTGTCTCAAACATTTTATCAACGATCGCCTCACGCTCGGCTTCGCTGCGCTGCGGGAAGCAAAGCGACAAATTGATCAGCGCACGACGACGAGAGCTTTTCCCCGTACGTCCGGCAATACGGCCCAGTTTGGCCAGGATGGGATCGCGAAATGACGCTGGCGTTAGCGCAATGCCCGCCATCGCGGCGACGCCCAGCCAGGCTCCCCAATAGCGAGGGTGGCGAAATGATTTTTCAAACTCAGGGATGTATTCAATGTTATTTTTTTTCGTTTCCATGCTTTTCCAGTGTCTGATGACGCGAATGCGAAAAGTAAATCTGCTGATAGTGTAGCGGCGCGCCGTGCCCCATACAAAGTAAAAATCCGCCTTCGCTGGCAGAAGTCTCTCTTTTTTCGTCAAGCGTAAAAAAGGCAGCCATAAGGCTGCCTTAGTTCTCCCCAACGTCTTACGGCTTAGTGGCTGCGGATGTATTCATCCATTTCAGTTTTCAGGTTATCGGATTTAGTACCGAAAATAGCCTGAACACCAGAGCCCGCCACAACAACGCCCGCTGCACCCAGTTTCTTCAGGCCAGCTTGATCCACTTTCGTCACATCAGCAACGCTGACACGCAGACGAGTGATACAGGCGTCGAGGTTGGTGATGTTATCTTTACCGCCAAATGCCGCAATCAGAGCCGGAGCCATTTCACTGGTCGCGCCAGTTTTGCTGTCTTCGGTGGCATCTTCACGACCAGGCGTTTTCAGATCCAGCGCTTTGATCAGCACACGGAAAATGGTGTAGTAAATAATCGCATAACCTGCACCCACAATCGGGAACAGCCACAGCTTGCTGCTGTTACCGCTCAGCACGATGAAGTCGATCAGACCGTGAGAGAAGGAAGTACCGTCACGCATACCCAGCAGGATACAGATCGGGAACGCCAGACCAGCCAGAATCGCATGAATCACATACAGGATCGGCGCAACGAACATGAAGGAGAACTCGATCGGCTCGGTAATACCGGTCAGGAACGAGGTCAACGCTGCGGAGATCATGATACCGCCCACTTTCGCGCGGTTTTCTGGTTTAGCAGAGTGCCAGATGGCAATCGCAGCCGCCGGCAGACCGTACATTTTGAACAGGAAGCCGCCAGACAGTTTACCTGCAGTCGGGTCACCCGCCATATAGCGCGGAATATCGCCGTGGAACACCTGACCTGCTGCGTTGGTGTATTCACCAATTTGCATCTGGAAAGGAACGTTCCAGATGTGGTGCAGACCGAATGGTACCAGGCAACGTTCAACGAAGCCGTAGATACCGAACGCAACAACCGGGTTCTGGTATGCGGCCCACTGAGAGAACGTCTGAATAGCAGTACCGATCGGCGGCCAAATGAAGGACAGGACGACACCAGTGAAGATGGCAGCCAGACCCGAAATAATAGGAACAAAGCGCTTACCGGCAAAGAAGCCCAGATACTCAGGCAGTTTGATACGGTAGAAGCGGTTGAACATATACGCTGCAATCGCACCGGAGATAATCCCCCCGAGCACACCGGTATCCGCCAGGTGTTTTGCTGCGATTTCTTCAGCAGGTAAATGCAGAACCAGCGGCGCTACCACAGCCATGGTTTTAACCATGATGCCGTATGCAACCACCGAGGCCAGTGCCGAAACGCCGTCGTTGTTAGTAAAACCGAGTGCAACACCGATAGCAAAGATCAATGGCATATTGGCAAAAACAGAACCGCCTGCTTCCGCCATTACGTGTGAAACTACGGCTGGCAGCCAGCTGAAGTTTGCGGAACCGACGCCTAGCAGGATACCTGCGATAGGCAGTACGGATACCGGTAGCATCAGCGATTTACCGACCTTTTGCAGGTTAGCAAATGCATTCTTAAACATAATTGAGAGTGCTCCTGAGTATTTTGTGCTTTCTACGTTCTCACGCATTGGCGAGGGGGGAGAACCCCGCCGTGGACAGGACATCTAAGTGCCCTTTTATTTATTACACAGAGTAAAATAATTCAGATCAATTTTGTTTGACGGCTATCACGTTTCAGCTGTAGCCCGTGTCAATATCGTCAAATACTGTCGATACACGTATCTGAATGTTTCAAACTGACCATTCACCGCCCATTTTATGGCGGTGAACTCTACGCGTTTTGCGTATTAATTACGAGCTTAAAAAAAACTCTGCTAGCGAATGGATTGCAGGCGAGAAGCGTCGATATGGAACAGGCGGGAGAAGTTATCGGTGGTTACCTGCGCCAGTTCTTCAACGGCAACACCTTTCAAAACAGCCATATACTCTGCAACATCACGAACCATAGCGGGCTGGTTCTCTTTCCCACGATGCGGCACCGGAGCAAGATATGGCGAATCCGTTTCCACTAACAGACGATCCAGCGGTACATAGCGGGCAGCGTCACGCAACTGCTCAGCATTACGAAAAGTCACGATACCGGAAAAAGAGATATAAAATCCAAGATCCAGTAACTTACCCGCCGTTTCTCTGTCCTCTGTAAAACAGTGTAGTACGCCACCGCAATCCGTCACGTTTTCCTGGCGTAAAATTGCCAGCGTGTCAGCGCGTGCATCGCGGGTATGGACAATGACCGGCTTATTAAGCTCACGGCCAATCTGGATATGATGGATGAAAGATTCCTGCTGACGCACCTTCGTTTCAGGCGTGTAGAAATAATCCAGTCCGGTCTCTCCCATCGCGACAACGCCCTCTTCAGCGGCGAAGCGACGTAGCTCTTCGACATCATACGGTTCATCCTGATTTAACGGATGCACGCCGCAGGAGAAAACCACATTTTCTCTTTGCCCAACCAACTCGCGCATTCCGCGATAACCGGGCAGCGTTGTCGCCACCGCCAGGCAAAATTTCACATCACGTGCGGCAGCTTTCGCCAGCACGTCATCCACGTCCTTATGCAGAGATTGATAATCCAGGCCATCCAAATGGCAGTGTGAGTCGACTAAAAACATAATGTCTCTCTCAAAGATGGGAAACGGGCAACACGGTGCCCGGTTGCAGATAATGTTCAATACGGAGGATGAGATCGGTGAGCACCAGTTCGCGGTTTACCCCGACCACATTGATAAGTTGCTCGCGGCAATGACAAACATCGCTGAGTATTGCCTGAATATGTGCCGCAGATATCCGTTGTGCTATCAGCGGGATCAACGTGTGTACATCCACATTGGTAAGGTACGAAGCACCGTGGCGGAACTTCAGGGCATCCATCAGCAAGGTCGCCAGCCAGTGTAGACGAGTCGTCGCCTGCTCATGATTCAGAGCGGAAAGCAATATGTACCAGTCATTAGCCTGCAGAGTACTCGCCAGCGCCTCACAGAGTGCACCGCGATGCGCCCAGCTCTCTTCCTGCAGCAGCGTCAGTGCGGCGCCAGGAGACCCTGCACTCAGACGCAGCGCCGTGAGCAACGCGTCTTGTGACGCTGTCACTTCTCGTGCGAGCCAGGAAATTGCATAGTTTTCTGCCGGGGGCGCCAGGTGGTGAAGTCGGCAGCGGCTGCGTAATGTGGCCAGCAGTCGCGCGGGTTCCCGACAGGCGAGGAAGAACCAGGTTTGAGACTGCGGCTCTTCCAGTGTCTTTAACAACGCATTGGCAGCAGCCTCTGTCAGTAACGACGCGTCGGGGATCCACACCACCTTCGCGCCGCCAAGACGTGAGCGCTCATACAGTTTCTCGCTGACTTCGCGTACGGCGTCAACCCCGAGGGTACTTTTCCCTTTTTCGGGCAACAGTGAGTAGTAATCCGGATGCGTCCCAGCCTGCATCAACTGGCAGCCCCGACAGTGTCCACAGCTTTTATGTCCTTCCGGACGCTGACACAACAGATAGCGGCTAAGGGCATAAATCAGCGCATCGTCGCCCATACCCGGCAACGCCTGAATCAGTAGCGCATGGTGACCACGACCCGACTGATAGTTTGCTACCAGTTTTTCAAAGTCCGGTCGTAACCATGGGTACCATTTCATGCGCCCTGCTCCTTCACCCAATCGGTGACGGTGGCGCGAATATCACTCATGACCTTTTCCAGCGTCTGGGTCGCATCAATCGTGCGAATGCTGGCATCCTGCGACGCCAGCTCCAGATAACGGGCGCGGGTTCGATTGAAGAAATCAAAAGACTCCTGCTCAATGCGATCCAGCTCGCCGCGCGCACGGGCGCGTTTTAATCCGACTTCTGGGGTGACATCCAGATAGAGCGTGAGATTCGGGCGAAAGTCCCCCAGCACAGCGTCACGCAGTGTCGCCAGCATGCGCTGATCGATACCACGACCGCCGCCCTGGTACGCCTGCGTGGAGAGATCGTGGCGATCGCCAATCACCCAGGTTCCCTTAGCCAGCGCAGGTTTGATCACCGTTTCCACCAGTTGCACGCGCGCGGCATAAAACATCAGCACTTCAGCGTTGTCTGTAATCACCTCATCGCCGACAGATTTGATGTCCAGCACCAGGCTTCTTAATTTTTCCGCAAGCTGCGTACCGCCCGGCTCACGGGTAAAAATCATGTCGCGGATACCCAGTTGCTCGAGCGTCTCCACCACGACATTTCGCGCCGTGGTTTTGCCCGCGCCTTCCAGGCCTTCGATGACGATGTAATTACTGCCCATTTTTTTCCTTAAGCACTTTCAGGTAGTCCTGCACTGACCGGTTATGGCCGACAAGATTGGTATTAAACGTGTGGCCGCCTTTGCCATCAGCCACAAAATAGAGATACGGCGTTTTGGCCGGGTGTGCGGCGGCCTTCAAAGACGCCTCACCGGGCATGGCAATCGGTCCGGGGGGCAACCCCGGGATAGTATAGGTGTTGTACGCGGTCGGGGTTTCCAGGTCCGCACGGGAAAGTTTGCCATTATAGCGCTCTCCCATCCCATAGATCACCGTCGGATCGGTCTGCAGACGCATGCCCGTACGAAGACGGTTGATAAACACCGATGCCACCTGGTCACGCTCGCTGGCAACCGCCGTCTCTTTTTCGATGATAGAGGCCATGGTCACCAGTTGATTCTGATCTTTATAGGGTAACCCTTCCGACCGACCTTCCCAGACGCCCTCAACGGCGTTGACCATCTTTTGGTGGGCACGCTTCAGTAACGAAATGTCGGTCGTGTTGGCGGTGTACATCCAGGTATCTGGCCAGAACCAGCCTTCCACCCACTCAGGATTCTCCAGCTTCAGCGCCTGCGCTACCGTCTCGTATTTGTCGTCGCTCAGGGTGTGCTTGATGTAAGGGGCCTCCCGCAGCTGTTTGAGATAATCACTCAGCCGCATCCCTTCAACCAGCCGCAGCGGAAACTGCGCCTCTTTTCCGCTTTCCAGCAGGATAAGCATCTCCCTTACGGTCATATCAGGCGTGAGTCGATACGTCCCCGCTTTAAAGTGCGAGAGCTCTGGCTCAATGCGTAATAACCACTGGAACACGCGGGGGCGGTTGATGACGTTATCAGCATAAAGCTGCTCCCCCAGCGCCAGGCGGCCTGTCCCGGCCTTCAGGGTAAAGACCGTCTCTTCTTTGATCAACAGCTTGCTGTCCGCCAGCTGGCGAACTTTCCACATTCCCACTCCAGCAGCAATGCCCAGCACAACCAGCAACAGAAGGAAAACGTATAACAATTTTTTCATGACTAATTCGGGTGCTCACACAGTGGGGCTAAAAAATCAAACAATGTGCGTGAAGACAACAATGTGTCGCCACAGGCGCGTACAGGAACAACAGGCATCAGGGCGTTGCAAACCACCATTTCTTCAGCCTGCATCAGTTCCTCTTCTCTGGCATTCACTTCGACAACCTCGAAAGGCGATTGTGCCAGCATACGGATACAGAATTGTCGCATAATGCCATTCACTCCGGCCTGGTCCAGACGTGGGGTATACACCCTGGTACCTATACGCCAGAACAGATTCGCGGCACAGCATTCCGTAACCCATCCCTCACTGTCAAGAACCAGCGCCTCATCCGCGTTCGTCTGCTCAAGATGAGAGCGGATCAGCACCTGCTCCAGCCTGTTCAGGTGTTTTAAGCCAGCAAGATAAGGATTTCGCCCGAGGCGAACCGGGCTTAGCGCGAGGGTGATTCCCTCACTACGCCAACGATCATAATGGGCAGGCCAGGCAGAAACAGAAACAAGCCGGGTGGCTGCCGTGCAGTTCGCCGCGCTATAACCTCTGCCGCCACTGCCACGACTGATGATCACTTTTAATACGCCACGTTCATGACCGGTTGCCAGCTGCGCCATTTCTCGCTGCAACTGATCCCATTCACTGAAAGGGATCAGGAGTCTCTCGCAGGCATTCTGTAAACGCTGTAGATGCGCGCTCAACAGGGAGACACTTCCCCCGGCGATTCGCGCCGTCGTAAAGCAGCCATCACCGAATTGTATCGCCCGGTCACTGGCGGCAAGGGTTTCCTGCTCACGGCCATTAATCAAGAACATGGTGGCTCCTTATGCATGGTCGGATAGTTTGGCAGGATGGATAACGCAGGACAAGGGAAGAAAACTGAATAAAAAAGGCCCGACAAGCGGACCTTTTTTATTTTAATCACCGAACGGCGCTTCGCTATGATCAGGCCTGCGTATTGGCTGGCCTGAATGGCATCAGATCTTTTTAAAGATCAGCGAGCCGTTGGTGCCGCCAAAGCCGAAGGAGTTACACAACGCGTACTCCATTCCGCTGACCTGACGTGCTTCGTGAGGAACGAAGTCCAGATCGCAACCTTCATCTGGATTATCCAGGTTGATGGTCGGCGGAACAGCCTGATCGCGCAGCGCCAGGATAGAGAAAATAGACTCTACCGCGCCTGCCGCGCCCAGCAAGTGGCCGGTCATGGACTTGGTGGAACTGACCATCACACGGGTCGCCGCATCGCCAAAGACTGACTTCACAGCCTGGGTTTCGGCTTTGTCGCCTGCCGGCGTCGACGTACCATGCGCATTGACATAGCCAATCTGACCCGGTTCGAGCGCGGCATCACGCAGCGCGTTGACCATCGCCAGCGCCGCGCCTGCGCCATCTTCCGGCGGTGACGTCATGTGATAAGCATCGCTGCTCATACCAAAGCCGACAACTTCAGCATAAATTTTTGCGCCACGCGCTTTCGCATGTTCGTACTCTTCCAGTACCACCATGCCTGCGCCGTCGCCCAGCACAAAGCCATCACGTTCTTTATCCCACGGGCGGCTTGCCGCTTGCGGGTTTTCATTACGTGTAGACAGCGCTCGAGCCGCGCCAAAACCACCCACGCCGAGCGGGGTACTGGCTTTTTCAGCACCACCCGCAACCATCGCGTCTGCGTCGCCGTATGCAATGATACGCGCGGCATGACCGATGTTGTGTACGCCAGACGTACAGGCTGTAGCGATAGAGATGCTTGGCCCACGCAGGCCATACATGATGGTCAGGTGACCTGCCACCATGTTAACAATCGTCGACGGGACGAAGAACGGGCTGATCTTACGCGGTCCACCGTTTACCAGTGAGGTATGGTTTTCTTCGATAAGTCCGAGACCGCCAATACCGGAGCCGATCGCGGCGCCAATACGGGTTGCGTTCTCTTCCGTCACTTCAAGGCCAGAATCCTGCATGGCCTGAGCGCCAGCGACAATTCCATATTGAATGAAGGCATCCATCTTGCGCTGTTCTTTGCGCGAGATGATGTCATCACAGTTAAAATCCTTTACTAAGCCAGCAAATTTAGTTGCATAGGCGCTAGTATCGAAATGGTCGATCAGGCTGATGCCACTCTGACCGGCAAGGAGAGCTTTCCAGGTAGACTCTACGGTATTGCCGACAGGAGACAACATGCCCAGTCCGGTCACAACTACACGACGCTTAGACACGGTTGTCCTCCAGGGAGGGAAAAAATGATTCTAGTGGGACAAAATAAAGATAAAACTCAGGCGGTCGAGTGACCGCCTGGAGATGTTCACTTACGCCTGGTGACCGTTGATGTAATCAATGGCAGCCTGAACGGTGGTGATTTTCTCAGCTTCTTCGTCCGGAATCTCAGTATCAAACTCTTCTTCCAGAGCCATTACCAGCTCAACGGTGTCAAGAGAATCTGCGCCCAGGTCTTCAACGAAGGAAGCATTGTTGGTTACTTCTTCCTGCTTAACGCCCAGCTGTTCGCCGATAATTTTCTTAACGCGTTCTTCGATAGTGCTCATACTCTTAAATTTCCTATCAAAACTCGCTTTCGCGATGGTTTTCGTAGTGTATAAAATGTTGAAAAATTTGCAACTAAATCCCGGCAGGTCTTACCACGATTTTACGTTATTTTGAGGCCATTCGCTCTAATAACGCAAATCTTTTTCATCGTGATTAAACCATGTACATTCCGCCGTTGACGTGCAAAGTCTCACCAGTGATGTAACTTGCTTCGTCAGAGGCTAAAAATGCAACCGCACTGGCGATTTCCTGAGCGCCGCCGAGGCGACCCGCAGGGACCTGCGCCAGAATACCCGCACGCTGATCATCAGACAGCGCACGCGTCATGTCCGTTTCAATAAAGCCCGGAGCAACAACGTTTACAGTAATACCACGGGACGCAATTTCACGCGCCAGTGATTTACTGAAGCCGATCAAACCCGCTTTCGCCGCAGCGTAGTTGGCCTGACCTGCATTTCCCATGGTACCAACCACAGAACCGATAGTGATAATACGACCATGACGCTTTTTCATCATAGCGCGCATTACCGCTTTTGACAGACGGAAAACAGATGACAGGTTGGTTTCGATAATATCGTTCCACTCATCATCTTTCATTCGCATCAACAGATTATCACGAGTGATACCGGCATTATTAACCAGGATATCGACTTCACCAAATTCTGCGCGAATATTTTCCAGAACAGATTCAATAGATGCAGGGTCGGTCACATTCAACATCAGACCTTTACCGTTTGCACCTAAGTAATCGCTAATGGCCTGAGCGCCACTTTCGCTGGTTGCAGTACCGATAACCTTCGCGCCACGGGCAACGAGTGTTTCAGCAATTGCGCGGCCAATGCCACGGCTTGCACCGGTAACCAGCGCGACTTTTCCTTCAAAACTCATGGTTTTCCTCTTTTATTGCTCAAGCGCCGCAGACAGCGCCGCTGGCTCATTCAGTGCCGAGGCTGTCAGGGTGTCAACAATACGTTTCGTCAGACCAGTGAGAACTTTACCTGGGCCCACTTCATAAAGGTGTGCTACACCCTGCGCGGCGATAAATTCTACGCTCTTCGTCCACTGCACCGGATTATACAGTTGGCGTACCAGTGCATCACGAATTGCATCAGCGTCAGTTTCACATTTCACATCAACGTTATTCACGACAGGTACCGTCGGCGCGTTGAAGGTGATTTTCGCTAACTCAACGGCCAGCTTATCGGCTGCGGGCTTCATCAGCGCACAGTGTGACGGTACGCTGACCGGCAACGGAAGCGCACGTTTTGCACCAGCAGCTTTACAGGCTGCACCAGCACGTTCTACAGCGTCTTTATGCCCAGCAATAACCACCTGACCCGGCGAGTTAAAGTTAACCGGTGAAACGACCTGACCTTCAGCAGACTCTTCGCACGCTTTCGCGATGGAAGCATCGTCCAGACCGATAATAGCAGACATGCCGCCAGTCCCTTCCGGTACCGCTTCCTGCATGAATTTGCCACGCAGCTCAACCAGACGCACGGCATCGGTAAAATCGATAACGCCAGCGCAGACCAACGCAGAGTATTCACCGAGGCTGTGTCCCGCCATCAGCGCTGGGGCTTTACCGCCCTGCTGCTGCCATACGCGATACAGTGCAACGGACGCCGTCAACAGTGCTGGCTGAGTTTGCCACGTTTTATTCAGTTCTTCCGCTGGACCTTGCTGCGTCAACGCCCACAGGTCATAGCCCAGCGCCGTAGAAGCTTCAGCAAACGTTTCTTCTACGATGGGGTATGCTGCAGCCATATCAGACAGCATCCCAACGGTTTGAGAACCCTGACCAGGGAACACAAAAGCAAATTGCGTCATGTTTAATTCCTTATACTAGAAACGAACCAGCGCGGAGCCCCAGGTGAATCCACCGCCGAAGGCCTCAAGCAATACCAACTGACCGGCTTTGATCCGTCCGTCACGCACGGCTTCGTCCAGCGCGCACGGTACAGATGCAGCAGAAGTATTGCCATGACGGTCAAGGGTAATGACGACTTTCTCTTCGAGATTGTCGGGATCAATCCCCAGCTTCTTCGCCGTTGCGGAAATGATGCGAAGGTTCGCCTGGTGTGGCACCAGCCAATCCAGGTCGGAGCGAGAAAGACCATTGGCTTCCAGCGTCTCATCAACGATGCGCGCCAGTTCAGTTACCGCGACTTTAAAGACTTCGTTACCCGCCATCGTCAGATGAATCGAGTTTTCCGGATTCACGCGATCGGCATTTGGCAGCGTCAACAATTCACCGTAGCGTCCGTCCGCATGCAAATGCGTCGAAATGATGCCCGGTTCCTCGGATGCGCTCAGAACAACAGCGCCAGCGCCATCACCGAAGATAATGATCGTCCCACGATCGGTCGGATCGCAGGTGCGTGCCAGGACATCAGACCCCACTACCAGCGCATGCTTTACTGAACCCGATTTTACATACTGGTCGGCAACGCTTAAGGCATAGGTAAAACCAGCACACGCCGCCGCAACGTCAAACGCCGGACAACCTTTAATGCCCAGCATGTTCTGAATCTGGCAAGCGGCACTTGGGAATGCGTGTGTTGAAGATGTGGTCGCAACCACGATCAAACCAATTTGTTCTTTATCGATGCCAGCCATTTCAAGCGCGCGGTTTGCGGCAGTGAAGCCCATCGTCGCGACTGTTTCATTTGGCCCAGCAATATGGCGTTCACGGATACCTGTACGAGCGACGATCCACTCATCAGATGTCTCTACCATTTTTTCCAAATCGGCGTTAGTACGCACTTGTTCAGGCAGATAGCTGCCAGTACCAATAATCTTCGTATACATGTACGCTCAGTCACTTTTCGGTTATATACCACCACGAACAAACTGCTGGTGCGTTAACAGCGAGCCGGCCACATCATCAGTTGTGTGTCCGCGAATTCCCGCTTTTGCCACCATCCAGCAATTCGAATCCGGCTGGGTATACAGATTCCAGGCGAGCGGCAATTCGCTGAGGAACTTGTCGCTGCACCGCCTGCACTGCCTGTTCAATCGCGACCGCAAATGCTCGCTGATTGGCCGCACCATGACTTTTGATCACCGTGCCACGCAATCCTAACAGACAGGCGCCATTATACTGGTCGGGGTTGAGGTGACTGAATCGCCTCGTCAGGCTTTTTTGTAACCAACGTTTTAATAACAGCAGCCACCACGACCGTTTTTTACCCTCACCCTGAGATTTCAGCAGTGAAAGGAACATTCTGACAACACCTTCCATTGTCTTTAATGTGACATTACCTGTAAATCCATCACATACCAGGACATCGGTTTTCCCCGTCAATAACTCATTGGCTTCAAGATAGCCGATGTAATTGATGGAAGGGATTGTTTTTAGCACCACTGAGGCATCCCGAATACTGTCGAGACCCTTGGTTTCTTCTTCGCCGATGTTAAGTAATGCCACACGAGGGTTGGTGATGCCAACCACCTCCTCCGCCAAAACGGAGCCCATAATGGCAAACTGTACTAACATCGTGCTGTCGCAATCCACGTTGGCGCCAAGATCCAGCACCACCGTTTTGCCCTTTTGCTGATGCGGTAAAACCGTCACCAACGCCGGACGCTCAATCCCCTCAAGAGGCTTGAGCAATAATTTCGCCAGTCCCATCAGCGCGCCCGTATTACCGGCGCTCACACAGGCCTCAGCTCGACCTTCTTTCACCAGCTCCAGGGCCACACGCATAGAGCTCCCGCGACTGGCGCGGATCGCTTGCGAAGGCCGGGCATCACTGGCAATAACTGACTGTGCAGGGATAATCTGCAGACGCGAACGTTGTTCAAAGTCAGCTTTGGCAAGTAATGGCGTGATTGTATCGGGATTCCCGACTAAAAGAAGTGTGAGTTGCGAATTAGAATTCAGTGCCTGCAGTGCTGCAGGCACTGTCACGGAAGGGCCAAAATCGCCCCCCATGACATCTAACGCCAGGGTTAGACGTGTCAAGGTATCGTCGCCGCCCGGTTTGGTGTTTCCCCGCTCGCACGGGGAAATCCTCACTAAGCTTCATCACGCTTGTACTCTTCGGCGTTCACACCGCAGGCACACTGACCGCGCTTATTCACCCCAGGGCATAGTGACCTGTGCTTTGGGGATTCTCTCGCTTGCCGGTTTCCTGAAACGCGAAATCCTTCGAGTAACGCGTGATTACTTAGCGATTACCTTGCGACCGCGGTAGAAACCGTCGGCAGTGATGTGGTGACGCAGGTGTTTCTCACCAGAAGTTTTGTCTACAGACAGGCTGGTGACTGCGGTCAGAGCGTCATGAGAACGACGCATGCCACGTTTGGAACGGGTTGGTTTATTCTGTTGTACGGCCATGGACCTTACTCCTCAATTACTTACGCTTTAAGCTGGCTAATACGGCAAATGGGTTTGGTTTTTGCACTTCAACAGGCAATTCACCAAAGACCATGTCCGCCTCGGACACTTCACAGTGTTCAGAATCATGCACCGGAACTACCGGCAAGGAGAGGATAATTTCATCTTCTACCATTGCAAGCAGATCGATTTCACCGAATTCGTTAACCTCAATCGGCTCATACGCTTCCGGGAGTGCTTCAGCTTGTTCGTCAGAACGGACAGGACTGAAACAATACGTTGTGTGTACATGGTGTGGAAACGGCTTCCCGCAACGCTGGCATTCGAGCGTTACCGAGACCTTCGCATCACCCGTAATGACGGCGAGACGTTGGTTATCGATAGCGAACGACATGGAGCATTCCACATCACTGTCCACACTGACTACAGAATCGGCGACGCGCTCTGCCAGATCGGAAGGAAAGATACCTTCGTAATCGAGGCGTTTTTGAGCCGTACGAACCGGATCAAGAGTCAGGGGTAATTTTACCTTTTGCATAGGGCGCGCATATTAACTTTGTAACGTCATATAGTCAAAGAAAAAGGCAACGTGCGGTTGCCTTTTGCCAATAATTCGCACACATTGCGAGTCACAGACTTAAAATCAATCAGGACAAGCCGCTGTGGCACGCTTGAACGTCCCGGCGCCTAGTTTAAAATGGCTCACATCATTACGCTATATCTGGGGAAAAAAATATGCCGCAACTGATTCTCGCCTCAACGTCACCCTGGCGTCGCGCGTTGCTCGAAAAGCTGTGTATCCCCTTCGAATGCGCAGCGCCAGAGGTCGACGAAACACCGATGCCAGGCGAAGCGCCGCGACATTTAGTATTGCGTCTGGCGCAGGAAAAAGCACAATCCCTCGCCCATCGCTTCCCAAATCATCTGATCATTGGTTCCGACCAAATTTGCGTTCTGGACGGCGAAATTACCGGTAAGCCGCTAACCGAAGAAAAAGCGCGGCAACAATTAGCGAAAGCCAGCGGGAATATTGTGACGTTTTATACCGGACTTGCGCTTTATCATTCCGCGACCGGGCACTTGCAAACAGAAGTCGAGCCATTTGATGTCCATTTCCGTCATCTGAGTGAAACGGAAATTGAGGACTATGTCCGCAAAGAACGCCCATTACACTGCGCGGGGAGCTTTAAAAGCGAAGGACTCGGCATCGCGCTTTTCGAACGCTTAGAGGGACGAGACCCGAATACACTCATTGGGCTACCGTTGATTGCGCTGTGTCAGATGCTACGCCGGGAAGAGATGAACCCGCTGAAAGCCTAGTGGGACTGCCTGATGGCGACGCTAAGCGTCTTATCAGGCCTACAACGGATTACCCCGTAGGCCTGATAAGCAAAGCACCGTCAGCCTTTGTTACGCAATACCTGAAGACAATGCTTCAGTTGGTTATCCATCGGCGCTTCGATACGTAACACTTCTCCGGTGCCGGGGTGGGTAAACTTCAGTGCTGCAGCATGGAGAAAGAGTCGTGATAACCCTGTTCCCGCCAGCTGTTTATCAAACTCACGATCGCCATAACGATCGTCAAATGCGATAGGATGCCCGGCATATTGGGTGTGAACACGAATCTGATGGGTTCTTCCAGTCACCGGGCTACAACGTACCAGCGTGGCGAACGCGTAGCGTTCTTCCACTTTGAAACGTGTCTCCGACGGCTTACCTTCCTGGTTTACCCGAACAATGCGCTCACCGCTTTGCAGAATATTCTTTAATAAAGGTGCCTGGACCGTTTTGACGTGCGACTGCCACTGACCGCGCACCAGCGCCAGGTAATCTTTTTGCATCCCCTTTTCGCGCAACTGTTCATGCAGCGAACGCAAAGCAGACCGTTTTTTCGCCACCAGCAATACGCCGGAGGTGTCACGGTCAAGGCGGTGCACCAGTTCCAGGAAACGCGCTTCTGGTCTCAGCGCGCGTAAACCTTCAATCACACCAAAACTCAGACCACTTCCGCCATGCACAGCCGTACCGGAAGGTTTGTTCAGCACCAGAATATGCTCATCCTCATAGAGAATGACATCTGCCAATGCCGCCACTTTTTGCAGATGTGGCGAAACCGCCTCTTCTTCGCGTTCGGCAACACGCACTGGCGGAATGCGCACCTCATCCCCGGCTTCCAGCTTATACTCGGGTTTGATGCGCTTTTTGTTCACCCGCACTTCGCCTTTACGCAAAATGCGATAAATCATACTTTTTGGCACGCCTTTAAGTTGCGTGCGTAAAAAGTTGTCGATTCGTTGCCCAGCGTCGTCTGCTGCAATGGCAATAATTTTTACGGATGGAGTCTCTGTTTTCATGGTGGGCGATTCTAAATAGCCATTGAGATTAGCGCCACTCATTTTTCTATGCTTATATTTACTTTTACGCCCGGTCACTCACCGTCCGCTTCTTCATTTTGGTGGTTATTAAACCAATCACTCTGCAGAAGTGAAAAAACTGTGAGTAACCGGGTGATAAATGGTAAAAGTCATCTTGCTATAACAAGGTTAGCAGTGGAATAATGAGGCTGTTTCCGTGTTGATACTTGCTAAAACAAGAACTTTTGCGGAATACCCCATTTTGTCTGACCGATCATCAACGCAGCAATGGCGTAAGACGTATTGATCTTTCAGGCAGTTAGCGGGCTGCGGGTTGCAGTCCTTACCGGTAGATAGGATCTTCTCTGGAGAGTAATACCCAGACTGTTCCCCTGATAATTGCGCTGTGTTTCCGTTTGAAATGCAGGCAACCGACACTCTGCGCCTCTTTAGCGAGCGACAACCGTGAGGTTGGCGACGCGAATAGTCACGAGGCCATCGGTTCACACCCGGAAAGGCGTCACCATGCCCGCAGCTTAGTCGTCAATGTAAGAATAATGAGTAAGTTACGATGAAAAGAATGTTAATCAACGCAACTCAGCAGGAAGAGTTGCGTGTCGCCCTTGTAGATGGGCAACGTCTGTACGACCTGGATATCGAAAGTCCTGGACATGAACAGAAAAAAGCAAACATCTATAAAGGCAAAATTACCCGTATTGAACCGAGTCTGGAAGCCGCTTTTGTTGATTACGGCGCTGAACGTCACGGTTTCCTCCCGTTAAAAGAAATTGCCCGCGAATATTTCCCCGCTAATTACAACGCCCATGGTCGTCCAAACATTAAAGATGTGTTGCGCGAAGGCCAGGAAGTTATTGTTCAGATCGATAAAGAAGAGCGTGGCAACAAAGGTGCCGCGCTGACCACATTTATCAGTCTGGCGGGGAGCTATCTGGTTCTGATGCCGAACAACCCGCGTGCGGGTGGCATTTCTCGTCGTATTGAAGGCGATGATCGTACCGAGCTAAAAGAAGCGCTGGCGAGCCTGGAATTGCCTGATGGCATGGGGCTCATCGTGCGTACCGCTGGCGTCGGCAAATCTGCCGAAGCGCTGCAGTGGGATCTGAGCTTCCGTCTTAAACACTGGGAAGCGATTCAGAAAGCCGCTGAAAGCCGCCCTGCGCCATTCCTGATCCACCAGGAAAGCAACGTTATCGTTCGCGCTTTCCGTGACTATTTACGTCAGGATATTGGTGAAATCCTCATCGATAATCCGAAAGTGCTCGAACTGGCGCGCCAGCACATCGCGGCCTTGGGTCGCCCGGATTTCAGCAGCAAAATTAAGCTCTACACCGGTGAAATTCCGCTGTTTAGCCACTATCAGATCGAATCGCAGATCGAATCTGCATTCCAGCGTGAAGTCCGCTTGCCTTCCGGTGGCTCCATCGTTATCGACAGCACCGAAGCGTTAACCGCTATCGATATCAACTCTGCTCGCGCCACGCGCGGCGGTGATATCGAAGAGACGGCGTTCAACACCAACCTGGAAGCGGCAGATGAAATCGCCCGTCAGTTGCGTCTGCGTGACCTCGGCGGCCTGATTGTTATCGACTTCATCGATATGACCCCGGTTCGCCACCAGCGCGCAGTTGAAAACCGTCTGCGTGAAGCGGTGCGCCAGGATCGCGCGCGTATTCAGATTAGCCATATTTCCCGCTTTGGCCTGTTGGAGATGTCCCGCCAGCGCCTGAGTCCATCTTTGGGTGAATCAAGCCATCACGTTTGCCCACGCTGTAGCGGCACCGGCACCGTTCGTGATAACGAATCGCTGTCCCTGTCTATTCTGCGTCTGATCGAAGAAGAAGCGCTGAAAGAAAACACCCAGGAAGTGCACGCAATTGTTCCTGTGCCGATCGCTTCATACCTGCTCAACGAAAAACGTAACGCGGTTAACGCGATTGAAACACGTGAGGATGGCGTTCGCTGTGTGATCGTACCAAACGATCAGATGGAAACCCCGCACTACTCCGTGCTGCGTGTACGTAAAGGCGAAGAAACGCCAACCCTGAGCTATATGCTGCCGAAACTGCATGAAGAGGCAATGGCATTACCTTCTGAAGAAGAGTACGCCGAGCGTAAACGCCCTGAGCAACCGGCGCTGGCAACTTTTGCAATGCCAGAAGTTCCGCCTGCACCAGAACCTACAGAGTCCGTTGTTAAAGCAACTGCGCCGAAAGTGGCCGCAGTTACCGCAGCCACCGCCGCTGCACAGCCGGGTCTGTTAAGCCGTTTCTTTGGCGCGTTGAAATCCATGTTCGCCGGCAGTGAAGAAGCGAAACCCGTTGAGCAAGCAGAACCCAAAGCGGAAGAGAAACCGGAACGTCAGCAGGATCGCCGCAAGCCGCGCCAGAACAATCGCCGCGATCGTAATGATCGCCGCGATAACCGCAATGAGCGTAGTGACCGTGGCGACCGTGGCGACCGTTCAGAAGGCGGTGAAAACCGCGAAGAGAACCGTCGTAACCGCCGTCAGCCTTCGCCGCAAAATGCAGAGCCTCGTGACAACCGTCAGCCGACGGGCAATGACGTTAGCGAAAAAACCAAATCCGGTGATGAGCAGCAAGCGCCGCGTCGCGATCGTAATCGTCGCCGTAGCGAAGACAAACGTCAGGCGCAGCAAGAAGTTAAAGCGCTCAACCTTGATGAACAACCGGTACAGGAAGTTGAACAGGAAGAGCGCGTTCGTCAGCCTCAACCGCGTCGTAAACAACGCCAGTTGAACCAGAAAGTGCGTTACGGTGAGAGTGCAGCGGTTGACGTCGAACTCGCTGCCACTGCAGTCGTTGAGAATGTCGCCTCCCACGCGGTAGAGCAGACCGCACCGGTTCAACGTACTGAGCTTGCGAAACTGGATCTGCCGGTTGTCGCAGATAACACTGCAGAACAGGAAGAGAACACCGATGCTCGCGACAACAACGGTATGCCGCGTCGCTCACGTCGTTCACCTCGTCACCTGCGCGTCAGCGGCCAACGTCGTCGTCGCTACCGTGACGAGCGCTACCCGGTTCAGTCACCGATGCCGTTGACTATCGCCTGTGCGTCCCCGGAAATGGCGTCTGGCAAAGTGTGGATCCGTTACCCGGTTGTTCGTCCTCAGGATGTGCAGGTTGAAGAGTTGCGTGAACAAGAGATCGTACCGGTAGTAGCCCAACCCGCCGCGATTGAGCCGCAAGCGGCTGCCGTCGAGCAGGTTGTCGAGACACCAGTTCAGACTGAAACGGTCGCTGTCGAGCCACAGCCTGTTGTTGTGGAATCCATTGTTGTGGAAACCACGCACCCGGAAGCGATCGCGACAGCCGTTGATGAACAGCCACAGGTTATCGCGCAAGCAGATGTCCCTGTTGCAGAGGAAATCATTGCTGAAGCGAACGCTGTGGAAGAGATTCAGGAAACCGTAACGACCGAATCTGTGGAAGTTGTCGCTGCACCAGACGTGGTTGCAGAGGTGGCTGAACCTGTCGTTGTGGCGGAAGAAGAACCAAAAGTCGAGGTTATTGCGCCTGTTGCCGCGGCTGAAGTCATTGAAGAGACCGCGCCTGTCGCCGTTGAATCTCTGCCAGAAAGCCATCACGCCACTGCGCCGATGACCCGTGCTCCGGCACCGGAATATGTTCCAGAAGCACCGCGTCACAGCGACTGGCAGCGTCCTGAGTTTGCCTTTGAAGGCAAAGGGGCTGCCGGTGGTCACAGTGCAACGCATCAAGCGTCAGCGCAACCAACGCGTCCTCAGCCGGTAGAATAAGCAGACAAACCGCTAAAGCCGACCTTCTGGTCGGCTTTTTTTTATCCTCAATTCGGTCACTGCCGCTATTGATGTACGTGAAACGGCAACATGCACTTTTCAGCTACGCATGACAGCCATGCACAGTTTTGTCACTACGATATTTGGGCGCAAAAAAAAGCCCGCTCCGGGGTGATGGAGCGGGCAGACAAAACATACCCGGTTTCACGGTATGTTTTAAAAAGATTAGCGGTTTAGCTGAAACAGCGACATACCCTGCATATCGGTAAATGCTTTATAAGACGCCTGTAACGCCGCCTGTTGCATCACATACGAAGAGATAGCGGCATTCCAGTCCACGTCGACCAGGTTGCTCATTTGCTGCGTCTGACCCAACGCGCGATCGCTTCCCAACGCATCCAGTGAATCAAGCTCCTTCAGTTGCGTCCCCAGCTCTGCCCGCACCGTCAGAATATTATTCAGCGAGTTTTTTAAGCCCCGGTTGGTTTTATCAATCGCCGCCGACGCTTTATCTCTTGCTATATCATCCCCCGCCACCGGCGTGTTCAGCGCGTCGATAGCGCTATCCAGCATTTTGAACAAACTGGTTTCAGAAGCGCTGCCGTCTGGCTCCGGCACAGCATTACTGGTGATTTTGTTAAAAATTTGGTCACCAGTGTGGCCAATCACCATCGTACGGGAAGCATCAACCTGTTGGGTGACACTCTCACGTCCGCCGCTGTATGCGCCGTCCGTCTGGGAAAACGGCGCGGTTTCAGTCTTATAACCGGCAAAAATATAGCGCCCATTACCATCGGTGCTGTTCGCCAGGTTCATCAGCTGATCGCGGATCCCCTGTAGATCTGTCGCCAGCGAAGCACGGTCATCGTCACTTAAGGTACCGTTGCCCGCATTGACGATTTTCTCTTGCGCACTCTGAATCGCCCGTGTCGCCTGGCTTAACACATTCTCTTCCAGCGACACTTTTTGCGTGGCAAACGAACGCGCCAGCGCGAACTGACTGTTCTGCGCCTGCGCCTGCGACAAGACAACGGCCTGCGAAGCGGCAATCGGATCATCCGACGGGTTGATGACACGCTTGCCGGTGGACATCTGCTCGCCGTACTTCATCCATTCGGCCTGGGAATTGGTGATGCCACGCATATTCTGCTGGTACATCATCTGGGTACTGATACGCATTTAAGCCCCTCTCCTTTAGCGAATGTTCATCAGCGCATCAAACATCGAACTGGCCGTTTGCAGGACTTGCGCATTCGCCAGATAGTACTGTTGATAACGTTGCAGGTTGCCATACTCTTCATCAAGATTGACGCCAGAGATCGACTGCTGCTGGTTCGTCAGTTGGGTCACCACATTGCCCTGGGTGGTGCTACTGGTTTTCAGCGTGGCGGTTTTATTCCCCACATCACTGACCAGCGTGGCGTAAGCATCGTTAAAGGTTTTATTGCCGACGGTGGCTTTGGTTTGCAGATCCAGCAGTGCCTGACCGTTGCGGTTATCACTCTGGCCGGAATCCTTAAGGCCGGACATGGCAAGTTTCGACTCATCCGTGACCATGACCTTCATGTTCACAATGGCGTCACTGACCGGCTTTAACGTAAAACTGTCATTGGCTTTCGCCCCCGGCGTTCCGCTGACCGTCACTTTCAGACCGTCAATATCCAGCTTACCGTTGGCATCGGGTTTCGCTTCGAAAGTGGTGTTATCCGCAAGACGCGTGACCTGCCACTTACTGCCGTCGTACACCACTTTATAATCCGTGGCCTGCACTTTTGTGCTGTCATCCACTTCAGCCGTTAATACCGCGTTACCGCTATTTTTGGCGTTGCCGATAACCGAGGGTTTTCCGATAGCGAAAAAGTCTTTACCGGCATCGCCGTTGGCATCAAAACCCGCTTTGTGCTGGGTATTAAATTCAGTGGCCAACGCCAACGCCAACTGGCCCAGGGTATTGCGGGTCTGGTCCAGATCCTGAGAGCGGAACGTCATCAGGCCGCCGAGCGAGCCGGTATTGAGCAGTTTCTCAGGGATTTCAATGTTTCCGGCCGCCGCATCAACATAAGCAACCGTAGTCCGCGAAGGATCGGCGCTGGATGGCACCGCTGCGAGTTGGCGTGCATTACTGCCCTGTACCAGGGTATACCCGTTTGCCATCGTCAGGTTATAGGTGCCGCCATCCTGAACGCTGACCTCAACGCCGACAATTTTGTTTAACTCGCTCACCAGCTGATCGCGCTGGTCAAGAAGGTCATTTGGCGATGCCCCCGCGCCCACGCCGGTCAGACGGGAGATCTGGTCATTCAGGCTGGCAATCTGTTTCGAATAGTTGTTGATCTGCTCAACGCTGGAAGAGATAGCCGTGTTGACCTGCTTATCCTGATCGCGCAGGTATTGATCGGTGGTCTTAAACTGGTTTACCAGCCCATTCGCTTTTCCAATCAACGCCTGACGTGCTGCGGGATCTTCCGCGTTACTGACTAACGTTTGCAGGCTGGTGAAAAAGTCCTGCATCGAGGTCGAAATTGAGCTGGTTTTACTGGAAAGCAGGTTGTCGATTTTCGACATTTGCTCAAAACGGGTGGTCAACCCGCTGCTCTGGTTTTCGGCTGCACGCAGTTGATTGGTAATAAACGCGTCATACTCGCGCTGCACGCCTGAGACATACACGCCATTGCCGACCCAACCACCCGCGCCTAACGTACTGTTCGCTTGCGACATAATGGTGGTTTGTCGGGTGTAGCCCGCAACGTTGTAACTGGCGATGTTGTTACTGGCGGTATTTAACGCAGCCTGGGCCGCGTTAAGTCCACTCATGGCGTTGTTAATCAAGCTGGACATGGAGATTCCTTTTAATCCTTCAATACAGGTTATTATCGGCAGCGGCTTGCTGGACTTGAGCTATTTAGAAGAGATTGTCGAGATTAGCGCTGTACGTTTTGTTCACTTTTTCGCTCATCGACTTCAGCTGTTGGATCATGCTGGTTAATTTGCGCGCATAGTGCGGATCGGTGGCGTAACCCGCGTTTTGCAAGGCTTGTGCGCCCTGCTCTGCACTGGATGCTGACGTCACGCCAGCGTAGCGCGGGTTACGGGTCAACAGCCCAACATAATCCGACAGCGCCTCCAGATACGAGCTGTAGACGCGGAATCTGGCTTTCACCTTTTTCGCCTCACCGTTTTCAAATTCCGTGGTGGTGATTTCCGTGGTGGGGCCCTTCCAGCTTCCCGAAGCCTTAACACCAAAAATGTTAAAGCTGGGTTCGCCGTTTTCACGGCGAATTTGCCGTTGCCCCCACCCGGATTCCAGCGCCGCCTGCGCCAGAATCAGGTGATGCGGGACGCCGCTCTGCTCGCTTGCCAGGCGTGCGGGGAGGGAAAGCTGAGCAAGAAACGTTTTGCTGTCGCCCGAGAGCGGTTCATCGTGGCTCTCGGGAATTTGCGGCATCGCTTTGCGCACCCGTTGCGTCAACGCCTGATTTTGATAGCTGGTCACCGTTTCCAGCGAGAACTTCATCGGTATCTGTGGCGCGTCATCGGCAGGCTGGGCCTGCCCTTCGGTCATTTGTTTGACCATCATCTCCGCCAACCCCAGACCTTTACCTGCCGTCATCTGTTGCGCAATTTGCTGGTCGTACATGCTGGTATACAGGCGTGTCGAATCGCTGCTAAACACGCCATCTTTCGGCAGCGCTTCACGCATGCTTTTCAACATCATCTGCACGAACATCCCCTCCACCTGGCGGGCAACCGGGCGGAGGTTCGCCGCCGGATCCTGCCCTGCTTTGGCCTTCAGATCGTTGAGCGACTGGGCATCCCAGGCCGCGCTAGCCAGCAGCTTGCTTTCTCCCATCATCAGATAATTTCCAGCTTCGCCCGTAAGCACCCTGCGCTTTGCATCGACTGCAGAATGGACATCAAATCCATCGGCGTCGCGCCTAAGGCGTTAAGCGCCCGTACCACGTTGTTCAGGTTAGCGCTGGAGCGCACGCTTTGCAGTGAACCACCGCTCTGGCGCAGGTCGATCTGCGTTTGCGGTGTGACGACCGTTTGCCCACCGCCAAACGGCGTATCCGGCTGACTGACGTTAGCCTGGCGATTGACCGTCACCGACAGGTTGCCCTGCGCGACAGCACAGCTGTCCAGCGTCACTTCGCGGTTCATCACCACGGAGCCGGTCCGCGAGTTAATCACCACTTTCGCATCCTGCGGCGTGACGTTCACTTCCATATTCTGAATATCGGCGAGGAAACGAACCTGAGAACTGTTACCGCTCGGCACCCGCACCTGGATCGTGCGCGCATCCAGTGCGGTGGCGCTGCCAAAACCCCGGGAGCGGTTGATGGTGTCGGTGATCTGCTGCGCCAGCGTGAAATCTTCATTGTTGAGCTGCAGATTAAGCGTATTACCACCGCCGAACTGACTGGGCAGTTCGCGCTCAATCACCGCGCCATTGGTAATACGCCCGCCATTCAGTTGGTTCACCTGGACGCTGCTGCCTCCGGCGGAAGCCCCGGCCCCGCCGACCAGAATATTCCCCTGCGCCAGCGCGTAGACCTGACTATCGACCCCTTTCAGCGGGGTCATTAACAGTGTTCCGCCGCGCAGACTTTTGGCGTTGCCCATTGAGGAAACCACCACATCGATGGTCTGCCCCTGGCGACCAAACGCCGGAAAACTGGCGGTAACCATTACCGCCGCCACATTTTTCAGCTGCATGTTCGTCCCGGTCGGGACGGTAATCCCCATCTGAGAGAGCATGTTATTGAGCGTTTGTGTCGTGAACGGGGTTTGCGTGGTCTGATCGCCTGTGCCGTCCAGCCCGACCACCAGTCCGTAGCCAATCAGCGAGTTTTCACGCACGCCCTGAACACTGGTCAGATCGCGGATACGATCGGCATGCGCGAAGGTCGTCGCCAGCAGCAGTACGACGCCAATAAAAGATTTAAACACTGGGAACCTCGCTTACATCGGCGACAAGTTAAGGAAGAAACGCTGCAGCCAACCCATATTCTGCGCTTCGTTTATGTAGCCGTTACCGACATACTCTATGCGTGCATCCGCAACCTGCGTTGACGGAACGCTGTTGCTGCCGCTGATCGTGCGTGGATTCACGACCCCGGAGAAGCGGATGAATTCAGTGCCCTGGTTGATGGCGATCTGTTTTTCACCCACCACATGTAAATTGCCATTCACCAGCACCTGATCGACGGTGACCGTCAGCGTGCCGCTAAAGGTGTTGCTGGCGTTCGCGCCGCCTTTGCCATTGAAAGAGTTTCCGCCGGAAGCGTCTACGTCCGCACGCGCGTTACCGAATAATCCTTCCAGATAGCGCGGAACGGTGTCGAAGCCAAAATTCGTTTTGCCATCCCGGCTGGCATTGGCTGAGGAGCTTTTGCTGGCGCTGACGTTTTCCTGCAAGACAATCGTCAACGTATCGCCAATGTTACGCGGACGTCGGTCTTCGAATAGCGGCTGATAGCCATAATTAACCGGTTGTGCAGACTGAAAGATGGAGCCATTCGCCACCTGCGTCGGGCCAGGTATTGGTTGTGCCGTCGTCGCGCCCTGCACGAGCGGCGTGGCGGGGATCCAGGCACATCCTGTCAGTGAAACCACCAGCAGGGCCATCATCGGGTATGGGTGAAGCGCGTATTTTCGCATTGCCTTCATCTTCAAAATCAGTGTGCCGGTGAGGTTTTCACCCCACCGGCCAACACGTTAGAGTTGCGTCAGTTTCTGCAGCATCTGATCGGTCGTCGACACCGCTTTACTGTTGATTTCGTAAGCGCGCTGAACCTGGATCATATTCACCAGCTCTTCCGCGACGTTCACGTTGGAGGTTTCGACATAGCCCTGATACAACAGACCCGCACCGTTCAAACCCGGCGTGCTTTCGTTTGGCGCGCCCGACGATTGCGTTTCGGTGTACAGGTTCTCGCCGATGCTCTCCAGACCGGTGTCATTCATAAAGGTGGTCAGGTTCAGCTGGCCAACCTGCACAGGTGCCGCCTGCCCCTGCTGCGTCACACTGACTACGCCATCACGTCCGATAGTGATGCTGAGTGAGTTCGCCGGGATCGTGATCGCCGGTTGTACCTGAAAACCGCCCGCCGTCACCAGTTGACCGTTTTGATCGACCTGGAATGAACCGTCACGGGTGTAGGCCGACGTGCCATCCGGCAGCATGACCTGGAAAAAGCCCTGCCCTTTGATGGCGACGTCTTTGCTGTTGTTGGTCTGAGACAAATTGCCCTGACTGTGCAGACGTTCCGTGGCGACAGGACGAACACCGGTACCAATTTGCAGGCCGGAGGGTAATGTCGTCTGCTCCGAAGACTGGGCGCCAGGCTGGCGAATCGTCTGGTAAAGCAGATCTTCAAACACCGCGCGCTGACGCTTAAACCCATTGGTGCTGACGTTTGCCAGGTTGTTGGCAATCACATCCATATTGGTTTGCTGGGCGTCGAGACCGGTTTTGGCGATCCATAATGAACTGATCATAAAATGTCCTGTATTAACTCATCGACAGCAGTTGGTTAGCGCGGCCTGCGTTGTCATCAACGCTGCTGATCACTTTCATCTGCATTTCAAAACGACGGGCGCTGGCGATCATGTCGCTCATGGCTGAGACAGCACTGACGTTACTGCCCTCCAGTACGCCAGACATGATGCGAATGGACGGATCGGCCTGCAGGGCCGGGCCACGAGTCGCCTGTGTCGCTGCGGTCAGACGGAACATGCCGTCGTCACCGCGCTGCACTTCATTGCCCATCGCTTTGACCAGTTTCAGACGTCCCACCGGCGCCACCGTGTTCGCCGGATCGCCGGGATTCAGTGCCGAGATGGTGCCATCCGCCGCGATGGTAATTTCGGAGCCTTCCGGCACGGCGATGGGACCCGCTTCGCCAATCACCGGGTGTCCCTGAATCGTCAGTTCACCGGTCGGACTCACCTGGATACTGCCGTTACGCGTATACCCTTCGCTGCCGTCGGCGGTTTGTACGGCCAGCCAGCCGTCTTGTTGCAGCGCGACATCCAGCGGTCGTGAGGTGTAATCCATCTGCCCCGGGGTCATATCGGCCCCTGGGGTAGAGGCCGTGACCAGGGTACGCGTCGGTAAAGAAAGCCCTTCAACCGGCACTGCGCGCAACGCAGTGAGCTGCGCACGAAAGCCCGGCGTTGAGGCATTGGCCAGGTTGCTGGCCGTCACCGCCTGTTGATTCAGGGTCTGACTGGCCGCCCCCATGGCGGTATAAATTGCGTGATCCATTAAGCCATCCTGTCAGGCGCTTAGCGCAGGTTGACCAGCGTGTTGAGGATCTGATCCTGGGTCTTGATGGTCTGCGCGTTAGACTGATAGTTACGCTGGGCGACAATCATGTTCACCAGTTCTTTACTCAGGTCCACGTTAGAGGCTTCCAGCGCACCGTTGGTCAACTTACCGAAGTTACCGGTACCCGCCGTCCCCAGCAGCGCAACGCCGGAAGACTGCGTAGCGGCCCAGACGTTATCCCCCTGAGAGGCCAGCCCTTCGTTATTGGCAAAGTTCGCCAGCACGATTTGCCCCAGAACCTGTTTCTGCTCGTTGGAGTAGTTTCCCACCACGGTGCCATCATCATTAATCTGATAGCTCACCAGATCGCCCGGCTTGTAGCCGTTCTGGTTAGTGGCCACGATGTTGCTCTCGCCGGTGTTTTGCTGCATGGAGTTCAGGAAACTGAGGGAGAAATTGGCTGGCTGAGCGCCATTCACCACGCCGGTGGCGACGTTGATTTGCGTTGGCCACGGGGTTGCAGGAGGAACAGGAACGGCTTCTGTTGCCGTTGCACTCACCCCCTGGAACACGCCATTTTCATCAAAACGCATAAAACCCGCCGATTTTGCGGCTTCGCCGGTCGTCGAATCCTGAGTATGAACTTCCCAGGTATTGTCCGAGTTTTTGACATAGAAGACGTTCATGTCATGGGCATTACCCTGGCTATCGAATACCGTGACGGTGCCTTTCTTGTTGTAAGAATCCGCATCGCTTGGGCTGAATGGCGTTTTAGTCGGTACTTTGTCGGTAGAGTTCAGGTTGATCTGCATGGACGCGGTGGTGGTGGTTTTTGCCGCCATCAGCGTATTAGGGATCGTAATCGGTGCCGGGTTCGCGCCCTGTTGGATCGTCGGCGGCGTACCGGTGGCCGGATAACCGGTCAGTTGCAGGCCCTGCATGTTGACCAGGTTGCGATTTTCGTCGAGCTTAAACTGACCGTTACGGCTATAAAAAACAGAACCGTTGCTATCCACCATACGGAAGAAACCGTTCTGGCTGATGGCGACGTCCAGGCCACGACCGGTGTTGGTGGTGGTGCCATCGGTAAAGTCCTGGGTGATCCCCGCCACTTTAACGCCCAGCCCCACTTTGGAACCGGCAAACATATCGGCAAATGAGGCCGACCCGGATTTAAACCCATAGGTGGCGGAGTTGGCGATGTTATTACCAATGACATCGAGGTTGGTGGCTGCAGCGTTCAGGCCGCTGACCGCTTGAGAAAAGGCCATGTCTTACTCCTGATAAGTGTGAAGGCTTAGATGATCTGCCGTACTTCGTCGAGTGTGGTGGTTCCGTAGGTCCCTAAATCCAGCGTGTTACCGCCATTGTTGCGGATAACGCCCTGTACCATCGCAAACTGCAACGGCTGTGCGACCAGTTGCGTACTACCGTTGCTGGCGGTGATCGCCACGTTGTAGGAGCCGTTCGGCGCGGTGGTCCCGTCGGTGAGAGTCCCGTCCCAGGTAAAGGTGTGCACGCCCGCCTTCAGTCCGCCGATATCAATGGTGCGAACCACTTTGTTGTCTTTATCGGTAATCGTGGCGGTGACTTTGTCGGCAGGTTGCTGTAGCTCAACGCCAAACGGCGTGGTGGTGGTGATCGCCTCTTCTTCGGTTCCTTTGCCCGCCAAAATGGTGGTGCCCGGAATCATGACCCCGTGACCAATCAGGGTGCTGGCCTGCATCGACTGACTGTTGTCGATCTGCCCTGAAATCGCCCCCAGCGTGGTGTTCAATTTTTCGATTCCGCTGACGGTGCTGATCTGCGCCAACTGCGAGGTCAGCTCGTTGTTTTCCATCGGGTTCGTCGGATCCTGGTTTTTCAGCTGCGCCACCAGCAAGGTCAGGAAACTGTTTTGCAGATCGGCGGAATTGCTCCCGGTTAACGAACTGCCGCTACTGGCAGATTTGACGCCCGTGTTAGTCGGGTCATTCATATTGACGGCAATAGACATACGCGCCTCCTTTACTGGCCAAGTGTCAGCGTTTTAAGCATCATGCTCTTCACGGTGTTGAGTACTTCGACGTTTGCCTGGTAGCTGCGCGATGCCGACATGGTGTTCACCATCTCGCCAACCGTATCCACATTCGGCATCTTGACGTAGCCATTGGCGTCGGCCAGCGGGTTGCCGGGTTCAAACACCAGTTTGTCGGGTGCCTGGCTTTCAATGACATCCGCCACCTTCACGCCGCCCGTCGCGGCGCCAGGTGCTGCATCAACCTGAAAAACGACCTGTTTTGCGCGGTATGGCTGACCATCTGGCCCCGTCACGCTGTCGGCGTTCGCCAGGTTACTGGCGGCGACGTTGAGCCGTTTGGACTGCGCCGTCAGCGCCGAACCCGCAATATCAAAAATGTTTAACAACGCCACGGATTAGTTCCCTCCCTGCAGCACGTTCATCATGCCTTTGATTTGGCTGCTCATTACGGTGAGCCCCATCTGGTATTTCAGACTGTTATCCGCAAACTGAGTACGCTCCCTGTCCATATCGACGGTGTTACCATCGAGAGAAGGCTGGTCTGGAATACGGTAGAGAAGATCCACAGAGGGGGACGCCAGCGTCTGGGCCGGAATGTGTTGCGCAGAGGTCAGCGCCAGCGAAACACCGCTGGTTTCATCCCGTCCACGCACCATCACTTTTTTGAGTTCACTGGCGAAATCCATGTCACGCGCCTGATACCCCGGCGTATCAGCGTTGGCGATATTCGCCGCCAGCACCTCCTGACGTTGGGCACGCAAATTGAGCGCTTCTTGTTGAAAACGTAAGGCGGCATCGAGCTTGTCGAGCATATCTCCCCCGCAAAAGACAAAATTCAGCCGACAGCTTAAATCTCATTACGCGCGCGTTATCGCCGGAATAAACGCAAAATGCGTCGCTATTTGTTGCGTTGATGACGGCGGCACACGGGTAGAATCCAGCCATTGCTTACAACAGGCGGGAGATGACGATGCAAACGTTAAAACGGGGAATCGCTGTGATGGCGCTGCTCTTCAGCCCGTTGTCGATGGCACAGGAGCTGAATGCGCAGCTAACTGACTGGTTTTCGGCGCGTCTGGTGGGGTTTAGCGATGAGGTGGTCGTCACCCTTCGCACATCACCCAATTTGCCTGCGGATTGTGAGCAACCAGCGCTGAGTGTGCCGGGCAGTGCGAAATTATGGGGTAATGTGAACGTGCTGGCGCGCTGCGGCAATGAAAAACGTTACCTGCAGGTCAACGTCCAGGCGACCGGAAACTACGTCGTAGCCGCCGTTCCCGTCGCACGGGGCGGAAAACTGGGCCCTGCCAGCGTGACGCTAAAACGCGGACGTCTGGATCAGCTGCCACCGCGCACGGTACTGGATATCAATCAGATTCAGGATGCCGTCAGTTTGCGCGATCTGGCGCCCGGTCAGCCGGTACAGCTCACCCAGTTGCGCCAGGCCTGGCGAATAAAAGCCGGTCAGCGCGTGGTGGTGATCGCCAGCGGCGATGGATTTAGCGTCAATGCGGAAGGTCAGGCATTGAACAATGCGGCCGTTGCGCAAAATGCGCGTGTCCGCATGCTGTCAGGCCAGGTGGTCAATGGCACCGTCGACCCTGATGGGAATATTCTTATTAATCTATAATACGTTAAAGATTTTGTTGTGGCTGCCGATATGAATAATCAACGAAATGATGATAGCTGGTCGCTACAACGCAACCCCTCGATGAGGAAAATAACATGAGCATTGACCGTACCTCACCTTTGAAACCCGTTAGCACTGTCCAACCGCGCGACACCGGCGACACGCAGGTACAAAAAACGCGTCAGGAAAAAACATCGACAACGAAGAGTGCCAGTGTGACGTTAAGCGATGCTCAGGCGAAGCTGATGCAGCCCGGTTCCAGCGATATCAATATGGAACGCGTCGAAGCACTGAAAACGGCGATTCGTAACGGTGAACTCAAAATGGACACCGGCAAAATTGCCGACGCATTGATCCGTGAAACACAGAGCTACCTGCAGAGTAAATAAAAGTATGACTCGTCTGTCAGAAATACTGGATCATATGACGGCCATCCTCAATGACCTGAAAACGGTGATGGATGCCGAGCAGCAGCACTTATCTGCGGGTCAGATTAACGGTAGCCACTTACAACGCATTACAGAAGAAAAAAGCTCGTTGCTGGCCACCCTGGATTATCTGGAACAACAGCGTCGTCATGAACAAGCGGCGCAGAAAAGCGCAAATGATGATTTTGCCGAGCGCTGGCAGGTTATTACTGAGAAAACGCAGCACCTTCGCGACCAAAACCGACACAACGGCTGGTTGCTGGAAGGGCAAATCGCGCGCAATCAGCAGGCGCTTGACGTGCTCAAACCCCATCAGGAACCGGCGCTGTACAGCGCCAACGGTCAGGCATCCTCTTCCCACCGTGGCGGTAAAAAAATCTCTATCTGATTGCCGGATGGCCGTCATCCCCTGTCAGACCTGCGTTTTGCAGGTCTGACAGGCAGTATCACTTCGCTTATCACGCCGTCCGGCGGACAAACTCTTTCACTTTAAATCCGAGAATGGCAAGCGCTGCAAAATAGGCCGCGATACCCGCCACCACCACCGCCATTAAGCGTAACAGACGCCACAGCATGGTCCCCTGCGACCACTCCGGCATAATAGACAGCATGCCGATCAGCGCCGCTGACATCACCAGCACGGAAATCACCAGACGGGTCAGGAACCACATCCAGCCCGGCTGTGGGGTGAAGATCTTTTGCTTACGCAACTGCCAGTACAGCAGAGACGCATTCAGACACGCCGCCAGACCAATCGACAGCGACAATCCCGCATGTTTCAACGGGCCAATAAACGCCAGGTTCATCAGCTGCGTCATAATCAGCGTCACAATGGCAATTTTGACCGGCGTTTTGATGTCCTGGCGCGAATAGAATCCGGGCGCCAGCACTTTCACCACAATTAAGCCGATCAAACCGACCGAATAGGCCACCAGCGCCCGTTGCGTCATCGCCGCATCCATCGCAGTGAATTTTCCGTACTGGAACAGCGAAACGATCAGCGGCTTCGACAGAATGCCCAGCGCCACCGCGCTCGGCAACGCCAGCAGGAAGCAGAGACGCAGCCCCCAATCCATCAGGCGGTTGTATTCATCGTGATTGCCGCTGGCGAAGCTTTTCGACAGCGATGGCAGCAGAATCGTCCCGAGCGCCACGCCCAGTACGCCGGACGGGAATTCCATCAGTCGGTCAGCGTAATACATCCAGGAGACCGACCCGGACGCCAGAAACGAGGCGAAAATGGTGTTAATGATAAGCGAGATCTGGCTCACGGAGACACCGAGAATCGCCGGTCCCATCTGTTTCACCACCCGCATCGAACCCGCATCGCGGAAATTAATACGCGGCAATACCAGCATGCCGATTTTCTTCAAATGCGGCAGTTGATAAACCAGTTGTAAAACACCGCCAACCGTCACCGCCCAGGCCAGCGCTAAGACCGGCGGGTCAAAATACGGCGCCGCAAATAACGCGAAGCCGATCATGCTGACGTTCAGAAAGGTGGGCGCAAACGCTGGAATCGAAAAACGGTTCCATGTATTGAGGATTGCCCCAGCTAATGACGCGAGCGAGATCAGCAGTATATAAGGAAAGGTAATTTGCAGCAGTTGGGTGGTGAGGGCGAATTTATCTGCCGTATTCGCAAACCCTGGGGCCGTGACCATAATCACCCACGGCGCGGCCAGCATACCCGCCACGGTCACTACCGCCAGCGCAAGGGTCAGCAAGCCTGAGACATAGGCAACAAAAACCCGGGTCGCATCTTCACCCTGTTTGCTTTTATATTCCGCCAGAATAGGCACAAACGCCTGCGAAAATGCCCCTTCGGCAAAGATACGGCGCAGCAAGTTGGGTAATTTGAATGCCACAAAGAAGGCATCGGTGGCCATCCCGGCACCAAAAATTCTGGCGACAATAGCGTCACGCGCAAAACCGAGCACACGTGAAAACATGGTCATTGAGCTAACGGCAGCCAGTGATTTTAATAAATTCATGTATGTTTTATTCCAGACTCTACGGCAAAACGCCTGCAAAGCAGGCGTTGGAAGAGGCGTAATATCAAGTGGGGTATAGTCTACCTGGATTAAGATGAATTACTACCGCCAGATGTTACAGGGTCTGCAGACCCTGCATTTTCTGAACGCCTGAAAAAACCGTCACCTTATTCGCTGATCGCATCGCGCCACAGTTTCTCCACCACCCGCTGCGCCAGAATCGCCTGCTCACCGGCCGTTTCCGGAACCGTCTGATTTTCCACGCATTCAATAAAATGACGCGCGCATCCCGAAAATCCGCGCTGCTCTAAGGTGGTTTGCCAGCCGGGAATCGGTTTGTGCACCACGCCCTGCCCACGCTCTTCACGCCATTCGCGCATGTCTGTGACGTCATAAACGCCCCCGTCGGTCACCGCCTGTACAGATTCGCGCTGACTCCCGGCACGCCGATGCATACTGGTGGTGATTTGCAGCTGTTCTGCCGCAAAGTGGTGCTCGGCGTACAGCATCTCCCCCGCATCGGTGGTCAGCAACGTGCCGCTTTTCAGTTGTGATGCGCCTCCCGCCAGCCACAGGGCCGTGTCGACCACGTGCAGATAATCATCGAGCAACGTAAAACGCAGATCGTGCGGCCCAACGCTGTCAGCGCGGTGCTTGTCCATGCGTAAGGAGGTCGCCGTTGCGAGTTGTGCCTTTAAATCGCGGTACAACGGCGCAAACCGACGGTTAAACCCGACCATCAGCGTCAGCTTTTTGCGGGCCGCCAGTTCGACCAAGCGCTCGGCATCGCGCAGATTCTCCGCCAGCGGTTTGTCGACACACACGTGCACTCCGGCATTGAGTAATTCGCTGACCACCTGGTAGTGGGTTGCCGTGCTGGAGTGAACAAAAACAGCGTCACAGCTTGACGCCAGATTCACCAGTGAGTTGGCGTAAGGTATCCGCCAGCTTTCACAAATACGTAATGCTTTGTCCCGTGATGGCGACCAGGCGCCCTGTAGCGTCCAGTCGCCGGAGGTTCCCAGCACTGGCAGCCAGGCTTTTTGCGCGATCCCGCCCAGCCCCACCACACCAATCCGCAATTTTTTCACTTTAGTCTCCCAGATGCGCCAGCAACGAATCGAGCCGTTGTTTCAGCTCCGCCACTTCACTCTCCAGCGCCTCTACGCGGGCGTGCAGATCGGCAGACCCCGCCTGTGCCTGCGGTTCATCCGCCGGGGCAGCCTGTTCATCCACTTCACCACAAAACAGATGCATATAACGACTTTCACGCTTACCCGGTTCACGTGCCAGACGCACCACATATGGGCCGTCCTCCCGGGAGGCAAGTTTCTCCAGCGTGGCTTCTACTTCCGCCATATCGCTGAATTCATACATACGGGAGGCACGACTGCGCAGTTCACCCGGCGTTTGCGCGCCGCGCAGGAGCAGCGTGGTCACGACGGCGACTTCGCCCGCACTCAACTTTAAATTGCCAAATTCGGAGTTGCAAAAGCGCTGCTCATACTTGGTGACGCGATTGCCAAATCCGCTCACCGTGCGCAGAAAATGGCGTTTGACCAGAGCATCAAGCTGCTGCTGGACCTCATGCTCCGATAAGTTCATCACCGGTTCACGGTTGGTTTTTTGATTGCAGGCCACCACCACGCCGTTCACCGACAGAGGATATTGTTCAGGCGTCGTCACCTGTTTTTCAAGCAGACAGCCAATCACTCGCGCTTCAGTGGCGGTTAATTCATATTTCATTCTCTTTCTCCATCGCGTCCAGAGGATTAACGTCCGGGGGTCCATTCAGTTGTTGTCAACGCCGTCAGCACGTGATCGCGCCATTGCCCATCAATCAACAGGTAATCTTTCGCGTACCCTTCTTTTTCAAAACCGAGTCGCGCCAGTAAATCGCCGCTACGGTTATTGTGCGGCATATAATTTGCCATAATCCGGTGCATGTGTTGTGTGCGTTGCATATAACGAATTGCCGAGCTTAAGGCTTCGAACATCAGCCCCTTTCCCTGCCACTTCTGCGCAATGGAATATCCCAGATAGCACGCATGAAACGAACCGCGTACCACGTTGGAAAAATTCGCTACGCCAATAATTTCTTTTTCGTCCGGATCGAGCAGCGCAAAATAGAATGCCGTACCCTGCTTATGAAACTCAGCGATCATGCTCAGCCGCGCCTGCCAGCCTGACGGATAGCAGTGACTATCATCGCGAATGGGTTCCCAGGGTTTTAAAAAATGACGATTTTCTGCGTAATAATCTGCCAGACGCCAGGCATCACGCTCATGCACTAAACGCACGACCAGGCGGTCGGTTGTTAAGCGCACTTTTGGCACGTTACTGCGATAGCCAAACATTCTATACCCACTCCTTCCCGTAACGTCTTCACACCCCTGATAACGTTACTATACCTGCGGCCACGCACTCTGTGAAAAGTGCAAATAGCCATTTTTTGGATTATTCACACATTTTGATGAAATCTCTCTATCAAGACGGACTCTTGATAAAAAAATATTGTCCCCGCGAGGGTGGGAAAAGCCCCGGCGACACCGCAGAATAGTAGGCGCACATCTTTTTTTCCCGGGAGGGGAAATGTCGCGCGTCTCGCAGGCGAGGAACCTGGGTAAATATTTCCTGCTCATCGATAATATGTTGGTGGTGTTGGGCTTTTTTGTGGTGTTCCCTCTTATTTCCATTCGATTCGTCGATCAAATGGGATGGGCTGCCGTCATGGTGGGGATTGCACTCGGCCTGCGCCAGTTTATTCAACAAGGGTTGGGGATATTTGGCGGGGCCATCGCTGACCGCTTTGGCGCCAAACCGATGATCGTCACCGGCATGCTCCTACGCGCAGCCGGATTCGCCACTATGGGCATTGCCCAGGACCCCTGGCTGTTATGGTTTTCCTGCTTCCTTTCAGGTCTGGGCGGCACACTGTTTGATCCGCCGCGCTCCGCGCTGGTGGTCAAACTGATCCGCCCGGAACAGCGTGGCCGGTTCTTCTCTTTATTGATGATGCAGGACAGTGCGGGCGCGGTGATTGGCGCATTACTCGGCAGTTGGCTGTTACAGTATGATTTTCGGCTGGTCTGCGCGACTGGCGCGGTGTTGTTTATTCTCTGCGCCGCGTTCAACGCCTGGCTGCTCCCAGCCTGGAAGCTTTCCACCGTGCGTATCCCCGTCCGTGAAGGGATGGGGCGCGTCATGCGGGACAAACGGTTTGTCACCTATGTTCTGACGCTGGCAGGGTATTACATGCTGGCGGTTCAGGTGATGTTAATGCTGCCCATCATGGTCAATGATATTGCAGGTTCCCCGGCCGCCGTGAAATGGATGTACGCCATTGAAGCGTGCCTGTCACTGACCCTGCTCTACCCCATTGCGCGGTGGAGTGAAAAACGTTTTCGTCTCGAACACCGGTTGATGGCTGGCCTGTTATTAATGTCGCTCAGTATGCTGCCTATTGGACTGGTGAGTGATTTGCAGCAACTCTTCACACTGATTTGCATATTCTATATCGGTTCAATTATTGCGGAACCCGCCCGTGAAACGCTCAGCGCGTCATTGTCCGATGCGCGTGCGCGCGGCAGTTATATGGGCTTTAGCCGTCTGGGACTCGCCATTGGCGGGGCGATTGGCTATATCGGCGGCGGCTGGTTGTTCGATATGGGAAAAGTAATGGCCCGACCCGAACTGCCCTGGATAATGCTAGGGATTATCGGCGTTATCACCTTTCTGGCATTGGGATGGCAATTTAGCCATAAACGTACCCCGAACGGAATGCTGGAGCCAGAAGCCTGATCGCTTCGCGGCTCGCTGCTGAAAAAACGGCCGTTGCATCGGGTGGCCGTTATTTCAGTTTTTTCTGCTGGCGCGTTGCGTGCTGGTGCCACATGCTGCTTTGTGTCAGGATTACAACACGGGCATCATGTTGAGGAACCCCATGAAAAAGATTTTTTTTGCCGCTGCGTTATTAGTTAGCGGCCTGTTGGTTGGCTGTAATCAGCTCACACAGTACACGATCAGTGAACAAGAAATTAACCAGGCACTGGAGAAACGGAATAACTTTTCCAAAGATATTGGCTTACCCGGCGTTGCCGACGCGCATATTGTGCTGTCCAATCTGAGCAGCCAGATCGGTCGGGAAGAGCCCAATAAAGTGACGCTTACCGGCGATGCCAATCTGGACATGAGTTCCTTGTTTGGCAATCAAAAAGCCACCATGAAACTGAAGCTGAAAGCGTTGCCGGTCTTTAACAAAGAGAAAGGCGCCATTTTCCTGCAAGAGATGGAAGTGGTGGACGTCACGGTCACGCCAGAGAAAATGCAGCCGGTATTACAAACGCTGATGCCGTATCTCAACCAGTCGCTGCGCAATTATTTTAATCAGCAACCTGCCTACGTTCTGCAAGAAGACAGCAGCAAAGGCGAAGCGCTGGCGAAAAAATATGCCAAAGGGATTGAGGTGAAACCGGGTGAAATCGTCATCCCGTTCACCAATTAACATTCCGGGGGCGCATTAGCGCCCTTTTTTTTCGTGCAAACGAAAACGTTTCCGCATATCCTTTGTTTCCGGCAAAAAGACCATCCCTCAGCCGGAGCATATTGATGACAGCACCATCCCAGGTTTTAAAGATCCGCCGCCCAGACGACTGGCACGTTCACCTTCGCGATGGCGACATGTTAAAAACAGTCGTGCCCTACACCAGTGAAACCTATGGTCGCGCGATCGTGATGCCGAACCTGGCGCCGCCCGTCACCACCGTTGACGCGGCCATCGCTTACCGCCAGCGTATTCTTGATGCGGTACCGCAAGGACACGCATTCACACCGTTGATGACCTGCTATCTCACGGACACCCTGGATCCCAATGAGCTTGAGCGCGGATTCCATGAAGGCGTTTTCACCGCCGCAAAACTCTACCCGGCCAATGCCACCACCAACTCAAGCCACGGGGTTACGTCCACCGACGCTATCATGCCCGTTCTTGAGCGCATGGAAAAACTGGGGATGCCGCTGCTGGTACACGGCGAAGTCACCCATGCGGAGATCGACATTTTCGATCGCGAGGCTCGCTTTATCGACAGCGTTATGGAGCCTTTGCGCCAGCGCCTGACGGCGCTCAAAGTGGTCTTCGAGCACATTACGACCAAAGATGCGGCAGAGTATGTTCGCGACGGCAACGAACTGCTGGCGGCCACGATTACGCCTCAGCATTTGATGTTTAACCGCAACCACATGCTGGTCGGCGGCATTCGCCCGCACCTGTACTGTTTGCCGATCCTCAAACGCAATGTCCACCAGCAGGCATTGCGTGAACTGGTTGCCAGCGGTTTTAGCCGCGCTTTCCTGGGAACAGACTCGGCACCGCACGCGCGTCATCGTAAAGAGACCAGCTGTGGCTGCGCGGGCTGCTTTAACGCCCCAACGGCGCTCGGCAGCTATGCGACCGTCTTCGAGGAGATGAATGCGTTACAGCACTTTGAAGCTTTTTGCTCACTCAACGGTCCGCAGTTCTATGGTTTGCCCGTCAACGACACCTACGTTGAACTGGTACGGGAAGAACAGCACATTCCAGAAAGCATCGCCCTGACAGACGATACGCTGGTGCCTTTCCTCGGCGGTGAAACGGTACGCTGGTCGGTGAAAAAATAAAAAAAACGTGGCCAACTGTTGTCAGCGGAATATTTTAACTGTATAAACATCCAGTATATTCAACAGGGGGCCATTATGCGTATTGAAGTCACCATTGCAAAAACTTCTCCTTTACCTGCTGGCGCGATAGACGCGCTGGCCGGTGAACTCTCCCGTCGTATTCACCACCATTTTCCGGATAACGAAGGCAACGTCACCGTTCGCTATGCCGCCGCAAACAATTTGTCGGTCATTGGCGCGACAAAAGAGGATAAAGAGCGCATCAGCGAAATTCTGCAAGAAACGTGGGAAAGCGCAGATGACTGGTTTATCAACGAATAATAAATGATATGCAGTAATGTTCATTTTGCCGGGTCGCCCCGGCTTTTTTTATTTGCGCAACTGTTCGGATTTTAAGCTATTCCTCATCTTAAATGCACTATATGCCAATAAAGCATGAACAATATGCTGTTTTATTGTTCATCCAATTCTTAAAAAGCAGAAATTTGTGCTGCTCCCTCTTTAAATTTTCAGTGAATACCCTTATTTATTGATATACTGAAATTGCTTCAGATAAAACACGCATTGAACCTCGAAAACCGTTGTCTAGTAACACGTATTAGGGGGCATGATGGAAAAGAATAATGAAGTCATTCAGACTCATCCGCTCGTAGGGTGGGACATCAGCACCGTTGATAGCTATGATGCGCTGATGCTGCGTTTGCACTACCAGACCCCGAATCGCCCTGACCCGAATGGAACTGAAGTTGGTCAGACGCTCTGGTTAACCACTGATGTTGCCAGACAATTTATTTCGATTTTAGAAGCAGGAATCGCCAAAATTGAATCTGGCGATTACCAGGTAAATGAATATCGTCGTCATTAACGTGACGAGAACCTCCTCTCAAAGGCACCTTCACGGTGCCTTTTTTATTTCCAGGTTGAATAACGCCGGTCAGTTATTTACCCTGCAATAATCGTGATAGCAGAGAGAAGCTGATGAACTACGATTTAATCATTATTGGCAGCGGTTCCGTGGGTGCGGCCGCCGGATATTATGCCACTCGCGCCGGCTTAAAGGTGCTGATGACCGATGCGCACATGCCGCCACATCAGCAGGGTAGCCACCACGGCGATACCCGATTAATGCGCCATGCCTACGGCGAAGGCGAAAAATACGTTCCGCTGGTGCTGCGGGCACAAGCGCTGTGGGACGAACTTTCAACGCTCAATGAAGAGCCCGTTTTTGTACGCTCAGGGGTTATCAATCTCGGCCCTTCCGACTCCACCTTTCTGGCCAATGTGGCGCACAGCGCGCAACAGTGGCAGTTGAACGTCGAGCAACTGGACGCCGCCGCGATGATGGCCCGCTGGCCTGAGATCCGCGTACCGGAAAACTACATCGGCCTGTTTGAGGCAGATTCCGGGTTTCTGCGCAGCGAGTTAGCCATTAAAGCCTGGGTTCGCCTGGCGGAAGAAGCCGGCTGCGCGCAACTCTTTAACTGCCCTGTCTCTGCCATTCATCATCATGATGACGGCGTGACGGTAGTGACCGCCGATGGGGAGTATCACGCGAAGAAAGCGCTGGTCAACGCCGGTACCTGGGTTCAGTCGCTGATCCCCGAACTGCCTATCCAACCCGTGCGGAAAGTGTTCGCATGGTATCAAGCGGATGGTCGCTATAGTGTCAAAAATAACTTCCCGGCGTTTACCGGCGAATTGCCTAATGGCGATCAATATTACGGTTTTCCTGCCGAAAATGACGAGCTGAAAATCGGTAAGCATAATGGTGGCCAGCTGATTCACTCTCCGGATGAGCGTAAACCGTTTGCTGCCGTCGCCAGCGATGGTTCAGAAGCCTTCCCATTCCTGCGCGCTATTCTGCCGGGCGTGGGCTGTTGTCTGCACGGTGCTTCCTGCACGTACGACAACTCCCCTGACGAAGATTTTATTATCGACACTCTGCCAGGGCACGAAAACACGCTGATTATCACCGGACTCAGCGGTCATGGTTTCAAGTTTGCCTCTGTGCTGGGAGAGATTGCAGCTGATTTTGCTCAGGATAAACCCTCTGCCTTTGACCTGACGCCATTTCGACTGTCACGCTTTGCTGAATAATCATTCAATGGCCTCGGTATGGAGGCCATTTCTTTTTAAGAGGTATCCGCCAGTGCTGCGTTTATTTCATTATCTGGTCAACAATATTCGCGAACACTTTATGCTTTACGTTATTTTGTGGTCGCTGTTGGCGATTATGGACGTTATTTATATCCTGTTTTTCTAAGCCAGATTCATTGACATAAATTGACAAATATTGATATTTCTCTAATTTTCGTTTAGATAATTTGAATAACCGTAAAACCGTCTAACCCGTATAAACAATGAAAATTTTTGTGCAGTTTCTCGAAACTTCTGATGCTGAACTCCAGGTTAAATCAAATTTATTGAAATAAAAATAAATATCATTCATATTGTTATTTATTGGTTGCAATAATCCCCCCAACACGCCATTTTCATTCACACTTGAAATATTCATTGGTGTGTCTATGCAATTCACAAATACCCCACAACGCTATGGTGTGATTTCTGCTGCGCTGCACTGGCTGATAGCCGTCGTGGTCTATGGCATGTTCGCATTGGGTCTGTGGATGGTGACGCTCAGCTATTACGATGGCTGGTACCATCAGGCACCGGAGCTGCATAAAAGCATCGGGATCCTGCTGATGATGGGACTGGTCATCCGGGTTATCTGGCGATTTATCTCGCCGCCTCCCGCCGCCCTCAAAAGCTACTCACGCCTGACGCGCCTCGGCGCAACGCTTGGCCATATCACCTTGTATGCCCTGCTGTTTAGTATCGTTGTCAGCGGCTATCTGATTTCAACCGCAGACGGTGAACCGATTAGCGTGTTTGGCTGGTTTGAAATCCCGGCCACCCTTGCCGATGCTGGCGTACAGGCCGATCTTGCCGGAAGCCTGCACCTGTGGCTTGCCTGGGGCGTTGTGATTTTGTCTCTGCTACACGGGCTGATGGCCCTGAAACATCATTTCATCGATAAAGACGACACCCTGAATCGCATGCTGGGAAAATCGTCATCTGACTATGGAGTTCAAAAATGAAAAAAAGCCTGCTGGGAGTCACTCTCGCCTCTTTGTTGTTCACCACCGGTTCTGCACTTGCTGCAGACTATAAGATTGATAAAGCGGGACAACATGCCTTCGTTAACTTCCGCATCCAGCATCTGGGTTACAGCTGGTTATACGGCTCGTTTAAAGACTTCGACGGGACATTCACCTTCGATGAAAAAAATCCGGCCGCGGATAAAGTCAATGTGACGATTAACACCAATAGCGTTGATACTCACCACGCCGAACGTGACAAGCATCTGCGTAGCGCCGACTTCCTGAACGTCGCAAAATTCCCGCAGGCAACCTTCACCTCTACCAGTGTGAAGAAAGACGGCGATGAGCTGGATATCACCGGCAACCTGACGCTCAACGGCGTAACCAAACCGGTAACGCTGGAAGCGAAGTTGATCGGCCAGGGCGATGATCCCTGGGGTGGAAAACGCGCAGGCTTTGAAGCGGAAGGAAAAATTAAGCTGAAGGACTTCAACATCACCACCGATCTCGGTCCGGCGTCGCAGGAAGTCGATTTGATTATCTCGGTCGAAGGCGTTCAGCAGAAGTAATCGGTTGAGAAATGCCGGATAACGTGTTTGCTCCGTTATCCGGCTAAACGTTATTCCGCTGGATCCGGGATACCCAGTTTTGTATTCAGGCGACCGCGTGATTTATTGAAGATTTTATTGCCGTTTTCACGCCCCGCACGCCGACGGCGCTGCTCTTCTTCCGGTAACGCACTCTCTTCACAACAGAGATCGCTGCAACAGCCCTGGTATTTCTCGGCACAGGCTGGACACTGAATAAACAGCAGATGGCAGCCATCGTTTCGGCAATTGGTATGACTGTCGCACAGCACGCCACACTGGTGGCAATGGGCAATCACCTTTTCAGAGATCCGCTCTCCCATACGCTCATCAAAAACAAAATTCTTACCGATAAAGCGAACCGGAAGCCCCTGTTCACGCGCCCGACGCGCATATTCAATAATACCGCCTTCAATATGCCAAACCTTGCTAAAACCGTTATGTTTCATCCAGGCGCTGGCTTTCTCACAGCGAATGCCACCGGTGCAATACATCACGATCTTTTTGTCTTTATGCGCCTGCATCATCTCGACCGCTTTGGGTAACTGCTCGCGGAAAGTATCTGCGGGGATTTCCAGCGCGTTTTCAAAATGGCCCACTTCGTATTCGTAGTGATTACGCATGTCGATGAACACCGCATCGGGATCGTCCAGCATGGCGTTCACTTCAGCCGCCTTCAGATAGTCTCCCACGTCGCTGGCATCAAAGTTTTCATCCTCAATACCGTCGGCCACAATCCGGTCGCGTACCTTCATACGCAGAACCCAGAATGATTTACCGTCATCATCCAGAGCAATGTTAAGGCGCAGCCCGGCAAAGGCGGGATCAAACGCGTAAAGTTGTTCACGGAAGGCATCCACAAGACTTTGCGGAACGCTGATTTGCGCATTAATACCTTCATGAGCCAAATAAACACGCCCGAAGACATTCAACGCCGTGAACATCTGGTACATCGCATCACGCGTGCTTTGCGGGTCCGCGATAGTGAAATATTTGTAAAAGGAGATCGTTATACGCGGTTCTGTCTCAGCCAGCATCCTGGCTCTGAGCGCATCATTCGATATGCGGTTGTGTAACACTGGCATGGTGTACGTATCCTGCGATTGATAAAAATGAAAATCGGGCGGCATCATAAAGCAAACCTCGCCAATTTACATCCACACATTTTGCGCTACATTTCAGGCTTCGCATTTAAAAAATTACCAACAATTGCCGTTTTTATCTCCATCCCATAGCTGCAAATTTTTGCTACGCGCGAAAAAATGCAACAATACAGGGAATTGTTCGTTTATAGACAGGATAGACATGACGAATTTACCCAAATTCTCCGCCGCATTACTCCATCCACGTTATTGGTTAACCTGGCTGGGCGTAGGCGTTCTTTGGTTGGTTGTACAACTGCCCTACCCGATTATCCACAAACTGGGCTGTGGATTAGGCCATCTGGCGCTACGATTCATGAAGCAACGCACCAGGGTGGCCTACCGTAATCTGGAACTCTGCTTTCCACAAATGAGTGAGCAAGAGCGCCACCAAATGGTGGTCAAAAATTTTGAGTCCGTGGGTATGGGATTGATGGAAACCGGCATGGCCTGGTTTTGGTCAGATCGTCGGATGTCCCGCTGGACTGAAGTGATCGGCATGGAGCATATTCGCGACGTTCAGGCGCAAAAACGCGGGATTCTGCTGGTCGGCATGCATTTCCTGACGCTGGAGATCGGTGCCCGCATGTTTGGCCTGCAGGAGCCCGGTATCGGGGTCTATCGCCCAAACGACAACCCGCTGCTGGACTGGCTGCAAACCTGGGGACGTCTGCGTTCCAATAAATCCATGCTCGATCGTAAAGACCTGAAAGGCATGGTCAAAGCGCTGAAAAAAGGGGAAGTCGTCTGGTATGCACCGGATCATGACTACGGCCCGCGATCCAGCGTATTTGTTCCCTTTTTTGCAGTAGAACAAGCCGCAACCACATCCGGAACCTGGATGCTCTCCCGTATGTCGAATGCCTGCCTGGTGCCTTTTGTTCCGCGCCGTAAACCTGACGGCAAAGGTTATCAACTGATTATGTTGCCGCCAGAATGTTCTCCGCCTCTGGATGATGCCGAAACCACCGCCGCGTGGATGAATAAAGTGGTTGAGAAGTGCATCATGATGGCTCCCGAGCAGTATATGTGGCTACATCGTCGCTTCAAGACGCGCCCTGAAGGCGTACCCTCCCGCTATTAAACTGCGTATGCAGCTCTTAATGGGCTGCACAACTCGCCTTTTAGCTTTAAAAGCTCCTGTCCATTGCAGCTCCCCTGAGGCAGGCGCATAATTAGCGTGCTTATTTTTATTCATCAACGCGCCGGCGCGCCTCGCACAGCGGAAAGCTATGTCACCCTCTGATGATGTTCCCATCAACTGGAAACGCAATCTCACCGTTGCCTGGCTGGGCTGTTTTTTAACCGGGGCGGCATTTAGCCTGGTCATGCCATTCTTACCGCTTTACGTCGAACAACTCGGCGTGACGGGTCATAGCGCCCTTAACATGTGGTCAGGCCTGGTGTTCAGCATCACCTTTTTGTTTTCAGCCATTGCTTCCCCCTTCTGGGGCGGGCTGGCGGATCGTAAAGGTCGTAAAATCATGCTGCTGCGTTCCGCGTTGGGTATGGCTATCGTGATGGTGTTCATGGGGCTGGCGCAGAATATCTGGCAGTTTCTCGTCTTACGGGCCTTATTGGGTCTGCTGGGTGGATTTATCCCCAACGCTAACGCGCTGATCGCCACGCAGGTTCCCCGTCATAAAAGCGGTTGGGCACTTGGCACGCTCTCTACCGGGGGCGTCAGCGGTGCGTTGCTCGGCCCGCTGGCGGGCGGATTGCTGGCGGACCATTACGGTCTGCGTCCTGTTTTTTTCATTACCGCCAGTGTGTTGCTTGCCTGTTTTTTACTGACGCTCTTTTTTATTCGCGAACATTTTCAGCCGGTCAGCAAAAAAGAGATGCTTCGCCTTCGCGAGGTCATCACCTCTCTCAAAAACCCGCGATTGGTGCTGAGTCTGTTCGTCACCACCCTGATTATTCAGGTTGCCACCGGATCTATTGCGCCGATCCTCACGCTGTATGTGCGTGAGTTAGCGGGTAACGTCAGCAACATTGCGTTTATTAGCGGCATGATTGCTTCAGTCCCTGGCGTCGCGGCCTTACTCAGCGCACCCCGGCTCGGTAAACTCGGGGACCGAATTGGGCCGGAGAAAATCCTGATCGTTGCGCTGGTGATTTCGGTGTTGCTGCTGATCCCAATGTCCTTTGTACAAACCCCCTGGCAACTCGGGATCCTGCGCTTTTTACTGGGCGCTGCGGATGGCGCCCTGCTTCCTGCCGTTCAGACGCTGCTGGTGTATAACTCGACGAATCAGGTGGCCGGTCGGATCTTCAGTTACAACCAGTCATTTCGCGACATCGGCAATGTAACAGGACCGCTGATGGGTGCCGCCATCTCGGCAAATTACGGTTTCCGCGCCGTGTTTTGCGTCACCGCTGGCGTAGTGCTGTTCAACGCCCTCTACTCCTGGAACAGCCTGCAGCGACGCCGGTAAGTTTCGCGAGCACGCCGCCACTCAGGCATCTGAATGATTTTTGCGCATTCATACTTGCAAAAGCAAAGAATCAGCTATTATTTCCCTGAATACCTCGTCAAATCAAAGGGAGACACTGATGACCATGTATGCCACGCTGGAAGAAGCCATCGACGCAGCCCGAGAAGAATTTCTGGCTGACTCAGGCCTCGAGCAAGATGAAGCGAATGTTCAACAGCTCAACGTGCAAAAATACGTACTGCAGGATGGCGACATCATGTGGCAGGCCGAATTTTTTGCCGACGACGGTGAAGAAGGTGAGTGTCTGCCCATGCTGAGCGGCGAAGCGGCGCAAAGTGTCTTTGACGGCGATTATGATGAGATCGAGATTCGACAAGAGTGGCAAGAGGAGAACACCCTTCATGAATGGGATGAAGGCGAGTTCCAGCTTGAACCTCCTCTCGATACCGAAGAGGGACAAACCGCTGCCGATGAATGGGATGAGCGCTAGTTACTCATAGGGGCCGTGGTGGATATCCAGCGGTAGCAACAGCGTATCAAAAACCAGTGAAAAGGGCAGATCGAGAACGGTGACGTAGCGCCATGCCGAATCCCGGACATCCCACTGCACGCCGGGATAGTATTGGTTGCCATGCCCCTGACCAGGAACGGTTCTGCTGATAATGCTGCCGCAACCGCTGAGTAACAGCACCATGATGCTGACTGCCAGTGTTCGCACCGGATACCTCATCAATCGTGTAGTGAGTACAAAAAAATACCGGCGCCTGGCCGGTATTTTCATCTATCTATGTTTACTTCTTGCTGAGCGCCTGCGGGTTCAGGGTAATTCCCTGATAGTAATTCACCCATGACGAATATCGCTCAGGTGAATTCCAGACACGATAGTGTAAACGCGCCATCGTCACCGGATCGCTCAACAGGACCAGACGGCGGTCGCGATTCAGTTTCTCTGGCGTTTCGTTCAGCGCCTGTTCCACATGACGGTCACGCGCAATCTCCAGCACCTGGCTCGCACGGTGACGCGCCGTTGCCATCGCCATCGCCAGCGCATTGAATGACGGGTTAAACACAGCATGCATGAAACCATCGTCCAGTGAACGGTTGCGGTTCATCGACAGATACTTGTCGGTATCCACCAGAACCTGCGGCGGCGAGTACTCTTCCGGGATCAGGAACAGCTTCCAGCGCTTGGTGCGCAGACCCACCGTTGAACGGCTGGAGATCACCGAAACAAACGGTGACAGGATCAGCGAAAAGACAATCGGCGCCAGCCAGAACAGAAAACGTAAATCCAGCCAGGCCATACCGACAGCCCACACCAGGCCCAGCAGCAGCTGAGAGCCATGACGCATAAAGGCTTCGCCCCACGGGGTGGAATCGTCATCACGCTGCGGCGAGTTCCAGACCACTTCCCAACCGAGGAATGCACTCACCACGAACACCGTATGGAACAGCATACGTACAGGCGCCAGCAGCACGGAGAATAACACCTCCAGCAACAGCGACAACGTCACGCGAACAAAGCCACCGTACTCTTTTGTCCCTTTACACCAGATGAGCAAAATACTCAGCAGTTTAGGCAGGAACAACAGCACCATGGTGGAGGCAAACAGGGCGATGGCCAGCTCAGGACGCCACTGCGGCCAGACCGGGAACAGCTGACGCGGTTGCAGGAAGTATTGCGGCTCCGTCAATGCATGTACTACCTGCAACGCGGTTGAGAGCGCAAGGAACATAAACCACAGCGGCGCAGACAGATACGACATCACCCCGGTCAGGAACACCGCACGGTGAACCGGATGCATCCCTTTCACCAAAAACAGGCGGAAGTTCATCAGGTTGCCATGACACCAGCGACGGTCACGCTTGAGTTCATCCAGCAGGTTTGGCGGGAGTTCTTCATAGGATCCCGGCAGGTCGTAGGCAATCCAGACGCCCCACCCTGCACGACGCATCAGCGCCGCTTCCACGAAGTCGTGAGAGAGGATAGAACCCGCAAACGAACCTTCACCCGGCAACGGCGCCAGCGCGCAATGTTCGATAAACGGTTTCACGCGGATAATGGCGTTATGGCCCCAGTAATGCGACTCGCCCAACTGCCAGAAGTGCAGTCCGGCGGTAAACAGCGGTCCATAAACACGGGTCGCAAACTGCTGGCAGCGCGCATACAGGGTATCCATCCCGGAGGCTTTCGGCGAAGACTGGATGATCCCGGCGTTCGGGTTCGCTTCCATCAAACGCACCAGACCGGTCAGACACTCACCGGTCATCACCGAGTCGGCATCCAGCACCACCATATAGCTGTACTGATTACCCCAGCGACGGCAGAAATCATCAATGTTTCCGCTTTTACGCTTAACACGACGACGACGGCGGCGGTAGAAGATCTGCCCCTCGCCCTGCACTTCTGCAATCAGCTCCATCCACGCTTTTTGCTCTGCCACGCAGATGTCCGGGTTGTAGCTATCGCTCAGAATGTAGACATCGAAATGCGCCGCATTGCCGGTTGCCTTAACCGACTCCCACGTGGCGCGCAGACCTGCGAATACACGGTCAACGTCTTCGTTGCAGATAGGCATGATCAACGCAGTACGGTGTTCAGGGTTAAGGGGTTCGTCCCCTACCGTTGACGCCGAAATACTGTATTTGTCACGACCGATGAGCAGTTGCAGGAAGCCCATCAACGCGGTCCAGAATCCCGCAGAGACCCAGCAGAACAACACGGCAAACAGGATCAGGATCCCGGTTTGCAGGATGTACGGCAGCAACTGCATAAAGGAGACCAGCAGATCTTGCCCGATCATGTCGGAAGGGTTGATAAACGCCCATCCCTGATAAGGAAGAATGGTCTTCATATACCAGGTGGCAACAACCGTTTGCGCCAGCGTCAGCAGTAAGAGCGTGTAGCGGCGGATGGTGCCGACGGTACGCCATTTTTGTTCGTTTTCCTGCTCTTCTTTCGTCAGGCGGGAAAGATACCGCGGCGTGACGTCCCGTCCACGTAAACGGTCCCAGAAACGTCCCACGGGGTTGGTGCGCCAGGGATCGGGAAACATTGAGGAACGCGTCGCTTTCGGCATTGCCTCTAGCTGGTCGCGTCCTTCATCATCCTTTATCAGTTGCCCTTCAGCCAGCGACTCCGGCCAGGCCTGCTCCAGGCGCGCTTTAACCGATCCCTGCGGCGAATCGTCTTCTCGGGGGTAAGTACGATGCTCAGCATCCAGCGCCTCGTGTACGGCGCGGATGTCAGTTTTCGGCAACGCCGCTTTCTCAATATCTGAAAGCGGCAGCGCGTCAATATACTCAGTAGTGTTATTCATTGGCAGGTAACTGGTAGCTCCAGGTTTCGCTCAGCGGCTGATCGACATTGACCAATGCAGCGCGCATTTCAGTAGGTTGCTTCGCATCTTTCACTTTCACGCGCAGCATTAAACGCCATCCTTTGGTAACTGGATTGTAGCGCACGCTGCTGTCAACAATTTCACCGTTATCGCCAATACTGGTTTGTGCAGTTACCGGAGTATCCTGCGGCAGTTTTTTCATGTCCGTACCGGCGAAGTCCACGACAAACGCGATGGTGCCGTCAGGCTGTCGAATAAGGTTAGATTGCTTCACATCCCCGGTTGAACGACGAGTCTGCTGCACCCAGGCGTTATCCGGCGCGTGAAGTTTGTCTTCGTCACGGCTGAACGTCAGGGTGTACTTGAAGTTCATCTCTTTGCCTGCTTCAGGCAATTGATCCGGTGTCCAGTAAGCCACGATGTTGTCGTTAGTTTCGTCATTGGTTGGAATTTCAACCAGTTCGATTTTCCCTTTGCCCCAATCACCTTGCGGGGTGATCCAGGCGCTTGGACGCAGGTCGTAGCGGTCGTTTAAATCTTCAAAACGAGAGAACTGGCGGCCACGCTGCAACAGGCCAAACCCTTGCGGGTTTTCCATGGCAAAGCTGCTCACCGCGAGATGTTTCGGGTTGTTCAGCGGACGCCAAATCCACTCGCCATTAGCGGCGTGGATGGACAAACCATTAGAGTCGTGAAGTTCCGGACGATAGTTCGTTGCCGGAGACGGCTGGTTTGGTCCAAACAAGAACATACTGGTTAATGGCGCAACGCCCAGTTTGCCGACTTTGTCGCGCAGATAGACTTTAGACTGCACATCCACCACGGTGTCACGCCCAGGCATGATTACAAAACGATAAGCCCCTGTCGCACGCGGAGAATCCAGCAATGCATAAATAGTCAGACGTTTGTCAGTCTGTTTTGGACGTTCGATCCAGAACTCACGGAAGCGGGGAAACTCTTCACCAGAAGGCAGAGCGGTGTCGATCGCCAGACCACGGGCAGACAGACCATAAACCTGACCTGCGCCAATCACGCGAAAATAGCTGGCGCCGAGCATGCTGACGATTTCATCGTTTTTATCTTTGCTGTTGATCGGGTACAGCACTTTGAACCCGGCAAATCCGAGATCTTTTACGGTGTCTTTGTCATGCTGCACATCGCCAAAATTAAAATAATCTGGGCTATATTTAATTCTTTTTACCGCGGTAGCGGTCACTTCGTTGATCTTGACCGGTGTGTCGAAGTACATACCCTGGTGGTAGAACTCGAGCTTGAATGGGGTTTTGAGATTGCTCCAGTAGGCTTTGTCGTGATTAAACTGGATCTGTTGATAATCCGCATATTTCATGTCGCGGAAAACGGAGGGCAAGTTACTTTTCGGCGCCTCATAGCCTTTACCGGCTAAGGATTGAGCCTGCTTCGCCACATCATCAATACTGAACGCCCAGCTCGAAGACGTGTACAGCGTTAACATGACAGCCGCACTCAACCAACGCATTTTCATCATTTGTAGTTTATGTTTCATAATAAGTAAGCACTTCCCCCTTTGTGTGCTTATATCGATCCGATCCATTTTAATGGATAATCAGGCATTCCGACAACTGAATCGAGCCATCGTTTAGCGCGCTGGCTCATGGATTAAGCAGGTTCATACGCCCATTTTCACTTTGAGTGCTTATCCTGGAGACAGGTTGTTGGACTTGGTGTAGGGTTGCCTTCGAATGTAACCATAATTCGTCTTTGGGATAAGGCGAAAAGTCTGAGAATGCGTGTCCATTTATGAATCCAGTACCCCCGCAACGTGAATACTTTCTTGACTCCATCCGTGCCTGGCTGATGTTGTTGGGGATCCCCTTTCATATCTCATTGATATACTCAGGTCATACATGGCATGTGAACAGTGCGGAGCCGTCGTGGTGGCTTACGCTGTTTAATGACTTTGTCCATGCGTTTCGCATGCAGGTCTTTTTTGTTATTTCGGGTTATTTTTCGTACATGCTATTCCTGCGTTATCCCTTAAAACGTTGGTGGAAGGTCCGCGTAGAACGCGTGGGAATTCCCATGTTGACCGCCATTCCGCTACTCACATTGCCTCAATTTATTATGTTGCAATATGTCAAAGGAAAGGCGGATAGCTGGCATACCCTCTCGGCTTACGATAAATATAATGCACTGGCCTGGGAATTAATTTCTCATCTCTGGTTTTTGCTGGTGCTGGTGGTATTAACAACGCTGAGTATGTGGGTGTTTACCAAAATTAAAAAACGTCTGGACGCCGCTGAAAACGCGTGGATTACGCATATTTCCATGCCGAAACTGACCCTCATCTTTTTCTTACTCGGTGTGGGTTATGCGGTTGTCAGACGCACTATTCTTATCCTTTATCCGCCAATACTCAGTGACGGTTTGTTCAATTTCATTGTCATGCAAACCCTATTTTACGTGCCCTTTTTCATGCTGGGCGCGCTGGCGTTTATCTCGCCAAATTTGAAAGCCCTGTTCACCACGCCTTCACGTGGATGCACCATTGCCGCAGGCCTTGCCTTTGCGGTCTATCTGGTGAACCAGCATTACGGCAACGGCGATGCCTGGATGTATGAAACGGAGTATGTGATTACCATGGTTATGGGGCTGTGGATGGTGAATGTGGTCTTTTCTCTGGGGCATCGTTTACTGAATTTTCAATCTGCTCGCGTCACGTATTTTGTGAATGCCTCTCTCTTTATCTACCTGGTGCACCATCCCTTAACCCTGTTTTACGGGGCCTATATTACTCCGCACATTTCATCTAATTTGCTCGGATTTTTATGCGGTCTGGTCTTTGTTATTGGTATTGCGATAATTCTGTATGAAATCCATTTACGCGTACCGTTGTTGAAATTTTTGTTTTCGGGCAAACCGCCCGTTAAACGCGATAAAAACGATGCGGTGGCCAATTAATTCCCGTTATATGGGGTTTGGCGTTTAGAGCAACCATTCAATCGGCAATAACGACGCCAGCCGCACCTGAACCCGCTTCCAGAATCCTGTGGCGGGTTCTTTTTTTAGAACCACCTCTTCGCTCTGTTGGCGATCGACCCAATTGATGCGCCCCCATCGATCCAGCCGCAGTTGCCAGGCTGAATCGCGCTGCCGTTGTATAAAGCGCTCATGAATAAGCGACGCCAGCGTTTCACTTTCTATCACAAAGCCCATTTCGGTATTCAGCAACGTCGAGCGGGGATCAAAATTAAGCGAGCCGATGAACACTTTATTACCATCAATACTGAAGGTTTTTGCATGCAGGCTGGAGCCAGAGTTTCCCGTTAATCCGCGATCGTGAAGCACAGCGTCACGTGTGTTGGTCGGTTTCAGTTCATACAGTTCAATCCCGTAGCGAAGCAATTTTTTGCGCCAGCGCGCATAACCCGCATGGACGACCGCCACATCATTCGCCGCCAGGGAATTGGTCAGAATCGCTATCCTGACGCCTTTTCTGACCAGTTGCAGCAGTTGAATAACGCCTGCGCGGGTCGGTACAAAATAGGCTGAAATAATATCGATTCGCTTTGACGGAGAGCCCATCACATCAAACAAGCGTTGCGGCAGCAGCGAATGACGCTGCGCTTTCCCTTCGCCTTTGGAAGGATCGTCGCTAAGAAGCCGGGTTTTCGCCCAAATCAAAGGCAGCGAACCACCATCAAGGTGCGACATAAACTGGCTGGTCTCCAGTTTATTCAAGTAACGACGAGTCATCTCGTCGTTATACCAGGATTCAGGGAAGTCGAGATGGTGAAGATGCTCGCGTTCGGGCAGTTCCAGCACATCCTGCAGGGTAGAAACGGATCCACAATGCCAGTAACGCTCAAAATCATCGGCCACCTCTTTCACCACCGGACCGACGGCCATCACGTCAAGATCGGAAAACAGTGGCTCCTCCCCTGCACCGAAATAGGCGTCACCAATGTTTCGCCCGCCAACCAGCGTTATGACCCCATCCGCCGTATAGCTTTTGTTGTGCATACGGCGGTTCAGCCGCGCAAAATCGGTTAAATATCCCAGTACACGCAGCGTGCGAAACGAGAACGGATTAAACAGGCGGACTTCAATATTAGGATGGTTGTCCAGCAACTGGAGCGTATCGTCAAGGCCTGGGGTGTTGTTATCATCTAAAAGCAGGCGAACGTGGACACCCCGATTCGCCGCTGCCATTAACACCGAAAACAGCAAACGCCCGGACATGTCGTTTTCCCAAATGTAATACTGCACATCCAGGGTACGTTCTGCCATTTCAGTTAACCGGTAACGGGCGGCGAATGCATCCATGCCATCACCCAGCGCAAGGATCCCACACTCACCAGGATGGCTTGAACAAAGAGGTGCGACCGCTCGTTCAAGTCGCGTCATCTCAGAAGGTATCCTCATCGCCCTGTTGCGTCAGCAAGCGTGAGTACAAGTGAGCATTTTCTTCATCATAACAAACAAAGTACACCTGATCAGGCAAGGCGCGACGGATGAGAAATTCCGACACTGTTTTCACGGCGATCTCGGCCGCCGCGGCGCGCGGATACCCATAAGCGCCGGTGCTGATGGCAGGAAACGCGATGGAGCTGTAGCCGTTGGCCAGCGCCAGTTGCAGACTATTCAGATATGCATCCCCCAGCAGTTCAGCTTCACGGTGCTCCCCCCCCTGCCAGACCGGGCCCACGGCGTGGATCACGGCTTTCGCGGGGAGATCGCCCGCGAGGGTGATAACGGCATGCCCCGCAGGACACTCGCCCATCTGCTGCCTCACTTTTTTGCACGCTTCAAGCAGTGCCGGGCCTGCGGCACGGTGAATTGCGCCATCAACGCCCCCGCCCCCCAGTAATGAAGAGTTTGCGGCATTAACGATCACATCTACAGCGACCTGAGTAATGTCACCGTGTAGAACATGAACACGCGATTTCATAAATCCCCCTAACCTGAGTCTATCCTCTAAGTGTACAGCAGGGGTTTCAATGAAATCGCGCTTTTTAATGACAGTTTGCGTTGTTACCGTTTCAGCGGTCTATTTGTACTCAATACTCAAAATCGCCATGTTTTTTTGCGCATTAAGATATTGCATTTTCACGTTGGCAACCTGCTGAATCTGTTGAGGCGCTGTCGAAACCTGCTGGAGGGTAAACTGGTTGGTTTTCATCGCGCCATTATGCGCACAAGACATAGAAACCTGCTGCTGGCTGGAGGAAACGTCACAAGGAGATTCAACGATTTCGCCACGAAAATGAATAATGCCACCTTGTACTTTCTGCTCAGCCATTGTCGGGGCAGAGAAAAGAATAAGAGCAGTCATGCTCGTCGTCAGAAAATGCCTGGGCCAGCGTGTAAACATGATAGCGCTCCTCAATGATAAATCATCCTTGAGGGTTCGGTGTTTTCCTTTACAGCTGAGATGAAGGTTCACACAAATGGCGTGGACGCCTCTTTATAGTCATAGAACAACAACCTCTCCCCTGCCATATCATTTATATTAATAAATCAAATGATTATGACGATGTCGCAGAGGACGGCCATTCTTGTGATAAATGCAGTGTCTGTCCGTCAGAAACAGTGACCACTATTTTAACGGAGTCCCCGGCTGAAATATTTAAACTCAGTGTTGTTAAATCAATCGGTTGATTAGCGGGTAAAGAAAGCGTCTTTCTCTGCTGTGTGCGGCTTTGCCCCGAAACCCCCTCTCGCAAAGAGACAATTTGTACCTGGCACATACAGGGCTGCGTCAGCGTAACCTGAGGGATGATGGTGTACATTTCGCCCTGCTGGGTGGTGTTGAAGGTAATTTGATTGGTAAGCGCTGCAAGGAGTAATAACGTGTGCATAATGTCCTCCCGAAAAAAAACAGGGCATTCGCCCTGTTTTTCTATAATACAGATTCTGTATTAGTACTGTTGGGCTGACGCATTGTTGCCAAAGCCAACCTGTTTGATGGTCACATCCGAGCCAGAAGCAGTCTGATCCACCAGCGCGCCGTTACCACCACCGAACTGTTTAACAGACATAGTGGAGTCTTTGCCGTTCCACTGGTCGAGAGTCGCGCTGTTGCCGAAGCCTTTTTGCAGCAGATCGATAGAGCTGTCATCGGAACCCTGACCAACATCTGCACCGTTTCCGCCGCCGTGTTGAGTAATCGTCAGATCAGAGTTTTTAGCATTAGATTGCAAGGCGACAGCTGAGTTACCACCACCGTACTGGTAAATGCTCAAATGTGAATTCGGGCCGTTGTCGCCATGTCCAGGCCAACCACCATTACCGCCGCTACCATATTGCGGAACAACACCAGCCAGAGCACTGCCAGAAACTACGATTGCTGCAATAGCTGCCACTTTGAAAAGTTTCATGGTAAACCCCCATCGGATTGATTTAAACGTCGCAAAAAGTATTAACGTTGAGTAACGCGAATAGCCATTTGCGACTGTCTCTGCACCACAACTGCTGTTTTTTGCGTACCATACTGAGTAATATTTGCTTTATTTCCAGAGCCTTTCTGGATAATCATCGCAGTATTACCATATGAACCTTGCGAAATACTTGCATCATTAGAGTTACCCTTCTGATCAATGTACGCAAGGTTATAAGCTCCTGATTGGTCAACCTTCGCCCGGTTATTTCCACCATCTTGTGAAACGACGGACAACAGTTTTGAGCCATCCTGGCGAACATTTGCACTATTATTCGTGCCGACTTGACCAATAATGGCTGCCTGATTAAATGAAGACTTGCTTAATTCATTTACCGCAAAGTTATATTCTGACGTTGCCATATCATAACTTGTCGCGGATGCAATCCCAGGCGCACCCAGTATTGTTAACATCATAAATAACAATTTGTTTTTCATGTTGTCACCCTGGACCTGGTCGTACATGAAGATAAATTAAAAAACTTGTCAAATTTATTGTTAACGCGATGCGCTTTTTGTTAACGCCGCGTTACGATGAAGAGTATGTCTGCGGAAACATTTTAAATAACTCACCCACGAGTGGTATTTTGATATTTCAGTTCACACCAAAGTGCTAATTAGCAACTAATCCCGCTGTTATTAACGTCATTTTTATTTTTTCTTAGCACGGTACATTGCATTTTTATGCAAAGGGACAAAATGCCGTTCCCGGTACATTTTAATGGGGTTCAGTAGCGCTGAAGAAAGCCTGGCGGCATGAGTCGTTACAAGCAGCGTTTTTTTGTACTTAAAAACGATCGCTGAAAACCGGGACAGAAATTTTAAAATAAAAAAGGAAAAAAGTCGCAGTCAAAAATTACACAAACACATTAAAATCAATTAGTTAATATAATTTGTATGATTTTTTAAATCTATGCAATAACGGCAAAATGTACAACTTTCTTATCAAATCTAATCTTAAAAAAACCTTATAATTAACATATTAATATATATTTTTACATTCAGTTACAAGTTTAACACTTGCTTTAAGGTTTGTAATGACTAGATTGAAATCAGATGTAGTCCATTAGTTTTATATTTTGCCCATTAGGGCTGATTTATTTCTACAAACAGCAGTGCAACATCTGTCAGTACTTCTGGTGTCTCTATTTTAGTAGGGGCAGCTGTCAGGTGTGCGACTAAAAAAAAGTGGGGTTTCATCATGTTTAATGAAGTCCATAGTATTCATGGTCATACATTATTGTTGATCACTAAACCGTCCCTGCAAGCTACAGCCTTATTGCAACACTTAAAGCAATCTCTGGCGTTAACCGGAAAACTGCATAACATTCAGCGTTCTCTGGACGATATCTCTGCCAGCTGCATTGTTTTACTGGATATGATGGAAGCCGATAAAAAGCTTATCCATTACTGGCAAGACAACTTAAGCCGGAAAAACAACAATTTAAAAACATTATTGTTGAATACTCCCGACGATTATCCGTACAGGGATATTGAAAACTGGCCTCATATCAATGGCGTGTTTTACGCAGCAGAAGATGAAGAGCGTGTCGTAAACGGATTGCAAGGGGTCTTACGCGGTGAATGCTACTTTTCGCAGAAATTAGCCAGTTACCTGATAACGCATTCAGGAAACTATCGCTATAACAGCACAGAGTCGGCACTTCTCACTCATCGCGAAAAAGAGATCCTTAATAAGCTGCGTATCGGCGCGTCAAATATTGAAATCGCTCGTTCGCTGTTTATCAGCGAAAACACGGTCAAGACGCACCTTTATAATCTTTTCAAGAAGATAGCAGTCAAAAACCGAACACAAGCGGTTTCGTGGGCAAACGATAACCTCAGGCGGTAAAGCCATGAAACGCTATCTGACCTGGATTGTAGCGGCTGAATTACTCTTTGCCTCCGGGAATCTACACGCCGTTGAAGTCGAGGTTCCCGGATTGTTAACTGACCACACGGTTTCGTCTATTGGGCATGATTTTTATCGTGCCTTTAGCGACAAGTGGGAAAGTGAATACACAGGTAACTTAACCATAAATGAAAGACCCAGTGCGCGTTGGGGAAGTTGGATCACCATAACGGTAAACCAGGACGTTATCTTCCAGACATTTTTATTCCCGACGAAACGAGACTTTGAGCGAACGGTTGTCTTCGCACTATCTGCAACTGAGGATGCATTAAATCGCCGGCAAATAGACCAAACGCTATTAGGCACCGGTGATTTAGCGCATGATGAATTCTAATATATATTCTTTGTCCGGAGGCTGTCATGCGTGTTAAACATGCAGTAGTTATACTCATGATTATTTCGCCACTCAGTTGGGCTGGCAATATGACATTCCAGTTCCGAAATCCTAACTTTGGCGGAAACCCCAATAATGGGGCATTTCTATTAAACAGCGCCCAGGCGCAGAACTCCTATAAAGATCCTGATTTCGATGACGACTTTGGGATTGAAACACCATCTGCGTTAGATAACTTCACCCAGGCAATTCAGTCGCAAATACTGGGGGGATTACTCACCAATATTAATACCGGGAAACCCGGCAGGATGGTGACCAGTGATTTCATTATTGATATATCCAATACGGATGGTCAACTGAAGTTGAATGTCACAGACAGAAAAACAGGTAAAGTCTCCACCATTGAGGTGTCAGGTTTACAAACAAATTCAACCGATTTTTAAGCATCAGCCACAAAAGGACAATAATCATGCAGCGCTTACTGATTTTGGTTGCCGTATGCTTACTGAGCGGATGCTTAACCGCCCCGCCTAAAGAAGCCGCTAAGCCGACATTAATGCCCCGTGCGCAAAGTTATAAAGACTTAACGCATTTGCCTATGCCGACAGGTAAGATTTTTGTCTCGGTTTACAATATCCAGGATGAAACCGGACAATTTAAACCTTATCCGGCAAGTAACTTCTCAACCGCTGTGCCCCAGAGTGCGACCGCCATGCTGGTGACGGCGCTGAAAGATTCTCGTTGGTTCGTCCCGCTGGAACGTCAGGGACTGCAAAACCTGCTGAACGAACGTAAAATCATTCGCGCAGCGCAAGAAAATGGCACCGTTGCCATCAATAACCGTATACCGCTGCAATCTCTGACTGCTGCGAATATCATGGTGGAAGGGTCGATCATTGGCTATGAAAGCAATGTGAAATCAGGTGGTGTGGGCGCCCGGTACTTTGGTATCGGTGCGGACACGCAATACCAGTTGGATCAAATTGCCGTCAACCTGCGCGTGGTTAACGTCAGTACCGGTGAGATCCTCTCCTCCGTAAACACCAGCAAGACCATACTTTCTTATGAAGTTCAGGCGGGGGTTTTCCGCTTCATCGATTATCAACGTCTGCTGGAAGGTGAAATTGGCTACACCTCTAACGAACCCGTCATGTTGTGTCTGATGTCTGCCATCGAAACAGGCGTTATCTTCCTGATCAATGACGGTATCGATCGCGGTTTGTGGGACCTGCAGAACAAAACTGAACGTCAGAACGACATTCTGGTGAAATATCGCCATCTGTCAGTCCCTCCGGAATCCTGATATTCAAAGCAAAAAAAAGCGTGAGATCTTCTCACGCTTTTTTTTTATTTGCTGGGCACCGCTTGCGATGCGCCTCGCTCCCGGCGGGAAGCCAGCCAGAGTCCGCTGTTTTTCATCGCGTAGCCAAAAACCAGCCCCAGGGCGAGCGAAGGCAAGACCAACCGCCAGTCCCCCTGCCCTGCGAACGTCGCACATGCCCCGATAAAGGTCCCCGGAACAAAGGAGAGCAACAGTTGCTTAGCCTGAATACACATCAGAAACGCGACGATTCCGGTCATGATATAGCCGACAATCTCAAGGTGTGGCGCAAGCGCGCTACCATGAATGATCACCAGAGCCCATACCATGCCGCTTAATAGCGTACATGCTGATATTGCCAGCCCTTTCAAACCGCCCTGAGGGCAAGCAAAGTAGGCTGTGCACCCCAGAAAACCGGCCCAACTGAGCAAGCCAAGAGACACGGCCACCCATCCCCAAATACCGGAGAGAATGCCCGTTGTAATTGCAATGGAGAGAAGTATGTTCATGGGCCGCATCATAGCAGAAAAAGCGCATACGAATGCGATCGCGCACACAAATCATGCAACCACCCTAATAGCCTTGCAGTAAATAGTGATTTAAATCACACTTACTCTTCAGCGTCTTCCTGCAACTCGTCCCACATTGCGCTAATCGCGTCACGCGTCAAGGGCGCCATCGTACGCCAGAACGGCGTCGTCGCATGAGATTCTACTTTGCCCAGAAATGTTCCGCACCAGGGGAGCAGATATTCAACAAACAAGGTTTCCAGCGCTTCACTTTCATCTTCAGCTGACTGATCTTCCAGCCATGATGCGGCTAACAGCAAAGTACCAAGATGATCGGCCGGCGTATCCGCCAGAGGCATACCGCGAGCAGAAAGGAATGCCCGGACCTCAGACTCGGCAGCGCCTTCAACCCATGCGCTACGATAAGGCGGCACCGCACACTCATTACCGACGAACAAGGCATTATAATCTGCCGCCAACTGCGCCATATCACAGCTTTTCTGCAACCGGGCCAACAAATCATCTTGTTCCAGCGGCCAACTGGCTGACAATTTACCCTCACGAATCAGCGTAAACAGCGGAACCAGTAAAGGGTCCTGTGGTTGGCGGTAATAAAGCGATCCCAGCACGCGACACAGGATAGAAAACTCGTTCATTTAGGTATTCCAGTTATTAACAATTAAAGTTCAGCAAATTCCGGGATAGGCTCCATGCCGCGCGATTCCAGGAATGTCAGCAACCGTTTTGGCGAAACGTTGAGGATCCGCTCTTCCGGGAAGTTCACTTCGTCGAGAATTTTCCGGCACTCAGCAAAATCCCCTAACGTGAACGCTGTATGGGAGTCTGATCCTAATGCCACCCAGCCCCCGGCATCACGCACTGCCGCAGCCACGGCGCGGCAATTCTCTTCACTGCCTTTGCGCGAATGCAAGAAGGAGGAGTTGTTGATTTCCAACGCGACCTGATATTTAGCGGCAGCCTGAGCGATCGCCGTAATATCAACAGGATATTTGGGGTTCCCCGGGTGGCTAATAATGTGCACATGACCACTGGCCATGGTGGCAATCATCGCCTGGGTGTTGGTGTCTTTATCGTGCGGTGCAAAAACCGGCTCATGGAACCCGGCGATGATCAAATCCAGAGACGTGAGCATGGGGCCAGTGCAGTCAATTTCACCCTCAATATTTTTAATGTTGGCTTCAATGCCCCGCAGAATACCTACCCCATCAACCAAACGCGGCCAGATACGCATATTAATAAAATGCCAGTGATGTGGCGCATCAGCCATATCCGGCCCATGATCCGTAATAGCAAACAGCTTGATACCTTTGCGTTTGGCTTCCGCGATATAGTCGCTCAGTGTGCTGTAGGCGTGGGTGCTGGCGACGGTGTGCATATGCAGGTCAACGGGATACATCACTTTCTCCTGTATTCATTTTACGTCAAGGATAGCAGGAATCGTCGCCATTTTTTAGTCGAAACCCGGCGCTAACCGGGTTTGTATCAGTAGCCTCGCTGGCGATCCACTTGCCCTGTAGCGGGTTTACCGTTTTCCAGTTGCAAAATGGTGTGGGAAATATATTCCACCGCTTCGGCGGGTCGCGTCACCGCCGCGATATGTGGTGTCATCGCCACGCGAGGATGTTTCCAGAGCGGGCTCTCTTTTGGCAATGGTTCACGGCTGAAGACATCAAGCATTACGCCCTTAAGTTTTCCACTCTCCAGCGCCGCCAGCAGATCGTCTTCATTGACATGAACGCCGCGTGCCAGGTTAAGCACGTACGCCCCATCCTGCAACTGCGCCAGCAGTCCGGCATGAATGATCCCCACCGTCTCCGCGGTATTTGGCAGCAGATTAATCAGAACCCGAGTTTGGCTCAAAAATGCAGCGAGTTCCTCTTCACCGGCAAAACTTTCGACACCAGGCCAGGACTTGCGGCTACGACTCCAGCAACGAAGCGGGAATCCCCACGCCTGTAAGCTTTCGGCGACTTTCGCGCCCAACACCCCCGCCCCCATGATGCCGATAGAAAATTCCTCACGAGAATATTCCGGCAGCGGTCTCCACACAGGTTCATTCTTCTGTGCCTGATAGTCATCAAAACGACGGAACCAATGCAATACCTGGCTCACGGCGTATTCCTGCATCTGCAACCCCATTCCCGTATCTTCCAGGCGGAACAACGGAATCGACGGCTCCAGCATTTCTGGATGCGCTTTCAGCTTACTGAGAATGGAATCGACCCCAGCCCCCAGCGCGAAGACGGCTTTTAACTTCCGGCCTGCCAGCATTTCCACCGGAGGATGCCATACAAGCGCATAATCCGCATGGGCGTTATCACCCACTTTCCATTCGCGAACGTTAGCCCCGGGAATCGCTTTTGCAAGCGCGTTCAGCCACCATGGCGTGTCGAACGTCGGGTGATAGAAAATTATCTCCATACTGTCTCCTGCGTGTTGTTATGCGGAATCTACTCGCACTTATCATCATCATTTTCATAAGGATCATCAGCATAACAAATTTAAGCCTGCTGGCAAAAAAAGCAGTTTCTGCTTAATTAAGCCTCATGTTGCTTGAAGTTTGTGTAAACGCACGATTTTTTAGAAAAGGTGATTGACGTAAAAGGCGGATTTCCTTACATTAGCGCCCGTTCCGGCAACACTGGAACGACAATATGGTGAGGTGTCCGAGTGGCTGAAGGAGCACGCCTGGAAAGTGTGTATACGGCAACGTATCGGGGGTTCGAATCCCCCCCTCACCGCCATATTCGAGAAAGAGCTCGTACGAAAGTACGGGCTTTTTTTTCGCATGTTGCACACGCTGGGGGGATGAGAATCCCCGACCGGGGTTCGACAACTGGCGCAGCCAGTTGGACAGACCGCGAACGCAGTAAGTGGGCTGCCCGTCAGGGCGAGCGAAGCGAGTCAATCCCCCCCTCACCGCCATATTCGAGAAAGAGCTCGTACGAAAGTACGGGCTTTTTTTTCGCATGTTGCACGCTGCGGGGGATGAGAATCCCCGACCGGGGTTCGACAACTGGCGCAGCCAGTTGGACAGACCGCGAACACAGTGAGTGGGCTGCCCGTCAGGGCGAGCGAAGCGAGTCAATCCCCCCTCACCGCCATATTCGAGAAAGAGCTCGTACGAAAGTACGGGCTTTTTTTCGCATATTGCACACGCTGGGTTACAGGAGACCAGACCGAACGGTTGCGTCGTTTCTAAGCACCCTTTATCCTGCAAAAAACAAAGCCCGGTTTTGGACTGTACCCCAAAAGTTGGACACCCAACTGAGTAAGGTGCAGTTTTTTATGGCAAAGCCAAAATATTCCCTCGAAACCAGAATAGCTGTAGTCAATCACTACCTTGCCGGAAACGATGGACTGTACCCCAAAAGTTGGACACCCAACTGAGTAAGGTGCAGTTTTTTATGGCAAAGCCAAAATATTCCCTCGAAACCAGAATAGCTGTAGTCAATCACTACCTTGCCGGAAACGATGGAACACATCGTACCGCTGAACGTTTTGGTGTTGAAAGAACATCAGTGCGACGCTGGGTAAGAGCCTGGCAACTCCATGGTATTGATGGCATAACCTGGAAAAATAACCGCCATTCTCCAGCGTTCCGGATGGCTGTTGTCCAGACTGTTCTCAATGAAGAACTTTCAATGCGTGAAGCTGCCGCACGGTTTAATATCTCAAATGAAACCGTTGTCCGGCACTGGGTGAATGTCTACAAAGACGCAGGTGAGAAAGGACTTCTGAGCATAAAACCTGGCCGGAGCAAGGACATGACAAAACCCCAAAAAACACTTCCACTTACCGATGCTGCACTGGAAAAGTTATCTCCCGAAGAACTGCGGGCTGAACTCCGTTACCTGCGAGCAGAGAATGCCTATCTAAAAAAGCTGAAGGCCTTAGTTCAAAGCGAGAAAAACGGCAGAAAGCCGCAATAATCAGTGAGCTAAGGCTGGAGTATGCGCTCAGTGACCTTCTGCGTGCAGCGGATATGTCCCGCAGTACGTGGTATCACAATATGAATGCGCTGAAGCGAGTGGACAGGCATGCAGGGCTGAAAGACAAAATCAGAGAGATTTACCACTATCACAAAGGGCGCTATGGCTACCGCAGGATCACGCTCTCACTGAGAAAACAGGGGGTGCTGGTAAACCATAAAACAGTGCAGCGGCTGATGACAGCGTTGTCGCTCCGGTCTCTGATAAGGGTGAAGAAATATCGAGCCTGGAAAGGGGAAGCGGGCAAGGCAGCGCCCAATATCCTGAGTCGGAACTTCGGTGCCTCAAAAGCCAACGAAAAATGGGTTACGGATGTTACAGAGTTCTCGGTGCAGGGTAAAAAACTGTACCTGTCGCCGGTTCTCGATCTGTTTAACCGGGAGATTATCTCCTACAGCCTGTCGGAAAGGCCGGTGATGGAGATAGTTAATACGATCTGCACGATGCGTTCTCGAAGCTCAGCCCAGAAGACACCCCGTTGTTGCACTCGGATCAGGGCTGGCATTATCGAATGGCTGGTTATCAGGTCAGGTTAAAGGCACAGGGCATGACGCAAAGTATGTCGCGCAAAGGAAAACTGCCTGGATAATGCGGTGATGGAGAACTTCTTCGGTACGTTGAAATCGGAGTGTTTTTATCTGGGTCAGTTCAGCAGTGTCAAAGAACTAAGGAAAGCGATAGAGGACTATATCCATTACTACAACAACGAACGGATAAGCCTGAAATTAAAAGGCCTGAGTCCGGTAGAATACCGAACCCAGGCCCTGAAAGCCGCTTAACATGAACTGTCCAACTTTATGGGGTCAGTCCATTTCCCGGGCTCTGAGATCACACTACCGCTAGCTGTAAGCATTAAGCGTGCGTTGGCAAAGCGCTGAACGTACGCAATCGTCCTTGTTGAATCGGACAATCCCGACCATCTCATCGTCTTCAAAACGCGCTAACGCGTCACTGAGCCCTGACTGAACGTGAGCGGGTAAATCGCATTGGGTAATATCACCATTTACGATCACCGTGACGTTCTCCCCGAGGCGAGTTAAAAACATTTTCATCTGCGCCGCAGTCACATTCTGAGCCTCGTCGAGAATGACAACTGCATTTTCAAATGTACGTCCGCGCATATAAGCGAACGGCGCGATTTCCACCTTGCCAATCTCAGGTCGCAGGCAGTACTGCATAAAAGACGCCCCCAGACGTTTCACCAGCACATCATAGACCGGGCGAAAATAAGGCGCGAATTTCTCAGAAACATCTCCAGGCAAGAAGCCGAGATCTTCGTCGGCCTGCAGGACTGGACGGGTGACAATGATCCTTTCTACATCTTTATGTATCAGGGCCTCAGCTGCTTTTGCCGCGCTGATCCAGGTTTTACCACATCCGGCTTCACCCGTAGCGAAGATCAGCTGTTTACTCTCAATGGCATTCAGGTACTGCGCCTGAGCCTCATTTCGCGCAGCAATTGGTGTTGCGTCGCGGCTGTCGCGCGCCATGCCAATTGCTTCTACGCCGCTCATCTGCACAAGCGAGGTGACCGACTCTTCTTCACGTTGTTTGTGGCTACGCGAATCCCGTCTCAGCACACGCTTTGCTTCGCGACGAGCTTTGATCACTGCTTTTTGTCTTCCCATGGATAGCACCTTGAGTTGTAGGTATACATCACACGTGCCGCTGGCAGCACGATTATGCGCACACACATCTGAGGGTTGGCTTCCTTGTAAGCCATAGCTTGCCTTCTAAAAAGACACCACACACGGCTACGCGCACCGTATACGGCGTCAGTAACAATGCTAAGAGGAAGTGAGAGAAATTTAGGGGTGACAAGAGGGCTACCGGAGGAGAAACTTCCGCGTAAGGTAATGCGGTTACTGTGAAAAGCATGTCCAGTTGAGGACCTTACCATTCGCGATCTCCATAGTGAATGACCATCACTGCCGGGAACTACCGCTCATACGTATAATTACATCAGAATCGATCATTAACGCAACAACATTTTTACTTCACATTAACGAAAAATTCTCTTTGTGCTGACAATAGTCTCTTACAGGGATGTGACAAAATTATTTCAGAAGAAAGGTCAGATCAAAAAATAATATTTTCATTCATGGGGATGAGAGTGAAGCCCCGCAGGAAAAGCGGGGCTGACCATCAGGCTTCCAGCAGGGATTGCCCCAGATAGTGGTCGGCGTTTTTTACGCCGGGGAGTGCGAAGAAGTAGCCGCCGCCGATTGGCTTAACGTACTCCTCAAGCGCTTCACCATTCAGCCGTTTTTGCACGGCTAAAAAGCCTTTTTCCAGATCGTGCTGATAACAGACGAACAGCAGTCCCATATCCAGTTGCCCGGAATTGGTCACGCCGAGGGAGTAACTGTAGCCACGGCGCATCATCAGGCTGGATTGGGTCTGTGCCGTGCGCGGATTCGCCAGTCGAATATGGCTGTCCAGCGCAATCACATTCCCCTCCGGGTCGCTGGCGTAATCCGGCACATCATGCTCGTGCTGCATGCCCAGCGGCGCCCCGGTCTGTTTATCACGGCCAAAAATGGTTTGCTGCTCTTTTAGCGGCGTCCTGTCCCAGAACTCGACGCGGAACTGAATCAGCCGGACGGCCTGATAACTGCCCCCTGTCGCCCACGCAGGTTCTCCTTGTTCTGCTGTCACCCACACGACATCTTGCATTAACCTGGCGTCTGAGCTGTCGGGATTGGCGGTGCCATCTTTAAAGCCCAGCAGATTGACCGGCGTCTCTTTTCCCTTACTGCGTGCTGCGTGATCGGAGATAAACCCTTCCCGCTTCCAGCGTACGCTCAGGAGATCCGGCGTGTGCTTAATAATATCGCGCAACGCATGAATCACCGTATCCTGGGTATTGGCGCAAATCTGTAATAACAGATCCCCGTGGCATAACCCCGCATCCAGTGAATCATTCGGAAAGCGCGTCATTTTCTGCAGTTTTTTCGGCATCTGAGCCTGTAATCCATAACGCTCATCGAACAACGAGTGCCCCGCCGAGAGCGTCATGGTCAGATTATCGGGTGCTATCCAGGCACCGAGGATCCCTGAATCCATAGGCGGCAAGCGAGGATTTGGCGTTTCAGGCGCGGGCCCTCCTGTCGTCAGGAAGGCGATACGGCGCGTCAACAGGCGAAACAGACGTTCGAGCTCAGCTTTATCGCTAGCCAGAATGTCAAAGGCCACCAGCACCATAGACGCCTGCTGCGGGGTGAGAATACCCGCCTGATGTGCACCGTAGAAAGGTTGCGTTTCGCTACGGGCATCCGGCGACAAGGTCCCCGGCGCACTTTGCGGTTTTTGAGCATGGGCCACCGGGCAGCCCCCCGCCAGCGCCAGCGCGCCGCCCAATGCCCCCATCCCTTTCAGTAAACGTCGGCGCGACGGTTCGCTCACGCCGTTTTCATTATCTTGCTGCATGGTGCTTAATCCAGACCCAGTACGCCGCGCAATTGAGACAAATCTTCCGCCAGCGTCGTGATTGGCCCTTTCAGGGCGTTACGATCGGCATCGGTCAGCTTGTCATAGGTCTCAAATCCCTCTTTGGTGCGATATTTTGCCAGGATAGCATCCACTTTCTTAAAGTTGGCATCCACTTTCGCCAGTAATTCCGCATTGGATTTTTGTAGCTGCGGACGCAAAAGGTTGACAATTTTTTGCGCGCCATCGACGTTTGCCTGGAAGTCCCACAGGTCAGTGTGGCTGTAGCGATCTTCCTCGCCGCTAATTTTACTGGCCGCAACTTCTTCAATCAGACCGGCAGCCCCGCCCACCACTTTTGACGGCGGGAAAGCCAACTCGCTGATACGCGTTTGCAGATCCACCACATCGGTATAAAGCTGGTCGGCATATTTTTCCATGCCTTTCGTACTGTTGTCGCCGAACAGGGCTTTTTCCAGACGGTGGAAGCCAGTAAATTTCGGATCCGCCGCTTTCTGTTCGTAATCATCTTCACGCGCATCGATACTGCCATCAAGATCAGAGAAGAGTTCTGCGATTGGTTCAATACGCTCGTAATGCTGACGCGTTGGCGCATACAGTGATTTTGCTTTCTCGATATCACCCGCTTTAATGGCATCGGTAAACGCTTTTGTGCCGGTCACCAGCTGTGCGGTTTCTGCCGTTACATAAGCTTTATACTCTGTAATCGAGCCACTCAGACTCAATAGCGCGTTGCTTTGCGCCGCCTCTGCCGTTGCGCTGCCTTTGACGATCAGCTTCCCTTTCGGGTTGGTCAGCAGACCGCAGGTCATGTCATATTCACCCGGTTGCAGATTCACGGTCATTTTCTGACTGAAGCCGGGGGCGATGTTTTCGCGTTCTTCCACCACCATCACGCCTTTGAGAATTTCCCACTCCAGCGCTTTCTGGCTGTGGTTCAGAATAATGAACTGCGTTTTCCCGGCATTCACTGTCAGGGTCATCGGTTCACACTGTTTATCATTAACGGTGACTTTAACCTGTGGAATATCAGCTGCATGAGCAGTAAAAGCGGAGGCGAACAGCGCAGCAATGCCCAACTGCAGCGCGTTACGGCGGAAGTTAATCGTCATGACCCATCCCTTTAAATAAGTATGTTGTAACTAAATAGTTTTTTGCGCCACATTTTTCAGGGTGCTGTACGAGACGCCGTCGTACCTGCACGAGGCGGCAGCGCAAACAGCACCAACGCCGGAATCAGATAGATAAACCAGACAGCGACTTCACTCACGCTGGGCGCTTCCTGATAGCCGAAAATACCCTCCATCAGCGTTCCAAACAGCGAATGGGTTGAGAGGATACTGCTCATATCAAATGCCACATCCTGGAAGTGGTTCCACAGTCCCGCTTCGTGAAACGCGCGGATCGCACCGGCAGCAAGCCCGGCAGCAACCAGCAAAATGAACAGGCTGGTCCATTTGAAAAAAGCGCCAAGATTAAGGCGGATCCCGCCCCAATACAGTAAGAAACCGAGCACCACTGCGGTGGCCAGTCCCAGCATCGCGCCCAGCGGCGGCCAGAATCCAACGTCCTGTTGAAACGCAGCCAACAGGAAGAACACCGATTCCAGCCCTTCACGGGCAACGGCGAAGAAGACCATCATGACCAACGCCCAGCCGTGATGATTTCCCCGCTGCAATGCGCTGTCGACAGCTTGCTCCAGTTGTACTTTGACGTTGCGCGACACTTTACGCATCCAGAACACCATCCAGGTCAGGATCACCACGGCAATGACTGCCACAATGCCTTCAAACAGCTCTTGTTCCTTCTGCGGAAATTCACCCGTGGTTTCATTGATGAAGATCCCCAGCGCCAGGCACAATCCCGCCGCCAGAATCACCCCAATCCACATCACACCAATCCAGCGACCGCGCTGGGTACGCTTCAGATAGCTGGCGATCAAACTCACAATCAGCGCAGCCTCAAGCCCTTCGCGTAACATAATTAGAAACGGAACAAACATGCCGGGAGCCCTTAAACGTTATTCTCAGTCAACTGATGCAAAGAAAAGTAAATTACAGTGATAGTGATTATCATTACAGAGAAAGAAAACTCAAGCAGAATGTTTTGATTATGATGATTGAATGTAAATATTTGGCTGATTAATGGTTATTAATATTTTGTAGGGCGCTGAGACGAAAAAGCCCGCACATGGCGGGCTGGAGAGTGTTTTTGCCGGATAGCCACGCGTAAGCGTCTTATCCGGCCAGCAGTTCGATACCTTCAGGCTCTGTTACTGCTCCTGCAGACGCGACGGCGGCGCCGAATGGTAATGCGCATCCGCTTTCGCAAAGCGTGCCTGCATAGCGGCAGACGGCGCTTTGTCCAGCAAACTGAAGACCACAATCCCCAGACTACCGAAAATAAAGCCTGGAATGATTTCATACAGGCCCAGCCAGGCGAACTGTTTCCAGACAATGACGGTGACAGCACCGATGATCATCCCGGCCAGCGCGCCGTTGCGGGTCATTCGCGACCACATCACAGAGAACAGGACCACCGGACCAAATGCAGCGCCAAAGCCGGCCCAGGCGTAGCTCACCAGGCCAAGAACCCGGTTCTCAGGGTTAGCAGCCAGCGCGATAGACACCAGCGCCACCACCAGCACCATCAGACGCCCTACCCACACCAACTCTTGCTGGCTGGCCCCTTTGCGCAGGAAGGCTTTGTACAGATCTTCGGTAATCGCACTGGAGCATACCAGCAGCTGGCAGCTGAGGGTCGACATCACCGCAGCCAGAATGGCAGACAGCAGAATACCGGCAATCCACGGGTTGAACAGAATTTGCGCCAGTTCGATGAAGACGCGCTCAGAGTTCTGGTTAACCGCTCCAGCCAGTGCCGGATTATCGTTGAAGTATGCGATACCGAAGAAGCCGACGGCCACTGCCCCCGCCAGACACAGGATCATCCAGGTCATACTGATACGACGCGCATGCACGATGCTGTGGTGAGAGTCCGCCGCCATAAAGCGCGCCAGGATGTGTGGCTGACCGAAGTAACCCAGCCCCCAGCCCATCAGGGAGATAATGGCGACAAAATTCAGCCCTTTGAGCATGTCCACATTCTCAATGCTCTTTTGTTTGATAACCTCCAGCGAGTCGCCAAACCCGCCCACGGCGATAATGACCATTACCGGCGTCAGGATCAGCGCAAAAATCATCAGGCTGGCCTGAACGGTGTCGGTCCAGCTTACCGCGAGGAAACCGCCAATAAAGGTGTAAAGGATGGTCGCTGCCGCCCCTGCCCACAGCGCCGTTTCATAGCTCATGCCGAAGGTGCTTTCGAACAGGCGCGCCCCCGCCACGATGCCTGAAGCACAATAGATGGTGAAAAACAGCAGAATAACCGCCGCGGAGATAATACGCAGAATGCGGCTGTTGTCTTCAAAACGTCCGGTGAAGTAGTCCGGCAGGGTTAACGCGTTATTGTTGTATTCGGTATGTACGCGCAGACGGCCCGCCACCAGCTTCCAGTTGATCCACGCGCCTAATGTCAGGCCAATCGCGATCCAGCTTTCTGAAATGCCTGAAATGAAAATCGCGCCTGGCAGTCCCATCAGCAGCCAGCCGCTCATATCCGATGCACCCGCCGACAATGCGGTCACAAATGGCCCGAGGCTACGGCCACCCAGAATATAATCATCAAAGTTCTTCGTTGAACGCCATGCAATAAACCCAATCAATATCATGCCCAAAATATAGACACAAAATGTCACCAGCATCGGTGTGCTAATAGCCATCAAAAATCTCCAGAATCATTTATCGACAATATCGATACTTGCCGTTTATCCCCTGCCGGAACGTAGCAGTGGTGTGTATGTTTACCAGGGCGCCCGTATCCTGCCGGAAGCTGTGGTCTTTCACAATCGATTTAACACACCATTTACATCAATTTTTTAATCAGCGGCATACCATTTTTCTATAGGTTGCACTCTCTCACATTTTTCACGGTTGCACCTTTAAAAAGTGTTAACTACCGCAGAGAAATAATTCACTTTTTATTTCCTGATTAAAGAACACCCGCTCAATATTTAACAATTAATTCATTTTTGAGCTTGCAAGCCACATCACACTTAACAAGGTTGCACAAAGTTGCAACATAGTAGATATTTCTCGATAACCATTAGTACTACTTACCAGAACAACAGGAGCACACGGCATGGGAACCACCACGATGGGGGTTAAGCTGGATGACGCGACGCGCGAACGTATTAAATCAGCAGCAATACGTATCGATCGCACCCCACACTGGCTCATCAAGCAGGCAATTTTTAATTATCTGGAAAAACTGGAAAACAATGACGCGTTGCCAGAGCTTCCCGCGCTGCTGGCCGGTGCGGCAAATGAAAGCGAAGAATCCGTCGCGCAGCAGGATGAAATCCACCAGCCTTTCCTCGAGTTTGCCGAGCACATCTTGCCCCAGTCGGTTTCACGTGCCGCCATTACCAGCGCATACCGTCGCGCCGAAACCGATTCCGTCGCGATGCTGATGGAGCAGGCCCGCCTGCCGCAACCTATTGCAGAACAGGCACATAAACTTGCCTGGCAGCTGGCGGAAAAACTCCGCAACCAGAAAACGGCCAGCGGTCGTGCCGGCATGGTTCAGAGCCTGTTGCAGGAATTCTCTCTCTCTTCTCAGGAAGGGGTGGCGTTGATGTGTCTGGCGGAAGCGCTGCTGCGTATTCCCGATAAAGCCACTCGCGATGCGCTGATCCGCGACAAAATCAGTAATGGCAACTGGCAGTCACACATTGGCCGCAGTCCGTCTCTGTTTGTCAACGCGGCGACCTGGGGTCTGCTGTTCACTGGTAAGCTGGTATCAACACATAACGAAGCCAATCTCTCCCGCTCGCTGAACCGTATTATCGGCAAGAGCGGCGAACCGCTGATCCGCAAAGGCGTGGATATGGCGATGCGCCTGATGGGCGAACAGTTCGTCACCGGAGAAACCATTGCGGAAGCGCTGGCTAATGCCCGCAAGCTGGAAGATAAAGGTTTCCGCTACTCCTACGACATGCTGGGTGAAGCCGCGCTGACCGCAGTGGACGCCCAGGCCTATATGGTTTCCTATCAGCAGGCGATCCACGCGATTGGTAAAGCCTCGAACGGTCGCGGTATTTACGAAGGTCCGGGCATCTCCATCAAGCTCTCGGCTCTGCACCCGCGCTATAGCCGCGCGCAGTATGACCGCGTCATGGAAGAGCTGTACCCGCGCCTGAAATCGCTGACCCTGTTGGCGCGCCAGTACGATATCGGTATCAACATCGATGCCGAAGAAGCCGATCGTCTGGAGATCTCGCTCGACCTGCTGGAAAAACTCTGTTTTGAACCGGAACTGGCCGGCTGGAACGGTATTGGCTTTGTTATCCAGGCTTACCAGAAACGCTGCCCGTTCGTGATTGATTATCTGATAGACCTGGCGACCCGTTCTCGCCGCCGTCTGATGATCCGTCTGGTGAAAGGCGCCTACTGGGATAGCGAAATCAAACGCGCGCAGATGGACGGTCTGGAAGGGTATCCGGTGTATACCCGCAAGGTGTACACCGATGTTTCCTACCTTGCCTGTGCCAAGAAACTGCTTGGCGTGCCGAACCTGATTTATCCGCAGTTCGCCACCCACAACGCCCACACGCTGGCGGCGATTTATCAACTGGCCGGGCAAAACTACTATCCAGGTCAGTATGAGTTCCAGTGTCTGCATGGCATGGGCGAACCGCTGTACGAGCAGGTCACCGGTAAAGTTGCCGACGGTAAACTCAACCGTCCTTGCCGCATTTATGCGCCGGTCGGCACTCATGAAACGCTGCTGGCCTACCTGGTACGCCGCCTGCTGGAAAACGGGGCAAACACCTCTTTTGTTAACCGCATCGCCGACGCTACGTTACCGCTGGATGAACTGGTGGCCGATCCCGTAGAAGCCGTTGAGAAACTGGCGCAACAGGAAGGACAGGCTGGCCTGCCGCACCCGAAAATTGCACTGCCTCGTGACCTCTATGGTCATGGTCGTGAGAACTCCGGCGGTCTGGATCTGGCCAACGAACACCGTCTGGCCTCTCTCTCCTCCGCCCTGCTCAACAGCGCCCTGCAAAAATGGCAGGCGAAACCGATGCTGGAACAGCCGGTTGCCGACGGGGAAATGGCACCCGTGATTAACCCTGCAGAGCCAAAAGATACCGTCGGTTTCGTGCGAGAAGCAAGCCCAGGTGAAGTCGAACAAGCGCTGCAGAGCGCGGTGGATAGCGCCCCGATCTGGTTTGCCACCCCGCCGCAGGAGCGCGCAGCGATTTTGCAACGCGCCGCCGTGTTGATGGAAAGTCAGATGCAGCAGCTGATTGGCATCCTGGTGCGCGAAGCCGGTAAGACCTTCAGCAACGCCATTGCCGAAGTGCGTGAAGCCGTGGACTTCCTGCACTATTACGCAGGCCAGGTACGCGATGATTTCGACAATGAAACACACCGTCCATTAGGTCCGGTGGTCTGCATCAGCCCGTGGAACTTCCCGCTGGCGATTTTCACCGGTCAGGTCGCCGCCGCGCTGGCGGCAGGCAACAGTGTGCTGGCAAAACCGGCAGAACAGACGCCGCTGATCGCCGCTCAGGGGATTGCTCTCCTGCGAGAAGCGGGCGTACCCGCCGGGGTGGTGCAGTTGCTGCCAGGTCGGGGGGAAACGGTAGGGGCGCAACTGACCGCCGATAACCGTGTGCGCGGCGTGATGTTTACCGGTTCGACGGAAGTCGCCACGCTGTTGCAACGCACGCTCGCCACACGCCTGGATACTCAGGGTCGTCCGATCCCGCTTATCGCGGAAACCGGCGGAATGAACGCCATGATCGTCGATTCCTCCGCCCTCACCGAACAGGTGGTGGTGGATGTGCTGGCCTCCGCGTTTGACAGTGCCGGGCAGCGCTGCTCTGCACTGCGCGTACTGTGTCTGCAGGACGACATCGCTGAACATACCCTGAAGATGCTGCGTGGGGCGATGGCCGAATGCCGAATGGGCAATCCGGGTCGCCTGACCACAGACATCGGTCCGGTTATCGACCATGAAGCGAAAAGCAACATTGAAGGCCATATTCAGGCTATGCGCGCCAAAGGTCGTCCGGTATTCCAGGCCGTCCGTGAAAACAGCGACGATGCCCGCGAATGGCAGACCGGAACCTTTATCGCCCCGACGTTGATTGAGCTGGAAAGCTTTGACGAGTTGCAAAAAGAGGTGTTCGGACCGGTACTCCACGTGGTGCGCTACAACCGTAACAATCTGGATGCGTTGATCGAACAAATTAACGCGTCCGGATACGGGCTGACGCTCGGCGTACATACCCGTATCGATGAAACCATCGCTCAGGTCACCGGCTCGGCACACGTGGGTAACCTGTACGTTAACCGCAACATGGTCGGCGCGGTGGTCGGCGTTCAGCCGTTTGGCGGTGAAGGGTTATCCGGTACCGGACCAAAAGCCGGCGGCCCGCTGTACCTGTATCGCCTGCTGGCACACCGTCCGGAGAAAGCGTTGGGGACGACGCTGGCACGTCAGGATGCCAACTACGCTGTCGATACCCAGGTAAAAACCGCGCTGATTCAGCCGCTGGTGAAATTAACCCAATGGGCGGAAGATCGCCCGGCGCTGCACGCACTCTGCCAGCAGTTCAGCGAGCTCAGTCAGTCCGGAACTCAACGCGTGCTGCCAGGTCCCACCGGGGAACGTAACACCTGGACGCTGCTGCCGCGGGAACGTGTGTTATGCCTGGCGGAAGACGAGCAGGATGCGCTGGTTCAGGTTGCCGCCGTCATGTCGGTCGGAAGTCTGATTTTGTGGCCGGATGATAGCGCCCATCGTGAGCTGGCAAAACGCCTGCCCGCCGCCGTTTCCCAACGTATTCAGTTTGCGAAACGCGATGGACTGACGTCGCAACCGTTCGATGCGGTTATCTTCCACGGCGACTCCGATCAGCTGCGCGCCTTGTGTGAAGCCGTTGCCGCACGCGAGGGTGCCATCGTTTCTGTACAGGGATTTGCCCGTGGCGAAACTAACATTCTGCTGGAGCGGCTGTACATTGAACGTTCCCTCAGCGTCAACACCGCGGCTGCCGGAGGTAACGCCAGCCTGATGACAATTGGCTAAGGCTGTGGTTAATTAAGGCTCCGGTAACGGAGCCTTTTTTTATGGAGCCAGAGGGAAGCATGAACCGAATTTTACTGACGTGCGCTGCGCTGCTGTTGAGCAGTCAGGCGCTGGCCGATGACTGCGCGAACGCCAGCACGCAAACCGAAATGAACACCTGCGCCGCCGCACAATTTCAGGCAGCCGATAAAAAACTCAATGAGACCTGGCAGAATGCGCTGACCCGCGCCGCGCCGCCGCAGCGTGAATTGCTGAAAAAAGCACAGAGCGCGTGGATTGCGCTCAGAGATGCCGATTGCGCATTACTCAGCTCCGGAACGGAAGGCGGTAGCGCACAGGCGATGATCGCCAGTCAGTGTCTGGCAGACAAAACCGCAGAGCGCGACGCTTTTTTAGCCTCGCTGCTGCAGTGTGAAGAAGGCGATTTAAGCTGCCCGTTGCCGCCGGCCGGTTAACGCACGCGAATGCCTTCGATGATCATCCGCTGAACGTTCTCGACCGTTTGGTTAAAAAAGACTTCATCGCGCAGCGTTGCGCCCGTCACAGCTTCCACCTGAGGGGCAAAATCCGCGTAATGCTGCGTTGAAGCCCAAATCATAAAGATAAGATGGTGCGGATCGACGGGCGCAAGTTTGCCGCTTTCGACCCAACCGGCGATCAACGCGGATTTCTCGTCAATCAGCGCCTTCAGATCGCCCGTTAACTCTTCCATCAGTAACGGCGCCCCCGCCAGCATTTCCATGCAAAACAACCTTGAAGCCTGCGGGTAATCACGGGAAACCTCCAGCTTCAGGCGGATATACTCTTTGATCGCCACCAGCGGCGCGAAATCCTCACGAAACGCCTTTAGCGGCGCCAGCCAGATGTCGAGGATCTGGCGCAGTACCGCCACATACAGCGCCTCTTTTGACGGGTAATAATAGAGAAGATTAGTTTTGGATACACCCGCCAGTTCAGCAACCTGCTCAAGCCGGGTACCATGAATGCCAAACTGGGAAAAGGTGTTTAATGCGGCGTTAAGAATGGCCTGGCGTTTTGCGCTAACGGCCTGCGAACGTTTACCTGGTTTTTTGACTGCGCTTTGTGCCATGCGCCCTCTCCTTTTTTATTTGCGATGAGCATAACAAATCTTGCGGGGGTTAACCCAGGATTGGTTTGCTTACTGAGGGTCCGATGGCACTTGCGACGCATCGTCAGCGGTGCTCTCCGCTGAGGTTGCTTTCCGCTTCAACTTCAATTCACTGACCAACACGCCAGCAATAATAAATACCGCGCCCAACAGCGCCAGTAACGGTAAACGCTCTCCGGCAATGCGGCCAAAAATCCCTGCCCATACCGGTTCACCGGTATAAATCACCGTTGCCCGCGTTGGCGAAACGCTGCGCTGCGCCCAGTTCATCGTCACCTGGATAATCGCACTGAAGATGCCCAGTCCGAGGGTAACCACCAGCAATCCCGTAGACATCGGCGGGACCGACTCCCCGGCCGGCGCCATGGCGATGAACGCCACCAGCGATGCTGTTACCAGTTGCACCACCGTCACCCGACGGACATCCACTTTCCCCGCCCATGCGCTGATAAGAATAATTTCAGCCGCAATCGCCACCGCGCTGGCAAGCGTAATCAACTCGCCTTCGCCCAGCGCCAGTAGGTTATCACCCGGACCCGCAAGAAAAATCAGTCCGATGAACGCCAGCACAATGCCCACACAGGGCATCAACCCCGGCATCCGCCCCAGACAAAGCCATTGCAGCAAGGGCACCAGCGGCACATACATCGCGGTGATAAAGGCAGATTTGCTGCTGGGGATGTACTGCAATCCCCAGGTTTGCAGGCTATAGCCGAGCGCTATCGAGACACCGATCGCCACACCTGCTTTACATTCCAGCCAGGTTAACCCGCGCAATGTGCGCAGTGACAGCAACGCCACGGCCAGCGCCGCCGTCGCAAAACGAATACCGACAAAGAAAAACGGCCCGCTCTGGGTGACCGCATATTGCACAGCCAGAAAGGTACCGCCCCAAAACATCGTGATGATGATGAGGATGGCTTCCTGGGGCTTTATGGAGAAGGAGTAACCTGAACGTTGTGACATGGGACACCCAATGAGCAGAATCCCTTTAGTCTGCGTTGCGTTTTGTTACAGTTCAACCTTGCGGACCAAAAAAAACCGCCGGAATATCCGGCGGCGGTGGCCTCATGGCGTGTGAGTATCACCTGCACCCAACGCCATGGAAGATTCAGACAGGCTAGCTGTTACGGTTGCCGTGACTACTTTTGCCCCCTTTTTTGCCTGCTTCTGATGCACGTTGCGGATCGTTCTTGAAGTTACCCCCGCTGTGCTGGCCACCTTTACGGCCTGCTTCTGATGCTCTTTCACGGTCTTCCGCAAAGTTGCCGGAACCGCCCCGATGGTTTGCCATTACTGACCTCCGTCATTGATTAGACATCATACTGCGTAGGTGCCGAGGAGTGACTCCTCACGCAACAGATGGACATCGCCATCATTTTCGCTGCGTGGAAATAAGCTTAGTGAAGTTCCCCTTATCAGCCAGCAAATCGTAATATCCTGCAACAGGATCACCGGAATAAAAGAAATAATCCCCTCCAGAAATCAATAAGCCTTTCTTATGACTAAAAAAAGTCACATGGTTAAAAATGTATCATTTTGCGTCAAAGAGAAGATGTATGAATATTGTTATAAATCAAAAGAATGGTTGTGAAATTTGCACTCTCCCCAGTACGTCATATCTTTAAATGGAGGTAGCGAATCGCTACGGAGACGATAAAACCGAGGAGTAGTGCAAAATGGCAAAAGTTCTGGTGCTTTATTATTCCATGTACGGACACATTGAAACCATGGCGCATGCGGTGGCTGAGGGGGCAAGTAAGGTACAAGGCGCTGAGGTTATCATTAAGCGCGTACCAGAAACCATGCAGCCTGACATCTTCGCAAAAGCCGGGGGTAAAACGCAGAACGCCCCCGTTGCAACCCCACAGGAACTGCCAGAATACGACGCGATTATTTTTGGCACCCCCACCCGTTTTGGCAATATGTCCGGTCAAATGCGCACCTTCCTGGATCAAACGGGCGGGCTGTGGGCTTCCGGCGCGCTGCACGGCAAACTCGCCAGTGTCTTTAGTTCAACCGGAACCGGCGGCGGTCAGGAACAAACCATTACATCGACCTGGACCACCCTGGCGCATCACGGAATGGTGATTATTCCTATCGGTTATGCCGCACCGGAATTGTTTGACGTTTCACAGGTTCGTGGGGGGACGCCATACGGCGCGACCACGATTGCAGGCGGTGACGGCTCACGACAGCCAAGCCTGCAGGAACTCTCGATTGCGCGCTACCAGGGCGAATATGTCGCGGGCCTGGCAGTAAAACTTAACGGCTAATCTTCAACAGGAGGATTCGAATGCCAACTCAAGAAGCGAAAGCTCATCGCGTCGGCGAATGGGCAAGTCTGCGTAATACGTCACGAGAAATAGCCGAGGCCATTTTTGAAGTCGCCCAGTACGACGAAAAACTGGCGGAAAAGATTTGGGAAGAAGGCAACGATGAAGTGTTGATCAAGGCCTTCAATAAAACAGATAAAGATTCGCTCTATTGGGGCGAGCAAACCATCGACCGTAAAAACGTGTAGCGATAACTCCCCCGTTCACACGGGGGAGCCTTTCCTTTAGTTTGCCGCGTCGTTCAACACACGATCAAACTGGTCGATCGGACAGAATCCATTCGAGTCTATCGGGCACCCTTTAAGCTCCAGCGTCACACGCTGCGCCGGTGATTTAAGCGTCAGAACCTCCGCATTACGCAACTGCTGCGTACTCTGGTACACATACTCGATTTTCATCAGATCGCGATTGGCTTTACTGTCATGCCAGCGCTGGAACACAATCTTACCGCCAATCGGCGTACGCTCATTCTGGTTATGTAACTGATACGGTTTGAAATCCAGCGCGGTTAACAGTGACGCGATGTTTGAGTCATGACCGACCAGTACGGTGATTTTCGGCGCACTGCTGCGCTCGCTCACCAGCGCTTTATCAATATATTTCACCAGCGGCGCGGCCACATTACGCGCCACCTCGCCGGAGGTAAACAGGCTGTCCTGATAACCGTTTTTCAGTTTCGACAGCACTTTCCATTGTTGGTCGGTTTTAATCTCGCCCCAGGCCACCTTTTCCATCGGGAACCCTTCGTAATACTGCAGCGTAAAGGCATCGACCAGTGAATTCCCCACCTTCAATGGACCTGAAACGCCAGGCTCTTGTTGGTATTTCGCGCTAAAGCTGTCTTTGGCATCGAGAAGCGAACACTGCTGTTTTTCTTTGCAGGACGGCGAGTCTTTGTAGTTCGTCATCTGCTCCAGCAACTGATAGCTCTCATTAAGCTGCATCTGGCTGCGCTCTTTCTCCATCGCGAGAACCGCCTTCTCGCTAAACGCCGCGGAATCATCGGTGATCACCGGGTTAAAGGTCGGGTCCATGGTGCCCATTTTTTCCTGATGGTGTACAGGAATGTCGCATCCAGGGAATGCCCCGGTGATAAAGAACTGCGCCGTGGCTACCGTGCGTTGCAGGCTGTTGGCATAGGTGTAGACCGTATCCGGCGCCGGGCATTCGCCTGACTTCACCATCCCCTGCTCTGCCAGCCACTCGCGCATATAATGGCCCATATACACTTCCAGCACCCCTCCTTTGGTGGTGAGCTGACCGCCTGGCACATCCCATTCAGGCCACTTATTTGGCGTAGATTGTTCAAGGACGCTGCCATTATTGGCCAACGGCGCGCGCAGGTTATGTCGGCTCATCATTAACACTTGTTGCAGTTGATAACCTTCCGGCGTGGTCTGCGCCTGTGCGTGACCCGACAACAATAAAACCCCTGCCACACTTGCGGCGAGTAACGATTTTTTCATCCCTACAACCTCTTGTTGTTATCAAATTTCTCTAAGTGTGACAGAAATATGACATTTTTCCGGGAACGCTTTCGCAAAACGGAAGATTTACCGCAACGCGGTAATGCCAAAATGAAGCTGGAGTTTGCGGATACCCAGCGGCGTAAAGGTGACCTGGCGACTGCCCGCCGTGGTTGTGATCCATCGTTGTTGTTCGAAATAGGTCAACAGAGCGGCACCGAGTACGCCCCCGGTATGGTAGCGCCGCTCACTCCAGTCCAGGCAACCGCAGCTCAGCTTTCTGCGCGACACGCCAGCGCCGGTCTCGATACCTATTTCGGCGAGTTTGTCCTGCCCCAGCGGCGTTAACGCGTCGCCCTCCGCGGTTATCCATTGCCGGGAAATCAGGGTGTCAAAAAGCATGACGGCGATTTCTCCTGCAAGATGGTCATAACAGGTGCGCGCATGGCGTAAACTGAGCGGCGTGGCAATTTTACGTGTTGTGGAAGACGCCCACGCCACTCCCATTAGCCGTTCCAGCAATTGCGCTATCTCTGTGCTTGCCAGCCGAAAATAGCGATGCCGCCCCTGAGCCAGCGAGATAACAAATCGTTGCTCACACAAGCGCGCCAAATGCGCGCTGGCGGTAGATGCCGAAACATCCGCCACCGCACTGAGTTCCGTCGCCGTCCACGCGCGCCCATCCATTAAGGCGCTCAGCATGCGTGATCGCGATTTATCCGCCATCACCGCAGCGGTCAGCGCCATCCTTGACTCGAGTTCGTACTCCTCTTCATTTTCTGAAATGAACGACGTCATAAGCCCCTCTTTAACCCGCATAATCTGCATTGACCCTGGCACGGAATCCCCGCAAAGTCACGATGCAGCGCGGAGTATCATTTCGAGACCCAGCCCCATCAGGCAGAGCAAAAAGCAGCGTTTAAACACTAACGGTGATATCACCCGACGCACACGGGTGCCGATCCACTGACCGACGAGCGCGGGAATAATGGCGAATGCCGATAAAGTGACCGACTGAACCGGCAGCGCGCCGTGCCACCATAATCCGAGCGCTAGTGCCAGCGTCGAGAAAGTGAAAGAGATGCCCAACGCCTGTACCAGTTCCTCTTTCTCAAAGCCGAGGGACTGGATCCACGGCACCGCGGGCATCACGAAAACACCGGTGCCGCCGGTCAGCAGCCCTGTCACTACCCCCACCATCATCGAGACCGGTTTTTCACGTTGTGGATCGACCCGGATTCGTTTCCCGGCCAACGTCCAGAGCGCGTAAAGAATCAGCGCGACGCCAAGCGCGAACTGCGTGCGCCGGGTGTCTCCGCCCGCAATCCAGACGCTGGCAAGCAATGTGGCGACAACCACCATCGAAAGCATCGGCCAGAGACGTTTCAGCAGTGTCCGGGTATTGCCGCCACCGCCGAACTGAAACAGATTGCTGATCAGTGAAGGTAACAGCAGCATCGCGGCGGCGGCGACCGGGGAGACCAGCGCCCCCAGAATCCCCATCGCCACAGTGGGCAGCCCCATACCGGTGACGCCTTTCACCATCCCCGCCAGCACAAAGGTAGCGGTAATCATCAATATCAGGTAAAGCCCAGACTCCCAGAATACGACCATACGTTGTCCTCCCGAAAAAAGCCGATACGCGATAATGTCCGTTATTCTCCGGGCTTGCTTCGTTGGGGAGCGAAATATGGCTTCCGGGGATGAGGTGATGAGGAGTCTGGCTGAAAGGCGGAAGCATGGAAAAATGCCGGGTTTCCCCGGCACGGTTTCAGAACGTTTTAGCCCACCACAGTCGAAGTTTCATCCCCCAGTAGCTGGTCCAGCCGCTGGTGGTCGAAACGACCTCTCCCTTTGAGACGATCACCAGCGTCGGCGTTACGCTGATTTCCCAGCGTCGGGATATCTCGCCGCTCGCATCATTGATAACCGGGAAAGTGACATTTTTGCGCGTCAGCCAGCGGGCGACGTCGGCCTCGCTGCCAGAGCGTAGCGCAATGGTCATCACGTTTACCCCTTCCTGGTGAAGCCGCGCGACATCCGGGGTCGTGAAACGACACACGCTACACCAGCTTGCCCAAAAATAGAGCAAGACCGGTTTCTCTTCGCTGAGTTTCCCCAGGGTGACGGTTTCCCCGTCCACCGTTTGCAGCGGCGTGCTGTCAAAAGAGGGCGGAACCTGTGGCGCGCGCCAGGCATCGACCAGCATCGTGACGACGACCAGCAGCGCCAGCAAGATAAGCCCTTCACGCAGCCAGCGCCGTAACTTACTGACCATTGGCCGCCGCCAGCTTCTCTTTGACGACCTCTTCCAGCGTCTCCCAGGACACGGCGCCTAGGATCATTTCATCCCCGATGATGGTCGCGGGCGTCCCCTGAACCCCCACCAGCCGGGCAAGCTGCAGGTTGGTACTCAAGGTCTCATTGCTTTTTTCATCCAGCGTCACCGCTGTCGCACCGGATTTTTCCTGCGCCTGGGCAATGCTGGCGGCGGTGTGATATCCCCGTTTCTGCATCAGTTTTTCATGCAGCGCCTGGAACTGTGCAGGATGTTCGCGCCAGGTCGTCAGCGCTGTACGCGCCGACAGGACCGAGCTTTCCCCCTTAAAGGGCAAAGGCTTAATCACCACTGCAACCTGAGGGTATTTCTGCACAATCTTTTCCAGCATCGGATCAAGCTGTTTGCAGTAGGGGCAGTTGTAGTCCGTAAAGTTGATGAGCGTCAGCGTCGCTTTTTTCGCGCCAATACGCGGACTGGCAGGATCGTTAAATAACGCTTCCTGAATCAGCGCTTCGATCTGCTTTTCTTGCTCTGGGGTAAACGGGGCTGCCTCTTGCGCCAGACTCAGACCAGTAAACAGGGTGAAGAACAGAACAATCAGGTATTTCATGGCATAACTCCTTTTGCGTTTACCAGCGTTTGCAGGACCATGTCCTGAGTCAGTAAGGTGGGTAACGCCTGACCGTCCGGTATTCCGGGGCCATAAATTTGGTTAAAGGGCACGGCGACGCGGCCACGTTTTTTCAGAAAATCAGACAGCTCAGCGGAAGGCAGCGTCCAGTCGCCTCGCAGGGCGACAACATCCGGCTGTTGCAGCGCCTTCTGTACCGCCTCTTTCTGTAATGCGTTGTATTTATTGACCTTACAGGTGATGCACCAGTCTGCGGTGACGTCGATAAACACCCGTTTGTTTTGCGCCAGCGCCTGCTGAATGGCCTGCTCGCTCAGGGGCTGCCAGACCACGCTCTCTTTTGCCGGGGCGGGAGTGGAGAATCCAAAGTGTGGCAGCAGAAGCGTTGCCAGCCAGATTGCAGATCCCAGCATCATCAAACCCAGCAGGCGTCGTAGTCCGTTCATCCAGCGACCGGGACGTGGCAGACTCAACGCCAGGCCGGGGCGCAACGCGACCAGCAACCACGGCAGACTCATCCCCAATCCAAGTGCGAGAAACAGCCCCCACAACGTCGGAAGCGGCGCGGTGAGTGCCGCCGCCACGGCGGTACCGAGGAACGGCGCGCTGCACGGTGTCGCCAACAGAGTGGCAAATGCCCCCTGCCAGAAGTGGCCGGACATCCCGTTCCCCCCCTGGGTCGCCAGTCGCGTTGTCATTGCCGAAGGAAGACGGAATTCAAACAGCCCAAACAGGCTGGCGCTGAAGGTCAGCATCACCACCACCATGACGCCAATAAACCACGGATTCTGGAACTGAATGCCCCACCCGAGCGCCTGATTCGTCAACCGCAGCACGGTCATCAGCAGCGCCAGCGCCATGAAGGAGGCGATAATTCCCGCCACCGACGCGAGGAATTGTCGCCGCACCTGTTGTCGTTTTTTCTCCTCCACCAGCAATACTGAGCCGAGCTTCATCCCCAGTACGGGCAACACACAGGGCATCAAATTGAGAATAAATCCACCCAGTAATGCCATCAGAACCACTTGCCAGAGCGGCAAGGCAGCGCTTTCTGTCACTGGCGCAGGGGCGACACCTACCGAGAGCGTGCTCTCCTGCGCGATCCCTTCATTGGCCAATACCAGCGTGAGTCTCTTACCGCGGAGATCCGGCGCCCCCTCTCCCCAGCTATCGCGAACGGGGATCGTCGCCTGTAATGTCGTCCCCGCAATATGGAATTGAGGTTTACCGGTTTCCACGTCATCGACAGTATCGAGATACAAGCCAGGGGTTGACCAGCCTCCCGCCCGCTCGGCTTCAACCACCAGTTCCCCGGCGCGCGCGCCCACGGTAATGGAATCGGTCAGTCCCTGAGACAGAGGGACTCGCCCCATCGCCTGGGCAAAGTCATGCGCAAAGGTCGCATCCTGGCGGGACGGCGTAACGGAAAACGCATAATCGGTCAGCAGACAGACGTTGCTGCACGTTGAAAGCGCCAGGATACCGGCGATTTTCTCCGGCGCGTTTCCCCGAATCACCAGCGGGAAACTGACCTGGTCGTGATACCCCTGCGTGGTCAGATTCGCCACCTCAAAACGCGAAGGCGTTGGCCAGAACCAGTCGACGGCAGGCATTTCGCCCTTCCAGGTAATCGCAGGGGCAACCCCTCCCTCCCCGGGTGAACGCCAGTAGGTCTTCCAGCCGTTTTCCAGCTTTACCTCCAGCAACAGCCGGGTTTCGCCCTGCGCGGTGGTATCGGCACGCAGTTGCACACGGGCATGGTCATTCTCTGGCGAACGCAGCCAGCCGTCGTCTGCCGCCCAGGATACGGGCAGCCATAGCAATAACAGACAGAACAGCATCTGCCTGAAAACAAGAATCATATTTTTTCTCCATGAATAATTAACTTACCGTTAGCACTAACCGGTCTGTCATTCACGGAACACGCAAAAGCGTAGATGAACTCTGAGTGTGGGGGGCGAGATGGCTCGCGGAGGGAAAAACGGCAGGCGAACAACCCGCAGGGGTGCCAGCAGGGCAAGGAGCAGGCAAAGGACCAGAATCGCCCCTTCGAACATCACGGGCGGCGACGCCAGCAGTGATTTTGCGCTAAGTTCGCAGGGTGTAACTGCCGACGTGGCTTCTTCGGACGGCGCATTCGGCTGGACGGCCACGATGGTCGCGGCTGTTTCCATCTGCAACGTGTGCAGGCCCGCCATGCGCTGCGCGGTGCAAATCATCACCACGACACATGCCAGACACAGAAACCACCATCCCATCCGTTGTCGTTTCGCCATTACACCCTCACTGATTGACGCGGGTTATCTTAGCCCCTGGGGAGGTTTTGGCAACCTTTGGGCTGTAAAGTTATGTCCGCAGCCTGATTTCGCGCCCGCAATGCCCTTCAGGAGAACCGGTATCCGGGACTCATTTCATTCAACAAAATGATGTTTTGCTGTTTGCAGACGCGTTTCTTAGGATTACCCTACACTTAACGGTGATGTCTTTTCAGGGGATTTCCTTTGCATGCCGTGATTTACGAGAGAGAACGCTATGGAATTAAAGGATTATTACGCCATCATGGGCGTAAAACCGACGGACGATCTCAAGACTATCAAGACCGCCTATCGCCGACTTGCCCGCAAGTACCATCCTGATGTCAGCAAAGAACCCGATGCCGAAACCCGCTTTAAAGAGGTTGCTCAGGCGTGGGAAGTGCTCAGTGATGAACAGCGCCGGGCAGAATATGACCAGTTGTGGCAGCATCGCCACGATCCGCAATTTAACCGCTCATTCCAGCAAGGCGAAAGCCAAAGCTACAACACTGAAGATTTCGACGATATTTTTTCGTCGATTTTTGGCCAGCACGCCCGACAGTCTCGCCAGCGCCCGGCAACCCGTGGGCACGATATAGAGATTGATGTGGCGATATTTCTCGAAGAAACCCTGACTGAACACTCGCGAACCATCAGTTATACATTGCCGGTGTATAACGCATTGGGTCTTGTGGAGCGAGAAATCCCCAAAACGCTGAACGTAAAAATCCCGGCGGGTGTGGGAAATGGACAACGTATTCGTCTCAAAGGCCAGGGAACGCCAGGCGAAAACGGAGGACCCAACGGCGATCTGTGGCTGGTTTTCCATATTGCGCCGCATCCTCTGTTTGACATCGTCAATCAGGATCTGGAGATCGTCCTGCCGCTGGCGCCGTGGGAGGCCGCACTGGGTGCCAAAGTCACCGTGCCGACGCTGAAAGAGAGTATTTTACTGACGATCCCACCAGGCAGCCAGGCGGGACAGCGATTGCGCATCAAAGGCAAAGGGCTGGTGAGCAAAAAACATACCGGCGACCTGTATGCGGTGATTAAGATTGTGATGCCGTCAAAACCGGATGCCGCCGCCGCAGCACTCTGGCAACAGCTGGCGGAGACACAAACGTCCTTTGAACCGCGCAAAGAGTGGGGGAAAGCATAATGGCGAACGTGACCGTCACCTTTACCATCACCGAATTTTGTCTGCATACCGGTGTGTCAGAAGAAGAACTCAACGAAATTGTCGGTCTGGGCGTGATTGAACCCTACGAGCGCAAAGCGGCCACCTGGCAATTCGACGACCATGCCGCCTCTGTCGTGCAACGTGCCTTGCGGTTGCGGCACGAACTGGCGCTGGACTGGCCGGGCATTGCCGTTGCGCTCACCTTGCTGGAAGAGAATGCGCAATTAAGGGAGGAAAACCGATTGCTGCGCCAGAGACTTTCGCGCTTTATTACGCATCCCTAATTTCAGGGCAGCGTAAGCTGCCCCTATGGTGCCCTGCCTGGCCTGTTTTCCCTGCTTTCCCCGTTCAAAATTCGCCGCAACGCGCAACCCTGTATTGATTGCGGAAAATGTGCGAAAAATTGCCCGTCGCGGATCCCGGTGGACAAACTGATTCAGGTGCGAACGGTTGAATACACCGGTTGTATGACCTGCGCGGAGTCCTGCCCGGTCGCGTCAACGCTGACCTTTTCCCTGCGCACGCCAACGGGAAAAACGCAAATGAGTCGTGGAACGCTGTCGGGCAGGATGATGACGTTGCTGATACTCGGTATTCTGTTTGCCAGCATTACCTTTGCGATGTTGATGAGGGGCCGGGACAGCCCGGTGCCGCAGCCGTATTTATAGCACCACTCTCAGTCTGCAATGCGCTTTTTTCGCATCAATGGGGGAGAGTGAGACTCAACCAGTTAACAAAGATATGATTGCACATGAATATATCACTGGCATGAAATCCATTTTTTCAGATCCTATATCTAAGCCCGCATTATTCTAAATATCCGAGAGAATGATATACCTGAAAAAAGCGCAGGAAAACGGCCCCGAAATATTCATAAACCAAATATCAAAAACACTATTATCACTTTATTTTTTACGTTGACTGGAAATCATGCAAGCGCTGTTCTGATTTCATAAAATATGCCTCACACGGACTTCATAACTTAAATTGAAAAGCCCCGAAAGGGGGATAAAAACAGGACAAAAACAAACAACTATCCATTTGAATAGAAACAACAATTATTTGTGCGCGTAAAACAATCCTGGCGCCACAGCCAAAAAAATAATATTTCACTTTGCCCGAATCGCTAAAGTCACTGATAATGCGTCCGTCTGTATCCTCAAAATGGCGTAATATTCTCTATGCTACATTTATTTGCTGGCCTGGATTTTTATACCGGGTCGATGCTTTTACTTGCTCTGGCCTTTGTCCTGTTTTACGAGGCAATTAACGGATTTCACGATACCGCCAATGCGGTAGCGACCGTCATCTATACGCGTGCAATGCAACCTCAGCTGGCGGTGATTATGGCTGCGGTTTTCAATTTTTGTGGCGTCCTGCTGGGTGGGCTCAGCGTAGCCTATGCCATTGTGCATATGCTACCGACGGATTTGCTGCTCAACATGGGCTCGTCGCATGGCCTCGCGATGGTTTTTTCCATGTTGCTGGCAGCGATTATCTGGAACCTGGGTACCTGGTATTTCGGCCTGCCCGCCTCCAGTTCCCACACACTGATCGGCGCGATTATCGGGATCGGGTTAACCAACGCATTGATGACAGGCAGATCAGTGGTCGATGCGTTAAACATCCCGGCGGTGATGAATATCTTTGCTTCGCTCATCGCTTCTCCTGTCGTCGGAATGGTGATCGCAGGCGGTCTGATTTTCTTGCTGCGTCGTTACTGGAGCGGCACCAAAAAACGCGCGCGCATCCACCGACTCCCAGAGGAACGAAAAAAGAAAGGCGGTAAAAAGAAGCCCCCCTTCTGGACGCGTATCTCGTTAATTTCCTCCGCTGCTGGCGTGGCATTTTCTCATGGCGCAAATGATGGTCAGAAAGGAATCGGCCTGGTGATGCTGGTACTGGTGGGGATCGCGCCTGCCGGTTTCGTGGTAAACATGAACGCGACCGGATACGAAATAACCCGCACCCGTGACGCTATTAGCAATCTGGAGGCCTACTTGCAGCAGCATCCCGATCTGCTGAAGCAGGTCATCGACAAAGCTCAGTTACCCGCAACATCGACGGCTGATACCACACAGCCGATGGCGTTTCATTGTCACCCGGCGAATACGATGGATTCCCTTAACCGCGTCAAAACGCTCCTGCCTGCGAATATAGAGAATTACGACGCATTAAGCATTCCGCAGCGCAGTCAGTTACGGCGCATCATGCTGTGCATCTCCGATACGGCGAATAACGTGGCAAAACTGCCGGCTCTCAACAGTAACGACGTCCATCTGTTGAAGAGGCTGAAAACCGATATGCTGAGCACAATTGAATATGCCCCAGTCTGGATCATCATGGCGGTCGCGCTGGCGCTGGGTGTTGGCACTATGATTGGCTGGCGTCGCGTGGCAACCACTATCGGCGAAAAGATCGGTAAAAAAGGCATGACCTATGCCCAGGGAATGTCCGCACAGATAACAGCCGCGGTCTCCATCGGTCTTGCCAGTTACATCGGTATGCCCGTTTCCACAACGCATGTGCTCTCTTCTGCCGTCGCGGGAACGATGATTGTCGATGGCGGAGGATTGCAGCGAAAAACAGTGACCAGTATTGCAATGGCCTGGGTGTTTACGTTGCCTGCGGCGATTCTGCTCTCCGGGATCCTTTACTGGGCTTCCCTGCAACTGCTCTGAATTCACTGGCAGTTTAACGACACGGGATAGGCGTGAAAATGCCCAGTTCACAAACTGGGCATACAAAGCGATACACGTTTAAGGAAGGTGGAGGTTAATCGCCCGATTATCGGGGCTGCGATGATAGCCGCAGGCGGTCATAAACTCCGCTATCGCTTTTTCCGCATCTATCAGCACCTCATCCAGCGACTTATTGGCATCAATATCGACCAGTTTCGCGCCGCCAAACGTCAGTTGTGGCGTTATCGCTATCTTTTTAGCCAGCGCTTCTCTGCGATGATCGGGCTTGCGTGCACAGGCAACGTTGAGATCAACATTCAGCTTTATCACCAGGTCAGGCTGGTGACTGGCCATCCAGTGAAACGCAGTACGCTCAAGCTCTGCCAACCAGGAAACAAAACGGCTCCCTTTCGCATCGGCAGGAAAAACGGTGCCATCGTAAGCGCCAGGAATTTGCACCTGAGGAAAACGGTCGGTTAATACAATTAACCCACGACGGCGACATCCCAGCATATGACGAAAACGCAGTAACCGGCGAAGCACGAAGGACATAATAACTAAAGCCGGTACTGGGCCGGGCAATTTCTTTGCCGTTTTAACCTTATTACGCTCAATAGCTTTACCCAATGACTTCCCCATTAATGGTAATTTAACCACTGCACGTCCGACATTCCCCGCCTGCTTACCTAAATGCACTCTTTCCGCAGGGCCATATTTCAGCAAGCAAGTAATAAGATATTCACAAACCGTTGACTTCCCTGAACCATCGCTGCCAATGACAGCTATTAGCGGAGGTTTTATTGATTGCATAAATACACCTTCACTTAAAATATTCACCATGAATATTTTCTTGTTAATATATCCTCGAGGATATGATTGTTAATACTAAAACTACAATTAGTCATTGTCACAACTTTACTGAACAGATATTCTGGGCACAGGACAGGTAATATACAATCATTTCTTTAATACTGGATTTTTCGTGAGTCAATATACTATTCCCACTATTAATCCCCCCTTCGTGCGGGTGATTGCAATAGTCGGCTGCGATGGTTCAGGTAAATCAACCCTGGCAACCAGCCTGGTTAATCATCTGGCATCACACATGCCGACAAAACTGCTTTATCTCGGGCAGTCTTCTGGTCGTATTGGTGAATGGATCGAACATTTGCCATTAATCGGAGCCTCTTTTGGTCGTTACCTGCGGGCAAAAGCGACGCGCGTACACGAATCCCCATCCGCACCTCCTGGGAATATGACGGCATTGGTGATCTTTTTGCTCTCCTGCTGGAGAGCGTACAAATTTCGCAAAATGTTGACACAAAGTCGGCAGGGAACCTTATTCATCGTCGATCGTTATCCCCAGGTGGAAGTCCCTGGGTTCCGTTTTGACGGGCCGCAGTTGGCAAAAAACCCCGGCGGTAATCGCTGGGTACGGTTCCTGAGAGCAAACGAAATCAAATTGTATCAGTGGATGGCCTCCTGGCTGCCTCTGCTGCTGATCAGGCTGGATATCGATGAACAAACCGCCTTCTCGCGTAAGCCGGACCACCAACTTTCCGTGCTTCACGAGAAGGTCGCCGTCACGCCGCAACTCGCGTTCAACGGGGCGCCGATCCTCGAACTGGACGGTCGCGGGGCGGCGGACAACATTCTTGCTGAGTCATTACGCGCAATTCAGACCGTCCTTGGCGATCCCCGGATCGGGTTCGCGATTCCCTTTTGAGACTGAACGACATGGATACGAATACGTTAAGCTCGCTCAATTCACCGCAGCCTGAATACATACCTGGGCTTATCGCAGTGGTCGGCTGCGACGGCACCGGTAAATCCACGCTGACAACCGATCTGGTAAAAAACCTGCAAACAAAGTGGGTGACCGAACGCCGATATTTAGGGCTCGTCTCCGGAGAGGATGGCGACAAAATCAAACGTCTGCCGCTGATTGGCACATGGCTTGAGCGACGCCTGGCGGCGAAATCGTCAAAAACGCAGAGCATGAGTACCCGCGCGCCCGCGCTCTGGGCGGCGCTAATAATGTACGGCTTCTCATTACGCAGGATGGCCAATCTACGCAAGGTACGGCGACTGGCGCAAAGCGGCGTACTGGTGATCAGCGATCGCTACCCCCAGGCCGAAATTTCAGGCTTTCACTATGACGGGCCGGGCATTGGCATAGAGCGCGCGAAGGGATGGGTGAAAACGCGCATGGCGAAACGCGAGTCGCGGCTGTATCAGGAGATGGCGCTGTACCGCCCCGAACTCATCATTCGCCTTGATATTGATATTGATACTGCATTTTCCCGTAAGCCCGACCATGACTACGACGAGCTGCGCGACAAAATCGACATCATGGTGAAGATTACCTACAACGGCTCCAGAATTCTCGATCTCGACGCCAGAGCGCCCTATCGCGAGGTACTGGAGAAAGCGCTGCAAGCCGCATCCATCGCTGCAACGGACTCTCAGCGCAAGAGCGCTATGACATGACTATTCCATTGACCCCGTCCGGAACCGGGTTGCTCCCATTGCTAAATGATCTTTGAACTCAGGCGCGGCAATCGTCGCAGATCTGAAATGTGCGCTGGGCGGGTTTGCCCCTGCTAAGTGATTATCCACCTGGTCTGGCGGTTTTTTTCCATGAAAAAGTGGTTTGCCGATGGCGCTTTTCGCACCATCATTCGTAACAGCGCCTATTTAGGCTCCAGCAATGTCGTGAGCGCCCTGCTGGGTTTACTGGCACTTTCCTGTGCAGGTAAAGGCATGACGCCGGCAATGTTTGGTGTGCTGGTCATTATTCAGTCCTATACCAAAGGCATCAGCGATTTTGCCAAATTTCAGACGTGGCAACTGGTCGTTCAGTACGGCACGCCCGCGCTGGAAAGCAATAATCCGCAGCAGTTCCGCGATGTAATCTCATTTTCCTTTGGCCTGGATATCGCCAGCGGCGCCGTGGCGATACTCGTCGGGATGCTGCTGCTGCCATTTCTTTCGCAGTCATTAGGCCTCGATGCAGACAGTTTCTGGCTCGCAATGCTGTACTGCACGCTGATCCCATCCATGGCCTCATCGACGCCAACGGGGATCCTGCGGGCGGTGAACCGCTTTGATTTGATTGCCATCCAGCAGGCAACTAAACCCTTTCTGCGCGCCCTTGGCAGCGTTATCGCCTATTTTGGCGACTATGGGTTTGCTGGTTTCGTGATCACCTGGTATGCCTCAAACCTGGTCGGCGGCACCATGTACTGGTGGTTCGCCGCGCGGGAACTTCGCCGCAGGAACATACACAATGCGCTACGGCCACGTCTGTTTGAATCGGCGCGCCGCATTAAAGGCGCATGGAGTTTTGTCTGGGCGACCAACTTTGCCCACACGATATGGTCTGCGCGCAACTCGTGCAGCACCGTGTTAGTGGGGATTGTTCTGGGCCCCGCCGCTGCCGGGCTGTTTAAAATTGCAATGACCTTTTTTGATGCGACAGGAACCCCCGCTAAACTCCTCGAAAAGAGCTTTTATCCTGAAGTCATGCGTTTAGATCCGCGCAGCAAAAAGCCGTGGCAACTGGGGATAAAATCAGCGTTGTTAGCCGGAGGTATCGGTATCGCCGTAGCGCTTGTGATTGTGATTGTCGGTAAACCGCTAATTTCGCTCGTGTTTGGCGTCAAATATCTTCAGGCATATGACCTCATACAGGTCATGCTCGGCGCGATTATCGTATCGATGCTGGGCTTTCCTCAGGAATCGTTGCTGCTCATGGCTGGCAAACAGCGTGCTTTCCTGACCGCACAGACGATTGCCTCCATCGCCTATATTGTCCTGCTGGTGGGACTGTCGCATCGCTTTGGCGTGATTGGCGCCGCTTTTGCCTACTTCGGCGGACAGAGCCTGGATGTGCTGCTTTCCCTGATACCAACGTTATATGCCTATAACCGTCGCCATTTACTGAAGTTTACGACGGCCAAAGAGAACCATTCATGACACGCGAAACATTCTCACCTGACATTCTGCAGCGCCTGTTTGTGGCCGTAGAAGAAGATGACATCGTAGATCAACATGCCACGCTGCCTGAAATTATTCATCCGCATTGCACTGAGGAAAATATTCAACGCTGTTATGCCTTATGCCTGCAGTTTTGGGAGGAGGGTGTTGCCCGAAAGGACTTACTGCATTTAGTACTGAAACAACTGAAAGGCACCGGGTTATCTGAGAAAGAACGGATGCAATACAAATATATTCGCGCACGTTATAAGCATTTACGTTTTGCCCTGCGACTCTACCGAAAAAGCCACTACTCAGGCCTCTTATTCAGTAAAACGACCGTTTTTCTCGGGCATTTTCAGGATGGGTTTCGTAATGGGAATAACGATATTATCGCCACTTATGGAAAGCGGTTACGTATTTACCTGAGCCTTCCCGTCTGGGCGCTGGTCCATTATTCCCTGCGTCATAGTCAGTTAGAAACGGCAAGTGGATTTCTCGCCTACTGCCAGGCACAACTGCGCACGCTGCAAACGCTTATTGCCAAACCGAAACTGACGGGAAGCGAATTCCATGACATGCGAAAAATCATTAGCCAGCAGGTATCTTATTACGACACCTTACGCTCTCTCGATCCGGACAATCAGGATGCCCGGTCAATTTCCCGCTTTCTGGCCGCGATTAATGGTCTGATGGGTGACCGGCATGATGAAATGGTGGCAGATGATATGGAAATGAGAACCCCCTACGAAGAGCCTTGTGCACTGGACAGTAATATACGCGAGCGTATAGAGCATTTTCTCGCACATTATCCTCTATAGGTTTATCTCCTTATGATTCCCCATACTGACCAGCGAAATAAAGGATATATGATGCTGCTACGTCCATTACTGGTTGCTTCATTCCTGCTCTCTCCGGTGCAGGCGTCCGCGCATAACTTTGTCGTCGGTAAATCGGTACAACCCGTCAGTATTGCAGATCGCGGGGAACTGCTTCTGGATAATCAGGATGAATTTAGCTACCGGAGCTGGAATAGCAGCGAACTGGCGGGAAAGGTGCGCATTGTTCAGTACATTGCCGGGCGAACTTCCGCAAAAAAGAAAAACTCGCTGCTGATTAAAGCGGTCAAGAAAGCGAATTTTCCTCAGGACCGCTTTCAGCCCACCACCATCGTCAATACCGATGATGTGATCTTTGGTTCCGGTTTTTTCGTGCTGGGTAAAATAGAAAAAAACAAACGGCACTACCCGTGGGCACAATTTATTATCGACAGTGACGGCTTAGGACGAAAGACCTGGCAACTTAATGAAATGAGTTCAACCATTCTGGTGCTGGATAAAGATGGGCACATTTTATGGGCGAAGGATGGCAATCTGACACCGAAAGAGGTGCAACAGGTCATCTCGATGGTGCGAAAAGTGATTGGTGAATCGAGCCCTCTATGAATTTAATTGAGCGCTACATCATGACCGGCATTCGTCGACTGGTGGTGACCATCATTGGTTTTCTGATCTTTATTTTCGCCAGCTATTCCGCTCAGCGCTATCTTACTGAAGCGGCCAACGGCACGTTAGCGCTTGCAGTCGTATTGGATGTTGTCTTCTATAAGGTACTGATAGCGCTTGAGATGCTGCTACCTGTCGGCCTTTATGTCTCCGTCGGCGTAACCCTCGGCCAGATGTATACTGATTCGGAGATAACAGCAATATCCGCCTCTGGCGCCAGTCCGCTTCGCCTTTATAGCGCCGTGATGTTTCTCGCCGTTCCGTTGAGTATTCTGGTTACGCTTCTTTCCATGTACGGCAGACCCTGGGCCTACGCGCAAATTTATCAGTTAGAGCAGCAATCGCAATCTGAGCTGGATATCCGTCATTTGCAGGCCAAAAAGTTTGCTATTAATAACAACGGCAGGATGATCCTCGCTCAGCAGATTTTTCCCGCCTCTCATCATCTCAACGATGCGCTGATTTACACCTCTTCAGGCAACAAAACCAACGTATTCAAGGCCCGCGTCGTTGATGTTGTCGACGCATCGCCTACGACGCCTGCGGTCATGCTGCACTCAGGCACCGCCTATGTACTGGCGCATCAGGGCAGTGATGATAACGAACAGATTTACCGTAACCTCCGACTGAATCTCAAACCGTTCGACCAGAATCCTGATGTCAAACGCAAAGCCAAATCCATAACAACGCTTTCTCACTCCCGGGATCCCGCTGATATCGCCGAACGGCAGTGGAGGGAAAGTCGCGGTGTTTGTGCGTTTTTAATGGCGTTGCTGGCGATCTCGTTAAGCCGCGTCAAGCCGCGCCAGGGACGATTTTCAACGCTTCTCCCGCTCACCCTGTTATTTATCGTCATTTTTTATGGCGGTAACATTTGTCGCACGCTGGTTGCCAACGGTGCGCTTCCCGTCATTCCGGGAGTGTGGTTGATCCCCCTACTCATGCTTGCCGGCGTGTTTATTCTGGTGATTCGCGACTTTGCTCTCCTGGAGAAAATACGCCGATGAAGATATTCAGCCGCTATTTACTACGCCATATCTTTATTGGATTTGCTGCCGCAGCAGGATTATTGCTTCCGCTCTTTACCACCTTCAATCTGATCAATGAACTTGATGACGTGAGTCCCGGTGGATACCGCTGGACGCAAGCTGTGATTGTCGTGTTAATGACATTGCCCAGAACCCTCATCGATCTTGGCCCCTTCATCGCGCTGCTTGGCGGTATCATTGGGTTGGGTCAACTGTCGAAAAGCATGGAGTTAACCGCAATCCGTACAACGGGATTCTCCATTTTTAGAATAGCCATGGTAGCGCTGTGCGCTGGACTGATGTTGACCTTCGCTCTCAGCGCAACCGACGAGTGGATTGCTTCGCCGCTACAACAGCAGGCGGTGCAAATAAAAAACCGTGCCGATGCGCTTGATGGCAGTAACGATGTGGCGGGAAACATTCTGTGGGCACGACGAGACAATGAGTTTGTCACAATAAAGTCTCTGGATGAACAGAATCAGCCTGCAGGCATTGAGTTGTTTTACTACCGGCCCGACCGTTCGTTAGAAACCTATATTTATGCACAGACAGCCACGATTTCAGATAGCAGGACGTGGGTGCTACACGGTGTTAATCAGAAAAAATGGCTAAATGGGAAAGAGACGATAGAAACAACAGCGAACTTGCCGTGGCAATCCCTTTTTGCGGACATGAGTCTGTTGGAACTCACCATGCCCAGTAATAGCTTTTCGATTACGCAACTCGGTCATTATATTGCCTGGCTGAAAAAGACGGACCAACCCAGCATCGAATTTAAGCTGGCGTTGTGGCAAAAGCTGGGATATCCCCTTTTAACCCTGGCGATGATTCTGTTGGCCATCCCCTTCGCCTTTAGCGCCCCCCGTTCCCCCGGACTGGGCAGTCGCTTAGCCGTCGGCGTGGTCGTTGGGTTACTGACCTATGTCAGTTATCAAATCATCATCAACCTGGGGTTGCTGTTTTCCCTTAATGCTCAGTTGACGACGCTGGCGCCGCCGGTATTTCTTTTGGTGGTGGCGTTAATTCTGGTTTATCGATTTGATCGGCAGCACTAACAGGCAAGACGTTCAGAAGTCACAGCGGTTATCCCCATGCAGAATAACCGCTGCGGGTATAGAGCATCACTTTTTCAACTGCGCAAACGCATGAATAATTGCGTCAATCTGCTCACAGGTATGTGCAGCGTTGACGCTGCAGCGCAACAACGTGATCCCGGCAGGCGCGGCTGGCGGCAAAATGAGGTTCACATAGACACCTGACGCAATCAGTTCTCGCCAGATACGCAACCCCTCTTCTTTAGCGCCAATAATAACCGGAACCACTGGGCTGATGTGTGAGCTCAGTTCGTAGCCCAGTTTTTCCAGCCCTTCATACAGTCGTGCTGCGTTGTCCCACAGTTTTTGGCGCAACTCCGGTTGTGTGGCAATCGTTTTTAACGCGGAGCGTACAGAAGCAATACTCGACGGAGAAGGCGATGCGGTAAAAATATAAGGGCGGCTGGCATAGCGCAATACATCCATGGCATTAGCGCCAACGGCAAAACCGCCAATGGAAGCCAGACTCTTACTGAATGTTCCCACGATGATATCGACATCCTGCTCGACACCTGCCGCCTCAGCCAGTCCCCGTCCCGTCGGGCCCATCACGCCGAAGGAGTGCGCTTCATCGACGATCAAAAACCCACCCAGCCGTTTTTTGATATCAACAATTTCGACCAGAGGCGCAATGTCGCCCAGCATACTGTAAATGCCTTCGACAATGATGATTGCGTCTTTGGCGCGCTCGCCAAGGCGCACCATACGACGCTCCAAATCTTTCGCATCGTTATGGCGGAAACGAATAATTTCTGCACCGCCTAAAGCACAGGCATCATAAATACTGGCGTGGCTGTCCGCATCCAGTAATACCACGGCATTATGATCGGCAAGCGTACTGATGACCCCCAAATTGGCGGTATAGCCCGTAGAGAAGACTATCGCGGACGGACGGCCAAAAAACTCAGCAATCTCCTGCTCTAATGCCAGATGCGGTCCATAACTGCCGTTGGCCATCCGGGAACCGGTCGTTCCCGTCCCCTGTTTTGCTAATGCGGTCTGAGCATCGGCAATCGCCTGCGCATTAAAGGTCAGTCCGAGGTAGTTATTCGTCCCCGCCAGAATAATCTTTTGATCACCAATACGCCCTTCCGTTGCGGAATAGACTTCGTCAATACAGGTGCCAAATGGATTAATCCCTGCTGTGCGAAATTGCTCCCGCTCACTGGCAATGCGCGAAAATTTATCATAATGGCCCATTGATACTCTCCAGATAGGGGATTAGTGCTTCAATGAGTTGCGCAGGCGTTCTGACATCCAGCAATATATTAATGGGGATGGAAATATCGAATTTATCTTCCAGCAGCATTAACAAATCCATTACTTTGATAGATTCCAGACCGAGATCATTAACAAGCTCGCTGTCAGGATGAATATCCACTCCGCTTTCGACCATACCCTGTAAACAGTAAAGGGTGTACTCCATTACTTCTTCACGATTTAACATAGAAATGTAACATACCTGTAATTAAAAATAATCAAAATAGCCTATGACGCAATGCATATTCCAGGCTAACCCGGGGAAACCAATTCATATTTTCGAACAGACATTTATTATTCGCGGACCAGTCAGGATGTGTTAATTCACAGATTTTACTGCGAGTTAACATCGGTTCTTTTCCGACAAACTGACTGATTAACGTACTCATATCGGCAATGAATTTGAGTAAAGGTAATGGAATACCGATAATCCGCACAGGGCCATTCCGCACCGCAGCAGCAATTTCCTGAATGCGTTGCCAGCTATACCCTCCGGCATGACCATCACACAACTCGTAAGGATAAACCGTCGTCCGATCAGCAATGAGCCATTGGCTCACGGCCATCGCTAAATCACTTACGTGTAAAAAAGAGAGCTGAGTTTCCGATGTGCCAAAGCGCGGAAGGAACCCGCGCAGCATCATGCTAAATAACGGTTTTAACTCTGTATCGCCGGTCCCATAAACGGCGGTAGGACGAAAAATTCCCAGCTCAATGTCCGACGCCATCGCAGTTAGCTCCTGCTCAGCAACGAATTTAGAGTTCGCATACCAGGAGAGTTCAGGATGACGTGCGGCGAGGGAAGAGATAAACAGAAAACGTCGACAATGGCCGCTCTCTTTTGCGGCCTGCATCAGTCGCAGGCTGCCTTCGACATTGCACTGGGTAAAAATCGCCTCTTTGCGCCCACGAACTTGCCCGGCACAGTGGACAACGAAATCCGCGCCAGCCACCAATTTCGCCAGTGCTCCATACTCTTCCAGCGAACCGCGGATCCAGACAAGATTATCGCGTGAGTCGTGACGAGCGGTTCGGGTTAACGCACGAACCGTAAAGCCGCGGGACAACAGGTCATCAACGATATGCTTACCGATAAAACCGGTTCCTCCTGTCACCGCCACTGTTTTACTCATTGCGCGTAACCCGTCACTGGAAGCGGTGGATTTAGCGTCTCCGCGAAGAGGGTCAGATAGCGTTTTTTCGCTTCAGCACGTGCCGGTTTCCCGGAGGATGTTCGCGGAATACTGTGCGGCGGCAAGAGCTCGATACTAACAGAAACGCCAAACTCGCTTTGTATTCGGGCAATCAGGGTGTGAACGATCTGCGCACGGCGTTCTTCAGAACTGACCCGACACTGGATCTGCAAAATAATCCGCTCCTGAGACGTCACAAACGCGATCGCATCGCCAGAGTGAATTTCCGGTTCCTGTTCCGCGATATACTCGATATCCTGGGGCCAGATATTACGGCCTCGAATGATAATCAGATCTTTTATTCGCCCCGTCACATACAGGTAGCCATCCAGCAGATAGCCGAGATCCCCGGTATCCATCCATCCTGTTGACTGAATTTCTTTTTGCGAAGTCATATCCTCGAAATAACCGCTCATCAGACTCGGACCGGATATACAGATATGACCGACTTCCCGTTCAGGAAGCGGTATCCCGACTTCGCTACGAATTTCGATGCGGTGGCCGGGCAGCGCTTTTCCACAATTCACAAAGGTGGAAATTGCCCGGGTATTTTGGTTTGGCGCAGCGGCTTTTCCCTGATACTCCAGAATATCGCGGTCAACATCATTCACCTGTGAACCTGATGCTTCATCGGAAAAACTGACTGCCAGCGCGTTTTCAGCTAAACCATAGCACGGCATAAAGGCCCGGCTGTCAAAACCCGCGCTCCTGAAACATTCGCCAAACTGATTGAGCTGCTTAGCAGAGATAGGTTCTGCCCCCACTCCAGCGACACGCCAGCAGGAGAGATCCAGCCCGACGAGCTCTTTTTCATTGATACGGCGTAAGCATAAATCGTATCCAAAAGGCGGGGCCACGGAGACGGTGCAGCGGTTCTGACTTATTAATTTCAACCACTGCAGCGGACGCATGGCAAAATCCTGGGTGCGGAGATAATCCACGGAGAGTTGCGTCGCCACAGGCGTAAGCAGAAAACCCACCAGCCCCATATCATGATAAAAAGGCAACCAGGAAACGCAGCGGTCACTTTCACGTAATTTTATCCCATCATGGCTAATGACGTGCAGATTAGACATCACTTCACGATGGGTGATAATGACGCCTCGGGGAAAACGTGTGCTGCCAGAGGTGTACTGGAGATAGGCAATATCGTCTGGTAACGGCAGCGGGAGTTCTATATCCCTTTCCGGTAACGCATTAAAACTCGCGTTGGTGAGAATATGGGTTGTCGTACCATGAACATTGACAACATTAATAAGCGATAGCCATTCATCACTGCTAATAATTGCCGCAGGCTTACAACTGGCTAACAGGCCCTGCAATTTCGCGGAATAAGAATCACGCTGCCCGACACCCATAGGAATCGCGAGGGGTACGGCAACCAGACCCGCATACTGACAGGCAAAAAAAGCTTCGACAAACCCCACGCTGGTTTCAGCAATAAGCGCGACACGGTCCCCTTTATTGAGATTCAACGATAACAATCGTCGCGCCCCTGCTATTGCCCGCAATCTTAGCGTGCGATACTCCAGCACGGCTTCAAGTTGAGTGCGGCGGTCATAAAAATTCATTCCTGCATTTCCCAGTGCAGCATAGTCCAAAGCTTCCACCAGGGTTGAAAAGTCAGCATAACGCATAGGAAGAGAATGAGTTGAGATTCTATTGGACATATACACCATGAGAACGTTTGAATTAAAAAACACTGGATATACGAAACGAATAACCGTCAAAGGATAATATAAATTAAATAGTCATAAAGCAGTACATCTTTTTTTGCAAAAAAATTATCACCTACAAGAATACTTTTCCGCATAGCAATATTATCGACAATAACATCATCAATATAAATATTTTATGCCGCATATTTATCACTCGCATGAATTTCTCACAATTAAATAACACTTCACTTTTTCATCGTGGCAGTAAAAGCATTAAGTGGTAAAAGATGGAAAAAATTATTCAGTAGCCTGATTTGTCATCTCAGATATTTACGTTATTGCATTACTGCAAACACTATTATTTTTAATTTCTGCACTTTTATTTAAGGCTGTTTATGATCCACATAGAAAAAGTCATGAATAAACATGACCTCAATGCCTTCATCTCTTTCCCCTCTTCGCTCTATCGTGCTGACCCTTGTTGGATCCCGCCCTTATTTCTTGAACGCGCCGAGCATCTGTCAGAGAAAAACCCGGGTTCTGAGCATATCAAATGGCAAGCATGGGTCGCTAAAAAAGAGGGTGTCGTGGTCGGCAGAATTACCGCCCAGGTGGATAGTTTGCATCGCCAATTGTACGGTGAAGATACAGGCCATTTTGGCATGATCGACGCCATTGACGACCCTGAAGTGTTCAGTGCTTTGTTTACCACCGCCGAAGCATGGCTGAAGTCCTCGGGGGCGCGAAAAATCAGCGGTCCTTTTAGCCTGAATATTAACCAGGAAAGCGGTTTACTGATCGAGGGGTTCGACACTCCGCCCTGTGCGTTAATGCCGCATGGTAAGCCGTATTATGGTCTCAATATCGAGCGACAAGGATACACAAAAGGGATAGATCTCCTGGCCTACTGGATGCGCCGTACGGACCTCTCTTTCTCTCCGTCGCTGACCCGACTTATGGATCAGGTACGCAAAAAGGTAACCATCCGCTGTATCGACCGCAAGCGGTTTACTGAAGAGATGCAGATTCTACGGGAGATTTTTAACTCCGGATGGCAACACAACTGGGGATTTGTCCCCTTCACGGAACACGAATTCGCCACCATGGGCGAGCAGCTTAAGTTTCTCGTTCCGGACGATATGATTTACATCGCTGAAATAGATTCAACACCGTGCGCGTTTATCGTTGGCATGCCCAATATCAATGAGGCCATCGCCGATCTCAATGGTCGTTTGTTTCCGTTTGGCTGGGCAAAACTACTCTGGCGTCTGAAAGTGAGCGGCATACGTACTGCGCGGGTGCCTCTAATGGGCGTTCGTCAGGAATATCAGTTCAGCCGCATTGGCCCGGTCATTGCACTGCTGTTAATCGAAGCGTTACGCGACCCCTTTGCGAAGCATCAAATCGATGCGCTGGAGATGTCCTGGATTCTGGAGTCGAATACCGGGATGCGTACGATCCTTGAACGGATTGGCGGGGTTCCTTATAAGCACTATCGCTTATACGAAAAACAACTCTGACATCGACATTTTACGACTGGACCTGCGGGATACAACCTGGCGGATTTTTCGCGAAAGCGTACAGCAGTTGTAAACAGGGGGCATTACATTGTCCCCTGACTGTTTTTCCCAAAATAAATGACAACCTCACAATAAATAACACTTTATAGGTACAACCTGGCGCAACACGTTATTTCTCTGTGCCACGCGTCATTATCAGGATATAAATCAATTTTCGCCGTTGGGTTCCGCCGTAGCATAGTAGCATTATGGATGCACGTTCTGGGAAAGTGAGCGGTCATGGGCGAAACGAAGAGAACACGCTGGCAACGCCGTCAGGGAACAACAGGCGGGAAATTACCCTGGAATGACTGGCGAAACGCCTTAACCTGGCGCAAAGCCACGCAATATCTGCTGCTGGCCATCAATATTTATATTGGCGTCAGTTTCTATTTCTGGGTCCGTTTTTATGAAACGGGCGGCACCAGTGTCTTTATTCCCAGACCCGGCGGTATTGAAGGATGGTTGCCCATCGCAGGGTTGATGAACGCCAGATACACCGTGGAAACCGGTTTGCTTCCCCCTATTCACGCCGCCTCCATGCTGTTTCTGGTGGCATTCGTACTGATAAGCCTGCTGCTTAAAAAAGCCTTCTGCTCCTGGCTGTGCCCTGTAGGTACGCTATCGGAACTGCTTGGCAGTCTGGGGATGAAATGCGTTGGGCGTCAATTTACGCTCCCTCGCTGGCTGGATATTCCGTTACGCGGACTGAAATATGTGCTGTTAAGTTTTTTTCTGTATATCGCGCTTTCAATACCAGCCCAGGGAATTCAGCTCTTTCTCATGTCGCCTTACGGGATAATTATCGACGTTAAAATGCTCAATTTTTTCCGTCACATCGGTACGTCAACGCTCGCCTGTGTGATTATTTTCGCTATCGCCAGTCTGTTTATTCGTAATGTCTGGTGTCGATATTTGTGTCCCTATGGCGCCTTACTTGGCCTTTTTTCTCTGTTGTCCCCGTTTAAAATCCGCCGTAATGCAAACAGCTGTATTGATTGTGGAAAATGCGCCCAAAATTGCCCATCCCAAATACCGGTAGACCGATTAATCCAGGTGAGAACGCTTGAATGTAGTGCCTGTATGACGTGCGTTGAATCCTGCCCAGTCGCGTCGACCCTGGTTTTTTCAGTACGTACACCACCCGGAACACAAAGCATTCCACATCAGCAAACGCGGTGGCAGAGCGGCCTCTCGGGGGCCACCATGGCCGCACTGGTACTGGGGATTGTATTTGCCGCGGTCGGCATCGCCATGCTGGCAGGTGTATGGGAGAGTCCCGTACCCGAACATCTCTATTTCCGGCTCATTCCGCAAGCAAACATGATTGGGCATTAATTGAACAAGCTCATTATACGCCAGGAAAAAACATAACCCCTGCTCAGGGGTTATACTCACTGGCGGGAATTTTAGGGTTATCGATGCTATACTTGAGAGCACTTGCGGGTGGTTTAAAAAAGGGAAGTTACCAGCTTGTCTCCGAATAAATATATCAGCGCCGTTATCATCATCATTGCCTGTACGACATCGATTTTTTTGGCACTCTTCGCTCATGAATACCGTAGCCTTCAACGCTACATGGGATACATTGCTGAAAACGGAAAGTCTGCGTTATTCCATGAGGAGTTCATAAACCAGGATATTGCATTTCGACTATCGCGAGCATTTTCATCCACAGCCTCTCCGTCAGCAAAGAAAACGGATGAGATGACTGACGTATGCAAACACGTCGAATCAGTGAACACGATTTTCGGTTTAAATCTGGTGGGTAAAACGCTGCCCGCGTTAGAGGGGACGCTACAAACTCACAATCCCTCATGCGCACAATGGGGCCAGGACGTCTCCGCGCTGCCCATCATTCAACATGCAAACACGATGATTTCGTCACAGTACAGTTTTTCGAACTACAACGGATATGTGTTCAAAAACATGCGATATTACATTGATATGGCACACAATTATATTTACATCAATCAGTTAGTCGATACCCGGCATTACAAATTCAGTAACTGGCTGGTTGCCGATGATGACAGCATCAATATTGTTCGTAGCGCCCACACCATTAATATTGACGCCGCGGCATTAAATGACTTGATGCAGGGTGAAAACATCGTTTCACATATTTATCATGATGGCTTTACAGAGAAAAATATCATCAGCATGCTGACCCCTGTATTCCGTCACAATATCGTGAAAGGAATATTGATTACCGATATCAACATTAATGATCTGGCAACATCGTTCCATACCCTCGATCGCCCTTTGCTGTGGCAATTTTTATCGCTTTACGTCACAGACAATACCACCCGAGACAATATCATTTTCCATAGCCCGTATATTAAAACGGTAGATGCTATTAATTATGAAGAGCCTATAACACAGTACTACACTCTGCATATTAAACTTGATGCGATTTATCTTATCATCAGCAATATGTGGTTAGTCATTCTTTATGTATTCAGTACCTGGCTACTCTGCCGTTATGCTAAACAACAGTTTATACGTCATATGTCACTGTCTCACGACAATGTCACCGATGCGATGACCGGTCTCTACAATCGAAAAATAATGAACGCCAGTCTCGATCTAAAAATCCGTACCTTGCTCCAGAAAAAAATCGCCGTCACGGTAATTTCGATCGACAGCGATGGGTTGAAAAAAATCAACGACACGCTGGGGCATCATATGGGCGACAAAGCCATCCAATCTCTGGGCATGGCGATAGCACAATCAATCCGTAAAAGTGACTACGGTATACGACTGGGCGGAGATGAATTCAGCCTGATTTTGATCGATTATACGCTGGCGAAGTCCTGGGATGTCATTGCCCGAATCCAGGAAAACCTGACCACACTGGATGAAGAAAAACTCGTGGCCTTCTCCTACGGTTGCTATCAACTGCATCCTAATGACACGCTGGAAACCGCGCTGTTAAAAGCAGACGATTTGCTGTATCAACATAAACGGAATAAATACGGTATTCAGGAGCCGGGTAAGATCTGAGTGCGTCAACGTATCGCCAATATGAGGATATCAAAGTCACCCGCGTTGGCGTGAACCCTGTAGAACACATACAGGGCTACGCCAACCAGGGAAATGCTACAGTAACAGTTTTGCCAGACCTTGCTCCAGTACGGGTATCGCCGCACCGTACACGCCAAGATCACGGTTCACCTGACTGACCGATAACACCGGGATGGTCTGACCAAAGAAGTTGTTTTGCTGTTCAAAACCGTCACAGAATGCATGCCATATGCCCGCATTTTTTACGAACGGACCGGAAACAACCAGTTTTTTAGGGAAAAAGACACGACAGACATTAGACGCAGCGGTGGTCATCTGCTCTACCGCTTGCCGCACCGCCGGATTGTCAGACAACGCTCTGGATTCCAGCATAGTCGCAATATGCTCTTCATCATCCCCTGCCTGAAAATCATCGTCCAGAACCGCGCGGCCGATGGACCATAATGCAGCGACGGTTTCCAGACAGCCTTTTTGTCCACAGTGACAGAGGCCATTCTGTCCTGGAATATGCCAGTGTCCAATTTCACCGAAGGCATAACCACCTTCAACAATGTTGTCCCCGGACTGGCCAAACGCAAAACCGACGCCGTATCCCCAGTGCAAAAGCAATGTGCTTTCATTTTGCTGGAGGAGGTGGATCAGTAATTCATTATCCAGTGTACGAGACAGTGTGACTGAGTGTTCTTTATCCGGAAAAATATGTCTGATGTCCAGGTTATGCATCCTGGGCCAGCGCGAGGTGTGGATCCAGCGGTAAGTCGTCCGATCAAATACACCGCCAAGCGAAAAGACCGTCCCGGCTAATTCAGCACCTGCCGGTAACTTCATCACGATACTGTTATAGAGATTAAGAAAAATCGCTTCCAGGGCCGCATTGTCGCTGTCGGGTGAAGCCTCAACATGCTCATGCGCGATAATCTGCGCAGCCAGGTTGACCATAAAGGTATGCACCGACTGACTGATCACCTGAAAAACGATGGTCACCACTCTGTTGGCGTTAACACCCAGCGTCAGCGACGGTCGCCCTCGCCCAACATGTTCACTGGGCTCTTCCGTTAACAGGCGAGCCTCCAGAAGTTCAGCCACATAATCAGAGATCGTGGTGGAACGAATTGACAGTCGTTTGGTGGCTTCGCTTCGGGTTTTCACCTCTCCCTTCAGTACCGCAAGGAAAACACGTTCTTTATCATTGAGTAAGGCGCGAGTGATCGGCAAATGGGTCAAAAAGTCTATTGTGGGTTTGTTATTCATGCTCTTTTAAAAACATTTCAGGTTCAGACCAGGACATTAGCAGTAATCCCTCATCGTGGTAATCACGAGGGGCGTTATGCCAGCAGAGCTACCCGACAAAGTATCCAGAAAGGTAGCGCATCAATCAACTCTGATTTGCTTTTTACAGGAGAAGGAACAAACGGTTACAACGTTGGGGAAACATTTTAAATGCAGAGAGCTAGCATTGCAGGGGCATTGCTGCCCCTGTTTTTAGTTGTAGCGCCTGCTGATGCCAGACGCGATATGACATTCAATGACGGCATTGTTGTCATCCCAGACCACCCTGGATTCAGGGCGAATTTGCGAATGATGAACCATTGCCTTTTGCATAACCCTGCCCGGGTGGGCGCTTGCCATCTCCACGGCTTCGTCAAAGCTGGCGATATTCCAGTGCACCAGATTACGCACTGCCTGATCCAGGGTTAGACTGGATCCCGCCAGATTACTGGCACCCGGCTGGCGTACCGTACCATCGTCAGCAAGTTCCACCTTCACTCCGGCAAAAGAATACATCCCAGAGTTCTTGCAGGCCGCAGCACTCATCGCATCCGTCACCAGAATCGAGCGGGCCAACGTTTTCGCGCGCAGAAGGTTTTTGAGCGCGAACGGGGGAATATGTAACCCATCAGCAATAAAGCAGGCATCCAGCGCATCGCAACTCAGTTGCGCCTGTAATGTGTTATCCAGCTTAGGTAACGTCTGAGGAATGCCATTACCAAGATGTGTACACAGACTGAGCCCCGCCTCAACTGCTTCCTGAAGTTGGGCGTAACCGACGCTGGAATGCCCAACCGCAACACGTTTTCCCCTTTCCGTTAACGCCCGCACAAACGCGCCGCTGGCATCAAATTCGGGGGCGCAGGTGACCAACAGAATCGGTCGTGAGAGTCCCTTTTCGATGTCATCAATCAGCCGAATGTCCGGAGCAAGCATATCTTGTGGAGGATGACACCCGGCATATCCCTCTGCCGGATTCAGGAAAGGTCCTTCCAGATGATATCCCGGGACCATCAACGCCCCGAGCTTACTCCCGGTCACGGCTTTATCCAGCGCCTGAAAGCGCCTGATAAGCACAGGTCCGGAAGCCGTAATCAGCGTTGGCAGACAGCAGGTCACGCCGGTTTTCAGCATGGCTTCCAGCGCGAAGTCCAGCATTTCGGCTTCAATACTTTCATCATTGAAATCTACACCGGCAAACCCATTCACCTGTATATCAAACAAACCTGGAGTGACTTTCATCTTTCATCCCTTACGGTCTGGTCATAAGCGAGGCGGATTCATTATCCAAAAATACCTCGCAGGCAGCATGACGTTGAACAATAGAGGCCGGAACAGTATTCACCACAGGGCCTTGCAGAGCATCTTTTACAGCCTGCGCTTTACGTGCATCCGGAATGCTCAGGATCAGCGCCCTGGAGAGCATAATCTGATGGATGCTCATGGAGATAGCGTGTGACGGCACCTCCTCTAAGCAACTGAACCATTTTTCGCCCAACTGCTGGCGGCGACAGGCTTCGTCCAGTTCAACCTTCAGATAAGGCACCGTTGTTGTAAAATCTGCCGGTGGATCGTTAAAGGCCAGATGACCGTTTTCACCGATCCCTGCAAAGCAAACGTCAATATCCTGCGCGCTAATCAATCGGTTCAGACGAGCAAGCTCCAGGTCAATATTCTCAGCAGAGCCATCAACTCCCACAAACTGGTGCAATCCAGAAAGCTTTTCGACAACACGTTCACGTAGATAACGCCGGAAACTGGCCGGATGATCTTCGCCTAACCCAATATATTCATCCAGATGAAAAATCGTCACTCGCGACCAGTCAATATCCGCCTTGATGAGATTTTCCAGCATTTGAAACTGACTGGCTCCGGTCGCCAGAATAATGGCAATATGCGCTTTCTGAGCCAGCGCATTTTGTATCGCAAGAATACCGGCTTCCGCTGCTTTCACACCCAAAATGTCTTTATTGTCTGAAATAATGATATTCATGTTTACCTCATTGATTAATTTTTAATACTGTCTCTGGACCCACATTAATGATGTTCTTTCAATCCCTTCGCCATTTGCACTGCGACTAAGGTCAACAGGCTACAAAAGATCAGGTAATAGATCAGAAGGGTCGGCTCTCCATCACCAAAGGTGATGAGTGCAGCGGCAATAACGGGTGTGGAACCCGCAAAAATGACGCTGTTAAGTTCACGCGATAACGCGATGCCAGAATAGCGGTACTGCGTCGGGAAGAGATTCGCAAGAAATGCCCCCTGAGCTCCCGACGTTGCGCCGTGTCCAATACCGTAAGCGATACACATCCCGATGGTGGCCAGCACAATATCGCCGCTATTAAGAAACCAGAACAGCGGGAAAGCGAAGGCACCAAGGAAAATAGCGCCAAACGAGAAGACAACCGTCGTGCCATATTTATCGGCCATTTTTCCCATGACCGGCGTCATGAGGGTATTTACCGTCACGGCAATCATCAGTGCTATTAGCCCTTCAGATTTCGCCATCCCTAAGGTATTCGTCAGATAACTGATACTGAAAACGCTCAGCAAGTACCCATTTGCCTGGTGGCCCGCCAGACTGAAGAAACCGCAAATAAGGCTTTTAGGGCTGTTCATGATCAACGCTTTAATCGGGACGGCCTCGGTTTTCTTATTACTCTCGGCCTTCTCCATCGATTTTACGTATTCAGGCGTTTCATCCAGATGTTTACGGATATAAATAGCCACAATAAACAACACAATGGAGAACAGGAACGGAACACGCCATCCCCAGCTCATAAAGGCTTCATCCGGTAACTGGGTGACCAGGAAAAAGGCCAGCGATGAAAGAAGAATGGCCACGCCCGTGGAGGCATTGATCAGTGAAGTGTAAAACCCTCGCTGATTAGCAGGCACATATTCGGCAACAAAGGTTTGCGCCCCCGCCAGTTCCGCGCCTGAACCAAACCCTTGCATCAGGCGGATAACGACCAGGGCAATGGTCGCCCAGATACCGATGTGGTGATATGTCGGCAATAATCCCAATGCCAGTGTTGCAATCCCCATTAATAGTACGGCGAAAATCAGGGCGGGTTTACGCCCGTAACGATCACCAATATGCGCAATAATCACCCCTCCCAGGGGACGTGAAACAAAGCCAACCGCAAAGGTTAAAAAAGCGGCCAGCGTTGCAATGGTAGGAGAGAGATTAGGGAAATAGAGTTTATTGATGACCAGCCCCGCAGCGGCGCCGTATAGCGAATAGTCGTACCATTCAATAACGGTGCCTGAGATGCTGGCAAACATGACTTTGCGAATCGTTTTTTTACTGGCCCCCTGCTCTGCAGGGATATCCAGTATGCTACCTCGGTCTAAATTTGCTTCACTCATTGCTCCCCCTGAACTTCATTAAACAATTGTTTTAAAACAATAAAAAACATTGTCTGATCTGGATAACAAGCGGACATCAACCTCGCGTGCAATGACGGTATCACTACGGCATCTATTTTTGAACACATGCGTTCAAAAATAGAGTTGTAAATGTGACAGCTGTCATGACAAACGGGATTTATGAGTAAAAATGGGTCTGAAAGGACGTCAGGTTCGACGGTGCCGGGAATGATATTCAGGTGACGGTTTCAATGGTGTGTCTGACGCGGGACTAGAATTTGTTGTGGTGACGGTACAAGCGATTCCCCCCGGCCTCACGCCGGGGGGTTTTAACCATTAAGACTGGATTACATCTCTGGTTGATTGCGGTGCTGTTCGAAATAGTTCCTTGCCTTATCGTCCGCTTCTTTAAATGCGGCAGGCGTTAAATTCTGCTTTGCGCTCTCCATAGAGGTCTGCGCATCAAAATTTCCATTGGCGACGGCCACCGCAGTCCAGATATAGGCTTGCGCATAGTCCTGCTTCACCCCTTTCCCTTCCAGGTACATGCTTCCCAGCAAACCCTGAGCCCCTGCATTTCCCTTCCTGGCGGCTTTATCAAACCACTCAAGGGCTTTTTTATCGTCCTGGGCGACGCCAAGTCCTTCTAAGTACATCTTCCCAAGCTCCGTCTGAGAGCCTGTATCTCCCTGCTCAGCGGCCTTGCTAAACCACTCCATCGCTTTCTTATTGTCCTGAGCGGTTCCCTCTCCCTTTAAGTACATTGAGCCGAGCATGCCCTGCGCCAGCATATCGCCCTGGGGAGCGGCCTGGTTAAACAACGTAAACGCTTTCTGGTAATTCTGAGCAACACCGACGCCCTCGCCAATGTAATACATAACACCCAGCATGCTCTGACCCAGTGCATCGCCGTGGCTGGCGGCTTGCGTCAACAGCTCACGCGCTTTTTTATGATCCATACCAACGCCATCACCCTCAAAGTACTTTCTGCCGAGTAAAGCCTGCGCCTTAGCATCTCCCTGCCCAGCCGCTTTACTCAATGCCTTGACGGTGTTGTAGCCCTCTAACAGCGCTTTATTGTTTTCAAGATAATGCTTCGCATCGGGATTTCCTCGTTCAACCGCCCGATGAAGCCACTCTATCGCAAGATAGTTTCCCCGTCCGGCCGCCTTACTAAGCCACTCAACCGCTTTCTTGTTTCCCTGTTCTGCTTCTTTGTTGAACCATTCAATGACCTTGCCGTCATACCACCGCGCCCCCTCACCATCGAAGTACATCAAGGCGAGGAAATAGCGCGCATCGGCATTTCCCTGTTCCGCAGCCTGGGTCAGCCATTCAACGGCTTTCTTGTCGTCCTGCTGTACGCCCTGACCTTCGCAGTACATGGTGCCAAGGTAGTACTGCGCATCGACTTTCCCCTGCCCGGCTGCTTTGCTAAACCACTCAGCCGCTTTCTTGTCATCCTTCTGCTCTCCCTTTCCCTCGTAATACATGAGCGCAAGAAGGTGCTGCGCATCCGCGTTTCCCTGCTCTGCAGATTTGATTAGCCACTCGCGCCCTTTACTGAGGTCCTGCGGCACCTCTTTTCCCTTTAAATAAACGGCCGCAAGAACGAACTGTGCCTCCGCATCACCCGCCTCTGCCCCTTGCTGTAAAACAGTCATAGGCTCCTTTTTCCACTCTTTTGCGTGTCCCTGCGATGCGCCTACGCCCCATAATAAGCCGATGAAAGTTAAGGCGAAGAGAGGTCGAATGTTCATATAACGTAATCCTTGTTAAGAAAAATGCACATAATGGAGATGGCACACTCACAATCCAACCTGTTTGGCCGACGGTTGTGATCTGTATCAGAACTATAAGTCGTCGACTTGATAAAACGCGGAAAAAATGCCCTTAAAATTCAGGGAATTCAACTGAAGCGTATGGCATTTATGCAGCGGACGCTGCCGCAGGGAATGCAAACAGTGGGGGGAATCCAGCACAGACCAGAGATACGGTTAGCCGAAACGCCCCCATTAATGAATGGTAACGGGCACTGCCTGTTGAAATAAGTTGGGCATTACGCCGGATTAGGTCCAAGTCGGGACAATAGCACTGCCGCACGAGCTGCGGTGTTCGGACCTGCCCCTTTTGCCTGCTCAGCGAAAGCAATAACTTGCGCTCGATGTGTCTTAAGTGCGGAAGCGTTGAACTCAGAAAGCACAACGACGGCATTGAAGATACCGTTCTCATTGGAGGGATGGCTTTTAGCAAAGGATATGATCGCATCAACCGCTCCAGGATCGTTCCGCCAACCTTGAATGATTTGCTGTGCAGCCGTTATACGGGTACTGGCATCTGATGCGAACAGATCCTGAAGTAGTGTCTCTATTCGCTGATCAATAGAGTTACGAGCGGCTTCCTGCACCGACTTATCCTTGTCTGTTTGTTCTATCGTGCGTGCCAACGCTGGGCCCTCTTCCGGGAGGGCAATTATCACCGCTTGAACGGCTAACTGACGTTCCTGTGGGTTCACACTGGTCAACGATTTCATAAGGGTATTAATGAGATTCGCCTGTGAAACACGCACACTCTCCCGAGCAAGCGCTCTATCGAGATCTGCGCGCTTTTCCTGGGATGCAATTTCTGCATCCTTGATTGCCTGACCGATGAAGTAACCGGCCAGAGCAATAGCAGCAGGGATAAGGATCGCCGCAAGCGATGTAATGCGGTCCCAAACATCCTTATCGGAAAAAGACACAGCATGTTTTCTGGGCTGAGATCGCGTCGTATGAGAAGTTGAAGAAACACGAGAAGAAGGAGCACTCATTCAAAACCTCCAGAAATTTATTCGCAACGCATCACGGATGGATCCAGAATGCACTCTCGGCAAATTGCTCACCATTCCACCCGTTGATTTTACCCGTACCAAAGCGAAAGTTATTCTCACCGGCTTGACTCTGCAGCGGCGCGACCAATTCAGTACAGGGCGCTTCAGCTGATACGCCATGCTATTCCGGTAGCCCCGGTTCATTGAGCGAATGCCCCCCGCGAGTTCAACTCTTCGCGTCACCTTGCCAGGTTTCCGTGGCATGTAGAGAGTCGATCCGATGTTAAACCCACAGAAAGGATCTGATGATGTTTCGTTACGTTCACCCACAGTCATTGCATAGCCGCGGATATAGATGATGGGGTATCTGTGCATAACAAACACTCTCTATTTGTATTACCTGATTGAAAATACAGGATAATTAGAAACAAGCCTGGCTAGCGTGCAAAGCACGCAATCATTTGCTGATGAAATGAGTATTTATTGCCAGTATTTTCAGTTTATTATTGCTATCAAATTGGCATACTAAATATTAACTTTCGTACTATTTTCATCTTAATAATCATGCAAAATAATGATGATAGCCTGTCTGCCGGATAACCAGGAAGGTACAGAAAATAAACTGACCACGCTCAGCAATCTGTTGTTCCTCGAAATGCTGCAGGACAGCCCGCACAGATAAAAGAACGGGACATCCGTTTTGCGTTTAATGAGCTTTTGCTGCTGCCACCTACGTAACTGACTTTTTCTGTACCACGGTGCAGCGCCCCGGCCAGATAATATTTTTCATTCTGCCCGGGAGTAATCACTCGTTTTTGATGCCCTCGCAGTTGCCAGTCCGCTCCGATTTTTGGATTGAGGTGGATATCCACTTCACCTTCATAAAATACCGGGTGCTCCACGTTGCATTCGTCCAACTCTTTATGGATTGCGGCCATCTTTCCATTAATTTCGTCTGTTACCATTTGTGCTGAAACACGTGGGTTAGTAGGCTTCTGGCACTGCGAGCTAAGTTGCAATGTGTTGAAAAAATGACTAACTAAGTTTAGTGATTTATTTATCCAGCGGATTGAGCGTAGCAGTCTGTGACCTCCTTTCCCGGTTCCGTGTTTTTTGACGGGATTCGCTTTCTCACAAAACCGATATTTTACTGCAGGCGCCAGCATAAGCATTGATAACATAACTAAAAACACAGCATTATAAAGGTGGCTTTCGTTCCCTTTAATAAATCTTTTAGTTCTGTTGGCGTATGCTGGCGCGACATCGTCTTCTCCTTATCCGATTAGAATAAAATCATTAATATTTATGCTGTTAGAGTTTACGTTTTCTAAAGTAATGACATCGCCATTAAGAGGATTGCCGATGGTAATGACGGTACTGCTACCGGATCCCCCAGCAATCGTGACGCTGCTGGCAAAATTCGCTACAGCAATTCCTAATGAACTCAGATCGAGGTAGTCCTGTCCGCCGCTGGGATTACTATCAAAACCGTTGGTAATACGGTCTCGCCCAAAGCCTGCGCTAAAGACGAAGGTGTCATTTCCGGAACCACCTGCCATGATATCAGCGCCCTGGCCCCCCTCGAGTCTATCGTTACCCGCTCCGCCTATCATGTTATCGTTACCGGTGCCGCCCTTCAGGTTATCGATACCGTCCCCCCCATCAAGGGAGTCATTTCCTGCCCCGCCGTTCAGTTGGTCGTTTCCTCCCATCCCATACAAAAAGTCATTACCGCTGCCACCGTTGATGGTGTTGGCAATGGCATTCCCTCTGCCAGTGAAAGCGCCTGTCCCGGCGAACACCAGTGTTTCAACGTTATTGGTCAACGTGTAATTTTGGAGGGTGGTCTGGACAACATCCGTCCCGCCATTAAGACCTTCCTTGACACTATCCATGGCATTATCAACCAGATAAACATCATCTCCGGCCCCCCCTGTCATGCTATCGGCACCCTGGCCACCCTCGAGTCTATCGTTACCCGCTCCGCCTATCATGTTATCGTTGCCAGCCCCGCCCTGAAGGTTATCGGCTCCGTCACCACCATCAAGGGAGTCATTTCCTGCCCCACCGTTCAGTTGGTCGTTTCCTCCCATCCCATACAAAAAGTCATTACCGCTGCCACCATTGATGGTGTTGGCAATGGCATTCCCTTTGCCGGTGAAAGAGCCCGTCCCGGTGAACACCAGTGTTTCAACGTTATTGCCCAACGTGTAATTGTTGAGGGTGGTCTGGACAACATCCGTCCCGCCATTAAGACCTTCTGTGACAACGTCGCCAATATTATCAACAATATAGGTATCATTGCCGAGACCGCCCACCATCACATCTGCGCCAGTGCCGCCGTTGAGCGTGTCGTTGCCGGCCCCACCGTTGAGCGTATCGTTGCCTCCCCCACCATTGAGGACGTCGTCGCCGAGCCCACCATTGAGGACGTCAATGCCGTTCCCACCATTGAGGACGAGGTTGCGGTGGGCAACGACCGGCGGATTATCGAGCTGACTCGTCCCGAAGATGTTCTCGGGAAGATTGGTCAGGCCCGTATTGCGTGCCACGATCCCGGCAAAGCCCTGCTCCTCGATGACCTCGTAGAGGTCCAGATGCTCCACGCGGTCGAGATAATACAGCCGGTCACCTTCCTGGATCCGGTCAAGTTGCTCGTGGATGATGACCCAGAAGGTCTGGCCAACCACACCGCCATTAATGTGCTTCTCGGCGAGTCCGCCAACGAACAGATCAACTCTGTCGATGCCTTTGACGGTGTTTCCGTTGACAAATTTATAGCCAGGATTCGCTGCCAGGAAGTCTGCAATTTGAGCATCTTCCAGCACGAGGTCTGGATAGGCCTGCTTGAATTGCTCAATGACTGTGTCGCTGAGATTGTTCCGTGCCTGGAAGTCCTCCCACGAACTGTAGGGTGTGAGATCGCCGGCAAAGCTGACCGCCTCCTTCACATACGGATCGCGAGAGGCCAGCAGGTCGGCCCGGATCTGGTTCATCGAACCCAGACCGACGTCCCACTCGCGGGCGACGTCGAAGGCGAACACGTCAGCACTGGTGCGAATGAGGTCATTTCGGACAGCATCGACGATATTGACGTCGACTTCTTCCGCTTGCTGGACAACACCACCGGCAATGATCCCAGAGACACCCAGTTGCTCATAGCCAGGCTTGGGAGAGTAAGGCAATTGCCCACTGGGGAGGATGAATGCACTCGTATCGTTGGTCGGGTTGAGGAACGCGTCGAACAGCGGTACCTGCGTTGCATTGCCCTGAGCGTCGAGCACCGTCAGCGTCTGCCCTATCAGCGAATGACCGAACCGGTAAGCTGCAGTCGCGAACTCGTGGGAGACTCGTGCATCCACTTCCGGATTGTACCCGGCGAAGCCGTGATCGCCCTCGCCTCTCATGCCACCAAGCAACTTGTCGGCAAAGTCGGTGTAAATAACGCGCTGATACTCAGCCTCGTTGATTATCTTGGCGGCCTGGAACAGTTCTTCAGCTGTTCCATCAAATCCGGCTTCGAGCAATCCGTTGACATGGAAGTTGTGATTCCGCTCCCAGATGTTGTGGATCGCAGTGAGTGCGATGTTCTCGTTCGCACGTCCATCACCCGCTACGTAGTGGTCGAGCAGGTTGATAAAGGGGTTGGTGTCGAGCAGCAGCGCAAAGCCACTTCCCATGAAATTAGAGGTCATGGCAGGAAGCATCGACTTGTTGATAACGCCATTGCTGTCGACCAGTCCGGCGAAGTACTCCCGGAAGGTCACGGTGTGGTCGCCCGGCAGCGAGCTGTCGGTGAACAGCGTGTTGTTGCTCCAGTGATGCAGGATCAGTTCGCTCAGCGTGGGCAGCAGCTTGAAATTCGGGTTTGATGGATCCACTCCGCCCTCTAACAGCTTGCCCGTAAATCCGCCCTGTCCGTCGCCTTCGCGCAGGAACTGGCCGACGAGTTCGTTCGAGCCATAAGTTTGGTTCTGGTCAGCGAATGGCGATGTCTTATTGAGATGCTGCGGGATGCCATTGGCATCAATGCTGTCAACGGTGCCGCGAGTCAGGTCCGCAGGATTTGGAACCGTGCCCGGAGCGCCAATCTGGATCGTTCCGTTACCTCCCTTACCAAGGAAATCCAGACCGTGATCGAAGTACTGACCGAAGGCCGTGAACAAGCTGTTCACGCCGGCGGCGTTGCCGGAAAGATTTGCTTCCTGTGCGCCAAGGATATTGCTGATGGCTCGCGGATCCAGCCCGGAGAACAGGGGATTGATGTCGCGGTTGTGAGTCGTCTCATTCCAGACGCCGTAGTGCGCGTCGGTGAGTCGTATGAACGGCTGATCGGCCGAACCATAGTCAAGGTGAACACGGTTATTGCCGGTACCTTCGAGATCGCGGATCCCGAGCGCATCGTTGTCTTCACCGCCTTCACGCCCGTTGACCAGATTCTTCAGGTTGGCGACATCACTGGCGTTGAGCGGGAAGGCTCCGTCGCCGCCGACATCATCATCGCCATCACCATCGTCATCGTCATCCGTCGACGTTTTCTTGCTCGCTAAGATAATGGGATCGGCAGGTTTCGACAGGGTGTTCATGCCGTCAGGCACTGTGCTCGTGTCCTGGGTCAGCGTAGAAGGCCTGGATTTCGACGCCAGCTCAACAACCTCCTGCGGCGATGGCGTGCCAAACACACCATCCAGACCGGTGCTGATGACCGGATCGGTACCTTTGTTCACTTCAACTGCGGGTAAGATGTTGGCGGTCTGGTTACTGATAACCGATCGCGGCGGATCTATAACCGACCATATCCCGGCATATCCCGTTTGAAACGCGTGATCAAACACGCGCAGGAAGGAATGGTCTGTGGCCCCAAACTTGTGCTGCCCTGTGACCAGGTGGTTAAAGCTACCATCGAAAGTACGAATACCGAATGGAAGCAGAGGGTTGGAGAGTAAATTAAAGTTGACACCCTCGACATACGCTTGTGCTATAGAGGTTTGCAGGAGGATAAATTTAGGGTCATGCTTATTAATATCGGCCATGTTCATTTCTCTCAAGAATGATTATGAAAGGGCACGAAAAGGCGAAGCCTGTACGCGGCACTCGGATTACGCGCCTGGAATTGCTAACTGAGCGAGTAGACAGAGCAGCTCCGAGCTCCGAGGGGGAAAACGATCTATATTCCCCCTTCACTTCACAAAATGACCCTACGATGGATATGCTCAGCTCCCACTGGAAAATCGCGACGACTTACTTTGCCAAAGTGATAATAGGCTTCAGACAAGCGATCCCCTGATATTTAATAAAGCCATAAAGTTAACAACCGTCAATAATATTAAATAGCGAAAATGAACCACCGGTAATTAACCGGTCAACGTTGCACTGATAGCCGCGCTTTAACTATCCAGCAATACAACGCGATAGGTGAAATTTTCCAGATGAATATTGAATAAATCATAAAGAAAAAATTAATTATTAATATAGCCATACTAAAATCAATAATATAAAAGTTTATAAAAAAAACCTGAAAATAATACGTTATTAGTACCGCTTCGTTGACATACCGAAACTAACTTATATTTACCTGCCATCAACATCATAAACGAGGTCATTATGTATGATGTGACCTGTCCCCAGAATTAGAGACTACCGTCAGTGAGTCATGTCGGTTTGTTTACCTTTAATTTTTCCGTTTCGCCAGCCTGCTGCAAACTCTGATGGCGTCGGATAATTCAGTTCTGAATGTGGACGATACTCGTTATAACCCTGCCGCCAGTCATTAATGTTTGGACTGACCCCACCTCAGTAGACATTTCCTATCCTCACGACGAGGCCCGTTCGAAGCACGTATCAAACTCCAAAGATGACTCTACTGTAAGCACAGTGTTCATCTTTGAGCTGGTGAACTTGAAAAGATGGTTAACTCTGGAATGACGATGACTTCGGCGGTACATGATACCCCCAAACCACAATAACCCTAATTTCAATAGGGTCTATGGCGGCTATTGCTTCCAGCAGGGACACTAAATGGTTAGGAGGCGTCAACTTATGGTAAAAATACCGAAAAAAAAGGGGTTACCTTTCGGTAACCCCTTCTCTGTATTTGGCGGAAGCGTAGAGATTCGAACTCTAGAACCCTTTCGAGTCGCCGGTTTTCAAGACCGGTGCCTTCAACCGCTCGGCCACGCTTCCAATGAGGCGCACTATAAACATCCCGAGCGGACCTGTAAAGCACCAAAACGTTCGTTTGCCTGAAAAACAGTCAAAATACTGTTAATAGCCTGAAATAACAACAAATTGAACATTTATTCAGCATAAAACCATCACTGTTTTTTGATGTACATATCTTTGCTGTAGTAATTTCCCAGACTGTCGGAGACAAATCCGCCTACCCACGGCTTCACCAGATGGGTGCGAACGTAGTGATAAACCGGAATTGCCGGTACATCCTGCCCCAGCATGTCTTCAGCCTGCTGATAATATTTACCTCGCTCCGCGACCGTTGCTGCTGTCGCGGCATGACGTAATGCCTCGTCATACGCCGGATTGCTGTACTTGCTCGTGTTCTCACTGTCGCCAGTACGGTATGTATTCAGGAAACTTGCCGCATCATCGTAATCCGCTATCCAGGCATAACGAACCGCATCGAAATTACCGGTATGCATGGTATCGAGCATCGTTTTCCATTCCTGGTTTTGTAATTTCGCTTCTACGCCGAGGTTCTTCTTCCACATCGAACTCGCCGCAATGGCAATGCGCTGATGCGTTTCCGAGGTGTTATAGAGCAAATTGAACGAAAGTGGATGATCCGGACCAAATCCCGCGTCGGCTAACAGTTTTTTCGCCTCTGCGATGCGTTTGTCCCGTGGCCAGGAGGCATAGTCAGGCGCACGCAGCGTCACACCGCCAATATCCGGCTGGCTGATGACCCAGGCTTCGCGTTGCCCCTGCCCCATGACTTTCTGCGCGATAATGTCTTTATCCAGCGCCATATTCAGCGCGCGGCGAACACGCGGGTCATTGAACGGCGCGCGGGTAGTATTGAACTGATAATAATAGGTAGACAGCTGTGGTGCGACGCGTAGCTCATCGCCCATTGTTTTTTTCAGTTGCGCGAACTGATTCACCGGCACGGTATAGACAATATCTATCTCTCCCGCTTTGTAGCGGTTAACGTCCGCCGCCTCAGAGCTGATAGGCAGCCAGGTGACTTTATTGATAACCGTATGTTGGTCATCCCAGTAATGAGGGTTGCGCACCGTCACAATCCGTTCGTTCACCACCCATTGCGAGAGCGTGTATGCTCCGCTGCTGACGAAATGTTCGGGTTTTGTCCATTTGTCGCCAAAACGGCCTATCAGGACTTTATCCAGCGGCACCAGCGATGGATGGGCCAGCATCGCGAGAAAGGCGGCGGTTGGCTGCGTGAGTGTGATTTCCAGCGTGCTGTCGTTGACGGCTTTGACCCCCAACGTATCAGGCGCTTTGTTGCCTTGCGCAATCTCGGCGGCGTTCAGAACATGCATATTCCCCAGATAGGTCGCATACGGAGAGGCCGTTTTGGGCGAAACTAAACGCTGCCAGCTCCAGACGATATCCTGCGCCGTGATAGCCGAGCCATCAGACCAGGTGATCCCGGGGCGTAAATGGAACGTCCAGACCGTATTGGCTTTATTTTCCCATGACAGGGCAAGTCGCGGTTCAATCGCCCCTTGCGGGGTGACGGCGACCAGTCCATCGAACATATCGCTGATTAAACTAAGCTCGACATTGCTTTCAACTTTATGCGGGTCCAGCGATGCCGGTTCGCTACCGTTGTTTCTGACCAGCTCCTGTTTTTCTGCCAATACCGTTCCGGCCGGAACATTCGCTGCCCATGCCGCACTGGTTATCGACATCAGACTGACGGCCAACAGCGTAAACGTAAACACCCTCGGGTTGAGTTGAGTCATTCCCTTTACCTTATTGATCTGTTGATGAGGACATCACCACTCATAATGGGCGTCATGTAATAAAGCAATAATTTTCAGTTACCTATACGACACCGATCTCCCTGCGGCGTATAATTGGTGTGTTAAACTGGTTTACCTGATTTTTCTGAAATAAAATGCTTATCCCGTTAGAGATCAACTGCGTAAAGATGGGTAAAACCGCTGTGTCATTGCCAGCGATTTCTTTATCCTCCGTCATTAATTACATCTGTCATAAGAGAGTGACTCATGGATCGTATAATTACTTCTTCGCGCGACCGTACATCGCTACTCAGCACTCACAAAGTGCTGAGAAATACCTATTTTCTGCTGAGCCTGACGCTGGCGTTTTCAGCGATCACCGCCACGGCAAGCACCGTATTAATGCTGCCGTCTCCGGGTCTGATCCTGACGCTGGTGGGTATGTATGGCCTGATGTTCCTGACCTATAAAACAGCGAACAAACCGACCGGTATCCTCGCCGCTTTCGCATTTACCGGCTTCCTGGGCTACATTCTCGGCCCGATGCTGAATGCCTATCTGTCCGCAGGTATGGGTGATGTGATCGCGATGGCGTTGGGTGGAACTGCGCTGGTCTTTTTCTGCTGCTCCGCCTACGTTCTGACAACGCGTAAAGACATGTCTTTCCTCGGCGGTATGCTGATGGCGGGTGTCGTTGTCGTACTGATTGGTATGGTGGCGAACATCTTCCTGCAACTGCCAGCGCTGCATCTTGCCATTAGCGCGGTATTTATCCTGATCTCTTCCGGTGCCATCCTGTTTGAGACCAGCAACATTATCCGTGGCGGTGAGACTAACTACATCCGTGCGACGGTTAGCCTGTACGTTTCGCTCTACAACATCTTTGTCAGCCTGTTGAGTATTCTGGGTTTCGCCAGCCGCGACTAAGAGACAAAATGTGTCATCCAGCCCCGCTTATGCGGGGCTTTGTTTTTTGGTAAACTGGCAACAGTTTGACTAACGCTGTGAAGAATTATGTTGATCTTTGAAGGGAAAGAAATCGATACCGATAGCGAAGGCTATCTGAAAGAGACGACGCAATGGAGCGAGCCTCTGGCAGTTGTTATTGCGCAAAACGAAGGCATAACCCTCTCGGCGGAACACTGGGAGGTAGTTCGCTTTGTCCGTGATTTTTACCTGGAATTTAATACGTCGCCCGCGATCCGTATGCTGGTAAAAGCCATGGCGAATAAATTTGGCGAAGAGAAAGGCAACAGTCGCTATCTGTACCGCCTGTTCCCGAAAGGTCCGGCTAAACAGGCCACAAAAATTGCAGGCCTGCCCAAGCCAGTGAAGTGTATCTAATAGCGAATATTAAAGCCCTTTAACTCGGCGCCAGGGCGATGCGGTTCACTGAGAACCCGGTCAACTCTGGCGCTCCTTGGCCCCCCATCCTTCAGCCACTTAAGCAGTTTTTCAACGAGCTCAGCTTCGCCGCAGGCCACGACTTCTACACTGCCGTCATCGAGATTTTTCGCGTAGCCGGTTAATCCCAGTCGTTGCGCTTCATGCTGCGTGCTAAAGCGAAAGCCAACACCCTGAACGCGACCGTGCACCCAGGCGATTATGCAGATTTTTGACATTGCTGTTCTCCTTATCATCGCGGGGCGCGTTGCAAATCCTCGCAAAACTCAGGACAATGGCGCCCATTTCTTTGATTCGACAGAATAGTAAATTATGAGTGTACGTTTAGTGTTAGCCAAAGGGCGCGAAAAATCTTTACTTCGCCGCCATCCGTGGGTCTTTTCCGGTGCGGTAGCTCGCATGGAAGGTAAAGCCAGCCTCGGTGAAACCATTGATATTGTTGACCATCAGGGAAAATGGTTAGCACGCGGCGCGTATTCGCCTGCGTCGCAGATTCGTGCACGCGTCTGGACGTTCGATAAAACGGAATCCATCGACATCGCCTTCTTCACCCGTCGCCTGCAGCAGGCGCAGCAATGGCGCGAGTGGCTGGCGAAGAAAGACGGGCTGGACAGCTATCGGCTGATTGCCGGTGAGTCTGATGGGCTGCCAGGCGTAACCATCGACCGTTTCGGCAACTTCCTTGTGCTGCAGCTGTTGAGCGCGGGAGCAGAATATCAGCGCGCCGCCTTGATCAGCGCACTGCAGACACTGTATCCCGAATGCGCCATTTATGACCGCAGCGATGTTGCGGTGCGTAAAAAAGAAGGCATGGAGTTAACCCAGGGACCCGTTACGGGCGAGTTGCCTCCTGCCCTGCTGCCTATTGAAGAACACGGTATGAAGCTGCTGGTGGATATTCAGGGCGGACATAAAACCGGTTACTACCTTGATCAACGCGACAGCCGCCTGGCGACCCGTCGCTACGTAGAAAACCAACGCGTTCTGAACTGCTTCTCCTATACCGGGGGGTTCGCGGTATCGGCGTTGATGGGCGGATGTCGCCAGGTCGTGAGTGTCGACACCTCTCAGGACGCGCTGGACATTGCGAAGCAAAACGTTGAACTGAACAAGCTGGACCTGAGCAAGGCCGAGTTTGTGCGTGATGATGTTTTCAAACTGCTGCGCACCTACCGCGATCGTGGCGAGAAATTTGACGTGATCGTGATGGATCCGCCGAAATTTGTCGAAAATAAAAGTCAGTTGATGGGAGCATGCCGCGGCTATAAAGACATCAATATGCTGGCAATCCAGTTGCTGAACCCTGGCGGCGTATTGCTGACATTCTCCTGTTCCGGGCTGATGACAACCGATTTATTTCAGAAAATCATCGCCGATGCCGCAATAGATGCTGGTCGTGATATACAATTTATAGAGCAGTTCCGTCAGGCTGCCGATCATCCGGTGATCGCTACCTACCCGGAAGGGCTGTATCTGAAAGGGTTTGCCTGTCGCGTCATGTAACTTGAAAAGTGGAATTTTACCCTCAAATAGAGAGTATTAATTTCCCGGGAGGTGACTATGATTGCCAGCAAATTCGGTATTGGCCAGCAGGTCCGCCATTCCCTGTTAGGTTATCTCGGAGTGGTCGTGGATATCGACCCGGTCTATTCGCTCGAGGAACCGTCACCTGATGAGTTGGCGGTTAACGACGAACTTCGCGCTGCTCCCTGGTATCACGTGGTGATGGAAGACGATAATGGTCAGCCTGTACATACCTATCTGGCTGAAGCGCAGTTGAGTAGCGAAACGCAGGACGAACATCCTGAGCAGCCTTCAATGGATGAACTGGCCCGCACGATTCGCAAGCAGCTCCAGGCGCCACGCCTGCGTAACTGATTTTAACCTGTGCCCGATGGCGCTTCGCTTATCGGGCCTACGCGTCTTATCCGGCCATGAACCGTAGGCCGGATAAGCAACGCGCCATCCGCGCTGTCTTACTTTGCCAACCCCAGACGTGGAATTTCAATCGCCGGGCAGCGATCCATCACGACGGTCAGACCCGCGTCTCGCGCCAGTACCGCAGCCTGCTCATTAATCACGCCCAACTGCATCCACAGCGTTTTCGTGCCGATAGCAATCGCCTCCTGCGCGACGCCCCACGCGGCTTCTGAATTGCGGAAAACATCCACCATATCGACTTTTTCCGGCACATCGGCCAGCGTCGCGTAGCCTTTCTGCCCTAACAGCGTCGTCCCGGCAACCTTTGGCGAAACAGGAATAACGTGATAGCCCTGGTCGAGCAGATATTTCATCACACGATAGCTTGGGCGATCGGGTTTATCACTCGCCCCCACCAACGCGATAGTACGGGTGGACGTCAAAATGCCAGCAATATCGGTCTCTTTCATCATCTTTCTCCAGGCTGTTTTGCAAAGTGTACGACAAACCCGACATCCCAACCATTCGCCCCATACGAATGTATGAGAGCAAAAGTTAAAAATATGTCTATATGTTAGTAAAGATGATTGCCGCAAAATTTTGATACATTATTCATCATGCGGTCTTTGGACAGGAGAACCCTATGAAAGCCGGCATTGTGACAACCTTCATTGCATTGATTTTGCCGGCCACCGTTTTCGCCACCACCTTACGCCTTTCCAGTGATGTTGATCTTCTTGTTTTAGATGGTAAAAAAGTCTCCAGTTCGCTGTTACGGGGGGCCGACAGTATTGAACTGGATAATGGTCCGCATCAGTTGGTGTTTCGTGTGGAGAAGACCATTCGCCTCTCCAGCCATGAAGAGCGACTCTATATTTCACCCCCATTGGTGGTGAGCTTCGATACTCAGCCTATTAGCCAGGTCAATTTTCATCTGCCACGGCTGGAGAACGAGCGTGAAACGGCGCATTTTGATGCCGCGCCTCGCCTTGAACTGCTGGATGGCGACGCCATGCCAATCCCTGTAAAGCTTGATATTCTGTCCATCACGTCGACGGCAAAAGTCATTGATTATGAACTTGAAACTGAACGATATAATAAAGCGTCTAAACACGCCTCGCTGCCGCAGTTTGCCACGATGATGGCCGATGACAGCACCCTGCTTTCGGGGATCTCAGAGCTGGATGCCATTCCGCCGCAATCCCAGACGCTCACAGAGCAACGGCTCAAATACTGGTTTAAACAAGCCGATCCGCAAACCCGAAATAACTTCCTGAAATGGGCAGAAAAACAGCCATCCTCATAGCGTTTTGACGCCCGTCCGCATTTTTTACGTCTTTCTCTTGCAGCGTCAAGTGCTTCCAGTACTCTGTAGCAAGGTTAACTACGGAATTGAACTATGGAACTGACGACTCGCACTTTGCCGGCGCGCAAACATATTGCGCTGGTTGCACACGATCACTGCAAACAGATGTTGATGAACTGGGTTGAACGCCACCAGCCATTACTGGAAAAGCACGAACTTTACGCGACGGGTACAACCGGAAACTTAATTCAACGCGCAACAGGTATGGAAGTGAACGCCATGCTGAGCGGCCCGATGGGCGGCGATCAGCAGGTTGGCGCGCTGATCTCTGAAGGGAAAATTGATGTCCTGATTTTCTTTTGGGACCCGCTCAATGCAGTGCCGCACGATCCGGATGTCAAAGCGCTGCTGCGTCTGGCAACGGTGTGGAATATCCCGGTTGCCACCAACGTTTCTACCGCCGATTTTATTATCCAGTCGTCGAATTTCAGCGATGAAGTGGATATTTTGATCCCGGATTATGACCGCTACCTGGCCGAACGCCTCAAGCCATAAGCCTACAGGCGGCGTTTGCCGCCTGTTTCTCAGGGTTTCCTCGCTACCGGCACATCCAGATGTTTCAGATCGTCGACAAAGCAAGACGGATTTTCTTTGTTAAATAAAATCCACACGCGATGCCGGGCACGTGTCAACGCCACATACAGCAATCTCCGCTCTTCCGCATTCGGGAAATCTTCTACCTGCGGCAGCAAGGCCTCTTCCATGATCGACTCGCGCGCTGGCGCCGGAAAACCATCGCTTCCCCCCTGCAACCCGACGATGATCGCATAATCTGCCTGCTGGCCTTTACTGGCATGAATGGTCATAAAATCCAACTGCAGTTTTGGCCAGCGCGTCGCGGCCTTTTCCAGACAGGCGGGTTTCAAATGATGGTAGCGCGCCAGCACCAGAATACGCTCATCCTCTTTTGCATAGCCAGAAAGCTTATCCAGCAATGCATCCAGCTGACTTTCCTCCAGCAGCGTGACCGCCTTCTTATCCCCTGACGTCAGACTGTTGAGCGGTTTTGCGAGTTGGTGCGGATTCTGCTGGATAAATCGGTTAGCGATTTCGCCGATCCGACTGTTGAAGCGATACGTGGTATCAAGATCGCACCGATCGCCCTCGCCAAACGTTTGATGAAAAGCCGTCGTGAGCGAAAGCTGCGCCCCACTGAAACGATAAATGGCCTGCCAGTCATCCCCGACGGCAAACAATGTGCTATGTGGGTTTTGCCGACGCAACGCGGCCAGCAATGCCGCGCGTTGCGGGGAGATATCCTGAAACTCGTCAACCAGAATATGCTTCCACGGGCTGATAAAGCGTCCTTTTTCAAGGACCACAATCGCCTGATGAATAAGCCCGGAGAAATCGACAGCATTTTCCTCTTTCAGCGCGCTTTTCCACGCTTTCAGTAACGGCGCCATCAATTTGATGCGTTTGCCGAACAGGTCGCGGATCTCTTCCGCCGCGCTGGCGATCATCTCGGCCTGGGTGCCCCCATGCATTCGCATCAGACTCACCCAACGATCCAATCGTGGCGCCAGTCGACGCCGCAGCTTTTCTTCATCCCAGAAATTGCCTTCCGGCACGGTCCACTGCATTTCGTCTTCCAGCCATTGCCGCCAACCTTTTGCCTGTGCCTTTTTCTCACTGCACTGTTGTCGCCACGCCGAAATAAAGAGCTGGTGTCTCGCGTCAGTATCGTTTTCAAGTTTACTGATCGTCGGGACTTTTTTGCTCCCTTGCTGGATGATATGCAGCGCAAGCGCATGGAACGTTCGCGCGGCGATCTCTTCAGTATGCAACCGCTCGCGAATACGTTGGTCCATCTCTTCGGCAGCTTTACGGCCAAAAGCCAGCAGCAGAATTTGTTCAGCCGCCGCCTCTCCCCGGGTCAAAAGCCAACCGGCACGAGCGACCAACACCGACGTTTTGCCACTGCCAGCCCCGGCAAGAACCAACAGCGAATGCTCGCCGTTGACGACCGCTCTGGCCTGTGCTGGATTCAACGGGGACGATTCTATCTGTTCGAAAAATGCCGCATATTCTGTCAGCATCACATCGGTATAAGCCTGATTATGCGCCAGGCGACAACCTTCGATATCCTTTAGCCATGCCAGACACTTATGCCAGGCATCACGACAATTTTCAAAGGATTCCAGCCGGTTGACGGGCAACGGCAGCGCCGCAAACGCGCGACGAATTTGCTGCTGAATTCCTGACGTTTGCTCTCGGGTCAACCATTTGTTTTCCCCCGTCCTCTGTGCAATGAGATCCAATTGCTCCTGCAACACCCGCGCAGCAACGTCACTCATCTCCTGGCTCCAGCGTTGCCAGTGCGCCTCCAGATGATGGTGAAACCGTTGCGTTTCGCTCCATTCTGTACCGTGCAAGCGCACAACCTTATCATCCGGCAGGACGAACTCCAGTTCTCCCCACACCAGGCCGCGCTTGCAATGGATAGCCAGTAACTGATTGAATGGAATAAGATATTCATGGCGATCGCCAGAGACTTTGATACCGGCATTAAGAATAACAGCCCGATCGTAAGGGTGTTGTGCCAGACGTTTTCCAAGAGAAGTTGCTTTCAGTTCCATGACTCAGTGGATCCACACGAGAGGTTTACTTCTCAGTGTAACCGCCAGAGAAAACGTGCTCCAGCCCAAAAAAACGTTACAATTGCCTGGAATCATAGAAAACCAGATTTGACCGAGGCTTTATGCGTACCGTTCTGAATATCCTAAATTTTGTGTTAGGGGGTTTTGCGACCACCCTGGCTTGGTTACTGGCGACGCTCGTCAGTATCGTTCTGATTTTTACATTACCCCTGACCCGCTCGTGCTGGGAGATAACCAAACTCTCTCTGTTTCCCTACGGCAACGAAGCGATTCATGTGGATGAACTCAACCCGGCGGGCAAAAATGCGCTGATGAATACGGGCGGTACGTTACTCAACGTTTTCTGGCTGATTCTGTTCGGTTGGTGGTTATGCCTGATGCATATTGCTGCCGGTATTGCCCAATGCATTACGATAATCGGGATCCCTGTTGGCATTGCGAACTTCAAAATTGCCGCCATCGCACTCTGGCCGGTTGGCCGCCGCGTGGTCACTGTTGAAACCGCTCAGGCTGCGCGCGAAGCAAATGCGCGTCGCCGTTTTGAATGACCAGGACTGATGGCCTTTATGTTGAGTCCCCTGCTTAGACGTTACACCTGGAACAGCACCTGGTTATATTATGTGCGTATTTTTATCGCGCTGTGCGGCACGACGGCTCTGCCCTGGTGGTTGGGCGATGTAAAACTGACCATACCGCTAACGCTGGGTATGGTGGCCGCCGCGTTGACCGATCTGGATGATCGCCTTGCAGGACGTCTGCGCAATCTGATCATCACCCTGATCTGTTTTTTCATCGCCTCCGCCTCCGTGGAATTGTTGTTTCCGTGGCCCTGGCTTTTCGCTATTGGCCTGACGTTATCGACCAGCGGATTTATTTTGCTCGGCGGCCTCGGACAGCGCTACGCGACCATTGCTTTTGGCGCATTGCTGATCGCCATCTACACCATGCTTGGCGCATCGCTGTACGAGCAGTGGTACCAACAGCCATTGTTCCTGCTGGCCGGGGCGGTATGGTACAACCTGCTTACGCTGACCGGGCATCTGTTGTTCCCTATCCGCCCACTGCAGGATAATCTGGCGCGCAGCTATGAGCAGCTCGCGCATTACCTGGAATTAAAATCCCGGTTATATGATCCGGATATTGAAGATGAGAGCCAGGCACCTTTGTACGATTTAGCGCTCGCCAACGGGCAACTGATGGCGACGCTGAACCAGACCAAAGTTTCCCTGCTCACCCGTTTGCGGGGTGACCGTGGGCAGCGAGGTACGCGCCGGACGTTACACTACTATTTTGTGGCGCAGGATATTCATGAACGCGCCAGCTCATCGCATATCCAGTATCAAACGTTACGCGATCATTTCCGTCACAGCGACGTGATGTTCCGCTTTCAGCGTCTGATGTCGATGCAAGGGCAAGCCTGTATGCATTTGTCGCGCTGTCTTTTACTGCGCACGCAATATCAACATGATCCGCATTTTGAACGTGCATTCACGCACCTCGACGCAGCGCTCGAGCGCATGCGGGTCGGTGGCGCTTCAGCAGATTTACTGAAAACGCTGGGATTTTTACTCGCAAACTTACGCGCGATAGATGCGCAGCTGGCCACGATTGAATCTGAGCAGGCACAGGCGGCGCCTCGCAATGAATCAGAGAATCAGCTGGCAGACGATAGCCCGCACGGATTCAGCGATACCTGGCTACGGTTGAGCCGCAATTTCACGCCGGAGTCCGCCCTGTTTCGTCACGCAGTAAGAATGTCGTTAGTGCTCTGCCTGGGCTATGCCCTGATCCAAATTACCGGAATGGATCACGGTTACTGGATCCTGCTTACCAGCCTGTTCGTGTGTCAGCCAAACTATAATGCCACCCGACATCGCCTGGCGTTGAGGATTATCGGCACGTTGGTGGGTGTCGCCATTGGTTTGCCGATTTTGTGGTTCGTTCCCTCCCTCGAAGGGCAATTAATTCTGCTGGTGATTACAGGCGTGCTGTTTTTCGCTTTCCGCAATGTGCAGTATGCCCATGCCACGATGTTCATTACCTTACTGGTATTGCTGTGCTTTAACTTGCTGGGAGAAGGTTTTGAGGTCGCTCTGCCGCGTGTAATAGATACGCTCATTGGCTGTGCCATCGCGTGGGCTGCCGTCAGCTTCATCTGGCCAGACTGGCGTTTTCGCAACCTTCCGCTTGTCCTGGAACGCGCGACGGATGCAAACTGCCGCTACCTGGATGCGATCCTCGAACAATATCACCAGGGCCGTGATAACCGACTTGCCTACCGTATTGCCCGCCGGGATGCGCACAATCGCGATGCGGAACTGGCATCGGTGGTGTCAAATATGTCGAGCGAGCCCGATGTCACCGCAGAAACCCGCGAGGCTGCGTTTCGGTTACTCTGCCTCAACCATACTTTTACCAGCTATATTTCCGCGTTAGGCGCTCACCGTGAACAGTTAACCAATCAGGAGGTCCTGACCCTGCTGGACGATGCGGTATGCTATGTCGATGATGCGCTTCATCATCAACCCGCAGACGAACAACGGGTACATCAGGCGCTTGAGGGGCTAAAACAGCGGATTCAGCATCTGGAGCCTCTCCCGGACAGCAAAGAACCGCTTGTCGTACAGCAGATTGGGCTGCTGATCGCGCTGCTCCCTGAGATCGGACGTCTGCAACGACAAATAACGCAATTGCCGTCTACTACCCCTGCTCTGTCGTAAGCGACTGAACCCAGTCTGCAAGCTCCTGGCGGCGTACCGCCGGGAGCGCGGCTTCATGTACCCCGAGAATCGCCCCTTCCAGAGAATAGAGAATTTTCACCGTCAGAGATTTATTGAGATGACGAAGCCTCAGCCAGCTCATTTTCGCCCCCAGATTCCGTAATGTGCTCTCGTCTTTAATCCCTGCTTCGTTCAGAAGGATCTCCAGATGAAAGGTCATGTTGGGTAAATCCTTCAGACGATGTTGCGAAAAGCGGGAGTTTTTTTCCTTCACCGCCGCCTCCAGTGAATACTGTGACAAACGCACCAGTTGTTGCTGGTCGCACCACAGGCTTTCATCCACCCGATAATAGTGGAGCATAACCGGACGTCCACGCTTCATAAACGTCAGCCAGACAGGCGGATGTTTCACACAATACTGTACACTTTGCTCGCAGGCACGAAGGTATAACTCCCCATTAGCGACCATCGCAAAGACAGTATCCCCAATACTCAAACTGTAACTGCCAAACAGCGAGCGGTAGCCAATCGTGCCCAGTGAAGCCAGGTATTCTTGAGATTTATAGATTCGACCATAAGAACGCGCTCTCATAAAAATCCTTTTAAATCATAAACTAAATAAATAATTAGTAGTAACAGCTCCGTTAATGACGAAAATAGGCAACTTATTCTAAAGGGGCAAGATGAATTTTGTTTTTACTGCGACGACGAATAAAAATTGCGAGTCTGTTTCCGAAAATTAGGTTGATCTTTATTGGTCGCAGGGTTACTGTATATCCATACAGTAACTCACAGGGCTGGATTGATTATGTACACATCAGGTTATGCAAATCGTTCTTCGGCGCTCTCTTCCACTTCAGGTCGAATTGCGCGTGTCTCTTCCGAGAACTCCACCGCAGGGCTTATCAGTGAAGTGGTCTACCGCGAAGACCAGCCCATGATGACCCAATTACTGCTCTTACCTCTTCTGCAGCAACTGGGGCAGCAATCGCGCTGGCAGCTCTGGCTGACGCCACAGCAAAAACTAAGCCGGGAGTGGGTGCAGTCAGCCGGACTTCCCCTCACCAAGGTGATGCAAATAAACCAACTCTCGCCGTGCCATACGTTAGAATCAATGATTCGGGCATTGCGCACAGGAAACTACAGTGTCGTGATCGGTTGGTTGTCGGATGAATTGACAGAAGAAGAGCATACGCAACTGGTAAAAGCTGCCGATGAGGGAAACGCCATGGGATTTATTATGCGTCCGGTGCGCGCACACTCCCTTGCCCCGAGACAGCATTCCGGGCTAAAAATTCACTCTAATTTGTATCATTAAGTAAATTTAGGATTTATCCTGGATTTTTTTTTCATGCCTTACCGGCGAATTGAAGTCTAAGGCTTTTTTGGTGCGAACGCTTGCCAGAAGCGGTTTCAGCGATTTTTGTTGCTCAATTTCTCATCTCAAAATGTTAAATAATGTGTATACAAGCCTTTTTTTTTCATATGCCTGACGGACTTCACACTTGTAAGTTTTCCACTACGTTGTAGACTTTACATCGCCAGGGGTGTTCGGCCTAAGCCGCAGATTCGGTAGATTAACTATTGAGCAGGTCCCCCGGTGAAGGATTTAACCGTGTTATCTCGTTGGAGATATTCATGGCATATTTTGGATGATAACGAGGCGCAAAAAATGAAAAAGACAGCTATCGCGATTGCAGTGGCACTGGCTGGTTTCGCTACCGTAGCGCAGGCCGCTCCGAAAGATAACACCTGGTACACCGGTGCTAAACTGGGCTGGTCTCAGTTCCACGATATTGGCAACAACCAGATCAACAACAACGGTTCTACTGAAGAAAGCCAGCTGGGCGCAGGCGCGTTCGGTGGTTATCAGGTTAACCCGTACGTTGGTTTCGAAATGGGTTATGACTGGTTAGGTCGTATGCCGTACAAAGGCAACACTCAGACCGGCGCTTTCAAAGCTCAGGGCGTTCAGCTGACCGCTAAACTGGGTTACCCGATCACTGACGATCTGGACATCTATACTCGTCTGGGTGGTATGGTTTGGCGTGCAGACGCTAAAAACAACACTGGCTTCAAAGACCACGACACTGGCGTATCCCCAGTATTCGCAGGTGGTGTTGAGTACGCAATTACTCCTGAAATCGCTACCCGTCTGGAATACCAGTGGACCAACAACATCGGTGACGCTAACACCGTTGGTGGTCGTCCGGACAACGGCCTGCTGAGCGTAGGTGTTTCCTACCGTTTCGGCCAGGGTGAAGTTGCTCCAGTCGTAGCTCCGGCTCCGGCTCCGGCTCCAGAAGTACAGACCAAACACTTCACTCTGAAGTCTGACGTTCTGTTCAACTTCAACAAAGCAACTCTGAAACCAGAAGGCCAGCAGGCTCTGGATCAGATGTACAGCCAGCTGAGCAACCTGGATCCGAAAGACGGTTCTGTTGTTGTTCTGGGCTTCACTGACCGCATCGGTTCTGACGCTTACAACCAGGGTCTGTCCGAAAAACGTGCTCAGTCCGTTGTTGATTACCTGATCTCTAAAGGTATTCCTTCTGACAAAATCTCTGCACGTGGCATGGGCGAATCCAACCCGGTTACTGGCAACACCTGTGACAACGTGAAAGCTCGCGCTGCACTGATCGACTGCCTGGCTCCGGATCGTCGTGTTGAGATCGAAGTTAAAGGTATCAAAGACGTTGTAACTCAGCCTCAGGCTTAAGTTTCCGTCTAATAAAAAACCCCGCTCTGCGGGGTTTTTTTTCGCCATGCTGCTGTTCTCAGAACACGCCGGCAGAGTCACACGCTATTCTTTACCCAATAGGGCCTGCAGATCCTGCTTCAGCGTAGACATCTGACTGGCATACTTCTCTTTGTGCTCCGCATCCTCAATCAGCTGCACTATCGTTTCTGAAAGCGTTTTGCCACGGCGCTGCGCAAGTCCAGCCAGACGTTGCCAGACGATAAATTCTAAATCGATCGATTTCTTGCGCGTATGCTGATGCTCAGCATTAAAGTGTCGTTTGCGTCGTGCCCGTATCGTCTGTTTCATACGATTTTGCAGCGCAGGATTCATATGCCCTTCAATCCAGGTATTGACCCGAACCGGTTCATTCTCGAGGGTTAGCAACAAATCGACGGCCTCTTTGGCAGCGCTGGCCTCCACGTAACGGGTAATCAACTCCCCTTCGCGGTGCTTTTTGACCAGATACTTCCACTTCCAGCCGCTTTCAAGATTTTCAAGTTGTTGATATTTCATTGCGATCTCAATGTTACCGTGTAACTCTTATCAGAATATCAGCTTTTTAGGTATCTGAAGAAAAGAATATCCAGCCTGTGAACTGTCGCGCGTCATACTGCGTGTTTCCGTTCGCTTTCCACGTGTGCAGTGTTGCCTGTTACGGTATAATCGCGTTTTTTACAACAGACTAAAAAACCTCAACTTTGACCATTACGAAACTTGCATGGCGTGATCTGGTTCCTGATACCGACAGTTATCAGGAGATATTTGCACAGCCACACTTTACTGACGAAAACGACACCTTACTCAGTGATACTCAACCGCGATTGCAGTTTGGTCTGGAGCAACTTCTCCAGCCCCGTGCATCGTCATCTTTTATGCTGGCAAAGGCCCCGGAAGAGCTTGAGTATATCAATCTCCTGGCCGATGCAGTCCGAACGCTGCACACCGACGACGGTAAGTTGACCGGCGGTCATTACGAGATTTCAGGTCATCACATTCGTTTTCGCGAAGCAGAAAAAGCAGAAGACAATTTTGCGACGTTAACTCAGGTGGTCAGTGCCGACTGGGTTGAAGCCGAACAACTGTTTGGCTGCCTGCGTCAGTTTAACGGAGAAATCACTCTGCAGCCCGGTCTGGTACATCAGGCTAATGGCGGCGTTCTGGTTATTTCTCTGCGCACGCTTCTAGCCCAGCCTTTGTTATGGATGCGCCTGAAAGCCATAGTGAGCCACGAAAGGTTTGACTGGGTCGCATTCGATGAGTCTCGCCCTCTGCCCGTTTCTGTGCCCTCTATGCCGCTCAAAATGAAAGTGGTACTGGTGGGTGAGCGCGAGTCGTTAGCGGACTTCCAGGAAATGGAGCCGGAACTCGCAGAACAGGCGATCTATAGCGAATTTGAAGACAATCTGCAGATAGTGGATGCAGAATCCATGACGCAGTGGTGCCAGTGGGTGACTCAGGTCGCCAGAAGCAATAATCTGCCCTACCCTGGCCCTGATGCGTGGCAGGTTCTGATTCGTGAAGCGGTACGCTATACCGGCGAGCAGGACACATTGCCGCTCTGTCCTCTATGGATTGCCCGTCAGTTCAAAGAAGTTGCCCCGCTGTGTGAGGGTGAGATCTGTAATGCAGAACAACTTCGCCTGATGCTCGCCCAGCGCGAATGGCGCGAAGGTTTCCTTGCAGAACGGATGCAGGATGAAATCCTCCAGGAACAGATCCTGATCGAAACCGAAGGTGAACGCATTGGCCAAATCAATGCGCTCTCGGTGATTGAGTTTCCTGGCCATCCTCGCGCATTTGGCGAACCTTCACGTATTAGCTGCGTGGTGCATATTGGCGATGGGGAATTCACTGACATTGAGCGAAAAGCGGAACTTGGCGGGAATATCCATGCCAAGGGAATGATGATCATGCAGGCTTTCCTGATGTCTGAGCTGCAGCTTGAGCAGCAGATCCCGTTTTCCGCTTCGCTGACCTTCGAACAGTCCTACAGCGAAGTCGATGGCGACAGCGCATCCATGGCTGAACTATGCGCGTTGATCAGTGCGCTGGCGGATGTTCCGGTTAATCAGAGTATCGCCATTACTGGTTCTGTCGATCAATTCGGTCGGGCGCAACCGGTCGGCGGTTTAAACGAGAAGATTGAAGGCTTCTTTACTATTTGTCAGCAACGAGAATTATCAGGCAAGCAAGGCGTCATTATTCCTGCTGCCAACGTCAGACATCTTAGCCTGCAACCTGCGCTGCTACAGGCCGTAGAAGAAGAGAAATTCAGTATCTGGGCGGTGGATGACGTCACAGACGCCCTGCCGCTTCTGTTAAATCTGGTGTGGGAAGGTGAAGGTCAGACAACGCTGATGCAAACTATCCAGGAACGTATTGCGGCAGCAACGCAACTGGAAGGTCGTCATCGTTTTCCCTGGCCGCTGCGTTGGCTGAATTGGTTTGTTCCGAACTGATCGGACTTGTTCAGCGTACACGTGTTAGCTATCCTGCGTGCTTCAATAAAATAAGGCTTACAGAGAACATGGTAGATAAACGCGAATCCTATACAAAAGAAGACCTTCTTGCCTCTGGTCGCGGTGAACTGTTTGGCGCTAAAGGCCCACAACTGCCAGCACCAAGCATGTTGATGATGGACCGTGTCGTCAAGATGACAGAAACCGGTGGTAACTTCGACAAAGGTTATGTCGAAGCTGAGCTGGATATTAACCCGGATCTGTGGTTCTTCGGATGTCACTTTATCGGCGATCCGGTCATGCCGGGTTGTTTAGGTCTGGACGCAATGTGGCAGCTGGTTGGATTCTATCTCGGCTGGTTGGGCGGTGAAGGTAAAGGCCGTGCACTGGGCGTAGGCGAAGTGAAATTTACCGGTCAGGTCCTGCCGACCGCGAAAAAAGTCACTTACCGTATCCACTTCAAGCGCATCGTTAACCGTCGCCTGATCATGGGTCTGGCGGATGGCGAAGTTCTGGTCGATGGCCGTTTGATCTACACCGCTAATGACCTGAAAGTGGGCCTGTTCCAGGACACTTCCGCGTTCTAATCCTGATTTTTTACAGCCAGCATCTTTTGCTGACTGGGTGAAAAAAGGCGAAACCTCCGCAATGCGGAGGTTTCTTTTTTCTAAAGAGACAGAATCAGGCCATTACTGCCCTGTCCGCCATGGCTTCTCGCCAGCCTCCCAGCCAGTATGACCTCTGATTCAGCGTCTGATAGGGACACATTTCTTTTGAGCGTCCGGCGATGCCGGCCTGATATCCACGTTGATGTGCCCGATCCAGGCGATCTCGTTTTTGTCTCTTCATGCCTCGTTTCCCTCATCTTTTATCTGGTGGAAAAGAAAACAGTGATTACGAAGTGTGCAATCACACTAAAACGAATACCGCGAAACATTGGTCCCGTCAATGCGCAAAATTCACGCCAGTGTCATATTTGTGAGCTACCCGATAATTCATTTGTACAAGAAATGTGAGCCAGGACAGCTATTTTCGCGGAATAAAAATGAAAAAAAACCGCCTCAGGGGTTAGCCTGAGGCGGTTTAATTTACAATTTTTTAAACTTTAAGGGAGACGTTTTATCTCCTGGGCGATAGAAGCGGCCTCCTGGCTCCATGCCGTCGCCAGCACTTTGACCATCTCATCATAGCCATCCTGCTGCTGCGTCGCCTCGATATGGAATGGACGTTTAATCAGCTGCCCTTGATGGTTCAGAAGCCACTCACCGCTCACGATAACCTTACCATCATAACGACCGTGGAATCCGGTCACCGTGACGTTTAGCGTGTCCTGGGTGCTTCCCAGCGGCTGAGAGGCGACAACCCAGCCCGGAAGCTGGGTATTCAGGCTGGCCACCAGCGTATTGCGCAACTGCTGGTCCAGCGGGCTGGCCCAGAGGTTGCTGTTCGCAATCACGTACTTCACATCGCTGGTCTGATAGACCACGCCATTCCCTGCCAGGTAATCAGGTACCGAAACCTGTTCCACCCACAGCAGACGGTTTCCCTGATTCGCCGTACTTTGCACGCCCCCCTGCGCAATAGGCAGTTGGTAATAGCTTTTACTTTCTCCACCGGAGCTGCATGCCGTCAGCCAGACCGACATCATCACCACTAGCCACTTTTTCATTGTTTCGCCCTCTTCGGCTCTGGATCTTTCTTGTCCTTCGCTTCAAATACCAGCGCATTGCTCTTATCGTTGAGCGTTTTCAGAACCGGCTGCAGTTCGCGGAGTACCTGATCAAGACGCTGCATATCCGCCACCATCTTGTTATAGGCGGCAGAACCTGGCTGGAAGCCCTGCATACTGCGGTTCAGTTCGCGTAGCGTAGTTTGCATATCCGCCGGAAGCTGCTGCATCGACTCACTGGACGTAATCTTGTTCATGTTGTCCAGCGTGGTTTGCAGGTGCTTCATCGTACGCTGGCTTTCAGTGAGCGTATTGGTCGCCTGCTCAATCATCGGATTCAGTGGCAGATTGTTGATTTTATCCAGCGCTTCCATCAGACGTTGTTGGATCTGCGCCAGACCACCACTCACGGTCGGAATGATCTGATAACCGCTAAACTCACGGATGCCCTTAATCGGTGGTTCCTTCGGATAAAAATCGAGGTCGACATACAGTGCGCCAGTCACCAGATTCCCCGTTTTTAACGATGCGCGTAAGCCACGGTTCAGCAATTCCTGCAGATGCGCGCCCACATCCGTATTTTCGCCTAACTGCGCTTTCAGACGCTCAGGTTCAATACGGATCAGAACCGGAATGCGGAAGTCATTGTTAAATACCTGACGCATATTTGGCACAAAGAAAGGTACTTTGCTGACGGTACCCAGACGAATACCGCGGAATTCCAGCGGCGCACCGGGTTGTAATCCACGAACCGAATCTTTGAAGAACACCAGATAGTCAATATGGTCGGTAAACAACGAATCCTGAATGCTCTTCTGATCGTCATAGAGGACGAACGCCGATTTTTCCGCGACCGGTTGCCCCTGATCAAGCCCTTCCGGGACGTCAAAACTGACACCGCCGCCGAACAAGGTGGTCAGCGAGCCCATTTCTACACGCATTCCCGCAGAGGTGAGATCGACCGCAATGCCGCTGTCTTTCCAGAAACGCACATTATTGGTGACCAGGCGATCGTTCGGCGCATTGATAAAGAGCTGATAGCTAATGCTGCGCTTTTGCGGATCAAACGTGCTGGTTTCAACTGAGCCTACACGATAACCACGGAACAGCACCGGATCGCCAGGACTTAGCTGCCCGGCTTTTTTGCTGTCAAGAATCACGCGGATCCCTTTCGCATCCGGCGGCGCCAGCGGCGGAGAGTCCAGCAGATCGTATTTATTGAGCTGGCTTCCTTTATTACCCGGCTGCAGTTCAATATAGGCGCCAGACAGCAGCGTACCTAAGCCGCTGATGCCTTCACGCCCTACCTGTGGCTTAACCACCCAGAAGACTGAATCTTTATGCAGCAACTTTTCCATACCGGAATTGAGGCGTGCTTTGATTTCTACATGGGTTAAGTCATCGGTCAGCGTCGCGCTTTCGACCACACCGACATCCACGCTACGGCTTTTTATGGTGGTTTTACCGCCCTCAATGCCTTCCGCATTGGTGGTAATCAGGGTGACTTCCGGCCCCTGATGACTGTAGTGGTAAAACAGAACCCATGCCCCAATAAGCGCAGTGACGATGGGGAATATCCACACGGGAGACCAGTTCTTTACCTTCTGCACTTTGGCTTCCCCACTTTTAGATTCCATGCTGTCAGGACTCCTCATGGTCTGGTTCTGGTTTACGGTCCCACGACAGACGAGGATCAAACGTCATCGCAGAAAACATTGTCATAATGACGACTAAAGCAAACATCAAAGCACCCATTGCAGGATAAATGTTCATCAACCCTCCCATGCGCACCAGCGCAGAGAGTACGGCAATAACAAAAACATCGATCATTGACCAACGACCGACAAATTCCACGACTTCGTAAATCAAATGCATTCTTTCGCTGTCACGCTTTCCATGCCCTTTTGCGTCCCAGCATAGCCATGCAATCGCAATCATTTTTAACGTTGGCACCATAATGCTGGCGATAAATATCACAGCGGCAACCGGATAAGATCCCTCACTCCACAGTAAAACCACCCCGGCAATAATTGTTGATGGCAATTTTGAACCCAGCAAATCAGTAATCATAATCGGCATGATATTGGCTGGAAGATAAAGCATGATCGACGTGAACAACAATGCCATCGTCCACTGCAGACTGTTTTTACGTCGCACATGCCCTTTGGTATTACAGCGTGGGCACACTAATTCATTGGCAGGCAGTATTGCTGTACAGCAGGAACAGGAACGTAGACCTTGTTGAATCCCCGGCGTTCCCACTTTTAACGGCTGCGCAATTTTAGGCGCAGGGGCAATGTCATCCCACAGCCAGCGACGATCCACACACTGGAACGTACGGAGCTGCAAAATACAAAACAGACACCACGGAATGAAACTGCTGCCTACGCCAATATCGCCGTAGGCCATCAGTTTGACAAAACTCACCAATATCCCGGCGAGGAATATTTCTGCCATACCCCAGGATTTTAACTGGAACAAAACACGCGCCAGCCTGGCCTGTATTTTTTCCGGCATGGCGACACGATTAACGAGCAGTAATATCGTGATCAGGCAAAAGGCAGGAACCACTTGAACGAATAATAAAAAGAAGGTACCGAGACTGGCATAATCTTCAGAAAATAAAACGCCCGGAATTTCCAGAAACGAAACTTCGCTGCTCACCCCCGCCACATTCATACTCACGAAAGGGAATAGGTTGGAGAGTAGCAGCATGAATAAAGCCACTATTGCATACGCGGTGGGACGCTGCCTTGGCGCGTCCCACTCGGTTGTTAATGTTGTGCCACATCGTGGGCATGCCGCTTTTTGACCATGCTCTAACGGGGGTAATGCCACCAGCATGTCACATTGCGAGCATAATATATGCCTCGCAGCATGGTGATGTTCGCACATATGTGCTCCTTTAATTATGCGCCATTCTTCAAGGCTTCAAGATACTCCCAGCGCTCAAAGGCTTGCTCAAGTTCTTGTTCCGCTTCACTCAGGTCAGCCAGAACCTTTTGTGTATGCTCATGCGGCTGGCTAAAAAAGGTGGCGTCAGCAACTTGCGCCTGCAGCGTTTCCAGTTTAGCTTCCAGCTCTTCAAGCTGCTGGGGTAGCTGTTCCAGTTCGCGCTGTAGTTTATAGCTTAGTTTGCCACTCGCTCGTTTTACAATTTCTGCTTTAGGGGCAGCAGGTTCCTCATTTTTTTTCACAACCGGCTGTTTAAACGCCAGATGTTGTACCTGTTGTCCACGTGCGTCGTGATAACCGCCGACATAGCGACCAATCTTGCCGCCACCTTCGAAGATCCAACATTCCGTCACGGTGTTGTCCACAAACTGACGATCGTGGCTCACCAGCAAGACTGTCCCCTGATAACCGTCAATCATTTCTTCCAGCAGCTCGAGGGTTTCGACGTCGAGATCGTTGGTTGGTTCATCAAGAATTAAAAGATTACTGGGTTTGAGGAATAAACGCGCCAGCAGCAGACGGTTGCGCTCACCACCCGACAGTGCACGAACCGGCGTCATGGCACGTTTAGGGTGAAACAAAAAGTCCTGCAGGTAGCCCAGCACATGGCGTGATTTACCGTTAACCATAACCTCTTGTTTGCCTTCCGCGAGGTTGTCCATCACGGTCTTATCGGGATCCAGTTCGGCACGATGCTGATCAAAGTAGGCCACTTCAAGCTTTGTACCTACATGAATACGGCCGCTGTCAGCCTGAAGCTGGCCCAGCATCAGTTTCAGCAACGTCGTTTTACCGCAGCCATTCGGCCCAATCAGCGCGATTTTGTCGCTACGTTGTACCTGCGCGGAGAAATCTTTCACCAGCTGTTTGCCATCAACCTGGTAATCCACGTTCTCCATTTCGAAGACGATTTTGCCCGAGCGCGTCGCTTCTTCGACCTGCATCTTCGCGGTACCCATAACTTCGCGGCGTTCGCCACGTTCACGTCGCATGGCTTTCAGTGCGCGCACACGGCCTTCGTTACGCGTACGACGCGCCTTAATCCCCTGACGGATCCACACCTCTTCCTGCGCCAGTTTGCGATCAAACTCCGCATTCTGTAGATCTTCAACCCGCAGCGCCTCTTCTTTCTCCAGCAGATACTGATCGTAATCGCCCGGATAAGAGACCAGCTTCCCGCGATCAAGATCGACAATACGGGTCGCCATATTACGAATGAACGAACGGTCGTGAGAGATAAAAATGATCGTGCCATTGAAGGATTTCAGGAATCCTTCCAGCCAGTCGATGGCTTCAATATCCAGGTGGTTAGTCGGTTCGTCCAGCAGCAATACGCGCGGATTGCTCACCAACGCTCTGCCCAGCGCCGCTTTACGCAGCCAACCACCCGATAGGGAAGAGAGCGCGGCGTTAGGATCAAGCCCCAATTGCGCCAACACTTCATTGATGCGGCTTTCGAGCTGCCACAGGTTATGGTGATCGAGCTGTTCCTGCACCCGCGCCATTTCATTGAGGTTCTTATCGCTGGGGTCCGTCATCACCAGGCGAGAAATATCGTGATAACGTTTCAGATATTCCGCCTGTTCCTCGATACCTTCAGCGACAAAATCATACACGCTGCCCACAACGTTTCGCGGGGGATCCTGTTGCAAACGCGCGACCACCAGATCCTGCTCATAAATGATGCGCCCGTCATCCAGACCTTGTTCGCGGTTGAGGATCTTCATCAGGGTCGATTTTCCGGCGCCATTACGGCCCACCAGGCAGACGCGTTCGTTATCTTCGATATGCAATTCTGCATTATCAAGAAGCGGCGCATCGCTGAACGACAGCCATGCGCCATGCATACTGATTAATGACATTTACTTTTCCTTTCAGGCTGAGGTAATCAGCCAGCAGTTGTGGATCTGGCGGTTACGGGCAAAGTCCTGGGAAAGCGTTTTCTGCGTAATTTCTTGTGCTTTCAGTCCCAGTGCCGCCAGTCCGTCGAGATCCATACGGAATCCACGTTTGTTGTTAGAGAACATGATGGTGCCGCCCTTACGCAGCAGACGCTTCAGATCCTTCATCAGCGCCAGATGATCGCGCTGCACATCAAACGAATCTTCCATACGCTTTGAGTTAGAAAACGTCGGTGGATCGATGAAAATAAGATCGAATTGTTCATCCGTCTCACGCAGCCACGCCAGACAATCGGCCTGGATTAAACGGTGCGCGCGGCCGCTCAAACCGTTCAGACGCAAGTTGCGCTCCGCCCACTCCAGATAAGTGCGCGACATATCCACCGTGGTGGTGCTGCGGGCGCCACCCAAACCGGCATGTACGCTGGCGCTGCCGGTATAAGAGAAGAGGTTAAGGAAATCTTTTCCACTGCTCATTTGACCCAGCATGCGGCGCGCAATACGGTGATCAAGGAACAGACCCGTATCCAGATAGTCGGTCAGGTTAACCCACAGACGCGCGTTGTACTCGCTCACTTCGATGAACTCGCCCTTCTCGTTCATCTTCTGATACTGGTTTTTCCCTTTCTGACGCTCACGCGTTTTCAGCACCAGCTTGTTCGGGGCCATCTCCAGCACGGAGAGGGTCGCCGCGATAATATCAAACAGACGCTGGCGCGCTTTCTGCGCATCTACCGTTTTCGGCGGCGCATATTCCTGGATAACCACCCAGTCACCGTAGCGGTCAACCGCCACGTTGTATTCCGGGAGATCGGCATCATAAAGGCGATAACATTCAATCCCTTCCTGACGCGCCCACTTCTCCAGCTTCTTGAGATTCTTACGCAGTCGGTTAGCATAATCTTCCGCCACCGTGGCCGGTTTACTTTCGGAGGTGGTCTCTGCGACGTGGTAGTTTTTCTGCACGCAATCCAGCGGACCGTTTTTGGCCTTGAATTGTTTATCGGCACGCAATTGCAGGCTGCTGAGCAAATCCGGAGAAGCGCTGAACAACGACAAATTCCAACCGCCGAAGTGGTTTTTCATGTTACGGCCCAGCAGGCTATGCAACGCAATAAGCGCTGGCTCGCTGTCCAGACGTTCACCGTACGGCGGGTTACTGATAACCGTCCCGTGCGGCCCCTCGGGCAGCGGATTGCTCAGCTGTGCAACGTCTTTTACTTCGAAGGTGATGAGATCGCCGATGCCTGCACGGCGGGCGTTACTGCGCGCACGCTCAATTACGCGAGCATCGCTGTCTGAACCGTAAAAGCGCGAGCTGTAGTCGGCCAGGCCTTTGCGGGCACGAACCTGCGCTTCCGCTTTTACTTCCTGCCAGACTGCCTCATCATGCTGCGCCCAACCGCTGAAGCCCCAGTATCCACGGTGTAACCCAGGGGCGCGATCGGTCGCCCACATTGCCGCTTCAATTAACAGCGTACCCGAACCGCACATCGGGTCGAGCAGTGGCGTGCCCGGCTGCCAGCCAGAACGCATCACAATCGCCGCCGCCAGCGTTTCTTTAATTGGTGCCTGACCGGTACGATCGCGATACCCACGCTGATGCAGACCGTCGCCGCTCAGATCAAGGGCAATACTGGCAGTGTCTTTGTTCAGCCAGACATTGATACGTAAATCCGGGGATTCACGATCCACATTCGGGCGCGGCAGGTTCTTGCGGGTGAAGGCGTCCACAATGGCATCCTTCACTTTCATTGCGCCGTACTGGCTGTTACGGATGGTGTCATTCAGGCCGCTGAAGTGCACAGCAAACGTGGCGCCTGGATTAAAAATCTCTGTCCAGTCGATTGCCTGAACACCGAGATACAAGTCCAGATCGCTATAGACCTTGCATTCCCCCATCGGCAATATGATGCGAGAGGCCAGACGGCTCCACATCAGGCTCTGGTAAACAAGCCGTGTGTCGCCCTTAAAATGGACACCACCCTGAACGACCTGGCACTCTTCAGCGCCCAGGTTTTCCAGTTCAGTTTTTAACAGCTCTTCCAGCCCACGGGCCGTACTGGCAAACAGAGAATTCATATCGTCACTTTTACTCGGGGAAAATTGCTGCGCATTATAGCTAATATGGGCTGTATGTCATAAAGTTGAGGGCTTATTTTCATTTGAGGGCTGTACAGTGGTGACGCTAACCAGACTTTTTGTTCATCCGGTTAAATCAATGCGCGGCATTGGCCTGACACACGCGCTGGCCGACGCCAGTGGTCTGGCGTTTGATCGTATTTTTATGATCACTGAACCCGATGGCACCTTCATCACTGCCCGCCAGTTTCCGCAAATGGTTCGTTTTACCCCTTCCCCGCTGCACGACGGACTGCATCTTACGGCCCCGGACGGTAGCAGCGCGCTGGTCCGATTCGCTGATTTCGCCGAACAAGATGCCCCAACTGAAGTCTGGGGGAACCATTTTACCGCCCGCATCGCACCCGATGCTGTCAATCGGTGGCTGAGTGGTTTCTTCTCCCGCGAGGTGCAATTACGGTGGGTCGGGCCGAACCTGACGCGTCGCGTAAAACAACACAGCAGCGTGCCGCTCTCCTTCGCTGATGGCTTCCCGTACCTGCTGGCCAGTGAAGCCTCTCTGCGTGATTTACAACAGCGCTGCCCTGCCAGCGTGAAAATGGAACAGTTTCGCCCTAACCTGGTGGTGAGCGGTGCCGCCGCCTGGGAAGAGGACACCTGGAAAGTGATCCGCATTGGCGACGTTATTTTTGACGTTGCAAAGCCGTGCAGCCGCTGTATTTTCACCACCGTCAGCCCGGAAAAAGGTCAAAAACATCCCTCTGGCGAACCGTTAGCCACATTGCAGCGTTTCCGCACGGCGCTGGATAATGGCGATGTCGATTTCGGTCAGAATCTGATTGCGCGCAACAGCGGCGTGATCCGCACAGGTGATGAGGTCGAAATACTGGCTACGGGGCCCGCAAAAAAATATGGTGCCGCGGCATCTGACGATACCGTAGCCGCAGAGCAACACCCTGATGCGGCGGTGAATATCGACTGGCATGGACAGGCTTTTCGTGGCAACAACCAACAGGTGTTGTTAGAACAACTGGAAAACCAGGGGATTCGGGTTCCCTATTCGTGCCGGGCGGGTATTTGCGGTTGCTGTCGTGTACGGTTGCTGGAAGGCGAAGTCAACCCGCTGAAAAAATCAGCGATAGGCGAGGATGGCACCATTCTTTGCTGTAGTTGTGTACCGAAAACGGCGCTCAGACTGGAAAGTTAAACGGCTTGTTCAAGGCTGAAACTGTCAATAATGGCTTGCGGTTTCAGTCTGTCATTCATGATCTTTATTGCATCGCCCAGTTGCATCGTTCGTCCCGCAACCACCACGCCAGGCTGAGCAAGCAGGCAAAGCGCTGCATTCTCACCCGGTTCCACCACCAGTAAATTCACCTGCTCTTCTGTGTCGCTCAAGTAAACGCAGGCCGCATCGCCACAGACGGGCGACCAGTTTTCTGCATGCGCAACAAAGTGCCAGCTTTTTGGCATCTGGGGTTTGAGATAACGGATAGCCACCAGCGCATTAAGCACCAGTTCCGCTTTTTGTTCTTTAGATAATTCGAGGTCGCGGCATTTTTCTTCAAAAGAAAAATAAAGCGCGGCATCTTCAACGCAAAAACCGGCGGGTGAAAAAGCATCAGGGGTGAGCATTTTGCGAGCAAAACGCGAGCGAAATAACATGCCATTGGCCAGATCGAGCATCATTCGGTCATGCTCTTCATCATAATACCAGCGCCAGTTATCGTCAGGTTTAATTCGCATTCGTTTATCTCCTGGGCTTAACATCCTGTTGCAACATTGTCCTGATTGCCGCTTCGTTTATTGCCTTAATAAGAAAAGACCAAAATGTATAAATAAGCAACAGTGAAGGAATATAAAACAACCAGGGCTGGAAATAAAGCCCTGGTTGTCCGATTAAGGGAAAAGGTTAGAGATGGGTAACGATTTCTTTAATCAGCGGCGGACCTTTAAAAATAAAGCCAGAATAAATTTGCACCAGCGAGGCGCCGGCCGCCATTTTTTCACGCGCCGCAATCACGGAGTCAATGCCACCGACACCAATAATCGGTAACTGTCCGTTTAATTCCTGCGACAGACGTCGAATAATTTCTGTACTTTTTAATTGCAGCGGTCGTCCACTCAAACCACCCATTTGGTCACAGTTTTTCATTCCCTGAACCAGAGAACGATCCAACGTTGTATTGGTGGCAATAACACCATCAATATTATGACGGACTAAACTGTCGGCAACCTGAATCAGTTCTTCTTCGGAAAGATCCGGTGCGATCTTTACTGCCACCGGCACATATTTTTGATGGATCGCCTGCAGATCGTTTTGTTTATTTTTAATTGCCGTCAATAAATCGTCCAGCGCATCGCCGTATTGCAGCGTGCGTAATCCTGGGGTATTTGGTGAAGAGATATTGATCGCGATATAACCGGCATAAGCATAGATTTTTTCCATACAAATCAGATAGTCATCTTTACCCTGCTCTACCGGCGTATCTTTATTTTTACCGATATTAATCCCCAGGATGCCGTCAAAATGCGATTTTTTAACGTTCTCCACCAGGTTATCAACGCCGTGGTTATTGAAGCCCATTCTGTTGATCAACCCTTCCGCATCGACCAGGCGGAAAAGGCGGGGTTTATCGTTGCCAGGCTGAGGGCGTGGCGTCACGGTGCCTATCTCTATCGAGCCAAACCCCATTGCGCCCAGCGCATCAATGCACTCCCCATCTTTATCCAGACCTGCTGCCAGACCAAGCGGGTTCTTAAACGTCAGCCCCATACAGGTAACAGGCTTTGCTGGCACTTTCTGGCGCACAAACGCTTCCAGCGGTGTCCCTGTGATACGGCGTAATTGTTGAAATGTTAATTCATGAGCGCGCTCTGGATCGAGCTGAAAAAGGGCTTTACGAACGAAGGGGTAGTACATGAACTCTCCTGGATTCCCGGTGTGCAAACCGGGGGCGTATTATGTGCGATGTTGAACCAAAAGGGAATTGACCTGCGGCAATAAATGACGATGTCCACGCAATCGTTTTCTTCCTCCCCACGTAATTATGCGTTTTTCAGATTTTCTCTGCCGGATAAATCATTTCGATTCACAAAATCTCTCTGTCAGACTGCACAAATTGTTATCAATGTTAGTAAAAAGAAACTAATTGGTTATAAGGAGAGATTAAGAATATGCGCATCATCACTCTGGCGGGAAGTCCGCGTTTTCCCTCACGTTCCAGTGCGTTACTGGAATATGCCCGTGAAAAACTCAGTGCGCTGGATGTCGAGGTCTGCCACTGGAACCTCCACAACTTTGCGCCTGAAGATCTTTTATATGCGCGATTCGACAGCCCCGCGCTGAAAACCCTCGTCGCCCAGTTAAAAGAGGCCGATGGGCTGATTGTCGCCACGCCCGTTTATAAAGCGGCCTATTCCGGGGCGTTAAAAACGTTGCTTGACCTGCTGCCTGAGCGGGCGCTCGACGGGAAAGTGGTTTTGCCTCTCGCCACCGGCGGCACTGTCGCGCATTTACTGGCTGTTGACTATGCGCTCAAGCCGGTATTAAGCGCGCTTAAAGCGCAGGAAATTCTGCATGGCGTGTTTGCTGATGACTCTCAGGTTATTGATTATCAGCATAAACCACACTTCACCCCGAACCTACAACTGCGCCTGGACACCGCGCTCGAGACGTTTTGGCACGCGCTGCATCGTCGGGATGTACAAGTTCCCACCTTTCACTCATCGCAGGGGATCGCCCATGCTTAATCTCTTCAAACGTCATTCCCCCTGGCTGGCGCTGGCTGGTTTACTGTCACTTTCAGCCCTGTCTCACGCAGCGACCTCCGCGCCAGAGACGCTGCGTATCGGTTATCAGAAAGGCAGCATCAGTATGGTGCTGGCAAAAAGCCACCAACTTCTGGAAACACGCTATCCGCAAACGAAAATCTCCTGGATAGAATTCCCGGCAGGACCACAGATGCTTGAAGCGCTGAATGTCGGCAGTATCGATCTGGGCAGCACTGGCGATATCCCACCGATCTTCGCGCAGGCTGCCGGCGCGGACCTGGTGTATGTCGGCGTCGAACCGCCTAAACCGAAGGCTGAAGTGATTCTGGTGCCTGAAAACAGCCCGATTAAAAGCGTGGCAGATCTAAAAGGGCGCAAGGTCGCTTTCCAGAAAGGTTCCAGTTCACATAACCTGCTGCTCCGGGCTTTGCAGCAGGCAGGGTTAAAATTTACCGATATTCAACCGACCTTTCTGACCCCGGCGGACGCCCGTGCGGCCTTCCAGCAGGGTAACGTCGATGCCTGGGCTATCTGGGATCCCTACTATTCAGCAGCACTTCTGCAAGGCGGCGTGCGCGTACTGAAGGACGGCTCTGACTTAAAACAAACCGGGTCGTTCTATCTGGCGGCGCGCCCGTATGCTGAAAAAAATGGCGCCTTTATTCAGGGCGTGCTCAACACCTTCAGTCAGGCCGATGCGCTGACGCTTAGCCAACGCGAACAAAGTATTGCGCTGCTTGCCAAAACGATGGGATTGCCCGCGCCGGTGATCGCCAGCTATCTGGACCATCGCCCCCCAACCACAATAGCGCCGGTTGATGCCACGGTTGCCGCACTGCAGCAACAAACCGCCGATCTGTTTTACGACAACCGTCTGGTACCGAAAAAAATCGATATTCGCGACCGCATCTGGCACGCCACTCAGCAGGAAGGAGCAAAATTATGAGTTTGAATATGTTCTGGTTTTTACCTACACACGGTGACGGGCACTATCTGGGAACAGAAGAAGGTTCGCGCCCGGTTACTCACGGTTATCTGCAGCAAATCGCGCAAACCGCGGACCGCCTGGGCTTTACCGGCGTGCTGATCCCCACCGGGCGCTCCTGCGAAGATGCGTGGCTGGTTGCAGCGTCAATGATCCCGGTAACGCAACGGCTTAAGTTCCTCGTGGCGCTACGCCCCAGCGTGACGTCACCCACGGTCGCCGCACGCCAGGCCGCGACGCTCGACAGGCTCTCCAATGGTCGCGCGCTCTTTAATTTGGTCACCGGCAGCGATCCGCAAGAGTTGGCAGGCGACGGCGTTTTCCTCGATCACAGCGAACGCTATGCCGCTTCTTCTGAATTTACTCAGGTCTGGCGGCGGTTATTGCAGGGTGAAACCGTCGATTTTCACGGTAAACATATTCACGTTCGCGGGGCAAAACTGTTCTTCCCGCCGATACAGCAGCCGCACCCTCCCCTCTACTTTGGCGGCTCTTCCGACGTGGCACAGGATCTGGCCGCCGAACAGGTGGATCTTTATCTCACCTGGGGCGAACCGCCGGAGTTGGTGAGAGAGAAGATCGAACAGGTACGCGCCAAAGCCGCAGCGCGCGGGCGCAAGATCCGTTTTGGTATTCGTTTGCATGTGATTGTTCGCGAAACCAATGACGAAGCCTGGCAGGCTGCGGATCGGCTGATTGCGCATCTGGATGATGACACCATTGCCAAAGCGCAGGCGGCTTTCGCCAGAACCGACTCCGTCGGTCAGCATCGAATGGCAGCGCTGCATAACGGCAAGCGGGACAAGCTGGAGATCAGCCCAAATCTGTGGGCAGGCGTCGGGCTGGTACGTGGCGGTGCGGGAACCGCGCTGGTAGGAGATGGCCCAACGGTGGCGGCACGTATTAATGAGTATGCGGCGCTCGGTATCGACAGCTTTGTCCTCTCCGGTTATCCGCATCTCGAAGAGGCGTACAAAGTGGGTGAGCTGCTGTTCCCTCATCTTGATATCGCGATACCGGAAATTCCGCAACCGCAGCCACTGCTTCAGCAGGGCGAAGCGGTAGCCAACGAATTTATCCCGCGTAACGTCGCGCAAAGCTAAGGAGTACATCGATGGCAACGCGAACACACAAAGGGTTACTGCGCGTTGCCCCCTGGTTTTTACCGGTGGGCATCGTTGCACTCTGGCAGCTTGCATCTTCAATTGGCTGGCTCTCCGGTCGCATATTTCCTTCACCGGAGGGCGTGGTTGAAGCGTTCTGGACACTCTCCGTCAGTGGTGAGCTGTGGCAGCATTTGGCTATTAGCTCCTGGCGCGCGCTGATCGGCTTCTCGATCGGCGGATCGATTGGCCTGACGCTGGGGCTTATCAGCGGTCTTTCACGCTGGGGGGAACGTCTGCTCGATACCTCAATTCAGATGCTGCGTAACGTACCGCATCTGGCGCTGATCCCACTCGTTATCCTGTGGTTCGGTATTGATGAGTCCGCGAAGATCTTTCTGGTCGCGTTGGGGACACTGTTTCCTTTGTATATCAACACCTGGCACGGGATCCGCAATATCGATCGCGAATTAGTGGAGATGGCGCGCAGTTACGGCCTGTCCGGTTTCCCGCTGTTTATCCACGTGATCCTGCCCGGCGCCCTCCCCTCGATTATGGTTGGCGTACGTTTTGCGCTTGGGCTGATGTGGCTGACACTGATTGTAGCCGAAACGATTTCGGCTAACTCCGGGATTGGCTACCTGGCGATGAATGCCCGCGAATTTCTGCAAACGGATGTGGTCGTAGTCGCCATTATTCTCTATGCCCTGCTCGGTAAACTCGCCGATGTTAGCGCACAGTGGCTTGAGCGCAGCTGGCTACGCTGGAACCCGGCATATTACGTGAAGGAGGCAACCGTATGAATACCGCACGTCTGAATCAGGGTACGCCGCTGCTGCTCAATACGGTCACCAAACGGTACGCCAGCAATACCGTGCTCAATCAGTTGGATCTGCATATTCCGGCAGGCCAGTTTGTCGCCGTGGTCGGGCGTAGCGGCGGGGGTAAAAGCACCCTGCTGCGGCTGCTGGCCGGACTGGAATCACCGACGGCAGGCGAACTGCTCGCCGGAACCACCCCGCTGGCAGAAATCCAGGACGATACGCGAATGATGTTTCAGGATGCGCGCCTGCTCCCGTGGAAGTCCGTTATCGACAATGTCGGGTTGGGTCTGAAAGGCAGCTGGCAGGATGCTGCACGCAAGGCGCTGGCGGCAGTCGGTCTGGAAAATCGCGCAACCGAATGGCCAGCCGCACTCTCAGGAGGGCAAAAACAGCGGGTGGCGCTGGCGCGTGCCTTAATCCATCGACCCGGCCTGTTGCTGTTGGATGAACCGCTTGGCGCACTGGATGCCTTAACCCGTCTGGAGATGCAGGATCTGATCGTCTCGCTGTGGCAAGAGCATGGCTTTACCGTTCTGCTGGTTACGCATGACGTCAGTGAAGCGGTTGCCATGGCCGACCGCGTGCTGCTGATTGAGGACGGGAAAATCGGTCTGGACCTGACCGTGGATATCCCACGCCCACGCCGACGGGGTTCGGTACGTTTAGCAGAGCTTGAAGCAGAAGTGTTAAACCGGGTGATGCAACGGGGATACACTGAGCAACCGGTTCTTCGACACGGCTGATAATGCCGGATGGCGCAGTCGCTTATCCGGCCTACCTGTGAGTTGTGGGCCGGATAAGACGCGTTAACGTCACCATCCGGCAAATTATCAGGCTAGCGCCTTACTGATTTTCTCGAACAGATCGCCGGAGAGATTCTCCAGACCTTTTAACTGCTCCAGTGCCGCACGCATCTTCGCCTGACGTTTGGCGTCATAACGTTTCAGTCGGATCAGCGGTTCGATCAACCGTGAAGCCACCTGCGGGTTGCGACTGTTGAGTTCGGTCAGCATTTCGACCAGGAACTGATAACCGCTGCCGTCTTCGGCGTGGAACGCTGCCGGGTTGCTGCTGGCAAACGCGCCAATCAGTGAACGAATACGGTTCGGGTTGCTCAGCGTGAAGGAGCGGTGTTGCAGCAGGCCACGTACCGTCTCCAGCACGTTGTCGGCGGGGCTTGTGGATTGCAGGATGAACCATTTATCCATCACCAACCCATCCTGATGCCACTTATCGTCGTACTCTTGCATCAGAGCGTCGCGACACGGTAGTTGCGCCGCCACCGCCGCAGAAAGTGCTGCCAGCGCGTCAGTCATGTTGTTGGCTTTCTGGTACTGTCGGCTCACCAACGTATTCGCAAGTTCGGTTTCCCCAAAGGCCAGGAAACGCAGACAGGCGTTGCGCAGCGTGCGCTTGCCGATATCGGCATGCTCAACCCGGTACTCATCAAGGTGGTTAGCGTTATAAATCGCCAGGAACTCATCGGCCAGTTCCGTCGCCAGCGTGCGGGTTAATGCTTCGCGCACGGCGGCGATCGCTACCGGATCGATGACCTCAAACAGTTCTGCAATTTCATTGGCTGAAGGCAGCGTCAGGATCTCAGCCGCCAGCGCGGGATCAATCTTCTCGTCCAGAAGTACCGCGCGGAAGGCGTCAGCGACATGGACCGGCAGAGAGAGCGGTTGCCCCTGCTGATGACGCGCAACGTTCAGCTTGATATACGTCGCCAGCAGGCTTTGCGCCGCATCCCAGCGGGAGAAATCATTACGCGCGTGACGCATCAGGAAGGTCAGTTGCTGATCGCTCCATTTGTACTCCAGCTTCACCGGCGCGGAAAATTCGCAAAGCAGCGCGGGAACCGGCTGGAAGTAGACGTTATCGAAGACAAAAGTCTGTTCAGACTGCGTCACATTGAGCACGGCATTGACCGGATGGCCACCCTTCTGCAACGGAATCACTTTACCTTTGTTATCATACAGTTCGATAGCAAACGGAATATGCAGCGGTTTCTTCTCTGCCTGATCCGGCGTTGCAGGCGTACGCTGACTGATGGTCAGCGTGTACTGCTCGGTTTCCGGGTTGTAGTCGTCTTTTACGGTGACCACCGGCGTACCGGACTGGCTGTACCAGCGACGGAAATGGGAGAGATCGACGTTTGACGCATCTTCCATCGCCTGCACGAAATCATCGCAGGTCGCCGCGCTGCCATCGTGGCGCTCAAAGTAAAGCTGCATCCCTTTCTGGAAATTCGCTTCGCCCAGCAGGGTATGGATCATGCGAATGACTTCTGATCCCTTTTCGTAAACGGTCAGGGTATAGAAGTTGTTCATCTCGATGACACTATCCGGGCGGATGGGATGCGCCATCGGGCTGGCATCTTCAGCAAACTGCAAACCGCGCATTGTGCGCACATTACTGATGCGATTAACCGCGCGAGAGCCGAGATCGGAGCTGAACTCCTGATCGCGGAACACCGTTAACCCCTCTTTCAGACTCAACTGGAACCAGTCGCGGCAGGTCACGCGGTTACCGGTCCAGTTGTGGAAATATTCGTGTCCGATGACGCGCTCAATGTCGAGGTAATCTTTATCGGTGGCGGTATCAGTACGCGCCAGCACGTATTTGGAGTTAAAGATGTTAAGCCCTTTATTCTCCATCGCGCCCATATTAAAGAAGTCGACGGCGACAATCATATAGATGTCGAGGTCATATTCGAGACCAAAGCGCTCTTCATCCCACTTCATAGAATTTTTCAGCGACGTCATCGCCCACGGCGCACGATCCAGATTACCGCGATCAACGTACAACTCCAGCGCCACTTTCCGCCCGGAGCGGGTGGTGAAGGTATCGCTCAGTACGTCGAAATCACCGGCGACCAGCGCAAAGAGATAGCAAGGTTTCGGGAAGGGATCCTGCCACTGTACCCAGTGACGCCCGTTTTCCAGCTCGCCCTGCGCAACACGGTTGCCGTTGGAGAGCAGGAACGGATATTTGCTTTTATCAGCAATGATTTTGGTGGTAAAACGCGCCAGCACGTCCGGACGGTCGAGATACCAGGTAATATGACGGAAGCCTTCCGCTTCGCACTGAGTACATAACGCATCACCGGACTGGTATAACCCTTCCAGCGCGGTATTCGCCGCCGGACTGATTTCATTGACAATGCGCAGGGTAAAACGCTCTGGCAAGTCGCTGAGGATCAGCGCGCCCTCTTCTTCTTTATACGCTGTCCACGGCAGAGAGTTCACGTGGATTGACACCAGCGTCAGGTCTTCGCCATCAAGGCGAAGCGAAGCATCCGACGCGCCATGACGAACAGCCTGGCTCACGGCAGTGACCACGGTTTTTTTAGCATCCAGGTCAAAGGTCAAATCAATATCAGTAATCTGGTAATCCGGTGCACGATAGTCGTGACGGTATTTGGCTTGTGGCTGTTGTGTCATAAAAAAACCTTTAGCATCTTCTGTAGAGTCTCGACTCCAGTCTATTCCTGTTGTGTAAATCACGCTACGCAGAATGTTCATCTTTTCAGGCACAAACACCCTTTTTGCTACATTTTTATAACACGAGGCACGAAATGTACTCGACCCCAAAGAGCGCTTATGTTGTGATCGGGGTTCAATAAATCGCTAAACAAGGTATACTCCAGCGGTTTTCTTAGTTGTTTATTGTACTAAACGCTCCCGTGAGAGGATGCTACTGCGCACCTATGACACAATTCGCTTCTCCTGTTCTGCACTCGCTGCTGGATACAGATGCTTATAAGTTGCATATGCAGCAAGCCGTTTTTCACCGCTACTACGATGTTCACGTAGCGGCGGAGTTTCGTTGCCGCGGCGACGACCTGCTGGGTATTTATGCAGATGCAATTCGCGAGCAGGTGGATGCGATGCAGCACCTGCAACTTCAGGAGGACGAGTTTACATGGCTCTCCAACCTGCCCTTCTTTAATGCTGATTACCTTAACTGGTTACGGGATTTCCGCTACAACCCCGAACAGGTGAGCGTCACGAATGATAACGGTAAGTTGAATATCCGCTTAACCGGCCCGTGGCGTGAAGTCATCATGTGGGAAGTCCCGCTGTTGGCGGTGATCAGTGAACTGGTGCACCGGTATCGTTCGCCAGAGGTTGGCGTGGCGCAAGCGCTTGATGCGCTGGAAAGTAAGCTAGTCGATTTCTCTGCTTTAACCGCCGATCTCGATATGTCCCGCTTCCATCTGATGGATTTTGGCACTCGCCGCCGTTTCTCGCGCGAGGTGCAACAGGCGATCGTCGAGCGCCTCCAGCAGGAGCAGTGGTTTGTCGGTACCAGTAACTACGACCTCGCTCGCCGGTTGTCCCTCACCCCGATGGGCACGCAGGCGCATGAGTGGTTCCAGGCGCACCAGCAAATTAGCCCGGATCTGGCCACCAGTCAGCGTGCTGCTCTCGCGGCCTGGCTGAATGAATATCCTGACCAGCTCGGCATCGCGCTCACCGACTGCATCACCATGGACGCGTTTTTACGCGATTTTGGTATGGAGTTCGCGACCCGCTATCAAGGGTTGCGCCATGACTCTGGCGATCCCGTTGAGTGGGGCGAAAAAGCGATCGCCCATTATGAAAAACTGGGGATTGACCCGCTGACCAAAACGCTGGTCTTCTCAGACAATCTTGATCTGAAAAAAGCGGTCGATCTTTATCGTCACTTCGCATCACGCGTTCAGCTCAGTTTTGGCATTGGCACGCGCCTGACTTGCGACTTACCGCAAGTGAAGCCGCTGAATATTGTCATTAAGCTGGTGGAATGCAACGGTAAACCCGTGGCCAAATTGTCAGACAGCCCTGGTAAAACCATCTGTCATGACAAAGCGTTTGTGCGCGCACTGCGTAAAGCGTTCGACCTTCCGCATATCAAAAAAGCCAGTTAATCACCCCAGGGAGCCGTTTTGGCTCCCTTTATTTATTGTTTATTTCCGAAATCTTTCACTTTGCCTGTGAATTCTGCTTGTCTGATTGCAGATGCCAGGTAACATAGGTATCCCCCCAATCAGGGTGGACAAGTGTTTATTTTTTCCGACTATTAACAGAGAGAATATTATGAGCGTTGCGCCTGTTGCCGACGTACTCCAGGGCCGTGTAGCCGTTGACAGCGAAGTCACCGTGCGCGGATGGGTACGTACCCGCCGAGATTCAAAAGCTGGCATCTCCTTCCTCGCCGTTTATGACGGTTCCTGCTTTGATCCTGTACAGGCTGTCATCAATAATTCTCTGCCCAATTACAATGAAGACGTTTTACGTCTGACGACCGGTTGCTCGGTGGTTGTAACGGGCCATGTCGTTGCGTCGCCAGGTCAGGGACAAAGTTTTGAAATCCAGGCCACCAAAGTCGAAGTGACCGGTTGGGTTGAAGATCCAGACACCTATCCGATGGCGGCAAAACGTCACAGCATTGAATACCTGCGTGAAGTCGCGCATATGCGTCCGCGTACTAACATGATTGGTGCGGTAGCGCGTGTACGTCATACCCTGGCGCAAGCGCTGCATCGTTTTTTCCACGAGCAGGGTTTCTTTTGGGTATCCACGCCGCTGATCACGGCTTCCGATACGGAAGGCGCGGGTGAAATGTTCCGCGTTTCTACGCTGGATCTGGAAAACCTGCCGCGTAACGATCAGGGCAAAGTCGATTTCGACAAAGACTTCTTTGGTAAAGAAGCGTTCCTGACCGTTTCCGGTCAGTTAAACGGTGAAACGTACGCCTGTGCGTTGTCCAAAATCTATACCTTTGGACCGACTTTCCGTGCAGAAAACTCCAACACCAGCCGCCATCTGGCTGAGTTCTGGATGCTGGAGCCGGAAGTGGCGTTTGCCGATCTGAACGACGTCGCAGGCCTGGCTGAAGCCATGCTGAAATACGCGTTCAAGGCCGTACTGGAAGAACGTGCGGATGATATGAAGTTCTTTGCTGAGCGTGTCGACAAAGACGCCGTTTCCCGTCTGGAACGTTTCATCGAAGCTGATTTTGCTCAGGTTGATTACACCGATGCGGTGACCATTCTGGAAAACTGCGGTAAGAAATTTGAAAACCCGGTGTTCTGGGGCGTGGATCTGTCTTCCGAGCATGAGCGTTACCTTGCTGAAGAACACTTTAAAGCCCCTGTGGTCGTTAAAAACTACCCGAAAGACATTAAGGCGTTCTATATGCGCCTTAACGAAGACGGTAAAACCGTGGCCGCAATGGATGTGTTGGCGCCGGGTATCGGCGAAATTATTGGCGGTTCTCAGCGTGAAGAGCGTCTCGATGTGCTGGATGCGCGTATGGCAGAAATGGGGCTGAACAAAGAAGATTACTGGTGGTATCGCGATCTGCGTCGCTACGGTACTGTTCCGCACTCAGGTTTCGGTCTGGGCTTCGAACGTCTTATCGCGTATGTGACTGGCGTGCAAAACGTCCGTGATGTGATTCCGTTCCCGCGTACACCTCGTAACGCCAGTTTCTAATCACCTGTCACCTTTAAAGGCCAGCATCGCTGGCCTTTTTTCTCTGTGCAATTGTCAAGTTTTGTGAGCAAGAAGTAATCAAATCTAATAGCAACCCCGCAAAGCCCACATTCTTGTTACGTGATATTTCCCTGTAATATTTATGAATAAAATACATGCAATTTTATGTTGAAGATGAGTTTTCTCTTAGCTTATAGCATATTTTTTAACCTTCAATTTAGAAGTCCAGACGTCCTCAATTCAAATGCAAGTCACCTTATCAACGGGTCACTCACGTGAAAACACCCCGCCTTATCTAAATTAAATATAAGAAAATCATATAAATAGAATTAAAAATGCCGTTTCAAATCGCGAAATGGCGCTGAAATTTGACGCCGTTCACAAAGTTCATCGAATTTAATATTTTGTTACACACTTTTTCGTTTCGAAACAAAATCTTTATCTTTGTAGCATTTTCGCTGTAGCGAAACGGTAGTTTGAATGGAAAGATGCCTGTCAGACACATAAAGACACCAAACTCTCATCAATAGTTCCGTAAATTATTATTGACAGAATTTATTGACGGCAGTGGCAGGTGTCATATAAAAACCAATGAGGGTAATAAATAATGATGAAGCGCAACATCCTGGCAGTGGTTATCCCTGCACTGCTGGCAGCTGGTACCGCAAACGCAGCCGAAATCTACAACAAAGATGCCAATAAGCTGGACCTGTACGGTAAAGCCGTAGGTTTACGTTATTTTTCTAAAGACAATGGCAAAAACAGTTACGGCGGCAACGGCGACGAAACTTATGCCCGTCTTGGTTTCAAAGGGGAAACACAGATCAACTCCGATCTGACCGGTTACGGTCAGTGGGAATATAACTTTGCCGGTAACAACTCCGAAGGCGGTAGCGACGCTCAAGACGGTAACAAAACCCGTCTGGCCTTCGCGGGTCTGAAATACGGCGACTATGGTTCTTTCGACTACGGTCGTAACTACGGCGTAGTTTACGATGCACTGGGCTACACCGATATGCTGCCAGAGTTTGGTGGTGATACCGCCGCATCTGACATGTTCTTCGCTCAGCGTAACGGCGGTCTGGCGACTTACCGTAACGCCAACTTCTTCGGTCTGGTTGACGGTCTGAACTTCGCTGTACAGTACCTGGGTAAAAACGAGCGTGACAGCGATGTTCGTCGCTCTAACGGTGATGGTGTTGGTGGTTCAATCAGCTATGAATATGAAGGCTTCGGTGTCGTCGGTGCTTATGGCGCTGCAGACCGCACCAACGCTCAGGACGCGCTGACTTACGCTAACGGTGGCGGGAAAGCTGAACAGTGGGCAGCTGGCGTGAAGTATGATGCGAACAGCATCTACCTGGCGGCTAACTACAGCGAAACTCATAACGCAACCCGTATTTCTAACGGCCTCAATGGCCTTAATGGTTATGCTAACAAAACTGAAGACGTCCTGCTGGTTGCTCAGTATCAGTTCGACTTCGGTCTGCGTCCGTCCATCGCTTATACCAAATCTAAAGGTAAAGATATCGAAGGCATCGGCGATGTTGATCTCGTGAACTACTTCGAAGTGGGCGCAACCTACTACTTCAACAAAAACATGTCCACCTACGTCGACTACATCATCAACCAGATCGATTCTGACAACGAACTGGGTATCGGCTCAGACGACACCGTTGCTGTCGGTATCGTTTACCAGTTCTAATAGCAGACCTCTTTGTTAAATGCCTAAAAAACAGGACTTCGGTCCTGTTTTTTTATGTCTGCCAGCAAATTCTCGTGTCTTCTAAAAACAATCAGGCTTTTTGTCACTAACAGTTGGCATTTTGTAAATCTACCGTTAACCTGATTACGGATTTCCCTTCTGTAACTACAATGGAACCTCGTCATGTTTGAGAACATTACCGCCGCCCCTGCCGACCCCATTCTGGGTCTGGCCGATCTGTTTCGTGCCGATGACCGTCCTGGGAAAATTAACCTGGGTATCGGTGTCTATAAAGATGAGACTGGCAAAACGCCGGTGCTAACCAGCGTTAAAAAAGCCGAGCAATATTTACTCGAAAATGAAACGACGAAAAACTACCTCGGCATTGACGGTATTCCGGAGTTTGGCCATTGCACTCAGGAACTGTTATTTGGCAAAGGTAACGCCCTGATCAACGACAAACGAGCTCGCACTGCGCAAACCCCGGGTGGTACAGGCGCTCTGCGTGTTGCTGCTGATTTCCTGGCAAAAAATACCGCGGCCAAACGCGTATGGGTGAGCAATCCGAGCTGGCCAAACCATAAGAGCGTCTTTAATTCCGCCGGTCTGGAAGTGCGTGAATACGCGTATTACGACGCAGAAAACCATTGCCTGGACTTTGACGCACTGCTGAGTAGCCTGAGTGACGCTCAGGCGGGCGATGTCGTTCTGTTCCACGGCTGCTGCCACAACCCAACCGGTATTGATCCTACGCTTGAACAATGGCAAACGCTGGCTCAGCTTTCCGTTGAGAAAGGATGGCTGCCGTTGTTTGACTTCGCTTATCAGGGCTTTGCCCGTGGTCTGGAAGAAGATGCGGAAGGTCTGCGCGCTTTCGCCGGGCTGCATAAAGAACTGATCGTCGCGAGTTCTTACTCCAAAAACTTTGGCCTGTATAACGAACGCGTCGGTGCCTGCACGCTGGTAGCGGCGGATGCTGAAACCGTTGACCGTGCTTTCAGCCAGATGAAGTCCGTTATTCGCGCAAACTACTCCAACCCACCGGCGCACGGCGCATCGGTAGTAGCGACCATTCTGAGCAACGACGCTCTGCGTGCTATCTGGGAACAAGAACTGACCGATATGCGCCAACGTATTCAGCGTATGCGTCTGTTGTTCGTGAATACCCTGCAAGAGAAAGGCGCGAACCGCGACTTCAGCTTCATCATCAAACAAAACGGCATGTTCTCGTTCAGCGGTCTGACCAAAGAGCAAGTGCTGCGTCTGCGTGAAGAGTTTGGTGTCTACGCTGTGGCTTCTGGTCGTGTTAACGTGGCAGGCATGACGCCAGATAACATGGCGCCGCTGTGCGAAGCCATCGTTGCCGTGCTGTAAAACAGACGGAAAAAACAAAGCCCGCAATGTGGACTGACCCCATAAAGTTGGACAGTTCATGTTAAGCGGCTTTCAGGGCCTGGGTTCGGTATTCTACCGGACTCAGGCCTTTTAATTTCAGGCTTATCCGTTCGTTGTTGTAGTAATGGATATAGTCCTCTATCGCTTTCCTTAGTTCTTTGACACTGCTGAACTGACCCAGATAAAAACACTCCGATTTCAACGTACCGAAGAAGTTCTCCATCACCGCATTATCCAGGCAGTTTCCTTTGCGCGACATACTTTGCGTCATGCCCTGTGCCTTTAACCTGACCTGATAACCAGCCATTCGATAATGCCAGCCCTGATCCGAGTGCAACAACGGGGTGTCTTCTGGGCTGAGCTTCGAGAACGCATCGTGCAGCATCGTATTAACCATCTCCATCACCGGCCTTTCCGACAGGCTGTAGGGAGATAATCTCCGGTTTAAACAGATCGAGAACCGGCGACAGGTACAGTTTTTTTACCCTGCACCGAGAACTCTGTAACATCCGTAACCCCATTTTTCGTTGGCTTTTGAGGCACCGAAGTTCCGACTCAGGATATTGGGCGCTGCTTGCCCGCTTCCCCTTTCCAGGGTCTCGATATTTCTTCACCCTTATCAGAGACCGGAGCGACAACGCTGTCATCAGCCGCTGCACTGTTTTATGGTTTACCAGCACCCCCCTGTTTTCTCAGTGAGAGCGTGATCCCTGCGGTAGCCATTAGCGCCCTTTGTGATAGTGGTAAATCTCTCTGATTTTGTCTTTCAGCCCTGCATGCCTGTCCACCTCGCTTCAGCGCATTCATATTGTGATACCACGTACGCGGGACATATCCGCTGCACGCGAGAAGGTCACTGAGCGCATACTCCAGCCTTAGCTCACTGATTATTGCGGCTTTCTGCCGTTTTTCTCGCTTTGAACTAAGGCCTTCAGCTTTTTTAGATAGGCATTCTCTGCTCGCAGGTAACGGAGTTCAGCCCGCAGTTCTTCGGGAGATATACTTTTCCAGTGCAGCATCGGTAAGTGGAAGTGTTTTTTGGGGTTTTGTCATGTCCTTGCTCCGGCCATGTTTTATGCTCAGAAGTCCTTTCTCACCTGCGTCTTTGTAGACATTCACCCAGTGCCGGACAACGGTTTCATTGAGATATTAAACCGTGCGGCAGCTTCACGCATTGAAAGTTCTTCATTGAGTAACAGTCTGGACAACAGCCATCCGGAACGCTGGAGAATGGCGGTTATTTTTCCAGGTTATGCCATCAATACCATGGAGTTGCCAGGCTACTTACCCAGCGTCGCACTGATTGTTCTTCAACACCAAAACGTTCAGCGTTACGATGTGTTCCATCGTTTCCGGCAAGGTAGTGATTGACTACAGCTATTCTGGTTTCGAGGGAATATTTTGGCTTTGCCATAAAAAACTGCACCTTACTCAGTTGGGTGTCCAACTTTTGGGGTACAGTCCAATGCGCGGGCTTTTTTATGCGGTTACCAGACAGGCATTTCGTCCTGCAGGAACGGATTATGCAACCGTTCATTGCCCAGCGTAGAAAGCGGGCCGTGTCCGGGGATAAATGTCACATCGTCACCCAGCGGCAACAATTTACGTTTAATCGAATCGATCAGCTGATTGTGATCCCCACGCGGGAAATCGCTGCGCCCAACGCCGCCTTTGAAAATCACATCACCAGAAATCAGTAACTGCGATTGTTCATCAAAGAAGACCACGTGACCTGGCGTGTGGCCCGGGCAATGCAACACCTGTAAAGTCACATTCCCTACGCTCACACGATCGCCTTCATTCAGCCAACGGTCAGGCGTGCAGTGGCTGACACTCTCCGAGGCCAAACATGCGACTTTGTGCCGGTAAACCCTGCAGCCAGAACTCATCTTCTTTTTCCGGGCCGATCACAGGCACGCCATAATGCTCAGCCAGTTCACCCGCCGCACCGACATGATCAAGATGACCATGCGTGAGAAGAATTTGCGTGAGCGTAACGCCGCTGGCATCCACTTCACGTTTGATCTTCTCTGCATCGCCGCCGGGATCGACCAGCGCGGCCAGACGGGTTTGCTCACACCAGATCAATGAACAATTCTGGGCGAATGCGGTGACCGGAATAATACGATAGTTCATACTGCTCCTGTTTCGTTAAGCCTGTGGATCACCAGTGCCGTGCCGGACCGGTGTCAATATGCACAAAGTTACTGCGTGGGTAGTATCCTACACCACCTGCGCGCATAGATAACGCAGCTTTGCGAATATTACTCAATGAAACGCCTTCAATATGGAAATCCATTGCCTGCCCTTTCGTGTGATAGCTTTTTTTCGCTACACCACGGCTGCGCGCGCGTAATTCGTTATTGGTATCAGCCGAACGATAACCCGAGATGAGCTGTACGGGATTACGGGTTCCTAAGAGCCCCTGAAGGCGAAAGAGCTGGTCAAACAATCCTGGGTCGATGGACTTCACTTTATTCGCGCGAAAATCACGGAAAAAATGATTAAGTTTTGCTAATTCATCCTGAATATAGGCTCTGCCATCGAAAAACTCCGCTTTTATCGACTCTCCGGTATGGAGATTATTGAGTGTCAGAATGCGCGGACGAGGGGTAGAGAGGGTTGCAAACGTAGGCGTGGGCAAGATGGCTGCACCGAGGGCAACACCACCTAACGCCAGCAATTTGCGGCGATTAGCGTTGAATTTGTCCATGATAATCAGGTCTACAGGTAAATGTTATCGTTAATATGCACTTCTGGCGCACGAAGGGCACCTTAACTGGCAAAAAAGCCGACGTCAAGATCGCCCATCCCCAGCAACGACGGGGCCTGCAGCCAATCGGCCCCGTTGCAGCTGAATATTACGACAACAAATTAAGCAGAACGTCTTCATTTACCTGATTAATTGTTCTGCTTTTGACATGATCTGTGCACTGGATCGCCCGGTCTGATCATAATTGTAAATATCTGTACGATACTGGGTGCGCCCATCAGCACCGACGAACGCCGTCAAGTAATAGAGATTAACCGGAATATTTTGACGAATGTTGACATACCGAGTATCACCTTGCTTCAGAGCATCGGAGATGCGGGTGTCATTCCACCCCGCATCCTGCAGCAGCATATTCGCCAGCTCCGACGCTTTATTCACACGTACACATCCAGAACTGAGCGCTCGTGTATCCTTCTGGAACAACGTGTGGTTTGGCGTATCGTGCAGATAAATCGCTTCAGAACTGGGCATATTGAATTTATAGCGCCCCAATGAATTGCGCGCGCCCGGTGCCTGCTGGAAGCGGAACGGAAGATTTGATGCGGTAATGGTCCCCCAGTCGACCTGCCAGGGATCGATCGCCTGTTTGCTGTTCCAGCCACGCATCACGGTATAACCGTGACGCTCCAGATAACCAGGGTCGTTCCACAGTTTCGGTAGGATGTCTTTACGCGCCAGCGTCGGCGGGACATTCCACGGCGGGTTAACGACCACGTTATTCAATGCGCTGCTCATCATCGGCGTTTTGCGATCGGGACGGCCAACAATAACGCGTGATGCCAATACCTGATTGCCATTCTGGTAATACACCAGTGAATAGGCAGGAATATTCACCATAATACCGGTGGATAATTCACCCGGCAGTAGCCGCAGACGCTGAATGTTCAGCGCCAGGACACCCGCACGTTGAGCGGCGGTCACGTTTAACCAGTCGCGGGTTGCCGGACCCACGGAGCCATCAGCCCCCAGCCCCTGCCACACCTGAAAACGTTTAACGGCCTCAACCAGTTCACGATCGTAAACGGCGGGAGCCGATTTGCGTTGCGGAAGTGTTTTGCGCGCTGCCGGTTCGCGAGTCAAACGGCAACGGCAACAGCGGAAGGACTGACCACCGCATTAGCTGGCGTTTCATCGCCAGGCAAAGGTGATGTTTGGCCCACCGTCCAGCATACCTGTCCGCTGTAAAATCTCCCGCAGCGCAGGGACGTCATTACTCCATTGACCGGGGCGCAGCGTGGCGGTGCTGCTCAACTGCGGCCACGGGCGGGAATCCGTCACCAGCTTCAGCAAATCGCTATGCATCTCCGCGTACTGAGGGTGCTGAGGTGCCAGACTCGTCACAAACGGGGCGAGCTGGCCATTTTCCAACGCGACCTGCCACTGGTTAATGACCGAAATGGGCGGCGTAGTCAGCGCATAGGGTTTATCGCTATACAGCCAACGTGTGCCTTTCACCGGAATGTTGGCGATAAAATGGAGATACCCCATCATCGCGTCGGAGAGGACGGTATCCCGTGCGAGGCCCGTCACCGAAGGGTCGGTCAGCAATGCAACCCAGGTGGTAAACTGCGGCTGAAATCCGGCAATCGCAACCTCGGCCAGTTGCTGTTGGAACGCTTTTACCGCCTCGCGGTTCTCCCACATCGGTTTCATCTCTCGCGCCGCGTACAGAAGCTCGAGCTGATTCATGTATACCGGTGTATACCCGGACGGTAATTGCGATTGTATTTCGGCGCGGGCTTTATCTGCGGCGCCTTCTGGAAGAGGTTGAATCCCGGCCATCATCGCAGTGACGGGCGACTGGGCTTGCGGCTGCGACAACGCGGTAGGCTGTTCGCTGAGCGTGGCGGAACTGTCGCCTGGAATCATTTCAGGCTCGTCGGCCTGCACACTAAACAGTGGAGCAAATATTACGACCAGGCATAAACTGATTGCCGAGAGTCGACGACCACATATTTTATTAAGCAACATCCCTTGCCCCCTGTTTTCTTAATCATACTTTACATTGCAAGACCGTCTGCTTAACGCCAATACACACGGAAGTATGACGAGCAAGCCTGCTTACTCGTCAGGCTTACCTTCAGTATATAAACATCAAAAAGTTTTTGCCTGACCTAATGTAAAGAAGTTTAAAGATATTTCACTCAACATTGCTGTTTTCTGAAAAGGAAAAGGCGGCCTTTCAGCCGCCCTTTTCATCTAGCTTGCCTGCGATGAGGCGTCTTCGGTCCCGGGAAGGGTCTCGGGTAATTGCGGGGCAAAACCACGCAACCCGACCACATGAACGTGTTCCGTATTATGGAAGACCTTACGCACCAGTTTGTAGGTGGTGCCTTTCTCCGGACTGATGTTTTCTGGCGCCGCGATGATAAGTTGCATCTGCAAGCGTTCGCACAGTTCGAACAGGGTTGCAATGGAACGCGCATCCAGACGGGCCGCTTCATCAAGAAACAGCAGACGGCATGGGGAGATGTCTTTTCCGCGCAGTCGGCGTCCTTCATCTTCCCAGCTTTGTACTACCATCACCAGAATGGACATCCCGGTACCGATCGCTTCACCGGTAGACAAGGCGCCGGATTCGGCTCGCAACCAACCGTCAGACCCACGGTTAACTTCGACTTCCATTTCCAGGTAGTTACGGTAATCCAGGAGCTCCTCGCCAATCGTCTGCGGCGTACGCTGCCCCATATCGATCTGCGGATTCAGACGCTGATACAGCTTCGCCAACGCTTCGGAAAAGGTCAGGCGGTTGCTGTTAAACAGATCCTGATGCTGTTCATGCTGCTCAGAAAGAACATCCAGCAACGTGGCATGGGTTTCGCGAACATTGACGTTCAGACGCACGCTGTTGACCTGACCGAAGGAAACGCTCTGCAATCCCTGGTTCAACATGCGAATACGGTTCTGCTCACGCTGGATAGTCTTGCGAATAATGTTCGCCACGCTGCGTGAACTGATCGCCAGTTTCTGTTCGCGGGAGGTCAACTCTTCCGTCAGGCGGCTCAGTTCGATTTCCATTTGTTCAATGGCTTCAACCGGATCGTCAGTACGGATGATATCCTGGCGGATACGTTCGCGCAGGTGTTGATAGACCGCCACGAAGAACTGAATTTTACGCTCAGGACGTTTCGGATCTTCAGACATCCGCAGAACATCGCGCAGATGTTCGTTATCCGCCACGGCCAGGCGCAGCGCACCGAGCGCCTTATCCGACATGGAACGGAGTTCATCCGCCGACAGATAAGCCAGTTCGCGACGGTGAAGACGACGCTCAACGCCATTGTCTTTCACCATCCGCATGACGGCACACCATCCTGCTTTCGCGGTCACCACCTGCTCACGCATTTCATGATAATCACGCTCAAGCTTGCGCAGTTTGCGGGTCAGGTTGTCCATTTCCGCTTCGCAGAAGGTCAACGCTTTTTCCAGCTGGTTACGACGTGCGCGGTTGTTGCTCAGCTGCGCATGCAGCTCATCACGACGAATGCGGGCACGCTCTTCCGCGCCGCTGTCGGCACGAACGCCGATATCCTGCAATTCGCGCTGCAAATCGTTAAGCAGCTCTTTTTTGGTGTCGTACGAACTTTTCAACGACGCCAGAACCTGGTTGTACTGACCCAGCTGCGCGGCGTGTCCACGCAATGCTTCGCGAGCACGGGTTCGCTCAACTTCAGCATGCTCCAGACGTTCACGCAGCTTCTCATTCAGATCGCTGTTGCCGCTGAGCATTTCCGCCGAGTCGGAGTAGCCAAAGTGCGCACGACGCTGTACCACTTCGCTCAGCGCAAAGGCCTGCTGACGCGCATCACGCTGCACCTGCTGAGAATACGCATAGTCTTCTTTTAACTGCTCAAACTGTTCCGGGTCGCTCTGCAGAACAGAAACGATAGGTTCCAGTTTAGCCAGCTGGTTACCGTGCTGCTGCACAAAACGCGCGGCTTCCTGCGCTTCATCCAGGCGCTCCTGAATTTCATCAACGCGATCCGCCAGCGTTTCATCACTCAGCAGACTCAGGCGCGGCAACAAGCGGTTCAGGGTGGAAACGCCCTCTTTGGCCTGTTCAAACTGAACACGTTGCTGCTGATTTTCATTTTCATGATTGGTCAGCGCGCGTTCCAGTTCAACACGGCGGCCATTCAACTGGCGAATTTCCGCTTCCGGGTCAGCGTCAAAGGCAACGCTTAAGTGGCTGCCGATAAAACGGCTGAACGCCTGATGCAGGCGCTGGGTTTTCTGTACATCAAAAGAGAGCGTGGCGAAACGTTCGGAAAGCCCTTCGCGCTCGGCGTGCAGGTTTTCAATACGGTTTTCACGCGCCGCGCGCCCGAAGATCGGCACTTCCGGGAAGCGGGAGTAGCGCCACTGGCGCGCGGCCGTTTTTACCACTACCGCTTTTTCCAGTTCATCGACGCTAAAGACGCTGTCATCAAACGACTGCGGGTCACCTTCGATAAAATAGAGATCTTCAGGGCAATCCGTCAGTCCTTCCAGCTGTTCGCTGATGAGAGACAGATCCGGCACCACGATCGCATGACGCGAAGGCCCATACAGCGCGGAGAAGTACGGCGCATCTTCGAGGCTGACGTCATCATAAATTTCGGACAACAGCACGCCGCCAAAACGTTCGGCCAGCGTATTCAGACGCTGATCTTCCGAGCCGCCCGGCTGGCTTAAGCGTTCAATCTCTTCATCAACTGCGTTTTTACGCGCGCCAACTTCGTCGCGCTCAACAATCGCCTCACGTTCGCGTTCGAGCAATTGTTGCAGATACTCGGTCACATCCTGGCCGGAGGTAAACTCTTCGCCGCTCTGCTCGCACAACTGGTTCAGGCTATTTTGCGCCGCCAGCCAGATGGGGGCTCGCTGCATCAAATGCTGAATACGCGACTCAACCTGTTCCTGCTCCTGGCGCAGCGTCATCCGCTGTTCGCGTGCATTCGACACGCTGTCAGAAAGGTCGGCGATGCGTGCTTCCAGTTCCTGATGCAAAGCTTCCAGTTCGTCGATATCGAAATGCTTACCCTGACGCTTACAAAACTCAGCCAACAGGCGTTCGGCTTCCTGTTGTTCACGCAGACGCTGTTCCAGTTCGTTCAGACGCATACGCAACGGCTGAACCTGTTCCGCCAGATGACGCTGGTTAACACCGTCGCGCAGCAGTTCCCGCGCGACATCCCATGCCTCACCGCGCGCCAGCGGGCCATTGATCGCCACCACCAGCTGATACGCCTGTTCAAACTGACTGTGCGCGGTTTGCGCCACACTCATTTTCTGTTCCAGCGAGAGCAGTTTTTCCGTCGCTTCCTGCTCTTTGGCCTGGAAGGTTTCCAGCCACTGCACCGCACTGTCTGCCGTTAAATCCGGCAGATGACAAATTTCTTTAGCCCGGGTAAGTGCCTGAATCGCCTGGTTGTATTGAATGGCGCGCGTTTGCTGTACATCCAACGCCTGCTGATAATCGGCAAGCTGATTTTTCAGCTCATCCACTTCCAGCTCTGCGGCTTCGGCACGAGCTTCATTCTCTTCCTGACGATCGACCGCTTCGGCAACCACTTCATTTTGTTCTTCAAGGCGGATCTGTAATTCATCCAGGTCCGCCTCGTAACGTTCAATTTTTTCTTGCTGACGCAGGGCCGTTTGCACCAGATTCAGGTGATCGCTCGCCGCCTGATAGTCGGCTTCCAGATCGCCCTCTGCACCGTTGTGCTCGCCCAGTTCACGCGCCATATCGACGTGCTTGTACTGCTCCGCCGCCAGTTGCTGACGTGAGGTGTGCAATTCACGGCGATATTCAAGGGCTTTATCCAGATGGACCCGCCGCTCGTTAGCATGGCGCATGTAATCAGCCGCCACATAGTTAGTGGCTTCGCTGATCAGATGCTTAAACAAGTCGCGGTCAGACTGGGTGACGCGAATCGCTTCCAGCGTCATACGGTTTTCACGCAGCGCAGCTTCCATATCCTGGAATGCTTTACGTACACCGCTGTTTTCCGGCAGCAGGTAGTCGCGCAGCGAGCGCGTAATCGCACTGGAGATACCGCCGTAAAGTGACGCTTCGATCAGGCGATAGAATTTACTGCGGTCTGACGCGGAGCGGAGACGGCGAGCAATAATGCCCAGATCGAACATCAGCGAGTGATAGTCGGTAATCGAGTTGAACTGCTTAAACTGCACGCCTTCCATCTCGTCGAGCTTTTCTTTCAGCTCCGCAAGCGTCAGCACACGAGCCTGGCGATCGTTGAGGGTTTCCGTGACCAGTTGCGTCGGTTGTACCGACATCGGCAGCCCCTGAATGGCGAACGGCTTGATGTCGACTTTACGGTCACGCCCGGCAACCTGCTGCAAACGGACGCCCACAACCACACGCTGATGACGTGAGTTGAGGACATCCAGCATGGAGTAACAGACGCCCGCTTTCAGCTTACCGTGCAGACCTTTGTCTCGCGATCCGCTGGTCGCTCCGGCCTCTGTGGTATTACGGAAGTGCAGCAGGGTCAGATCCGGGATAAGCGCCGTAACGAACGCCGCCATGGTGGTGGATTTCCCTGCCCCGTTGCCCCCGGATAACGTGGTGACCAGTTCATCGAGATCAAAGGTTCGAGCGAAGAAACCGTTCCAGTTAATCAGCGTTAGTGAGCGAAATTTACCGCGTTCAATCATTATTCTTCCTCTCCACTGTCCGCCTGATTCTCTTCGGGCTCATCATTGAGCTGTAGATGGTTTTCGACGGGCATCGCTTCGCCATCACGAATTAAGCGGCGCTGCGCTTCACGAGGATCGTCGCCGCTACGGACATCCGCCCCGAAACGGAAGACCGACTCGGTGATGCGGAATTTGCTGCTGTCGTGGCCCATAAACCACACCATCCCCAGGCGACGCAGACGGTTTAACGACGAACGTACCTTTTCCTGCAGTTTCTGACGGTCAACGTCTGAACCGGTCGAGCGGTTGTTCACCAGCTTCAACAGTTTGGCTTCGTCAGCCAGCGTCAGCAGTTCGTCGTACAACTCTTGCTGGGTAAAAATCCCTTCATTCGCCAGACGTTCCGGGCTGAGATAGAGATAGCACAGGATTTTACCGACCATCATGTCCAGCTCAGACAACACGGAGCGTGGAATAATCGTGGTGGAACGCGGGCGAAGATAGAAGAAACCTTCCGGCGCGCGAATTAACTCAACGTTATAGCGGCTGTAAAACTCTTCCAGATATTCCTGAAAATCCATCAGAAAGGCATGGTTATCCAGTTCATCCAGACCAATATGTCTGCCCGAGCGTAGTGCGCTATCCAGCGCCGGAAATAACGGGTTTGCCAGCGCCTGCGCCAGCTTAACCGGCATCACTTGTTCAATATTTGTCAATGACATGCGCCTGTACCTTGGCTCCGTAATCATTAATCGGCTGCCATTTAGGCGGCAGTCCGGTGAAATCTGCTTGCGCTACGCCAAGACGTACCGCTTGATCAATAACAATACGCGCGACGTCAAAATGGCGCGCACGCGGGTATTGCGCCAGATACTCGCGCACCACCAGACCGAGATCCAGTGGTGCTTGTCTGGATTTGTAGATAGCCAGCTGTTCTTCGATGATCGCCGCCAGCTGTTCCCGAATTTCGTTAAATTCTTCATATTCCAGATCCGGCGGCAGCTCCCCGGTCACCTCTTCGTCGCGCAGGACCATCTCTTCATCGCGCATGTCCAGCAGGCGGTCTGCATTGGCGTAGGTTAGCGCCCACGGATCGTCAAAATAGGTCTGAACGGACTGACGTAAACGTTGAGCAAAGACGCGGTTTTTATCCATATCAATCGCGGTACGGATAAATTTATGCACGTGCCGGTCATAGCCAATCCACAAGTCGATGGATTGCTGACCCCAGCTAATAATGCGATCCAGTTTGCTCTGGAGATCGAAAACCAGTCTGTCGACGAAATGCAGATCGTCACGCATCATTGTGGCGTCCTGAATGAGCAACAGATTGGCCTGCAGCTTATCGCCCGCCGCTTCCAGCGTATCCTGGAGTTCGCGCAACGTGCCGGAGGTTTCAGACAGCAGCATTTCGCAACTCGAAATCGCGGCGCGCCAGTCCTTGTTCAGCAACTGGGCAATGTCATCTTTCACCTGCTGCTGCTGCTCATCCATAATGCGCTGCGTCAAATCGATACTGTCGAAGATTTCAGCCACGGAATATTTCAACGGCGCATAGACATTACGATGCCAGTGGAATTCATCGCCGCCTTCACCCGCCGCATCTGCAGCACGCTTCAATTCACCCGCCACAATGGACAGCTGCATTGAGAGACGCAGCGTGGAAAACTCACGCTGGCGAATATAGTAGTCGGTAATGCCGATCCCAAGCGGCGTCAGGCGGTATATGGCATTCCCTTCCGCCTGCTCACTGGTAAAGCGGTTCAGCAGACGTTGACGAACCATATCGTTGATCGCGTTGTTGGCGCGCACGCCGATGGTTTCGCTGGTTTGCTCAAACGCATCACTGACATGGCGGAATGCATCCACCAGTTCCCCTTCGCTCATCTCACCGTCCAGACGCTCGCCGTTGAGCGTGGCCACCGCCAGCAGGAACGAAAGTCTGTCTACCGGCAGCGCGATGGAGAAGTCATTTTTTCTGGCCCAGGCAACCAGTTCGGGGACTGTCTGGGAAAATTCACTCATAAGTTATCCTTGCATCTGCGGTTTGCGAGCGGTGACATGAATGTAACGGCCAAGGCTAATATAAGGCTCCTGCCGACAGTAGCGCGTTTCTAATTCGACTAACATTTCATAACAGTCACGCTGTTGGTGCTTCTCACGCAGATAATCATGAAACACACGTACACCCGTTTTGCCGGTAATCTGCCAGCCAATCTCTTCCAGCCACTGGTAAACCTGCCCCGGTTCACGCGGATAGTCTGGCGAAAGCGTACGTTTTTTACGTTTTGGCATCCCGACTTGCACGTAGTCAAAGTTCCCTGCCACCATGTTGTGCATCAACAGGCCGTTAGCATTGTAGAACATTAATGACAGTACGCCGCCGGGACGTAACACAGACCAAAGCGTTTGTAACATGCTGACGGGGTCAGCGACCCACTCAAGCACAGCATGAAACAATATCAGATCAACCGGGCTTTCCAAATGTGAAGCAACATCCTGAGCGGCGCATTGTATAAAATGCATGTTTCCGCTTACGCCTTTCGCCTCTGCCGCCAGTTGCGCGCGCGCAATCATTTCGCCGGACAGATCGCATAGCGTGACCCGATGACCCCGTTCAGCCATTTTGATCGCGGTTTGCCCTTCACCACCGCCAGCATCCAGGATGTGCAGCTTTTGCTCACCCATTTCCGCCAGTACACGGTCAAGGTCTTGCCACAAAATGGCCTGCCGCAACTGCCCCTTGGTGGTTCCGTAAATGTTACGGGAAAACTTTTCTGCAATGTCATCAAAATTGCGATCCCGCATCGGGCTCTCCACAGGCGAACAAAGGGGTTCTCTGATAAAACCGCTATTTTGTCACAGCCGCGCCGAGAATGAACCTGTCTGGTGTAATATCCCTGCAGATCCCCTGCTGTATGGTTAAAAAAGGAACCAAAAAGGATGCTTTTTACACTGAAGAAAGTGATTGGCGGTATGATACTGCCGCTCCCGCTCATGCTCTTGATCATGGGGGTGGGACTGGCGCTGGTGTGGTTTAGTCGCTTTCAAAAAACCGGGAAGGTGTGCCTGAGTCTGGGCTGGTTGGCATTATTGCTGTTAAGCCTACAACCGGTTGCCGATCGCTTACTGAAACCGATCGAAAGCCAGTACCCCACCTGGCAAAACACGCAACAAGTCGAGTATGTCGTGGTGCTGGGCGGCGGTTACACATGGAATCCGCAGTGGGCGCCAAGTTCAAACTTGATCAACAACAGCCTGCCGCGTCTCAATGAAGGGGTGCGGCTTTGGCTGGCCAATCCAGGTTCAAAACTGATTTTTACCGGCGCAAGAGCAAAAACGAATAATGTCAGTACGGCTGAAGCCGGAGCCAGAGTCGCGCAGTCACTCGGTGTACCACCAGGTGATATCATCACCCTGGATAGCCCCAAAGATACCGAAGAAGAAGCGGCGGCCGTTAAACAGGCCATCGGCGATGCGCCGTTCCTGCTGGTCACTTCCGCGTCGCATTTACCGCGCGCCATGATTTTCTTCCAGCAGGCAGGGCTTCACCCGCTCCCGGCCCCGGCAAATCAGCTGGCGATTGATTCGCCGCTCAATCCGTGGGAACGCGCGATCCCTTCTCCCGTCTGGTTGATGCACAGCGATCGCGTCGGATATGAAACATTAGGGCGAGTCTGGCAGTGGCTCAAAGGCTCGTCAGGCAAGCCAGGGCAAGAGTGATTTGGTCGCCAGATCAAAGTTAGTGCGGTTAAAACGCCCTGTATTAACCAGTTGCGCTACCTCATCCCACAACACATAGAGCCAACGCCGCCAGATAAAGGATTCTGCAACTGGCGCGCGTTGCAGGTAATGCCAGAGCAACCCTTCCGCCAGTGCGTTGTCCATCAAGCGAAACAACTCGTACTCGCGTGGCGCCCACAGCATCACGCCCGGTCCCACCATCGCCAGAAGCTGATCGTTGCGGGCATCTTTAAGCATACTGCGCAAACTGAAATTGCCGTGAATCAGTACGCAATTGTCGTTAAATCCTTCAAACAACGCAGGCAGGCATTCCCGGGTACGGAACAGAATGCGCTTGTCATGCATCGTTAACCCCGTATTGTTGAACTGGTTTAACGTGCTCCATAACACTTCGACACGCTGACGATACCAGGAAGGCCAGATATTTTCCTGCGTATTATCCACCGCGCCCACACAGCCACGGCTATCCTGACGATGCCAGGAAAGCAAACCTTCAACAATCTGGTCTTTTAAATGTTCCCACCGTTCAGGCGTGCGCGCTGGTGCTTCAACGGGTACGCCACGCATCCTTTCCAGCAGTAAAATATCGGGACCGGGATGCTCTTCATGGGTCATGACGCCGTAAATGACCGGCATACGCACCGTGCCGCTACGCGCCAGCATGGTCGTTTTCCACGCCAGCTGTTGCGCCATACCCGGCGTGGTGAAACTTCTCGCCATGAGCGGCATCGGTTTTCCCTGGCTGTCATACAGTGACCACAGCGCCGTATCTACTTTTTCATTCACGCACTCTATACGGCTGAGTTTTTCACCCAGTAAATGACTCAATTCGGCTCGCAGCTGTTCCATTTCAGATTACCCTCATAAACGCTACTGCTTTCATAATGAGCGTCGCATGGACAGATGTCACCCTGATGAGATCAATTGATGAAAAGAAAAGTGGAGGAAAATCGTAACGGTACGACACCCCTCTCATAACTGAGCGGAGTGTCGGTATTGAAGCTTAACGCATTTCAGCGCGAACGCGCTCAAGGTCTTCGGCAGTATCTACGCCAGTACCGGGGGCTTCTTTAGCAACGGCAACATGGATTTTTTCGCCATACCACAACACACGAAGCTGCTCCAGCATCTCAATATGTTCCAGAGGGCTTGGCTGCCAGTTCACATAGCGGCGAATAAATCCGGCACGATACCCGTAGATCCCCAAATGACGCAGGAAGGTATCGCCAATGGTCTCACGGCTATTGGCAAAACGGTCGCGATCCCAGGGGATCGTCGCACGAGAGAAGTAAAGCGCGTAGCCTTCAGCGTCCAGCACCACTTTCACCGCGTTTGGATTGAATGCCTCTTCCGCACTGTGAATCGGCACTGCCAGCGTTGCCATTCCGACCTGACG